>CP119314.1:4515000-5115000 GCA_029202385.1 Candidatus Sphingomonas phytovorans
TGATGAAGACACCAGTTCGGCGCTACGGCGCCGATAATGGGAGCGTGGCTCCCTGTTTGACATTGTGAATGGGTTCTTAAAATCGATGCCGTAACGGTAGCGGTTTGAACGAGATGATGGGGTTCGCCTCAGCAGATCGGACAGATCGGTGCTAAAAGTTATTAGGCTGAGCATTTTAATCATCCGCACCAAGATACTGTGACATTGCTGCTCTGCCGAGTTTTGGTTGGCTTCCTCGGAAGTCGGCCCAGCGTTGTCGTTGGTGGTGCGGACTCTCAAGCGTAAGGTAAGGGCAATTCGTGGATGCCTTGGCGCATACAGGCGATGAAGGACGTGGCACGCTGCGATAAGCTGCGGTGAGGTGTGAGCAACCTTTGACCCGCAGATTTCCGAATGGGGAAACCCACCTATCCCGTTTAACTTGAGCCGACCGGTTTACCGGGCGGGGCAAGCTAAATGGGGCTAGGTATCACTTAAGTGAATACATAGCTTTCGTGAAGCGAACCCGGCGAACTGAAACATCTCAGTAGCTGGAGGAAAAGACATCAACCGAGATTCCGTTAGTAGTGGCGAGCGAACGCGGACCAGGCCAGTGCCTGGAGTTCAACTAGCAGAACAGTTTGGAAAGACTGGCCATAGCGGGTGACAGCCCCGTATGCGAAAGTGAGACTTCAGGACTCGAGTAGGGCGGAACACGTGTAATTCTGTCTGAACATGGGGGGACCACCCTCCAAGCCTAAATACTCGTATGCGACCGATAGTGAACTAGTACCGTGAGGGAAAGGTGAAAAGCACCCCGATGAGGGGAGTGAAACAGTACCTGAAACGGATTGCCTACAAGCAGTAGGAGGGCTCATGTGGCCTGACTGCGTACCTTTTGTATAATGGGTCTGTGACTTAATGTATCAAGCAAGCTTAAGCCGATAGGTGTAGGCGCAGCGAAAGCGAGTCTGAATAGGGCGACTAAGTTTGATGTATTAGACCCGAAACCCGGCGATCTAGGCATGACCAGGATGAAGGTGCGGTAACACGCACTGGAGGTCCGAACCGATTAACGTTGAAAAGTTACCGGATGAGTTGTGTTTAGGGGTGAAAGGCCAATCAAGCCGGGAAATAGCTGGTTCTCCGCGAAAACTATTTAGGTAGTGCCTCGGATGAATACCGCAGGGGGTAGAGCACTGGATGGGCTAGGGGGTCGCGAGATCTACCAAACCTAACCAAACTCCGAATACCTGCGAGTACTATCCGGGAGACAGACGGCGGGTGCTAAGGTCCGTCGTCAAAAGGGAAACAGCCCTGACCTACAGCTAAGGTCCCCAAGTCGTGTCTAAGTGGGAAAGCATGTGAAACTTCCAAAACAACCAGGAGGTTGGCTTAGAAGCAGCCATCCTTTAAAGAAAGCGTAACAGCTCACTGGTCTAAATAAGAGGTTTTGCGGCGAAGATGTAACGGGGCTCAAGACACGCACCGAAGCTTAGGGTGTGCAGCAATGCACGCGGTAGCGGAGCGTTCCGTAAGCCAGTGAAGGGATCTGGTAATGGGTCCTGGAGGTATCGGAAGTGCGAATGCAGACATGAGTAGCGATAAAGAGGGTGAGATGCCCTCTCGCCGAAAGACCAAGGGTTCCTGCGCAAGGCTAATCCGCGCAGGGTGAGCCGGCCCCTAAGACGAGCCCGAAGGGGGTAGTCGATGGGAACCACGTTAATATTCGTGGGCCTGGTGGTGTGTGACGGATCTCGTGAGTTGTTCATCCTTATTGGATTGGATGGGCTTCGAAGAGGTTCCAGGAAATAGCCCCACCGTATAGACCGTACCCGAAACCGACACAGGTGGTCAGGTAGAGTATACCAAGGCGCTTGAGAGAAGTGTCCTGAAGGAACTCGGCAAATTGCCTCCGTACCTTCGGAAGAAGGAGGCCCTCACTATGCGCAAGCACTTTGAGGGGGCACAGGCCAGGGGGTAGCGACTGTTTAGCAAAAACACAGGGCTCTGCTAAGTCGGCTTCAAGACGACGTATAGGGCCTGACGCCTGCCCGGTGCCTGAAGGTTAAGTGGAGTGGTGCAAGCTGCGAAATGAAGCCCAGGTAAACGGCGGCCGTAACTATAACGGTCCTAAGGTAGCGAAATTCCTTGTCGGGTAAGTTCCGACCTGCACGAATGGCGTAACGACTTCCCCACTGTCTCCAGGACATGCTCAGCGAAATTGAATTCTCCGTGAAGATGCGGAGTACCCGCGGTTAGACGGAAAGACCCCGTGCACCTTTACTGCAGCTTCAGAGTGGCATTAGGAAAGAACTGTGTAGCATAGGTGGGAGGCTTTGAAGCATTGGCGCCAGCCGGTGTGGAGCCATAGGTGAAATACCACCCTGTTGTTTTCTGATGTCTAACCTCGATCCATGAAACTGGATCAGGGACCCTCTGTGGCGGGTAGTTTGACTGGGGCGGTCGCCTCCTAAAGAGTAACGGAGGCGCGCGAAGGTTGGCTCAGGACGGTTGGAAACCGTCTGTTAGAGTGCAATGGCATAAGCCAGCCTGACTGCGAGACTGACAAGTCGAGCAGAGACGAAAGTCGGTCATAGTGATCCGGTGGTCCCTCGTGGAAGGGCCATCGCTCAACGGATAAAAGGTACGCCGGGGATAACAGGCTGATAACCCCCAAGAGCTCATATCGACGGGGTTGTTTGGCACCTCGATGTCGGCTCATCACATCCTGGGGCTGGAGCAGGTCCCAAGGGTTTGGCTGTTCGCCAATTAAAGTGGTACGTGAGCTGGGTTCAGAACGTCGCGAGACAGTTTGGTCCCTATCTGCCGTGGGCGTCGAAATTTGAGAGGAGTTGACCCTAGTACGAGAGGACCGGGTTGAACATACCTCTGGTGTACCTGTCGTTCCGCCAGGAGCGCAGCAGGGTAGCTATGTATGGACGGGATAACCGCTGAAAGCATCTAAGCGGGAAGCCTCCCTCGAGATAAGATTTCATAGAGCCGTCGGAGACCACGACGTTGATAGATCGGATGTAGAAGTGCGGTAACGCATGGAGCTAACCGATACTAATTGCTCTATTTGCGCTTGAGAGTCCCACCATCAACGACAATCCTGGGAAAACCAGCCTTGTCCGCGAGCGTCGGATGATCAAATTGCAACGCCTAAGAACAACCACCTGTAACAACAGGTAAAGCGTGCATCGATTTTGGAACCGTTTTTCGAGACAACCCGCAAGGGTTGGCCGGACAGCCGCAAGGCAGCCCGGTCTGTCTCACCGGCCTCATTGCTTGGTGGCTATAGCGTCAGTGCCCCACCCGATCCCATCCCGAACTCGGCCGTGAAACCTGACTGCGCCGATGGTACTATTGCTCAAGCAATGGAAGAGTAGGTCGTCGCCAGGCATTGAAGCCGGTGATACAATCACGAAAAACAGATCCAGCAGAACCCATTCACATGTCACAACACCCGCCCACCAGCGGGTGTGAACCTTGGCGCGGGGTGGAGCAGCCCGGTAGCTCGTCAGGCTCATAACCTGAAGGTCACAGGTTCAAATCCTGTCCCCGCAACCAACGGTAACCTTCGGCACTTCACGGTGCCTATCGTCGTATGCGACAACCACAAAAACCCGCCGCCCATAAGGCAAGCGGGCTTTCGTGCGGTCCGAGCCCCTCACCGCATGCCGATTCACATGTACAATTGCGGGCTCGTCGTCACCGAACCAACAATCGGACACGAAAGCGAACCGTTGCCGGGAAGCACGGCGTTGAAGCTCATCGTGCCCGTCAGGTTGTTCCACGACCCGAGAAGATTTCCCTGGCAGATTACCGCCCCGTTCTGGATCAGCACGTTGCTGATCTTGATGGACGTCGTCGATAGCGCCGTCATCGCATAAGGGAAATTGGCGAACAGGGCAGCGCAGAACGGCGGCGTGCCTGACAGCGTGGCGGCCGTGACGGTCGCAGTGGTTCCGCTCGCATTGGTCACGACCGTGCCGTTGAACAAGCAGCCATTGACCGTGCCATTCAATGCAAAGCTAGTGCTTGCCGGTGTCCAGGCTGCCGCAGGCATCGCAATCAGCGCTGCCGCCGCAATGCTGGCGACTATCATTGTCTTTCTCATGATCTCTCCTGTGATCGGGACAGGTGAAGCAAATCGGGGTGAAAATCCCGCAGGGTAATACGCTCAGCGCGCGCATTGCCTCAGGCGGCAGGCACGTGCGCGTGGAGGGACCGTACCTTCCGACGCCGTCTCGGAAATGGTCGCCGGACGCAGCTCAGGCGCGTAAACCGCCGCCCACAGCGAATGCCGGCCAGATCCCAAAGCCCGTCGACCCAGGTCGACGGGCTTTTTTGTGTCCGGCGGCCTGCGCCGACCTCGACCTTGGGGTGTTTCGAACGGTGTCAGTTCTCAGGCGCCGGGAAGCAGTGCACCGAGGCCGGGATCGAGCACGAAGGATTGCTCGCCGATCGCCGCCAAGGGGCGGCCGAAGGTGGACGAATTGGTGATGAAGCTGGCCGGATACCGCGCCAGCATGTCGGCGCGGACGCTCTCCTGGCGTGTACCGGCAGCCGCATTGCAGAATGGAGGGCTCGCGTCAGGGCTGGTCATAGGGCCTGCGGATCACGCCCGTGCCCTTCATCGTCGAGCGGCTCTAGAAGATCAGCTTGCCGCCCACGATCGCGAGCGTCCCGGCGAGGATGGCGCGCGACACATTGTCGGGCACCCGGGTCGAGACGAGGCTGCCCACGATGATCCCCGGCACGGATCCGATCAGCAGCGACAGCAGGAGCCCGAAATCGACCGAGCCCATTGCCCAGTGACCCATGCCCGCGATCAGCGTCAACGGCACGGCATGGGCGATGTCGGAGCCGACGAGCCGATTGATCGGCAGCTTTGGATACAGCACCAGCAGCGCCGTCATGCCGAGCGCGCCGGCGCCAACCGACGAGAGCGACACGAGCACGCCGAGGATCAGGCCGAGCAGGATCGTCAGCCGCATGATCCGGCGATCCGACATCGCCTCCATCGTATCGGCGTAATAGGCGAGGATCTGGCGGCGAAAGGCCATGGCGATCGCCGTCGCGATCAGCGCCAGGCCGAGTGTCATCGTGATGACGTGCTGAGTCCCGTCGAATTTGGCGCCGGCATAAGCAAGCGCGACCAGGGTCGCCAGGCTCGCGGGCACGCTGCCCATGGCGAGGCGCCGCACCACTTTCCAGTCGACCGTGCCGCTGAAGCCGTGCACCGCCGTGCCGACGGTCTTGGTTGCCGATGCGTAGAGCAGGTCGGTCCCGACCGCGGTGACGGGATGGAAGCCGAAGGCGAGGACGAGCAGCGGCGTCATCAGGGACCCGCCGCCCACGCCGGTAAGACCGACAAGAGCCCCGACCGCGACGCCAGCGATCGAATAGAGCGGGTTGATCTCGACCATCATCGGCGCACTCGTCAGTTGCCGGCGTTTGAACCCCGCCGAACCGGATGCTCGCCAGTTCGCCCGTTCACCTGGCCTTATGCAAGAGCCTCGTCGCAAACGGCGGGTGGCGCGAGGAAGTTTTTCTCGTGCCGGGTATCATCAAGCTGTTGAACGGCGCCTGACGCGACCGGCCGATGCACGATAAGACCGATCCGGCGCCGCAATCGCATGGCGCGGAACGCTTCCGATTGTATAGACAGCCGCATGAAAGATCATGCTGAAGCTGGTGCGATGGCGGCCACTGACGAACGGACGCGGCAGGGGGCTGGGCAGGGCGGCCGGGCACAGAATGGCGATCCGCCGCGCTATGTCGAGATCAAGCAGTCAATCGTCGGAGCGCTCAGGTCGGGCGCGCTGAAGCCCGGCGACCGGGTGCCGTCCGAGGCTGAACTGGTCTCGCGCTTCGGTGTATCGCGGATGACCGCCAACCGGGCGCTGCGCGAGCTGAGCAATGCCGGGGTCGTCGTCCGCCGCGCGGGCGCCGGATCGTTCATCGCCGAGCCGCGACCGATCGGGCAGATGATCGAGATCCGCAACATCGCCGACGAGGTGCGCGCCAGGGGGCGGGCCTATCGCGCGCGTGTCATCGACAATATCGCGATCCGGGCAGACCAGCGGTCGGCGGCGTTGCTCGAGGTTGCCGTCGGCACCAGGCTTTTCCGGTCGGTGATCGTCCATCACGAGGCCGAGTTCCCGATCCAGCTCGAGGAGCGTTTCGTGCTGGCCGCCGCGGCGCCCGACTATGGTGCGATCGATTTCCACGAGACCACGCCGAACGAATATCTCACCCGCGTCGCGCCGCTCGAGCGGGTGGAGCACCGGGTGCGGGCTGCCATGCCGGATTCGGGCACGCGCCTGCTGCTCGGCATCGACGAAGGCGAGCCGGTGCTGGTGATGACCCGCCGGACGTGGAGCCGCGGAAGACTCGTTTCGCATGCGGTGCTGACTCATCCCGGCAGGAGCTTCGAGCTTTCAGCCGCCTTCTCGGTCGATACCGGCTGATCCAGCCTCAGAGCGCCGGGCGCCGCCGCCGGCGAAGCCATTTGAAGTCGGCTTGGCGGAAGCTCTTGAAGAGCAGGTAGAAGCCGGTGCCCGACAACCACAGCACGCCGAACGCAACGACGATGATCAGCGGGTGGTTGAAGCTCGCCCGGTTCGCATAGTCCATGTTGTGCAGCATCCAGAAGAAGTCCCAGGTCCGCCAGCTATCGCCGCGGGTCACGAGATGCCGTCCGGTCACCGCCGAGACATAGGCGCTTGAATGCTCCGGATCGTCCAGGTTCACCCGCCACATCGCGCCCTTGTGCTCGCGCGATTCAAGGTTCGGCCTGGCCATCGCCTCGACGCTCGCGACCGGGGCATTGGAGGTCATTCCCGCGACGGCGATCGCCGTTGCGCGATCGATATTGACCGGTGCGCCGGTCGTCGCGTCGGCCAGGCGAATGCCCGATGCCTCGCGGATTTCATAGACGGGCCGCCTGCCCAGGTCGCGCAGGACGAGACCGGAGATCGGCTGTCCGGCACTCAGGCGGGCAGGGTCGACATAGGGGCCTGCGGCGAGTGCATGGCCGTGTCCGCCGCCACCGCCATGGCCGCCGACCGAATCGGCGGGGAGCAGCGCCATGACCGCGCCGCTCAGCGTCCACAGCACGAACTGAAGGCCGAGCGCCAGGCCGACCCATTTATGGATCCGGCGGAACAGCAGGGGCGAGAGGCGGAGGCGCTTCATGAACTGGCCTTCTTCTTCTTGCGGCGCGGAAACGACCAGATCAGGAGCCATGCGCCGCTGATCGCCATGGCGAAGGCGCTCCAGGTGGCGACGCGCAGGAGCGGGTTGTTGACGTCGGTGCGGTCCTGATAGTCCATGATATGGAGCATCCAGGCGATGTCGAAGGCGCGCCAGAGCAGATGGCGCTTCGCAAGCAGATCACCGGTCACGGGGGATATGTAGAGGGTCGGCCTGTTCCAGCCCTCGAACTCGACCTGCCAGTAAGGTGGCTTGCGCGATCCCATTTCGCGCGGCGCTGTCGTCAGCAGCGATGCCGAGACGATATCGCCTTCGCCTGCATAATAGGAACGGGCGCGGCTACGTGCTTCCGCTTCCGAAATCGGGGGAAGCGGCTGCCCGGTCGCCGCGTCGAAGACGCTGGTGCCGTGCGGTCCTTCGGCACGCCAGACCGGGCGGCCGAGCCGCCGCTGCAGGCTCAGTTCGGACGTGCCGGGCTGTGCCGCCAGGATGCGCGACGGCGGCACGGCCCCGGCCAGGTCGACCGGTGCGGCCGTGACCGGCCGCACCAGATGGTCGCCATGGATCGTGTCGATATGGACGACCACCATGTAGAAACCAGTGGCCGTCCACAGCACCACCTGCAGCCCGACCAGCAGGGCGAGCCATTTGTGCGTGCGCCTGACGACGAGCGGCCAGCGGATCTTCATCGCCGCGCCCGTCAGAACGAGTGCCGGAACCCGACATAGAATCTGCGGCGCAGCAGATCATAGGTCATGGTGTCGGTGTTACCGTCGGTGAAGCTCGCGATATAGGGCGCCTTGCGATCGAACAGATTGTCGACGCCGAGCTGGAAGCGAGTCTTGGCGGCGATCTCGAAGGCGATCTGCGCATTGTGGTAGAAGACGTTCGGCGCGCGATAGCCGATCGCGCCGGGCGCCGCGTTGAAATCGGTCGCCTTGCCGATCCACTGGGTCGACCAGGTCAGGCTGACAAAGTCCTTCTTCGCGGTGACCACGCCGTAACCGCGCCACTTCGGATAGCCGCCATTGCCGCCGCCGATATGCCCGTCGAAGATGATCGGCGCGCCGCCCGGGAACGGTTCGACGACATATTGGTCGAGATAGGTCGCGTTGAGGTCAACCGAGAGATCCACCGGGCCAAGGCTATGGCTGTAGACCAGCCCCAGGTCGAGACCGCTCATCCGCTCGCGGCCCGTATTGATCGGCTGGGCGGTAAGCGTGGTCACCTCGCCGGTCAGGGTGCTGCGGGTGAAGTCGCGGCAGAACGGGCTCGAGAGATTGGCGCTGGCATAGCATACCGCCAGCTTGGTCGAGCCGGGAATGGCACGGATCGCGCCGGTGATCTCGATGTCGAACCAGTCGGCGGTGAGCGTCAGGCCGGGCACGATCCCGCGCGGCTGTACGACGGTGCCGATCGTCCAGCTCTTCGAGCTTTCCGCCTTGAGGTTCTTGTTGCCGCCGACGGTCGTCAGGATCGTGGTGCCGAGCTGGACATAGTTGGCGGGCACGCCCGACGCGCGGCAATTGGCGACGAGCGTCGCATTGGTGCTGGTGGAATAGCGGCTGCACGGGTCGCTGGTGGTGAGGTTCCCTTCGGACACGCCGCCGAACAGCTCCGGCACGTTCGGCACGCGGAAGCCGGTGCCATAGGTGCCGCGCAGACGCACGCCGTCAGTGATCATCCAGTCGGCGCCCGCCTTGTAGTTCCAGTCGCTGCCGAACAGGTCGTAATTGGAATAGCGGACCGCGCCGTCGAGAGTCAGCGCCCTGAAGAATGGCGTGTTGGCGAGGACCGGCACCGACAGTTCGAGATAGGCTTCCTTGGCCGTGGTCGATCCGGAGATGGGCGATTGCTGGTTGGTGTTGGCGACACCGGCGACGGTCAGCGGATCGGGATTCCGCCAGCCCTTCTCGCGGCGATAGACCACGCCCGCCGCGAAGGAGACCGCGCCGGCGGGCAGACGGAACAGGTCGCCGTTCAGGTCGGCGGTAAAGGAGGCGAGCTCGTTGCCGCCGCGATCGGTCGAGGTGAACAGGATATAGTTCAGCGCCTGGGGCGTCAGATCGCCGAAGCCGAGATAATCGGCGCACGGGATCGCGGCACCGGGGACGACGCTGCACTTGGTCGTGTCGATGCTGTTGCGGACTTTCTCGAGGTTGGCGACGTTGGTCGATCCGTCGATCGCGGTGTTGCGGCCATAGGCGCCGGCCACTTCCCACGCCCAGCCATTGGCGAATTTCCCGCGGAAACCGATCGTGCCCTGCCACGTGTCCGTCTTCTGGAAGAACTGGCGCGGCCCGGGCTCGGCGAGCCTGCGCTGGATCAGCACGATATCCTGGCCGGTCGGGTTGGTGGGGTTGGTTGCCGAGATGGCCAGGTTGCGCAGCGTGCCCGGCGTGGCGATCTGGGTCGATTTGCGGTGCGTGTAGAGGAATTCGCCGAACGCCTGGATTCCGTCGGTCAGCCGGTAGTCGCCGAAGAACGCGGTGCTGATCCGCTCGATCGGGCTGACCGCGTTGAGGAACGGGTTCGAATTGAAATTATGCTTGGCGGCATTGTACGGCTCGTAGAAATTGCCGTTGCCGCCCGGAACCTGGTTGAAGTTGATCTGCTGGCCGTTGGGCAGCACGGCCCGTCCGCCGACCGTCGAGGCGCTGTTGACGCAGCTCAGCGAGCCCTTGGTCACCTCGGACAGGGAGCAGGGTGCGCGGCTCGCCATGTTGACCGCCTCGGTCTTCTGGTAGGTCGCCGCCGCGAGGAAACCGCCCCGGTCGCCCCGCACGCCCCACAGGCCGTCGATCGTCACGTCGCCGCCGTCGCCGCGCCCGGTGATGCCGCTCCGCGCGCTGATCCCGAACCCGTTATAGTCGGTGCGGGTGACGAGGTTGACCACGCCCGCCATCGCGTCGGCACCATAGATCGCCGATGCGCCGTCCTTGAGCACGTCGGTGCGCGCCAGGGCGACGACCGGGATCATGTTGAGGTCGGGCGAGGAGTTCGCGCCGGTGCCGCCGGCGACGAGGCGCCGGTTGTTGAGGAGTACCAGCGTGCGCTTGATACCAAGGCCGCGCAGGTTGACCTGCGCGGTGCCATAGCCGTTGCCGGTCCAATAGGCCGATGTCTGGTTGCCGGCGAAACCGGCATTGGCCGGCAGCCGCTGCAGCAGCGATTCGATGTTGACGATGCCGGTATTCTCGATCTGCTCGGCGGAGACGACGGTCGCCGGGCCGACCCCGGCAATGTCCTGGCGGCGGATCCGGCTGCCGGTGACGACCACGTCGATCTCATCCGGCGCCTCGGCTTCCGGCTGGGTCTGCCCGGCCGGCTCAGCCTGCGCCCATGCCTGAGGTGATACAGCCGTCAACATCGTTGCGGCCAGCAATGCGCTCGCGGTCTTCATGTCGTGCCCCCGTTTATCTCGTTGATCCCTGACCCCTAGGAAACATCAATTGTATATACAGGTCAATGGAAAAAATATAACTGAAACAATAGCTTAGTTCTGGTTTGTTGATGCATTGCCCCATGATGATACGCATTGTCGGGCACTACCCCTCATGCATCCCGCGATATTCTTGGCCGGCGGGAATGGGCTGGCGGCATATCGTGGGCGCCGCAGCACCGGCCGCCGGGAATCCGACCCGTCTGGTTTGAATCGTGGCCCTCGACCCGGGCGATGCTATCGCCCGGCCGGATCACCCTATTCGGCGGGTTTCCGCATCGTCGGTGCCCCGGCCGACCGGGGGCGGAAATCCTCGATCCTGATGCCGAGGCGGGCGACCTTGTCGTAAAAGGTCTTGCGCGGAATGCCGAGCAGCGGGAGGGCGGCCGCGACGCTGCCGCCGGTCGCGCGCAATGCTTCCTCGATCGCGCCCGCCTCGAACTGGTTGACTCGTACCGGCAGGCTCGGGCGCTCGCCGGCCGGGCCAGCAGGCGGCGGCTCCGCCAGGCCGAGTACAGCGCCGAACGCGAAGTTGCGCAGCTCGCGGACATTACCCGGCCAGTCATGCGCGCGCAGGTGGCCGCGCACATTGTCGGTAAGCAGGAAGTCGGCAATGCCCGCCTGTTGCTTGGCTTCCTCGACGAAGCTCGCGAACAGCGTGGCGATATCCTCGCCGCGCTCGCGCAACGGGGGCACGCGCAGCCGCACCAGGGTCAATCGATAATAGAGGTCGGGACGAAATCGTCCCTCGGCCGCGGCGCGCGCGAGATCGGTCTTGGTCGTCGCGATCACGCGAAGGTCGACGCCGCGCGGCCGCGTGTCGCCGATCGGCTGGACCTCGCGCTCCTCGAGCACGCGGAGTAACCGCGCCTGGAGGGGAAGGGCCATGCTGTCGATCTCGTCGAGCAACAGGGTGCCGCCGCTCGATGCCTCGATCTGCCCGATCCGCGCCAGCCGCGTATGCGGCACGCTGTCGGCGGCATGGCCGAACAGCTCCACCTCGGCGAGCGTCTCGGGCAGGGCGCCGCAATTCACCGCGATGAACGGCCTGCCGCGCCGCGCGCCGAGCCGGTGAAGCAGCAGGGCGGCCAGCTCCTTGCCGGTGCCGGTTTCGCCTTCGACCAGCACGTCGATATCGGCGAGCGCGAGCTGGCGGATCGTGCCGCGCAGCTGAACCATCGCCGCGCTGTCGCCGATCAGCGGGCCGGTTTCGTCGACCGCGGCCGCGGCCGCGCGCAGGCGGCGATTGTCGATCACCAGCAGCCTCTTCTCCAGCGCCTTCTGGGCGGCGGCGACAAGATGGTCGGTCGCGAACGGCTTGGTCAGGAAATCGAACGCGCCGTCCCGCAGGGCGCCGACCGCCATGGCGACATCGGCATGGCCGGTGATGAGGATGACGGGAATGTCGGGGTCGATCGCACGGACCCGTTCAAGCAGTTGCAGCCCATCGATCCCCGGCATGCGGATGTCGGAGATGATGATGCCGGCAAAGTCCGGCCGGATCTCGGGCAGCGCGTCGGTCGCGCTGGCGAAGGGGCGCACGCTGAGCCCGGCAAGCTCGAGCGTCTGGATCGTCGCCGCGCGCAGGGCGGCATCGTCCTCGACGAAGAAGATGTTCTGCTCGGTCGGAAACAGCATCAGGCGCGCTTCAGCTTCAGGAGGAAGGCAGCACCGTCGAGCGCCGAAGTGCCGATTTCGAGCTCGCCGCCGAATTCGCGAGCGATGTCGCGCGCGATGGCGAGGCCAAGGCCAAGCCCTTCCGGCTTGGCCGAGACGAACGGCGCGAACAACTGGTCGGCGATCGCCGGATCGACGCCCCGGCCATTGTCGCCGACCGTCACGGTCACGTCATTGCCCGATGCGGCCGCCGCGATCAGGATGCGGGGCCGGGCAACGCCCTCGACCGCGTCGAGCGCATTCTGCAGCAGATTGACGACGATCTGCTCAAGCCGCACCCGGTCGCCCGCGACCCGCGTGTCGCGCATGACGGGCGGGAGATCGACCGTGACGATTTCCCGCGCGCGCTCGCCGAGGATCAGCAGCGCGCCGTCGACCACTGATCCCAGCCCGATGGCGCCGCGCGCCGGGGTCCTCCGCCGGGCGAAGGTGCGCAGTTCGGCGGTGATCGATCCGATCCGCGCGGTCAGATCGATGATCTGCGCCAGGTTGCCGCGCACCGGCCCGATCTGGTCGCGATCCAGGAACGTCTCGGCATTTTCAGCGAAGGTGCGGATCGCAGCGACCGGCTGGTTGATCTCGTGCGCGACGCCGGCGGTGATCTGGCCCAGCGAGCCGAGCCTGTTGGCCTGGGCCAGCTCCTCCCGCGCCGCGCGGAAACGGCGTTCCGCCTCGATTCGCTCGCGCGATTCGATGGTGAGCTGACGGTTGGTCTCGCTCAGCTCGGCGGTGCGGCGGGCGACCTCCTGTTCCAGCGCTGCCTGCGCCTCGCGCTGGAGGTGCCGTTTCTCGCGTGCGCGCCAGGTCAGGCCGGCGATCGCGCCGAGGATGATCAGGATGGCCAGGCCCCAGAGTCGTACCCTGGTCGTCGCCGCGCCGAGCGGGGCGGCCAGCGGTTCGAGATGGATCAGCCGGGATCCGGCCAGTGGTACTGGCAGCGACGCAACGCGATACTGTGCGGTGCCGCCTGCCAAGGGAGCCGTGGCCGATCCGCCCGACAGAGCGATCGGCGCGGCGCGGGGCGGTCCGCTGCCGAACTGGAGCGTCGCCCGTGCCTGCGCCAGCGTCGCCGCGTCGAGCGGGTGGGTGGTGCGGAAACGCCAGTCGGGCACGCTGGTGATCAGGATCACGCCGTGCGCGTCAGTGACGAAGCTTGGCCCCGCCGCGCGCGCCCAGGTCGCCTCGAGCCGATCGAACTCCACCTTGACCACCACCGTGCCAGCCGCGCGACCGCCGACCTCAAGCCGCCGGGCAAGGAACAGGCCGGGCCGGCCGCTGATCGTGCCAAGCGCGAACAGTTCGGAGGCGCCGCGCGCCATCGCGTCGCGGAAATAGGGGCGGAAGCTGTAATTCTGCCCGACAAAGCTGGTCGGCAGCCGCCAGTTGCTCGCCGCGACCGTAAGGCCGTCGGCGTCGATGACGTAGATCACGGCGGCATCGGTTCGGTCGGCGAGGAGTTCGAGCGTCCGGTTGAGCCGGGCGACGGCGGCGGGCGCATGCGTTGCGAGCGCGGTGGAGACGTCGGGATATTCGACCAGTACCAGTGGCAGCAGCCGGAATTTCTGCAGCTCGCTGGCGAGCAGACCGGCATGGTTCCGCGCGGTCTGGCTGGCCGTGGTGTCGGCGGCGGCGTCCGCCTGTGCCTGTGCCCAGCGCGTGCCCGCCCAGAGCAGCGCGGCACTGGTTGCCAGCAACAGCAACGCTGCCGCGATCAGCCGGATTCTGATAGGGCCTGGTCGATCAGCCATCATGGGCGACATACCACACAAATGCACTCTGTTATGGGCGGAAATGCGCACAAAGAATTTCGCCCGCTGATTGCCCGATGCCCATTTAGTCACGTTTTACCAGCTACTTGCCCGGAAATATCGAAATTTCTCCTGCCGGCCTTCTGGAGCCGTATCTTCACACCAGCCGCTCACCAGAAAGTGGCCGACCAGCGCGTCCGCGCGCCGAGAGGGACTGAATGACGATCACCGTCGCCACCACGACCGACCAGCCTCCCGTCAGCGTACCGCTTTGGCGGCACCTTTATGTACAGGTGCTCGTCGCGATCATCGCCGGCGTCACGCTCGGCCATTTCTGGCCCACCTGGGGCGCGGCGATGAAGCCGCTCGGGGACGGATTCATCAATCTGGTGAAGATGGTGATCGCCCCGGTGATCTTCCTGTCGGTGGTCAGCGGCATCGCCGGGATGCGCCAGCTTTCCTCGGTCGGCCGCGTGGCGGCCAAGGCCTTCGCCTATTTCCTCGTCTTCTCCACCCTGGCGCTGATCGTCGGCCTGATCGTCGCCAATGTCGTTCAGCCGGGCGCGGGGATGAATGTCGATCCGGCGTCGCTCGATCAGGGGGCGGTCGCCACCTATAGCCACAAAGCGCACGAGACGACGATCACCGGCTTCCTGATGTCGATCATCCCGACGACGATGGTTTCCGCGCTGACCGACGGCTCGATCCTGCAGACATTGTTCGTCGCGATCCTGTTCGGCATCGCCATGTCGCTGGTCGGCAAGCCGGCCGAGCCGGTGCTTCACATGATCGAGCGGCTGGCGCTGGTCGTGTTCCGGCTGGTCGGCATCCTGATGCGCGCGGCACCGGTCGGCGCGTTCGGCGCGATGGCTTTCACCATCGGCAAATACGGCGTCGGGTCGCTGGTCAATCTCGGCGCGCTGGTCGCGACTTTCTATTTCACCTCGCTGTTCTTCGTGCTGGTCGTGCTCGGCGCGGTGGCGCGGGTCCATGGCTTCTCGATCGTCCGTCTGATCGTCTATCTGCGCGCCGAGCTTCTGCTCGTGCTCGGCACCTCCTCGTCGGAGGCGGCGTTGCCCAGCCTGATCGGCAAGATGGAGGCGGCCGGCTGCGACAAGGGCGTGGTCGGGCTGGTCGTGCCGACCGGCTATTCGTTCAACCTCGACGGCACCAACATCTACATGACGCTCGCGGCGCTGTTCATCGCGCAGGCGACCGGCGTCGATCTGTCGCTGTGGCAGCAGATCACCCTGTTGCTCGTCGCGATGCTCAGCTCGAAGGGGGCGGCCGGGGTGACCGGCGCCGGCTTCATTACCCTGGCGGCGACTCTGTCGATCGTGCCCAGTGTGCCGGTCGCCGGCATGGCGCTGATCCTCGGCGTCGACCGGTTCATGTCGGAATGCCGCAGCCTGACCAATTTCATCGGCAATGCGGTGGCGACCGTGGTGGTCGCGCGCTGGGAAGGCGCGCTCGATCGCACCCGGCTCGACGCCGCGCTCGCCGGCCATCCATTACCGCTCGAAACGGTGATCGCACCGGACGTCACAACGGCGCCGGCAGAATGACAAATGGGGAGAGAGACGATGAACCTTGCAATCCGATCGGCGGTGCTGCTCGCCGGTAGCGCTTTCGCGGCACTTGCGACGGCCAGCGCCTGGGCGCAGGAGGCGCCCGCTGCATCGCCGCAGGACAATGCTGCGGCTGATGAGTCAGCGGAGCTCGCCAAGGACATCGTCGTCGTCGGGTCGCAGATCCGCGGCTCGAGCGTCACCGCCGCGCTTCCCGTCACCGTGATCGACGCGAAGCAGATCGACGCGACCGGCGCGCTTACCGGCGACGACCTGATCCGCGCCATCCCGCAGATGGGCGACGTCACCTTCAACCCGTCGAACAACCCGCAGACCAGCAACGCGGCGCGCGGCGACGTCAATTCGATCAACCTGCGCAACCTCGGCGTCGGCAATACGCTGGTCCTGCTCAACGGCCGCCGCCTCGTCTCGCATCCGGTGAGCCAGGCCGGCGAGGGCAATGTCCCCGTTCTCGGCTTCAACTCCAACTCGCTGCCGGTCGCCGGGATCGAGCGGCTCGAGGTGCTGCGCGACGGCGCGGCGGCGATCTACGGTGCCGATGCGGTGGCGGGCGTGGTCAACACCGTGACCAAGAGCGATTATAGGGGCGTTTCGATCGACGGGCGCTTCGGCTTCGCCGAGGGCACGCATCGCAAGGAATATCAGATCACCGGTTTCGCCGGCACCGATTTCGCCCAGGGTCGCGGCAATGTGTCGCTCTATCTCGATTATACCCGGCGCACCGCGCAACTTTCCGGGGACGAGGCCTATACCGCGACCAACGATCTGCGCCCGCTCTTCGCGAATAATCCCGCTTTTGCCGCCAACGCGAATCCGGACGGCCGCGCGACCCAGTCGCCCTGGGCGAACCTCGCGGTCGTCGGCGGCCCCGGCACGATCCGGCGCGGCACGACAGCGCTCACCAGCTCGACCGGTCTCTTCCATTCCCAGTCGGCGCTCGATCCGGGCTGCGTCTATACGATCAGTACCGATACCTGTTTCGGTACCGGCACGCGCGCCACCAGCACGACGCTGCGCAACGAACGTTTCGACAACGCGGTCGACACCACCGTCTCGCCGCGGATCAGCCGGTTCAACAGCTTCCTGAGCGCGCATTACGACGTCTCCGACTCGCTCACGCTCTATACCGAACTCGGCTATTACCGCGCGCAGAGCCACGCCATCCAGCCGCCGACGATCAACCTCAACGCGATCGTCGTTCCGGCGAGCAATTACTGGAATCCGTTCGGCGCGGCGGTCTTCGCCAACGGCACGGTCAATCCCAACCGAATCCCCGGGCTGACCAACGTGCCCGCCGCCGGCCTGCCGGTGCGGCTGTCGACCTATCGCTTCGTCGATACCGGTCCGCAATATGTCGATGTAACCAATTCCCAGTCGCGCTTCCTCGCCGGGGCCAGGGGCAAGATCGGCAGCTTCGATTTCGACACCGCGTTCCTCTATTCGGAGGCGATCGCGACCGATCTGTCGGACGCGATCAACATGACCAGGCTTCAGCAGAGCCTCGCGCTCTCGACGCCGGATGCGTATAATCCCTTCAGCGGCGGCTGCTCGGCCAACCCGAGTGTCGGCGATTGCTCGCCCTCGTCGAAGGCGGCGATCGATGCGATCCGCTTCAAGCTGCGCCGGCACGACAAGACCACGCTGGCGCTGGGCGACTTCAAGGTCTCCAACGGCCATCTCTTCGCCTTGCCCGGTGGTGATGTCGGCATCGCTGCGGGCGTCGAGGGCCGCCGCGAGACTCAGCGCGACGATCGCGACCCGAACCTCGACGGGTCGATCCAGTTCGTCGATGCCGTGACCGGAGAGGTCTCGGTCAGCAATGTCGCGGCGGTCAGCCCGACGCCGTCGACCCGGGGCGATCGCTTCGTCGCCTCCGCCTTTGGCGAGCTCGCGGTGCCGCTGGTCTCGCCGGACATGAACATCCCGCTTGTCCGCCGCCTCGACCTCCAGCTTGCCGGCCGGTACGAGCATTACAGCGATTTCGGCTCGGTCGCGAAGCCGAAGGTCGCCGCCGCCTGGGATATCATCGACGGCCTGCGCCTGCGCGGTTCCTGGTCGCAGGGCTTCCGCGCGCCGAACCTCGAACAGACGAAGACGGTGCAATATTCGCGGCTCAGCTCGAGCAGCGTGATCAACCAGGATTTCTATCGCTGCGAAGCTGATGTGCGCAAAGCGACCATCGCCAATTTCAATACCTGCACGCGCAACATCAGCTACACCATCCTGATCAGCGGCAATCCCGACCTGAAGCCCGAGGACAGCACCAACTGGACGGTGGGCGCGGTGATCGAGCCGAAGTTCATCCCGCGGCGCTTCGGCCGGCTGACCTTGACGGCTGATTTCTGGTCGATCCACCAGGTCGGCATCGTTGGCCAGTTCGGCGCGCAGAATGCTCTGGTGCTCGATTATCTCCTTCGCCTGCAGGGATCGAGCAACCCCAATGTCATCCGTGCCGCGGTGACGCCGGACGACACGGCGGTGTTCGCCGGATCGGGTCTCGCGCCGGCCGGGGCGATCCTCCAGATCAAGGATCAGTTCACCAACCTACTGCCGCAGACGGTGCAAGGTGTCGATCTCGCCTTGCTCTACCGCATCGACCATACCGGGATCGGCGATTTCGATCTCAACATCAACGCGGCGCGGCTGACCAGATATGCCCGAGAGAATCCGCCGATGGTCCAGACGCTGTTCGATGCGCGCGCTGCGGGCACGATCAACGCGGCGACCCCGCTGACTGACGGCAGCGACCTGATCGAGGTTCGCGGCAAGCCGAAATGGCGGGTCACCGGATCGCTTACCTGGACTCTCGGCCAGGTGCAGCTCGGCGGGTTCGCCAATTACACCAGCGACGTGAACGACACCAATTTCCTGGATTCGTCGGGCAACCCCTATGTCATCCAGGGCCAGACGATCTTCAATCTCTACGCGCAATATCGCTTCAAGGGCGGCGCGCTGAACGATACGCGGATCCGGATCGGCGCGCGCAACCTGTTCGACAAGCAGCCGCCGATCACCGCTGACGGCTATTTCGGGTCGCTCTACAACCCCTATGGCCGCTACTGGTACGTATCGGTCGGCAAGAAGTTCTGAGGAAAAGACGCATGAGGATGGGCAAGATCGGTTTCCTGGTGGCAGCGTCGCTTGCGACACTGGCGCCCGTCGCCGCCGTCGCCAGGGCGCAGGTGCAGGCCCCGCCGGTGGCGCGGGCGGCGACGAAGACCATCCTGTTCGTCGGCAACAGCTTTACCCAGGGCGCGCATTCGGCGGTGCGGCGCTACCGCACCGACACCGTCACCGATCTCACCGGTGACGGCACCGGCGGCGTGCCAGCGATCTTCAAGCTGATGGCCCAGCAGGCGGGCCTCTCCTACGAGGTCAGCCTTGAGACTCAGGGCGGCAAGGGGCTGGATTTCCATTACGAGACCAGGCGCGCGCTGCTCGACCGCAAATGGGACATCGTGGTGCTGCAGGATTTCAGCACGCTCGATCGGGCGAGGCCGGGCGATCCGGGGCTGTTGCTGCGCTATTCCGGCCTGTTCGCGAGCATGTTCCGCCAGCGCAATCCAGCCGTGCGCATCGAGCTGAACTCGACCTGGTCGCGCGCCGACGAGACCTATCTGCCCAAGGGCCATTGGTACGGCAAGCCGATCGCCGCGATGGCGCTCGACCTGCGCGCCGGGGCCAATCTGGCGCTGGCGAACCGCTCGGTCGACGGGATCATCGCGGTAGGCGAGGCCTGGAACCGGGCCTTTGCCGAAAAGGTCGCCGATCCCAATCCCTATGACGGGATCGATTTCGGCAAGCTCGATCTGTGGACCTACGACCAGTATCACGGGAGCGTCGCCGGCTATTATCTCGAAGCCCTGATGATCTTCGGCAAGGTGACCGGGCGTGACCCACGGATACTCGGGGCAAAGGAAAGGGCGGCGGACGATCTCGGCCTGTCGGAAGGGCAGGCGGTCGCGCTCCAGAATGTGGCCTTCAGGCAGATCGAGGCGGAGAAGACCCAGCGCTGAGATCGTGGCTCAGCTTGCGGCGCGCGCTGCCAGCTTGCGCTGCACCGACCGGGCGGTGCCGACCAGCCGGGACATCACCAGATCGTCGATCCCGGCATAGCCAAGCCCGAGATGGTCGGGCCGCACCGCGACGGCGTCACCCAGGTCGAGCTGGCCGGTGCGCAGCCCGATCCGCCCGATCCGTGCCCAGCGGCGCGCGGTCTCCCAGCGGATCAGGCTTCGGCTGTTCGGGTCGGGGCGGTGAGTCGCGAGGAAATCGTCCTGCAGGGTGACCAGCGCGTCGCCGAGCCGCCGGAAGGTCGCGCGGTCGGGTACGGGACGCTGGCCCATGACGTGCCGGACCACCAGGTCGGCGGTCGCCCTGGCATCGTCGCCGAACAGGCCAGCATAGGCCTCGGTCAGCACGTCGGTCGCCCGGCCGGTCATCGCATCGATATGGCGCTGCGAGGCGCCGCCGGTGTGGCGGCGATACGTCACCAGTTCCTCGTCGAGCCGGGCGATCCTGCCCAGCCTGCCGATCCGGTGGTAGAGGTCGTAATCCTCGGCGAAGACCATGTCCGGCCGGGTGAACGGGTCGAGTTTCCGCGCCGCGTCGCCGCGGATCATCACTGACGACCAGACCAGTGGATTCTCGATCCGCAACAGCCATTCGACGAGTGCCGGCGTCGTGACGGGGGCGAGCGATCCCGGCAGGACCACGCCATTTTCCAGGATCGAGGCGGCGGTGCCGACCAGCACGGTTTCGGGATTCGCCTCGAGATAGGCGACCTGCTTGGCGAAACGCTGCGGATGGCAGAGATCGTCATGGTCCAGCGCCGCGATATAACGCCCGCGCGCCTCGACGAATCCGCGGTTGCGCGAGGCGACCACACCCTGGTTCTTCTCCGCCGCGATCAGCCGGATGCGGGGATCGTCGAAGCCGCGAATCACCGCGATGGTGTCGTCGGTCGAGCAATCGTCGACGATGATCACCTCGAAATCGCCGAAGCTTTGTGCCTTCAGCGTTTCGAGCGTCTCCACGATCAGGCCGGCGCCATTATAGGCAGCCATGACGACACTGATCGCGGGGCCGGTCATGCGACGGCCCTTTCGCCGGTGTCGAGCACCTGGTTGACGATCATCAGCCCGACATCGTTCTGCCATTGCCACAGGCCGTTGGCCTGTCCGCGAAAGCTGGTCTCGCCGCCCAGCGTGCCCCAGGGTACGAACCCCGCCGCTAGGCCGATGCCGTAGAGCCCGGCGATCGGGGCGCCGTGCGCGTCGCAGACGCGGCAATGGCGATCGACCATCGGCGCGCCGCTCTGCGCGGCGAGCGGGATCGGGACGCCGCTCGCGTCGCTGACCGGCAGCGCGCGCGGGCGATAGCCGAGCGCTGCGATCACCAGGTCGGCCTCCGCCAGATGCGCGCGCGCCGCCAGGTCGTCGTCGCCGGTGACCTGGTGGATCGCGACGCGCGGATCGGGTGCGCGGCCGTCGACCTGAAGCATGCGCAGCACCAGCTCGCGGGCCTCGAGCCTGAAGCCGGCAAGGCGATAGACGAAACCGCTGACCGGGCAGATGTCGTCAGGGCCGAAATCGGTGAAGCCCTCGGCATGCGCCGCCTCGACTGAATGATAGAAGGGCCTCAGGGGGCGGCGATGCAGCAGCGTGACCCCGCCCGCGCCGAACGGCAATGCCGGCCTGCTCTTGAGCAGCAGTACGATCGTCGCCAGCGCGCTGGTCGATCCGCCGATCACCGCGATGCGCGGATTGCGTTTGCCGGAAAGGAGGTCGCCGAGCTTGTCCATGCCGCCCTCGGCCAGGACCTCGTCCGACTGGATCAGCCGGTCGCCGACTTCGGAAACAAGCGAGACGCCGGCGACCTGTTGCGCGGCGAGGCGGTCGAGTGGCTGGTGGCCGCCCGTCGCGATCACCACCGAGCTCGAAAGCCGCTCCACCGTCGTCCCGTCGGAAAGACGGCGCAGCGTCGTCCGCCACAGGCCCTCGCGGGTGCGGACAGTGCCGATCACCTCGTGCCCGGTCAGGACCGATCCGCCATTGGCGGTGACGATGCCAGCGAGCCGGTCGCCGGTGGCGCGGACCAGCCGGCCCGCTTCGACCAGCGGCACGCCGTCGATCCCGACATGCTTCGCCACCGCGCGGCCGATCGGGCCGTTGGCGATCGCCGCGATCTCCGGGTGCACATTGTCCTTCACCGCGCTCAGGAAGGTCGTGGCGGTGCTGTCGGAATTGATCGCATAGCGCCCGATCCGGCCGCCGCCGATCGCGTTCTCGCGCTCGACCACGACCAGCCCCGATTGCGCCAGTTGCGGCAACAGGCCCTGCTTGGTCGCGGCGGTGAGCAGCGCGGTACCGGCGGGGCCCCCGCCGACCAGCAGCATCGACGCGATCGGCATGGCGGCTGCCGCGCGGGCATGGGCGCGGGGCGCTGACAGGCTGTTGAAGACTCCGGCGATGGTTTCCGCATCGGCCGGCGTCATCGCATCGGTTACGGGTAGCGACAGCAGGCGCGCGGAAATCGAATCGGCGACGGGCGTCGGCTCGATCGTCGCCACCGAGCCGAACAGGGGCTGCTCGCCCAGATGCGGGCTGAAATAGCGTCCGCAGCCGATGCCCGCCTTGGCCAGGCCGGCGGTGATCGATTCGCGACGTCCGATCTGCTCCTCGGGCAGCACCACCGGCATGAACTGGCTCGCCCGGCGGCGCCCGGAAACGCGCTGGAAGGTCATGCCCGTCAGCGATGCCTTATAGGCGTCCTCGATCGCAGCGCGATTGTCGCAGATCGAATCGATCTCGGTCAGCTTGGCCCGTGCCATGATGGCCAGGACCTCCGGCAATTTGGCGTTGATGCCCGGCACGGTGGCGCTGCGCCCGCTTTCGAACCCGAAATTGATCATCGCGCGGAGCGCTTCGACCTGCCTGACGTCGCCCGAATGGACCAAGCCGCCCTCCGCCACCGCGAAGGTCTTGGTGGCGTGCATCGAATAGACCACCGCGAACGGCGCATCGGCGCCGAAGCCGAGGCCGCAATCGTCGATCGTGCCGAGCGAGGCGGCTGCGTCGACCACCACGCCGATTCCGTGACGGCGTTGCAGCCAGGCATAGCGATCCAGGTCGATCGCGTTGCCGAAGGTCGCATAAGGCACGATCACGCCGATCCGGTCGCCATAGTGACGCAGGAGCCGTTCTTCGGCGGCCGGGCAGGCGCCCCAGTCCTCCGGGTCGATATCGCAGATCAGCGGGGTCAGCCCGGCCCAGAGCGCGGCCTGCGCCGTCGCGGCGAAGGTCAGCGCCGGCATCAGGGCGAACCGCCCGGGCGCGCCGGTTCCGGCCGCCTCGCGGATCGCGACGATCAGGCCAAGCGTCGCATTGGCGACGGCGAGGGTCGCGCCATGGCCGCCGAACAGATGCTCGTTGGCCTCGGCCTCGAAGGCGCGGACCTCGGGGCCGTTGTTGCTGAACACGCCCGATTGCTCGACCCGCTTCAATGCGTCGAGATGCTCGCTGAGACGCGGCGGGTTGGGGGCGATGAGCGGGAAGCGATGCATGGAATAGACGGCCTGTCCACTTGGGTTCGAACCGCGCACCTATGGTCCCGCACCAGCTAAAAAGCCGTTACACCCGATTGCGGGCTTCCCCGTGGCGGGCCTAGTCTCGATCGGGTGACAACAGGGACAGGCAGGATGACGGCACGGCAGGACCCGCGTTTCGAGACGATCCGGCTGGAGACCGGCGAGGACGGCATCGCCACGATCACGCTCGACCGGCCCGACAAGCTCAACGCGTTCAACCGGGCGATGCTCTACGATCTGCTCGCTGCATTCGACGCGACCGACGCCGACGATGCCGTTCGCGCGGTGATCGTCACCGGCAGCGGCCGGGCCTTTTGCGCCGGCGCCGACCTGTCCGAAGGCGGCGCGACCTTCGATTATGAAAAGCGCGGCGGCCGCTGGGCCGATGGCGACTCGCCGGTGAACGAGGATGGCAGCGTCGACTGGTCGAACCCGGCGGTGCGCGATGGCGGCGGCATCCTGTCGCTCCGCATCTTCGACTCGCGCAAGCCGGTGATCGGCGCGATCAATGGGCCGGCGGTCGGCGTCGGCGCGACCATGACCCTGCCGATGGATTTCCGCCTCGCCGGCGATACGGCGCGCTTCGGCTTCGTCTTCGCCCGGCGCGGGATCGTGCCCGAGGCGACCTCGACCTGGTTCCTGCCCCGGCTCGTCGGCATCGGGCAGGCGCTGGAATGGTGCTACTCGGCCCGTCTGTTCGATGCGGCGGAGGCGTTGCGCGGCGGGCTGGTCCGCAGCGTCCATGCACCCGGCGACCTGCTGGCCGCGGCCCGCGCTCTTGCCCGCACGCTGACCGGGGAGAGCGCGCCGGTCTCCATATCGGTCATGCGCCGGATGCTCTGGACCGGCCTCGGCGCGACTCATCCGATGGAGGCGCACCGGCTCGAAAGCCGCGTCATGTGGCTGCGCGGTGCCAGCGCCGATGCGCGCGAGGGCGTCGGGTCGTTCCTCGAAAAGCGACCCGCTGCCTTTCCCGATCGCGTGTCCGAAGCGTGGGGCGATTTCGCTGACTGGTTCGAAGGGCCACGTTACCGCTGAGCATCCTATAGCTTTTCGACATCCCTCTCGTGATTCCATGTTATTCGGGACCTTGACAGGGCCCCGGCGGCACTCGATGGTAGCGCTATCAATAATGTGGTCGAGCGGAGCGGGATGGCTGAGAGGGGCTTTGCGGTGGCGGATGCGCTGCCAGCGGATTGGCGTGAGGGCCTGTTTGTCGGTCGCATCGCCAGCGCGGAGGGGCCGAGCCCGGTCCTGATCGCCGGCGGCGTGGTTCACGACATGGCGAAGGTGGCGCCGACCGTTTCGGCTCTTGTCGAGGATAAGGCGTTCGACGCGAGCGCCGGCAAGGCGCTTGGGGCGCTCGACTCGCTCGATCTCGGCACCGGTCCGGAGTCGGCGCTGCGCCTGCTGAGCCCGATCGACCTGCAATGCGTCAAGGCGGCCGGCGTGACCTTCGCCGTCTCGGCGCTCGAACGCGTGATCGAGGAGCGCGCCCGGGGCGATGCCGGTGCCGCCGCTGACGTGCGCGCCCGGCTCGAGGACATCATCGGCGGCAGCCTGCGGGCGGTCGTGCCGGGCTCGCCCGAAGCAGCCGCGATGAAGAACGCGCTGATCGAGGACGGCATGTGGTCGCAATATCTCGAGGTCGCGATCGGCCCGGATGCCGAGGTCTTCACCAAGTCCCCCGTGCTCTCGACGATCGGTCATGGCGGGGAGATCGGCGTTCGCTCCGATTCGACCTGGAACAATCCGGAGCCCGAAATCGTGATGCTGGCGGATTCGACCGGCGCCGCGGTCGGCGCGACGCTGGGCAACGACGTCAATCTGCGCGATTTCGAAGGCCGCTCGGCGCTGCTGCTTGGCAAGGCGAAGGACAATAATGCTTCCTGCGCGCTTGGCCCGTTCATTCGGCTGTTCGACCAGGGCTTCACGCTTGACGATGTCCGCCAGGCCGAGGTCGAGCTGCTGATCGAGGGACCCGAGGGCTATCGCCTGACCGGCGTCAGCTCGATGAACCAGATCAGCCGCGATCCCGAGGCGCTGCTCAGGCATACGATGAGCGAGCATCAATATCCCGACGGCTTCGTGCTGTTCCTCGGCACGCTGTTCGCGCCGACCCAGGATCGCGACGTGCCCAAGCACGGCTTCACCCACAAGACGGGCGATGTCGTCAGCATCTCGACGCCGCGCATCGGCCGTCTGGTCAACCGTGTGACGACGTCGAAGGCGGCGGCGCCCTGGCGGTTCGGCATCGGGGACCTGATGCGCAACCTCGCTGGCCGGGGGCTGCTGGCCCCGTCATGATCGACACTACCATAATGGAGACTGAATCCGTGCTGCAGGCAAAAGCCGCCGGGGCAACCGGCGCACTCTATCCCAGCCTGGCCGGCAAACGCGTTATCGTGACCGGCGGTGGCAGCGGCATCGGCGAGGGTCTGGTCGAGGCGTTCGTCGCGCAGGGCGCCCGCGTCGCCTTCATCGACATCGTCGAGGACGCCAGCCGCGCGGTGGTCGATCGCCTGACGCCGGACGCTGTCCATGCGCCGGTGTTCCGCCATTGCGACATCACCGACATCGACCTGCTCAAGCGCTCGATGGCGGCGATGGAGCAGGAGCTTGGCGGCGTCGATATCCTCATCAACAATGCCGCCAATGACGACCGGCACACGATCGATGAGGTCACCCCGGCCTATTGGGACGAACGGATGGCGGTGAACCTGCGCCACCAGTTCTTCGCGGCGCAGGCGGTGGTGCCGGCGATGAAGCGGGCCGGGCAGGGCGTGATCCTCAATTTCGGGTCGATCAGCTGGCATCTCGCGCTCGGCGAGCTCGTCCTCTACCAGACCGCCAAGGCGGCGATCGAGGGCCTGACGCGCAGCCTGGCGCGCGATCTCGGCCGCTCCAACATCCGCGTCAACACGATCGTGCCGGGCAATGTCCAGACGCCGCGGCAGATGAAATGGTACACGCCGGAAGGCGAGGCGGAGATCGTCGCGGCGCAGTGCCTCGATGGCCGAATCCAGCCCGCGGACGTCGCCGCCCTGGTGCTGTTCCTCGCGTCTGACGACGCGAAGATGTGCACCGGCCATGATTATTTCGTCGATGCCGGCTGGCGCTGAGATGGTCGCGGGCGCGGCGCGCCGGGTCTGTGGCGTCGGGGCGACGCTGGGCGAAGGACCCGTCTGGGTCGCGCGCGAGAACGCGCTGTGGTTCGTCGATATCAAGGAGAAGCTGATCTACCGCTTCGATCCGGCGACCGGCGATCTGAAGCATTGGAGCGCGCCCTCGCAGGTCGGCTGGGTGCTGCCCGAACGCGGCGGCGGCTTCGTCGTCGGCCTGCAGCGCGGGGTCGAGCGCTTCGACCCTGCGAGCGGCGTCTTCACCGCGCTGGTCGCCCCTGAGGCGCATCTGCCCGGCAACCGGCTGAACGATGCCACCACCGACGCGCGCGGGCGGATCCTGTTCGGCTCGATGGACGACAGCGAGGGCGATCCGACCGGCCGTCTCTACGCGCTCGATTCGACCGGGGTTGCGGATACCGGCCTGCCGCCGGTGTCGATCACCAACGGCCCGGCCGTCTCGCCCGACGGCAGGACGCTCTATCATACCGATACGCTCGGCAGGATCATCCACGCGGTCGAGGTCAATGACGACGGCACGCTCGGCACGATGCGCGTGTTCGCGACGATCGAGGACCGTGCCGGTTATCCCGACGGCCCGGTGGTCGATAGCGAGGGCTGTCTCTGGACCGGCCTGTTCCTCGGCTGGGGCGTGCGCCGCTACGCGCCGGACGGAACTTTGCTCGAAACGGTCAGGCTCCCGGTGTCCAACGTCACCAAGATCGCGTTCGGCGGACCCAATCTGATGACAGCGTTTGTCACAACGGCGCGCAAAGGGCTGGACGCGGCCGCGCTGGCGGGGCAGCCTGAGGCCGGGGACCTGTTCGCGTTCGATGTCGACGTGCCGGGCTTGCCCGTGACAGAGGCGGCGATACCGGCCCGCTAGACGACAACAAGAACGAGAACGGAGAGGGACAAGACCATGGCAACACCAAGCGCGGGGCGGGTCAATATGGCCTTTATCGCGCTGATCGTCGCGGTTGCGACGATCGGCGGATTCATGTTCGGCTATGACAGCGGCGTGATCAACGGCACGCAGGCTGGCCTCGAAAAGGCTTTCGACCTGTCGAAGCTCGGCACTGGCCTGAATGTCGGGGCGATCCTGCTTGGGTGTGCCGCCGGCGCCTTTATCGCGGGCCGCCTCGCTGATGTCATCGGCCGTCGCTCGGTGATGATGATCGCGGCCGTCCTGTTCGTCTTCAGCGCGCTCGGTGCCGGCGCCGCTGACTCCTCGGTCGTGTTCATCCTTGCCCGGATCATCGGGGGCCTCGGCGTCGGCGCGGCCAGCGTGCTCGCGCCCGTCTATATCAGCGAGGTCGTGCCCGCGAACATCCGCGGCCGGCTGTCGAGCGTCCAGCAGGTGATGATCATCACCGGCCTGACCGGCGCTTTCTTCGCCAATTATGCGCTCGCCCACAGCGCGGGCGGATCGACCCAGAATCTGTGGTTCGACTATCCGGCGTGGCGCTGGATGTTCTGGCTGCAGGTCATCCCCGCGGTGATCTATCTCCTGACCCTGCTGCTCATTCCGGAAAGCCCGCGCTATCTGGCGATGAAGGGTCGCGATGCCGAAGCCGAAGTGGTGCTGACGAAGCTGTTCGGCGCCGACGCCGCTCGTGCGAAGGTCGCCGAGATCCGCGCGAGCCTCGCCGCCGATCATCACCGGCCGAAATTCGCGGACCTGCTCGATGCGAACGGCAAGGTCCGCCCGATCGTCTGGGCCGGCATCGGTCTCGCCGTGTTCCAGCAGTTCGTCGGCATCAACATCGTCTTCTATTACGGGTCGGTGCTGTGGCAGCAGGTCGGCTTCAGCGAGAATGACTCGTTGATCATCAACATCATCTCGGGCCTGGTCTCGATCGCTGCCTGCCTGGTGACGATCTTCACCGTCGACAAGATCGGCCGCAAGCCGTTGCTGTTGATCGGCTCGGTCGGCATGGCCGTGACACTCGCCCTGATGGCCTATGCCTTCTCGACCGCGACGGTGGGCGCGCACGGGCCGGAAATGTCGCCGATGATCGGCAAGATCGCCCTCGCCAGCGCGCTCGCTTATTCGGCCCTGTTCAACCTCAGCTGGGGCCCGATCATGTGGGTCATGCTCGGCGAGATGTTCCCGAACCAGATCCGCGGCTCGGGCCTCGCCGTATCGGGCCTCGCGCAATGGGGCGCGAACTTCCTGATCAGCGTCAGCTTCCCCTGGATGGCGGCGAATATCGGCCTGCCGGTCACCTATGGCTTCTACGCCGCGAGCGCATTCGTCTCCTTCTTCTTCGTCAAGGCATTGGTGAACGAGACGCGCGGCCGCGAACTCGAGGATATGGAAGGCTGACATGATCGAGCTTTCGGGCGCGGGGTGGGCGCTGACTCTCCTCCCCGCGCTCGGCGGCGCGATCGGCGCGCTGCGCCACAAGGGTATCGACATTCTGCGTCCCACGGCTGACGGCGCCACCGACCCGCTACAAAGCGCCTGTTTCCCGCTCGTCCCCTATGCCAATCGCATTGCGGGCGGGCGGTTCAGCTTCGGCGGGCGCCACGTCGCGCTGCCGCTCAATTTCGGGGATCATCCCAACACGCTGCACGGCTTCGGCTGGCAACGCGCCTGGGACGTGGTGGAAGCGGGCGCGGACCGGGCGCGGCTCGCCCATGTCCATGACGGTGGCGGCGGCTGGCCATGGCGCTATCGCGCAGAGCAGGAGTTCGAGCTTGGCGAGAACGGGCTGCGCGTGACGCTGACCCTCGCCAACGCCGCCCGCGAGCCGATGCCCGCCGGCATTGGTCTCCATCCCTATTTCGCCATTCACGCCGGGACCCGGCTGAGCCTTGACGCGGCGCGGGTGTGGCTGACCGACGACGACCAGATCCCGAGCGAGGCGGTCGCCGCCGGCCATTTCGGCGACTGGGCGGCCGGCGCCTCCATCTCCGACGCCGGGTTCATCGATCACAGCTACGAAGGATGGGACGGTCTCGCCACGCTCGACCAGGGCGATCGCATCGTCAGCCTGACCGCCAAGGGCGCGCGCGACCTTCATCTCTTCCATCCGGAAGGCGAGAGCTTCTGCTGCCTTGAGCCGGTCAGCCATCTGCCCGATGCGTTCAATCGGCCGGATGCGGTGTTCGATCTGCTGCCGCCGGGGGGCTCGCTGGTGCTGACGATCCGGATCGCGGTCGAGCAGAATTGAGGCGCGGCCCCGCGCGTCAGTCCTTTGCTGCTTCGAGCAGGACGGCGCCGCTTCCCGACGCGTGCAGCCGGTCGTCGGGATTCCGCAACGGGCAGTCAGCCATTGAAAGACAACCGCAGCCGATGCAGCCGTCGAGCTGGTCACGCAGCTGGACGAGGCTCCCGATCCGTTCAGTGAGCATGTCCCGCCAGCGTGTCGACAGCCGTGCCCAATCGCGCGCGGTCAGCGTCCGATCGGAGGGAAGCGCATCAAGCCCGGCCTTGATGGCCTGAAGGGTGATCCCGGCCCGTTGCGCGATCTTGATGATCGCGACGCGACGCAGGACGTCGCGGGCATAGCGACGCTGGTTGCCGCCGCTCCGCCATCCGTGGATCAGCCCCTTCGCTTCGTAGAAATGGACCGTCGCGATCGTCACACCGCACCGGCGCGCGACATCCCCGACGGAGAGGGGAATCGTTACGTTGACCGGCATGGCGGCATCGTCCTTGACCTCATCTATGGATGAGGTTCTATGGGAGGCGTCAGCCTGTCCCTGCAAGGGCACGAATCGCGCTATTGCCGGGGCCTGAGAATGGAGCTGACGTGAAAGACCAGACTGACACTTTCGATTCGCCTGTCGTATCCGGCGAGCCCGGTTCGGACACACCTGCCCGACCCGCGACGGGCGAATGGGCGGCATTATTGTCCGGCACAAACGGGGTGCGCTCGCTTGTCCTGGCCGGCGGCGTCGCGCTCCATGCGATCAACGTCTATCTGGCGACGACCATCCTGCCTTCGGTGGTTCGGAGCATCGGCGGACTAGATCTCTATGCGTGGAACACCACGATCTTCGTGGTCGCGTCGATCATCGGGTCGGCGTTTTCGGCGAAGCTGCTTCGATTGGCTGGGCCGAGAGGAGCCTATGCCGTGGCCGCGACGATCTTCGCGCTGGGCGCCATGGGCTGCGCCGTGGCCCCGTCGATGCCGATCATGCTGGTCGGCCGGCTGATCCAGGGGTGCGGCGGGGGGCTCCTGTTCGCGCTGGCCTATGCCATGATCCGGATCGCCTTTGCCGAAACGCTGTGGCCCCGCGGCATGGCGCTCGTGTCGGGCATGTGGGGCGTCGCGACCCTGATCGGCCCGGCCATCGGCGGTGTCTTTGCCGAGATGGACGCGTGGCGAGCCGCTTTCTGGGTGCTGGTGCCGGTATCGGTGCTGTTCGTGATCCTGGCGATGACGGTGCTGCCGGGAAGGGATGGCGAGCCTTCCGAACCAGTGGCGGTGCCCGCCATGCAATTGTCGCTGCTCGTCATGGCCGTTCTCGCGATTTCGGTGGGAAGCACCTCCTCGAATCCGGTTCAGAACCTTGTCGGCGTCGTCGCGGCCTTTTTTCTGGTGGCCCTGCTGGTTCGCGCCGAGCGCCGCTCACGGCGAAAGCTCTTCCCGTCGGAGACGTTGAACCCCGGCTCGCCCATCGCCGCGCTCTACCTGACGATTTCCCTGCTGGCCGTCACGGTGACGAGCAGCGAGGTCTTTGTGCCGCTCTTCCTGCAGGTGCTTCATCACCAGTCGCCGCTGCTGGCCGGGTATCTCGCGGCGCTGATGGCGGCGGGCTGGACGCTGGGCTCGGTCTTCGGTTCAGGCGCCACTGATCGCGGTGCCCGAAGGTCGATCCTGCTCGGACCAGCGCTGCAACTGATCGGCATGGTGATCCTATGCGTGCTGATGCCGAACGCGAGCGCCGGTACCTGGCGCGATCTGGCGCCGCTCTGTCCCCTGTTGGTCGTGATCGGCTTCGGCGTCGGACTTGCCTGGCCTCATCTGCTGACCGCCATTCTGAAAGCGGCGCCTCCTCACGAACAGGAACTGGCCGGCGCGTCGATCACGACGATTCAGCTGTTCGCGACCGCGACGGGCGCCGCGCTTGCCGGGCTGGTCGTCAACGCCGGGGGCCTGGTCGATCCCGGCGGCGTGGTCGGCGCCTCGCATGCCGCGCGCTGGCTGTTCGGCATTTTTGCCCTGGCACCGCTTCTCTGTCTCTTCAGCGCGGGGAGAGTGGTCCGCTCCCGGAGCGTTTGACCCGCGCCACATCTGTTCGTGCCGGGTAGCGATCGAACGGGCGCGCCCGTATCGACATTGCTATCCGGCACGAACGGCGTGGTTCGGATGTGGCGCCGGGTGTCCGGCGCGGCGTCAGAAGCCGTATTTCAGCGTAACCCGCGCATTTCTCGGCTCTCCATAGACGAAACCGGGGAACCAGCTGTTGCCGCTGTAAAAGGTCTTGTCGAAGAGATTGTCGATATTGAGCTGGAGCGACACCTGCTTGCTCAGCGCGTAGCGCGTCATGATATTGACGATGGCATAGGCGGGCTGGCCGATCGGCTCGATGATCCCGGTGCCGGGATTCTGCGCCGTGACTGGCGGCCGTCCTTCCCATTTCACCGCGCCGCCGACGCTCAGCCCGTCGAGCGCGCCGGCAAAGGCATATTTGGTCGCGAGGTTGAACGCCTCGCGCGGCTGGTGGCTTAGCACATTGGCGCCGTCGGCATCCTTCGCGCTATAGTGGCTCCAGCCGAGGCTGAGGTCCCATTGCCGGGTGACCTTGCCGACGACTTCGAGTTCATAGCCTTTGGAGACGGTTCCTTTCGCGCCGACATAGGCCGGGTTCGAGGTGCCCGGCACGAATTGCCCGGGATCGGGCACGGCGAGATTATCCTGTTCGATCCGATATATAGCGGCCGTCGCCAGGAGCTTGCCGTCGAGCAGCAAGGCCTTCAGCCCTGCCTCGTAGCTCTTGCCTTCCAGCGCATCGAGCAGGCGCCCGGTGCGGTCACGGACATTGCCCTGCGGCTTGAAGATATTGGTGTAGCTCGCATAGGCGGACAGGTTGGGCAGGATGTCGAACACCAGCCCGGCATAGGGCGTGATCGTGCCCTTGTAGGTCAGTTTATAGGCCGGGGTCGCACCGGCCGCGTCCTCGTTGCGCCTGAAATAGCTCAGCCGCCCGCCGCCAATCAGCTTCAGCCGGTCGAGCAGGTTGATCCGCGTCGAGGCATAAAGCGCCATCTGGGTGGTATTGCCCCCGCTCGACAGATAGCGGGGTCCCCATTCGGGTTGGGCGAGTTCGCCGTCCCAGCGGTTGAAATCGTTGATCGGGTCGATCGAGACCGGATCGCGATTGGTCCAGCCATCGTTGAGATGGCTCACCATCGCGCCGATCGCGAGATCATGCTCGCGGCCCAGCAGGGAGAACGGGCCATTGGCCTGGATGCTGCCGTGCCATTGTTCGGGATTCGCGTTGAACCAATAGCCGGATGTGGCCACGCCGCGGCCCGTCACCCGGTCGGGCACGCCGTCGAGCCACAACAGCCGCGAATTCTCCAGTCCCTTGTGATAGCCGAGATCCCCCCGGATGCTCCATTTCCCGCCCAGGTCGCGGGTGAGGGTGGCGAAGGCCGAAATCTCCGTGGTGTCCCAGAAATTCCAGTCGGTGCCGGTCGTCTTCGATCGCGGCCAGCGGGCCCGCGTGCCGTCGGTATACCAATAGGGCAGTTGCGCCCACATCACCCCGTTGCGGTCGTCGCGCTGGTAGCTGGCGCCGACGGACAGCTTCGTGCGCTCGCCCAGATCGGCGTCCACCACGGCGTAGAGGACAACGCCCTTCTTTTCCTCGCGATCGACGAAACCGTCCTGCCGAGACGCCTGGACGACGGCGCGGGCGCGCACGGTCCCGTCGGCATTGAGCGGCGACTGGACGTCCACCGTCCCGGCGACGCGGTTCCATGACGCTGCTTCCAGGCTGACCTGGCCGGAGAATCTGGTGGCGTCCGCATGTTTGCGGATCAGGTTGACGACGGCTGACGGGTCTCCCGCCCCCTGCATCAGGCCAGCGGCACCGCGGACCAGGTCGACTCGGTCGTATATCGCCGTGCTCGTCTCGCCGAAGCCGACATTGCCGTTGACGAACGGCGCGCCGTCGAGCTGGAAATTCTGCACCTCGAAACCACGCGCGGAAATCGCGCTGCGGCCGCGATCGATGTCCTTCTTGGAAATGCCCACGGCAAAATCGAGCGCGTCGTTGATCGATATCAGCGCCTGATCGTCGATCTGCTGCCGGGTGATGACGCTGATGGTCTGCGGTGTCTCGATCGGCGTGAGGCGAAGCCCGGTGGCGGTGGTGGGCTGGTTGCTTCGGCCATAGCCGGTCACGACGATCTCATCATTGCCTTCTTCTTCGGGCGCGATGTCCTGTTGCGGGGCCTGCTGGGCGTGGAGCAGCGCCGGCGTGAGTACCCAGGCCGAGCCGGCCAGCAGCAAGCGAAATGAACGGCGCATCATTGTCCCCCTTTTATGTCGTCCCCGGTGCCCCCAGCTCCCCGTCGCGCCGGACACGCCCGCAGTCGATCGGCCCGGACCAGGGCCGGATGCCGCGAGGCGGACCGGCAGGATCCGGGGAATGACGCGAGCGACACCAGGTCGCGACGATGGAGCCGATGATCGGCCTTCCCGAGGCCAGCGCCGCTAATGCGATTAATTAGCAATTGCAAGGGTGGCTATTGCAAGATTGACCGTTGCAAGGATCCTGCCTTCGCGCCGCGCGCGCGATTCATTGGCTCGTTCTCGCAGGCTATGCTGGCTGGTCCGGCAATCGATGCTGGCGAGTCCAGGGGCCTCCGCATGCCAATACAGATTTTCAGCCGCGATTATTCGCCACTACGGCTTACCCACGAATCGATAGGGGTCGCGAAATTCGGCAAGTCATCGTCCAGTCAGGACGCGATATCTATTCGTGGATCGCTTCGCGAGGTTCCAGCATCTCTACTGACGGATACTCTGCTGGTGCCGCAGCTTGGCAATAACGGTCGATTCCTGCCCTCTCGGCAGGTGGGTCGCGAAAATCCGCGAATATTGCGCGCTACGCCGTTGCGTCCAACAGCATTACTTCAGGCGCCGGCCATGGTGTCCCCGTCGCTGCGGGATCGGATTTGCCGGTGTCCCTCATCTTACCGGGGCTGCGCTGCTGCCCTATTCGCCCGCCCGGGCGAATGGCCCGACCATCGCGCCGATGAAGCCGCCAGCGGTCCCGGTGCTCAGGATGGTCGCATCCTGGTCCTTCGCGAGCACCTGCCAGCCGCCGTCGGCACCCGCATAGAGGAAGTCGCACAGGTCGCCGCGGAGCACGATGCGCAGCCGCACCGCCGCACCGGCATAGGGTGCCGAGGCAACCGTCAAGCCGTCGGCGGGGTCCTTCGGGCCGCTGCGCTTCTCCAGCGCGATCACAGTCCCCGCGCCGGTTCGGGCAAGGGTGAGCGCGTAGAAATAGGCGGTGTCCTGTACCACCGCGATGCCCGCCCGATCGCCCTCGCGCTGTGGCGCGAAATCGACCGACGTCTCCGCGGTGGCCCAGCCATGTTGCACCCGCCGGCCGAGAAAGGCGCTCTGGCCAGCGCCGCCGATCGCGACCGGCCGCGCGTCGATCGCCAGCGCCCCGCCGGACAGGCGGCGCCAGCCGGTATCGGTCGCGCGGATCTGCACCCAATAGGGCGCGAGCCTCGCCCCGGCGAAGTCGTCGCGCACGTGGAAGGCGCCGCTGTTCGGCACCGGCGCCGTCTTGCCTCGCTGCAGCGCGGGGCGGGCATGGACATAGGGAATGGTCGCACCCGGCGCGGTCACTTCGGGCCAGCCGTCGCGCCAGCGCACCGGCAGCATGAAGGTTTCGCGCCCGGTGTTGTAGAAATCGCCCTTGTACGGCCGGGTGCCGAGGAACACGCTCCACCAGTCGCCCTTCGGGGTCGTCACGAAGGCGGCATGGCCGGTCGAGGTGATCGGGAAGGGCCGCGCCGGATCGAGCGTGCGCTGGGTCAGGATCGGATTGACTGGTCCAGGCTCATAGGGGCCGGTGACTGTTTTGCTGCGGAACACGACTTCGCTGTGGTTCTCGGCAGTGCCACCCTCGGCCGCGATGAGGTAATACCAGCCGTCCTTGCGGAACAGGTGCGGTCCCTCGATCCAGATCGGCTTGTCGGCGAGGCGGACCCCGCCGTTGACGATTACCCTGCGCTGGCCGAACGGTTTCAGCGTTGTCGTATCGATGCGCTGGATCCAGATCGCCCGGTGACCGCTGTAGAGCGACTTGCCCTCGGGCGGGCCGTTGTTGAGGATCCACGCCGATCCGTCGGTGTCGAAGAACAGCGACGGGTCGATCCCGTCGATGGCGTTCCACTTCGGATCGGACCATGGGCCGGCGGGCGTCTTCGCGGTCATCACGAAATTCCCGCCGCACGCGACGCAGGTTCCGGCCAGATAGAAGGTTCCGGCGCGGTAGCTCAGGTCAGGCGCGTAGATCCCGGCCGACAGCCCGATATTCTTGAAATCGACCTGGCCTGGCCGGTCGATCGCATTGCCGATCTGGGTCCAGTTGACCAGGTCGCGGCTGTGGAAGACCGGCAGGCCGGGAAAATAGGTGAAGGTCGAATTGACGAGGTAATAGTCCTGTCCGACCCGAAGGATCGACGGATCGGGATAAAAGCCTTGCAGGATCGGGTTGCGATAGTCGTTCGCTCCGGCTTTCATCGCCCGGTCGACCGGGTCCTCGCCGCGATAGTCGAACCAGGCGAAGCGCGCGACCGGCGCGGGATTGGCCGCGCCCATCAGCGGCACCGCCAGCAGAGCGGTGATCGCGACCCGCAGACTCGCGGCGATGGTTGCGCGCCACCCTTTCCTTCCCCGGCGGAGGCCGGGGTCCAGTCGGGGACGGCCCGTGGCGGACGCGGCGCTTCGTTGAATCGACCTGCCCGGTTCGACCTTGGCCCTCGTCCGGGAAGCGGCGGAGGCTCGATCGGCAGGGCTACCGACGCGCATCAATGGTTATGCCGCGGCGTCTTGGCCGCAATGCCGCGATATTTGACCGCCATCTCCAGCACGGCGCCGTCCTCCAGCTGCCCGGTCTTCTCGCGGTACAGTTCTTCCCACGGCGTGTTGCTTGACGGGAAGGTCGGGGCGGGGCCACCCTTGCGCCGGGCGATCTCGTTCTCGTCGACCAGCACGTCGCAGCGGCCGGTGTTCAGGTCGATCCGGATGACGTCGCCGGTGTGCAGCCAGGCGAGCCCGCCGCCGACCGCGCTTTCGGGCGAGGCGTTGAGGATCGAGGGGCTGTCCGACGTGCCCGACTGGCGCCCGTCGCCCAGCGTCGGCAACCAGGCGATGCCACGCTGGATCAGTGCGTCCGGCGGCTGCATGTTCACGACTTCGGCCGATCCGGGCCAGCCGATCGGCCCGGCGCCGCGGATCACCAGGATGCAGTTCTCGTCGATGTCGAGCGCTGGGTCGTTGATGCGATGATGATAATCATCCGATCCGTCGAACACGATCGCGCGGCCCTCGAACACGCCTTCCTTGCCGGGGTGGCTCAGATAGCGCGCGCGGAATTCCTCGGAGATCACGCTCGTCTTCATGATCGCGAAGTCGAACAGGTTGCCGGAAAAGGCGAGGAAGCCTGCCTTCTCCTTCAGCGGCTCGGCGAACGGACGGATCACCTCGCGGTCGCGCGACTGGCGGCCGGCGATATTCTCGCCGATGCTGCGCCCGGTCACGGTCAGGCAGTCGCCATCGAGCACGCCGCCCTCGGCAAGCTCGCACAGGATAGCGGGCACGCCGCCGGCGCGGTGGAAGCGTTCGCCGAGGAAACGCCCGGCCGGCTGGACGTCGGCGAGCAGCGGCAGGTCATAGCCGTGCTCGGTCCAGTCGGACGGGTGAAGCTCGACCCCGGCATGCCGCGCCATCGCCATCAGATGCGGCTGCGCGTTGGACGAACCGCCGATCAGCGTGATGGTGCGGATCGCGTTGAGGAACGCCGCGCGCGTCAGGATCTTCGACGGGCGCAGATCCTCATAGGCCATGTCGACGATGCGGCGGCCGGTCTCATAGGCGATCTGCCCGCGCTCGCGGTACGGCGCCGGAATGGCGGCGCACCCGGGCAGCGACAGGCCGAGCGCTTCGGCCACCGCGTTCATGGTCGATGCGGTGCCCATGGTGTTGCAATGGCCCGCCGAGGGGGCGCTGTCGGTCGCGCGGCGGAGGAATTCCTCCTCGTCGATCTCGCCCGCGGCGAGCTTGCGGCGCGACCGCCAGATCACGGTGCCGGACCCGACCAGCTCGCCCTCGTGCCAGCCGTCGAGCATCGGCCCGCCCGACAATATGATCGCCGGGATGTCGACGGTCGACGCTGCCATGATGCCGGAGGGTGTCGTCTTGTCGCAGCCGGTGGTGATGACGACCGCGTCGATCGGATAGCCATAGAGGATCTCGACCAGGCCGAGATAGGCGAGGTTGCGATCGAGCGCCGCGGTCGGGCGGCGGCAATTCTCGAAGATCGGGTGAGTCGGGAATTCCATGGGGATTCCGCCCGCGTCGCGAATGCCCTCGCGCGTGCGCCGCGCAAGGTCGACATGGATCCGGTTGCACGGGGAAAGATCGCTGCCGGTCTGCGCGATGCCGATGATCGGCCGGCCGCTGCGCAGCTCGGCCGCGGTGATGCCGTAGTTCATGAAACGCTCGAGATAGAGCGCCGTCATGTCCGACCGTTCCGGATCGGCGAACCAGTCTCGCGACCGGAAGGCCCTTACGGGTTCACGCTGCACTCGCCTCTCCTGATTCAAGTCTATGGTAACGCTAACGCAAAGTTCCGTTACCTTCAACGAAGGCAGTGTGCAAACCGGCGCGGGGCCGTCGGATCGGATCGATCGTACCTTGTCCGGAGTAGCCATCGACCCGGTAGCGGTGGCATGGATCGGCCATGCTGAAGGAATTTGGCTCCGGTATCTGGATTGCCGATGGGACCGACGTAGTCGCGGCGCTTGGTTTTCATTATCCGACACGCATGGCGGTCATTCGACTGGCTGGCGGGGATCTTTTCATCTGGTCGCCGACAGCGCTGACCGACGGTCTCCGCGCCGCCGTCGAGTCGCTCGGGACGGTCAGCCACCTGATCGCGCCCAATTCACTGCACCACCTGTTCCTCGCCGACTGGAAACGCGCCTTTCCCGAGGCCCGCCTCCATGCCCCGCCCGGGCTGCGGGAGAAGCGCCGGGATCTCGCCTTCGACCATGAGCTTGCCGACGGGCCGATGCTGGATTGGGCCGGGGAGATCGACCAGGTCGTGATGCGGGGGAATGTCATCACCACCGAGGTGGTGTTCTTCCATGTCCCGAGCGGCACGGTGCTTTTTACGGATCTCCTGCAACAGCTTTCCGCGAGCCGCTTCTCCGGCTGGCGCGCGCTGGTCGCCAGATGGGACCTGATGACGGGTCCGGAACCGGCGGTGCCCCGGAAATTCCGTCTTGCCTTTACCGGCCGGCGCGCTGCGCGTGCTGCGATCGGCCATGTTCTTTCATGGCCGGCTGAAAAGGTGCTGATGGCGCACGGAACGCCGGTCAGCGAAGACGGTCGGGCGCTGATACGCCGCGCATTCCGCTGGCTGTCACGATGATGCCGATTCCTCGAATGGCGGGCTGGCCGTGCGGATCAGGCCCTTGGCGGCGCCACAGCCGGGCGTCGGCGGGGAGCTGCGTCGGACTGGCGGCGGACGAGCTGGAAATCGAGCTGGCGATGTTGCGCGGGGTCGCGGTGCCCGGCGCGGCGGCTGCGGATTTCCCGCACCAGCAATTCGACGGCGGCGAGGGACATGTCGGTGATGGGCTGGTGGATGGTGGTGAGTTCTGGCCAGATGGTGGTGGCGAGGGCGGTGTCGTCGAAGCCGCAGACGGTGAGGTCGTTGGGGACGTCGAGGCCGTGCCGGTGGGCGACGGCGACGGTGGCGGCGGCCATGTCGTCGTTGCTGGCGAAGATGGCGGAAGGCGGATTGGCAAGGTCGAGCAGTTGCTCGGCGACGTCGAGGCCGGAGCGATAGGTGAACAGGCCCTGGGCGACGAGGTCGGCATCATAGGGGAGGCCGACCGCGTCGAGCGCGTCGCGGTATCCGGCGAGGCGGCGTTCGCTGGCGGTCTGGTCGGGATTGCCGATGATGAAGCCGATGCGCTGGTGGCCGAGCGCGGCGATATGTCGGGTCATCTCGAAGGCGGCGCGGTGATCGTCGATGCTGACGGCGGAGAAGCCGGGGGCGGGATGGCCGCTGGCGACGGTGACGGCCAGGCCATTGGCCTCGCGCAGCGCCTCGAGCAGGGTCAGCGAATCGCAGAGCGGCGGTGGCAGCACGATCCCTTCGACACCGCCGCGCAGCAGGCGGGTGGCGGCTTCCTGCGCCTGTTCGGGCCCATCGCATTTCTCGACGATGATCTGGATGTTGGCACGGCTGGCATAGTCGAGGCTGCCGACGAGGAACTCGCTCAGATAGGCGGCGCTGGGGTTGCTGTAGAGCAGGCCGATCCGCACCGGCGCGGCACCGGCCAGGCTGCGCGCCGCTGGATTGGGCGAATAGCTGAGCGCCGCGATCGCCGCGTTGACGATGTCGCGGGTGCTCTCGCGAACATTGCCTTCGCCGTTGAGTACGCGGGATACCGTCATCGGGGACACGCCGGCCTTGCGCGCTACATCGGTGATCGTCGCATTGGTGCGTTGCCGTCGGGACGTCGGTTGGCTCAAGCGTGGTGCTCCTCGGCATTATGGCTACGATGTTGCGGTGCGGGCCGCAATGTTGACGTTAACGGGCGCCGGCAATCAAAAAGAGAGGCGGCCGGTCGCGCCGGCCGCCCCAGGGGAGATGGTCCGGCATGGGCAGCCAGGAGCGCCCATGCCGGTAGGGAATGGCGGCGGGCGTCCCTCTCGCCGCCGCCATCCGCATCAGAAGCGACCGCGCAGGCCGAACAGGAAAGTGGTTCCCGGTTTGTAGGAGGTGAAGGTCGCGTTCTTGAACTGGAAGTAGGACCGCTGTTCGGCGTTGAAGATATTGACCACGTCGAAGGTAAGCTGCGGCAGTCCCTCGGACCCGAACACCTTGTTGAGGTCGAGGCTCGAGGACAGGTCGAACTGCTGGTAATCGTCGGTGAAGAGCGCCGCCAGCGGGATGCCGTTCTGGTTGAGGCCAGACGATTGCGATCCCCGGTTGAACGTGGTCGACGCGCGGACCGTCAGGCCGTGATTCTCGTAATAGGCGGTGACGTTGTAGGATACCGGCGCCACGCCAAGGGCCACCGCCGAGGTCGCCGCGGCTCCCTCGCCCTTCTGGTCGATCAGGGTCAGGTTGGCGCTGAACCCGAACCCGTTCAAGCCGAGATATTTGCCCAGCACGAAGTCGAGCGGCTGTACCCAGTTGAATTCGAGGCCGTTGATCTTGAGCGTGCCGGCCGCGTTGACCTGCTGGTTGATGACCACGGTGGCGGCGCTCGGACCGCCGCGGGCGGTGATCGCCTGCTGCTGCGTCGGCGACAGCGTGTCATAGGTCACGCCGTACGCGGCCAGCGCCGCGAAGGGCAATGTCGTGGTGCCGTTGGTGGTGAAACCGGTGATCGCCTTGCGGAACGCGGCGACGCCGACATAGCCTTCCTTGCCGGTATAATATTCGAAGCCGAGATCGAAATTGGTGGCGAGATAGGGCTGCAACGCGGAGTTGCCGATCGAGCCGACATCGGCGGACGGGCTGGAGAAGCTGAGGCCCGGCAGCTGAGCATTCGGATCGGGCCGGGTCATCGTCCGCGACACGGAGGCGCGGGCCACGGCGCTGCTGCCGATATGGAACGCCGCGCTCGCCGAGGGCAGCCAGTTGTCATAGCTGTTTTCGCGGTACACGAAGCTGACGATGTTCGGATATTTGCCGCCGTCCGCCGGTGCCACCGCGGGCGCGGCCGGCGTGTTGCGCGGATCGGGCAGCGACACGAAGCCGCCGATCGTCTGGTTGGTATGGACCCAGCGCAGGCCGGCGTTGAACTGAACCCGGTTGTCGCCGATCGGCAGGTCGCCATTCACCTCGGCAAAGGCGCCGGTCGTCTTTTCGCGGACATAGCCGCCGCTCGCGCCGGTGTTGGTGCCGCTCGATTCCGGGGCCGCGTTATGGAACGCGTCATAATTGGACGCTGCCTTGAACTTGTCCCAGTCGAGGGTGACGAAGCCGTCGGGCCCAGGCTTGAGATAGCCGGCCAGCGCGGTCTGCGGGATCAGCGAGCCGGCATAGGTATAGGGTGTCGTCGACCCTGCCGTGAAATTGGTCCCGTAACCCGGATAAAGCGGATAGCGCGAGTCGAGTGCATTGAGCGCCGCGCCGGTGCCCGTCACCGACTGGCCGAGGCAGGGGGGTTGCGTGTTCGGCGACGGCACGAAGATGCTCGGCCTGTTGCCGCACACGGCGTTCTGCCATGCCTGACTGTTGTCGAAGCCCTGGATGCGGCGAGAGACATCGTCATAGGCGCCGCCGACCTTCAGGTTCAGGCGCGTGTCACCCCAGGTCATGTCGCCGCGAAAGCCCTTGGTCTCCGTCCGCCGCCGTTCGTCCTGGATGTTCACTCGGCCGCCGTTCCAGCCGAAGGCGGTCGGATCGTTGAGATTAACCCCGGTGGCGCCGATGATCGGCACGCCGCCGCCATTATAGTCGTAATTGACCGTGATGCCTGCGTTGGGCGGGGTGATGACCAGGACGGTTGGCGATTCCCGGTGGAACGTGCTTTTCGTATAATTGCCCTGGAAGGTTAGTTTGAGCTTGTCGGTGATGCTCCATTCGCCGCCCGGGTTCACGCCCCAGAATTCGGTGTCCTCGATGAACGGGCGATATTCGAGGAAGAACTGCGCATTGGCATAGGTGCCCTTGGTCACGACGCAGCCGGTGGAACAATCGGACCGGTCATATTGCGTGTTGAGCGGGATCGTCGCGCCGTTGCGGCCGACCCAGTTCATGTCGATCCGCTGGAGGTTGTTCTTCTTCCGCCCGTACATGCCGTCGACATAGAAATGCAGGGTGTCGCTCGGGCGATATTCCATGCTCGCGATGAAATTATAACGGTCCTTGGTGCCGAATTCGTCGGACGGACGACCGAGGCGGGGGATCAGCCCGTTGTCGATCTGGCCGATATTCGCGCCGGGGTTGCGGGCAAGCAGGAAGGCGTTGTCGATCGTCGCGCCCGTCGTCAGGCCATTGCCGGCATTGGCCGGCACGGTGCCTGGAATTGTCCAGTTGCCGCCGCCCGTCGCATTGGCGCCGCTCGCCGCGCCGAACTGGGCGGCGCTGAGATTCGGGTTGGTCAGGCCGATCGTTTCATAGCCGACGGTGCGGACCTTGTTGCGGAAGCCAGCCGCGCCGACCAGGATGCCGAAGTCGCCGAAGGTGCCGCTCGCGATCAGCGATCCGCGCGCGCCGAGCTTGCCGGCGCTGGTGTTCTCAACGCCTTGCAGCGCGTAGGTCAGGTGCATGCCCGGCTTGTCGAACGGCCGCGCGCTGCGCATGTTGACCACGCCAGAGGTGCCGCCCTCGATCATGTCGGCCGCCTGGGACTTGTTGACCGTGAGCTGGGTGAACAGCTCGATCGGGAACAGGTCGAGATCGACCTCGCGGTTGGTGCTCTGCGCATCGGTGCGGCCGGTCGAGGCGATTGCGACGGGCGCGCCGTTCAGCAGGATCTTGGTGAAGTTGGTGCCGAGGCCGCGGATCGCGATGTTCAGGCCTTCGCCGGTCGTCTCGCGGCTGATCTGGATGCCGGGGATCCGGTTGAACGTCTCGGCGATATTGGTGTCGGGGAACTTGCCGATATCCTCGGCGAAGATCGAATCGGTGAAGCCGGTGGAATTACGCTTCGCGTTGGTCGAGCTCTGGAGGCTCTCGCGATAGCCGGTGACGACGATGTCTTCCTCAGCCTGGCCGGCGACGCCGACGGGAGTGTCGGCCTGCGCGGCGGGCCCGCTCTGCGCCAGCGCCGGCCAGGCCGTGCCCGCGAGCAAGAGTGCGCCGATTGCCGCGAATCGACGCGGCGCGACCGTACGGGACAGTTCGATAGCCATTTCACCCCTCCTGTGCCGGGCCTCTGCGGGCCCGTGAGATCGCACCCTCCACGATGGATGGTAGCGATCCCACAAAGGGGTATGCTGATGTTACGGAACTGTCAATCCTCCCGCTTCGGTCTAATTTTATTTCGGTTATCCATCATGTTATCGCTTATCTCCCGGGTTCGTGCGGCCAGGAGATGGCTTCATATTCGAGGAGGGTTTTTGCCGGCGCTGCCTCTCCGGCGGGGAGCGGGCGGCCCGAGACGCTGGTCCAATAGGCAAGGCTCGCGTCGCGCCACCAATGCGCCTCCTTCTGCTGGATCGACAGGAACGCGTCGGTCTTCGCGAAGCGCTCGCGGTCGATATGGGGGGCGAGTGTCCGCCATTCCCGGTGCATGTCGGCAACCTCGCCGACGCCCAGCGTGTAGCGAGCGATCAGCTCGTCCCACAGCGTCTTGCCGGACTTCAGCCGATCGTCCCAGCCGACATGGTGGAACCACAGCAGGTCGCGCTCGGGCGTGGTCTTCACGTCGGCGAACATGCGCGCGACCTCGGGCGCATATTGCGCGACCGCGTCGCTGCCCGTCCTCGTCCGGTCATAGCCGATCCCGTTCCGGTCGGCCCTGTGGTAATAGACCGGGTTCCATTCGGGGCGGGCGAGATCCTTCACCCAGGGCCCCGGCCCATAATGATGGCTGGTCGCCATCAGATGGGCGAGCCCCAGCGGCGTCATGTAGTTGACCACCGCTTCGCGCGACGCGGTCATGATGTTCACCACGGCCGGGGTGACCGCGGGATCCGGGCCGAAGGTCAGTTCGGACCATTCGCCCGCGACCTGCTTCGCCGATGCCTCGGGGTTCCACGCCATGCGACCATAGACGAACCAATTGGCCTGGTTGAAGGTCGATCCGCTCCAGTCCCGGTCGGTGCCGATATTGGCGACGCCGGCCATGCCGGTCAGCTTGTAGCCGTCAAGCGCGCCCTCGATCACCCGGGCGACGGTCGATCCCTTGCCCTTCGCGAAGGTGTCGGCTTGCAGCACCTCCTCGTAAAGCGGCCCGAGATAGACGAGATGAGTCGCCATCCCGAGATATTCCTTGGTGATCTGGAACTCCATCATCAGCGGTGTCTTCGGCATCGCGCCGAACAAAGGATGGAAGGGTTCGCGCGGCTGGAAATCGATCGCGCCGTTCTTCACCTGGACGATGACATTGTCGGCGAACTTGCCGTCGAGCGGCTTGAAGTCGTCATAGGCCTGCTTGGCGCGGTCCTCCGGATTCTCGTGCTGGTAGACGAAGGCGCGCCACATGATGATGCCGCCATGCGGGCGCACCGCGGCTGCGAGCATGTTCGCGCCTTCCGCATGGTTGCGCTTGTAATCCTGCGGGCCGGGCTGCCCTTCCGAGTTGGCCTTGACCAGGAAGCCGCCGAAATCGGGGATTGCCCTGTAGATTTCGTCGGCCTTCGCCTTCCACCAGGCGATGACCTGCGGGTCGAGCGGGTCGGCGGTCTTGAGCCCGCCGATCTCGATCGGGGCGGACCAGCGCGCGGAGAGATAGACCTTGATGCCATAGGGGCGGAACACATCGGCCAGCGCCGCTGCCTTGGCGATATAGGGCGCGGTCAGGCTGTCGGCCTTGGCGTTGACGTTGTTGAGCACGGTGCCGTTGATGCCGATCGAGGCATTAGCGCGGGCATAGTCGGTATAGCGCGGGTCCCTGAAGTCGGGGAGCTTCCACCAGTCCCAGATCGACTGGCCGGCATAGCCGCGCTCGACCGTGCGATCGAGATTGTCCCAATGGTTGAGCAGGCGAAGCTTGAGCTTCGGCGCCGACACGATATCGAGCCGGTCGAGGCCGAGCCCACGCTGGAGATGCTGGATCAGCGCGAAGCTGCCATAAAGCACGCCGACGCCGCTGTTCCCCGCGACGACGGTGACCGGCTTGCCGTCGATCGTCGCGCTGCGGATGACATAGCCCTCAGTGCCGAGCTGGCCGAGCGGGAGGTTGAGTGCCTTGATCCGCGGTTCGGCGCTGGTGCCGAGCACGATGGCGTTGGCCTGCACTGCCTGGCTGTAGGTCGGCACGGCTGCGCCGAGCATGCCTTCGAGCGCGCGCTCGATCTCGTCGACCGCCTTGAGGGTCGGGATATCGTGCTGATCGACGTCGAAGACGACCGCCGTCGCGCGGGCGCGATCGCGTGACTGGATCTCAGCGGGAAGAGAGCGATAGCGCAGCCAGAGATCATAGCCGTCCTCGGCATGCGCGGCGACGGGCACGGCGCCCAGCGTCAGAAACAATGCCGCGCACCAGGCGATCAACCGACCCATGTCATTCCTCTCCAAACTCGTGCGCCCTGGTCCTTCTGGGGGCCATCGGCGATTGACAGTCTTTGCCCGACTTATCATGGTAGCGCTATCAGAAAAAGGTGCTGGCGCGGTTGTTGGCCGACGAATCAGCGCCACCGAGGGGAGCCGGAATGCCATCAGTCGCGTCGCGTTCATCTCATCGCACCCTGGCGATTCTGCTTGCCTGCGTCGCCCCTGTCGCGCTTGCCGGGGCAGCTCCGCTGCCTTCGCCGGTTGTCGAGGTCAGCCAGCTCTACAAGGATGCTACCGCGCCCATTGCCGCACGCGTGGAGGATCTGCTCAAGCGGATGACGCTGGAGGAGAAGGTCGGCCAGCTGCTGACGGTATGGGGCGGCAAGGCCCAGATGCTCGACGCGAAGAAGCGGATCGATCCGGCCAGGGTCGCCGCGCTTTTCCCCCACGGCTTTGGCGGCTTCGCTCGTCCGTCAGATACGCTCGGCGCGGGGTCGCCGCGCGTGGTGCCAGGTCATGACGTGAGGGGCACGATCGACGTGGTCAACACGCTGCAGCGCTATGCGCTGACGAGCACACGGCTTGGCATCCCGATCCTGTTCCACGAGGAAGGCCTGCACGGTTACGCCGCACGGGACGCAACCAGCTTTCCGGTGCCGATCGGCCTCGCGTCGAGCTGGGACCCCGACATGATCCGCCGGATCAACGCCGTCACCGCGCGCGAGATTGCCGCGCGCGGCGTGACGCTCGCTTTGTCGCCGGTGGTCGATGTCGCGCGCGATCCGCGCTGGGGGCGGATCGAGGAAACGTTCGGCGAGGACCCGTATCTCGTCGGCGAGATGGGCGTCGCGGCAGTGCAGGGGTTGCAGGGCGACAAGGCCGAGAAGCTCGCGCCGGGCAAGGTGTTCGCCACGCTCAAGCATCTGACCGGGCACGGCCAGCCCGAAAGCGGGACCAATATCGGCCCGGCCCAGATTTCCGAGCGTGAGCTGCGCGAGAATTTCTTCCCGCCGTTCGAACAGGCGGTCGAGCGCGCCGCGCCGGGCGCAGTGATGCCGAGCTATAACGAAATCGACGGCACGCCGAGCCATGCGAGCAAATGGCTGTTGCAGGACGTGCTGCGCGGCGAATGGGGTTTCAGCGGTGCGATCACCAGCGATTACGACGCGATCGACCAGCTTCGGTCGATTCATCATATCGCCGCCGACCGGACCGAGGCGGCACTTCTGGCGATCAACGCGGGCGTCGATTCCGACCTGCCCGAAGGCGACAGCTACAAGACGCTGGTCGAATCGGTGCGCGCCGGCAAGATCTCCGAGGCAGTGATCGACAAGGCCGTGCGGAAGATGCTCGAGATCAAGTTCCGCGCCGGGCTGTTCGAGCATCCTTATGCAGATGCTGCGGCCGCGGCGAAGATCACCAACAATGCCGAGGCGCGCGCGCTGGCGCGGACCGCGGCGGCACGGTCGATGGTGCTGCTCAAGAATGACGGCACGCTGCCGTTCGCCATGCCGATAGCAGGCGCGGCAAAACCGACCATCGCGGTGATCGGACCGAGCGCGGCGGTGGCGCGGCTCGGCGGCTATTATGGCCAGCCGCCAGTGACCGTGTCGATCCTCGACGGGATCAGGGCCAAGGTCGGGACGCGTGCCAACATCGTCACGTCGGAAGGCGTGAAGATCACCGAGAATGACGATTGGTGGGAGGACAAGGTCACGCTGGCCGATCCGGCCGAAAATGCGAAGCGCATTGTTGCGGCGGTGGAGGCTGCCAGGGGCGCCGACACGATCGTGCTGGCGATCGGCGATACCGAGCAGACCAGCCGCGAGGCCTGGGCAAACAATCATCTCGGCGACCGGTCGAGCCTTGATCTGGTCGGGCAGCAACAGGATCTGTTCGACGCGCTGAAGGCGCTGGGCAAGCCGGTCGTTGTGGTGATGATCAACGGCCGGCCGCTGTCGATCAACAAGGTCGCGACCGAGGCCAATGCGGTGATCGAGGGCTGGTATCTCGGCGAGCAGGGCGGCAACGCGGTGGCCGATGCGCTGTTCGGCGACGTCAATCCGGGCGGCAAGCTGCCCGTCACTATCGCGCGCTCGGTCGGGCAGTTGCCGATGTTCTACAATCACAAGCCGTCCGCGCATCGCGGTTACCTGTTCAGCGAGGCGACACCGCTTTTCCCGTTCGGTTTCGGGCTGAGCTACACCAGCTTCACCATCGGCGCGCCGCAACTCTCGGCGGCAACGATCCGGACCGATGGGCAGGTCGAGGTGAAGGTGGATGTCGCCAACACCGGCAAGCGGGCGGGCGACGAAGTGGTGCAGGTTTATGTTCGCGACATGGTGAGTTCGGTGACTCGGCCGGTGAAGGAACTGAAGGCGTTCCGGCGCGTGACCTTGCAGCCGGGCGAGGCGAAGACGCTGAGCTTCACGCTCGATCGGCGGGCGTTCCAGATGTGGAACCTCGACATGAAGCGCGTGGTCGAGCCGGGCCAGTTCGAGATCATGGCCGGTGCGAACTCGGTGGATGTGAAGTCCGCAACCCTGACGGTGGCCCAGTGATCGGTCGGCGCCAGCTGCTGGTCTGGCTGTCCTCGGCCAGCGCCGCGGCGCTGACGCCGGGCGTAGCTTTCGCGCGCGCGCCGACGCCGCTGTACAAGGACGCGCGGGCGCCGATCATCGCCCGGGTGAAGGACCTGCTCGGGCGCATGACGCTTGAGGAGAAGGTCGCGCAGACCATCGCGCTCTGGGCGACCAAGGCGGATGTGATGGACGGGCTGGCGTTCGATCCAGCCAAGGCGAGTGCTGCCTATCCTGAAGGGATCGGCCAGATCAGCCGTCCGTCGGACAAGCGCGGCGGGCCGGGCATCGTCAATACCGAGGGCGGGACCGGTGCGCGCTGGCGGACGCCGGCCGACAATATCGCGTTCAACAATGCCGCGCAGCATTGGGCGCTGGAAAAGACTCGGCTCGGCATTCCGGTGCTGTTCCATGAAGAAGCGCTGCACGGCTTCATGGCGACCGAGGCGACCAGCTTCCCCCAGGCGATCGCCCTGGCGGGCAGCTTCGACACCGATCTCGTGCGCCGCGTGAATGCGGTGATCGCGCGGGAATCCCGGGCGCGGGGCGTGCCCTATGTGCTGTCGCCGGTGGTCGATATCGCGCGCGATCCGCGCTGGGGCCGGATCGAGGAGACGTTCGGCGAGGACCCCTATCTCTGTGGCGAGATGGGCGTTGCCGCGGTCGAGGGGCTGCAGGGTATCGGCAAAAGCGAGCGGCTGGGGCACGACAAGGTGTTCGCCACGCTCAAGCACATGACCGGGCATGGCCAGCCGCAATCGGGCACCAATGTCGGCCCCGCCCAGATATCGCAGCGGGAGCTGCGCGAGAATTTCTTCCCGCCTTTCCGCGAGGTGGTGGAGCGCACCGCGATCGGCGCGGTGATGCCGTCCTATAACGAGATCGACGGCGTACCGAGCCACGCGAATAAATGGCTGCTGCACGATGTGCTGCGCGGCGAATGGGGTTTCGACGGCGTGGTCGCGAGCGATTATGGCGCGGTCCAGGAACTCGACAAGATCCATCATGTCGCGGCGGATCAGGCCGAGGGCGCGGGGCTGGCATTGGCGGCGGGGGTGGATTGCGAACTGCCCGATGGGCTCGCCTTTCGCCTGCTGGCTGGCGAGGTGCGCGCCGGACGGGTGAGCGAGGCGGCGATCGATACCGCCGTGTCCCGCCTGCTGACGCTCAAGTTCCGCGCCGGGCTGTTCGAAAATCCTTATGGCGATGCGAAGCTGGCTGCGCGGATTACCGGCAATGAAGAGGCCCGTGCGCTCGCGCTTGAGGCAGCGCGCAAGAGCATCTGCCTGCTCAAGAATGATGGCATTCTCCCGCTGAAGGCCGGCGCGCAAAGGATCGCGGTGATCGGCCCCAACGCGGTGGTCGCACGGCTCGGCGGCTATTCGAGCGTGCCGAAGCAGAAGATCGGCCTGCTCGACGGCATCAGGGCGAAGCTTGGCGGGGCGGAGGTGATCCATGCCCAGGGCGTGTTCATCACCACCAGCGAGAACCCGACCGACAATGAGGTGATCCTCGCTGATCCGGCGAAGAACCGCGCGCTGATCGCCGAGGCGGTCGAGGCGGCGAAGGCGGCCGATGTGATCGTGCTTGCGGTGGGCGACAATGAACTGACCAGCCGTGAGGGTTTTGCGAAAAACCATCTCGGTGACCGGACCGGGATCGACCTGCTGGGCGAGCAGAACGCGCTGTTCGAGGCACTTCACGCGCTGGGCAAACCGCTGGTGGTGGTCGCGATCCATGGCCGACCGGCGAGCTGGCCGACCATTGCCGCCAGGGCGAACGCGATCCTCGATTGCTGGTATGTCGGGCAGGAGGGCGGTACCGCGATGGCCGACGCGTTGTTCGGCGACATCAACCCGGGCGCCAAGCTGCCGGTCACCATCGTGCGCGACGCGGGGCAGATCCCGTTCTTCTACAACCACAAGCCGAGTGCGCGGCGCGGCTATCTGTTCGATGATGCGGCGCCGCTTTTCCCGTTCGGGCACGGGTTGAGCTACACCAGTTTCACCGTCAGGGCGCCCACACTGTCCGCCTCGACGATCGCGCGGGACGTCAGCGTGATCGTGTCGGTCGAGGTCGCCAATACGGGCGCGCGGGCCGGGGATGAGGTGGTCCAACTCTATATCCGCCACCTCGACGCGTCGGTCACGCAGCCGGTGCTGGCCTTGAAGGGGTTCGAGCGCATCACGCTCGCGCCGGGCGAGCGCAGGATGGTACGCTTCACGCTCGAGCCCAAGGCTTTCCGCATCTGGAACGTCGCGATGAAGGAAGTCGTCGAGCCCGGTCGAGTCGAAATCATGGTCGGAAACAGCTCGGCCAAGTTGCAATCCGCGATCCTCACGATCGCCTGACGGGAAGCATCATGCCGAAGATTACTAGTGCGCGCGTTATCGTGACCTGCCCCGGGCGGAATTTCGTGACGCTGAAGATCGAGACTGACGAGGGGGTGTACGGCCTTGGCGATGCGACGCTGAACGGTCGGGAGCTGAGCGTCGCGAGCTATCTGCAGGATCATGTGGTGCCGTGCCTCATTGGGCGGGATGCGCACCGGATCGAGGATGTGTGGCAGTTCCTGTACAAGGGGGCGTATTGGCGGCGGGGTCCGGTGACGATGTCGGCGATCGCCGCAGTCGATACGGCGCTGTGGGATATCAAGGGTAAGATCGCGGGGTTGCCGGTCTATCAGCTTCTCGGCGGGGCGAACCGCGAAGGCGTGATGGTGTACGGCCATGCCAATGGCGCGACGATCGAGGAGACGATCGACAACGCGCTTCATTACCAGTCGCTCGGCTATAAGGCGATCAGGCTCCAGTCGGGCGTACCGGGCTTAGCCTCGACCTATGGCGTGTCGAAGGATCGCTATTTCTACGAGCCGGCCGATGCCGATCTGCCGACCGAGAATGTCTGGTCGAGCGAGAAGTATCTGCGCTCGGTGCCACCCCTGTTCGAAAAGGCGCGCGAGGCGCTTGGCTGGGACGTGCACCTGCTGCACGACATCCACCACCGGCTGACCCCGATCGAGGCAGGCCGCCTCGGCAAGGACCTGGAGCAATACCGGCCCTTCTGGCTCGAGGATGCGACGCCGGCGGAGAACCAGGCGAACTTCCGCCTGATCCGCCAGCACACCACCACGCCGCTGGCGGTGGGCGAGATCTTCAATTCGATCTGGGACTGCAAGCAGCTGATCGAAGAGCAGCTGATCGACTATATCCGGGCGACCGTGGTCCATGCCGGGGGCATCACCCATCTGCGCCGGGTCGCGAGCTTCGCCGACCTGCACAATGTCCGCACCGGCTGTCACGGCGCGACCGACCTGTCGCCGGTGTGCATGGCGGCGGCGCTTCATTTCGACCTGTCGGTGCCGAACTTCGGGATTCAGGAATATATGCGGCACACCGACGAGACCGACGCGGTGTTCCCGCACGCCTACACTTATGACAACGGCCTGATGCACCCGGGCGACAAGCCTGGGCTCGGCGTCGACCTCGATGAGGTCCTCGCCGCGAAATACGAATATAGCCGCGCCTATCTCCCGGTGAACCGTCTCGAAGACGGCACCATGACCAACTGGTGAGTCGACAGGTGAGGGGATTTCAATGAACGCGACCGCCGGCGCGGAAGCGCCGATCCTGCCCAAGCCGTCGGGCAAGGTCCGCTGGATCGTCTGCGGCCTGCTCTTCGCGGCGGTCGTGCTCAGCTATATCGACCGCCTTGTCCTGTCGGTGCTGAAGCCCGATCTCGCCGCGCAATATCACTGGACCGAGCAAGGCTATGCCGATCTCGCGGTCGCGTTCCAGCTTACCTACGGCATCGCCTATGTGATCTTCGGCCGGCTGGTCGACCGGGTCGGGGCGAAGATCGGCTATGCCATCGCCGTCACCCTCTGGACCATCGGCCATATGGGCCATGTGCTGTTCACCACCACGACCGGCATGATGATCGCGCGGCTGACGCTGGCGTTCGGCGAGGCGGGCACCTTCCCCTCGGCGCTCGCCGCCGCGAACGAATGGTTCCCGAAGCGCGAGCGCGCTTTCGCGATCGGCATCTTCAACGCAGGTTCCAATATCGGCGCGATCGTCACCCCGCTGATCGTGCCGGTCATCACCATCGCGTTTGGCTGGCGCTGGGCCTTCATCCTCACCGGCCTGCTGACCGTGATCTGGCTGGTCGCCTGGCTCGGTTTCTACAACCGACCGTCAAAGCATCCGCGCGTGTCGGCGGAGGAGCTTGCCTTCATCGAATCCGATCCGGCCCAGCCCGAACAGGTGCGGGTGAAGCGCGGCTTCGTCGAGGGTGTGGTCGCGCTGGTCCAGGACTATCGCGCGCTGTTCCGCCATCGCCAGACCTGGGCCTACATGGCCGGCCGCTTTCTGATCGATCCGGTGTGGTGGACGTTCCTGTTCTGGCTGCCCGACTTCTTCAACAAGCAATATCATGTGAAGATGCTCGATTTCGGGCCGCCGCTGGTCATGATCTATCTGATCGCCGATGTCGGCTCGGTGGCGGGCGGCTGGATCTCGTCGCGGCTGATCGGCAAGGGCTACAGCATCAACCGGTCGCGCAAGACGGCGATGTTCTTCATGGCGTTGTTCGCGCTGCCCATCGCCTTCGCCACCGCCGCGCCGAACATGTGGGTCGCGGCCGGGCTGATCGGGCTCGCCTGCGCCGCGCACCAGGGCTTCTCCGCCAATGTCTACACCATCCCGGGCGATCTCTTTCCGCGCTGGCGGGCAGGGTCGGTGATCGGGCTCGGCGGCCTCGCCGGCGCGATCGGTGGCGCCTTGATGGCGAAATACGCCGGCTATATCCTCGCCACCGTCGGCAGCTTCCAGCCGATCTTCATCCTCGCGGCGTGTTCCTACCTGCTCGCGCTGCTCGTCGTCCATCTGATCGTGCCGCGCTGGGAGCCGGCCGTTCTCGCACATAACGAAGGCAACCAATGACGAAGCTGACGCTCCACCCCGACCGCCTGTTCCCTGCCGAGGGCCGGACGCGCGACATCGCGCGTGCGTTGTACACCGGTGTCAAGGATCTGCCGATCATCTCCCCGCACGGCCACACCGATCCGTCCTGGTTCGCCTATGACCAGCCTTTCGCCGATCCGGCCCAGTTGCTGATCGTACCCGATCACTATGTCTTCCGCATGCTCTACAGCCAGGGCATTCCGCTGGAAAAGCTGGGCGTGCCCACCCGGGACGGCACGCCGACCGAGACCGACGGGCGGGCGATCTGGAAAATCTTCGCTGAGCACTATCATCTGTTTCGCGGCACGCCATCGTCGATGTGGCTCGATTGGGTGTTCGTCGAATGCTTCGGCCTCGACGTGCGGCTGGAGCCGGCGACCGCCGACCATTATTACGAGACGATCGACGCGGCGCTGAAGACACCGGCCTTCCGCCCGCGCGCGCTGTTCGAACGCTACCGCATCGAGGCGATCGCCACTACCGAGAGCCCGCTCGACCCGCTCGACCACCACCGCGCGATCCGCGAGAGCGGCTGGCAGGGCCGGGTGATGACCGCCTATCGTCCCGACCCCGTGATGGACCCGGAGGCCGCCGGTTTCCTCGAGAATATCGCGCGCTTCGGCGAAACGGCCGGGGAGGATATCTCCACCTTCGCCGGCTATCTGCGCGCGCACCAGTTTCACCGATCGCGCTTCCGCGAGGCGGGGGCGACTTCGACCGATCACGGCCATCCCAGCGCCTTCACCGCGAACCTGCCGGTGGCCGAGGCCGAGGCGCTCTACGCGAAGGTGCGGGCAGGCCAGGCAAGCGCCGCCGAAGCCGAACTGTTCCGCGGCCAGATGCTGACCGAGATGGCGCGCCTGTCGATCGAGGACGGCATGGTGATGCAGCTCCATCCCGGCGCGTTCCGCAGCCATAATCCGGGCGTGCTGGCGCGGTTCGGCCGCGACAAGGGGGCGGATATCCCGCTGCCCAGCGAGTTCGTCCACAACCTGAAGCCGCTGCTCGACGCGTACGGCAATGATCCGCGCCTGACCCTGATCCTGTTCACGCTTGACGAGGATACCTACAGCCGCGAACTGGCACCGCTGGCTGGCCATTATCCGGCGCTCCGGCTCGGCCCGCCCTGGTGGTTCCACGACAGCCCCGAGGGCATGCGCCGTTTCCGCCAGCGCGCGACCGAGACGGCGGGTTTCTACAACACGGTCGGCTTCAACGACGATACGCGCGCCTTCCTGTCGATCCCGGCGCGGCACGACGTCGCGCGGCGGATGGATTGTACTTTCCTGGCCCAGCTCGTCGCCGAGCACCGGCTCGAGGAAGACGAGGCGCATCAGCTTGCGAAGGCGCTTTCCTATGATCTGGCGAAGGCGGCGTACAAGCTGTGAGCAGGTCTCCTTACTCTTCCCCGGCGCAAGCCGGGGCCCAGTATCGGGCCGGTTGTAACTGGACCCCGGCCTCCGCCGGGGAAGGAAAGAAATGACAAGACTCTCATCTGCGACGATTGGCGATTTACCTTCAACCGTCGCCGTCCCTTCCTACGACCGTTCCGCCGTAAAACCTGGCGTCGTCCATCTCGGCATCGGCGCCTTCCACCGCGCGCACCAGGCCGTGGTGTTCGAGGCGGCGCTCGAATCCGGCGACCTGCGCTGGGGCATCACCGGGGCGTCGTTGCGCTCGGCCGGCGTGCGCGACGAGATGAACCCGCAGGACGGGCTCTACACCGTCGTCACCCGGGACGGATCGGGTGACAGCCTGAAGGTCATGGGCGTCGTGCGCGAAGTGCTGGTCGCGCCCGAGAACCCGGGAGCCCTGGTCGAGCGGCTGGCGCATCCCGATACGCATGTCGTGACGCTGACCGTGACCGAGAAGGGTTATAAGCTCGACCCGGCGACCGGCGCGCTGCTAGCCGATGACCCCGATGTCGCTGCCGACTGCACCGACCTGACCGCACCCAGGACCGCGCCGGGGTTCCTCGTCGCGGCGCTCGCCGCGCGCCGCGATCGCGGCCTGCCCCCGTTCACCGCGATCTCGTGCGACAATCTGCCGCACAATGGCCGACGGCTTGAGCGGGCGGTGCTGGCCATCGCCCGCGCACACGGCGCGGCGCTCGCGGAGTGGATCGAAACCGAGGGCGCCTTTCCCGAAACGATGGTCGACCGCATCGTCCCCGCGACCACGTCGGCTGATATCGTGGGGCTGGAAGCGTCGCTTGGCATGAGCGACCAGGCGATGGTGAAGGCCGAGCCGTTCCTGCAATGGGTGATCGAGGATCGCTTCTGCGGCCCGCGTCCCGCGTTCGAGATGCCGGGCGTGCAGATCACCGCGTCGGTCGCGCCGTGGGAAGAAGCCAAGCTGCGCCTGCTCAACGGCGCGCATTCGGGCATCGCCTATCTCGGCGGGTTGGCCGGCATCGAGTTTGTCCATGAAGTTGTCGCGATCCCGGCCTTTACGCGCTTCGTCGAGGCGCTGTGGGACGAGGCCGAGGTCACCTTGTCGCCACCGCCCGGGCTGGATGTTGCTGCCTATCGCAGCGCGCTGATGCAGCGCTTCACCAATCCCGCGCTCCAGCACCGCACCCGCCAGATCGCGATGGACGGATCGCAGAAGCTGCCGCAGCGCCTGCTCGCGCCGATCGCGGCACGGCGGGCCAAGGGGCTGGACGTCGACGCGCTGGCGCTGGCGGTCGCGGCCTGGATGCGCTGGCAGGGCGGGCGCGACGATAGCGGGGCCGCCCATGTGGTTGACGATCCACTGGCCGCCGTCACCGCCGCGCGGCTCGATGGCGTGGCCGAAGCTGAGGCGCAGGTGGCCGCGCTGCTGTCGATCGATGCGATCTTCCCGCCCGCACTTGCTGCCGACGCGGTGTTCCGCACCACGCTCACGCGGCATCTGGCGGCACTCGCCGCGACCGGCGCGCGCGCCACGGTGGAGGCCTTTGCATGACCGACCTGACACGGCGTGAGGCGATCGGCGCCGCGGCGGCGGCCGCCCTGCTCGTGCCGGGGAGTGCGCTGGCCGCGTCGCCCGGGCTCGACGCGATCGGCAAGGCGCGCGGTGTCCGCTTCGGGACCTGCCTGGGCGGCAAGGGCCTGCGCGATCCCCGCTATCGTGCGCTGGTGGCGGCGCAGTGCGGGCTGATCGTGCCGGAGAATGAACTGAAATGGCAGGCGGTCCGCCCGGACGCGAAGACCTTCGATTTCCGCGCCGCCGACGCGCTGATCGCCTGGGCGACATTGGTCGGGCTCGGCGTGCGCGGGCATACCTTGCTGTGGCAGAAGACCGAGCGCTATCCGAAATGGCTGGTCGAGCATGATTTCGGCCCCAACCCGCGCGCCGAGGCGGAGCGCCTGCTGACCGAGCATGTCTCGACCGTGGCTGGCCGCTATGCCGGGGTGCTGCCGAGCTTCGACGTGGTCAACGAGGCGGTCGACGAGAAGACCGGCGGCCTGCGCGAGACTGTGCTGACCGCCCCGCTCGGCGCGGAGAATGTCATCGACCTCGCCTTCCGCACCGCTCGCGCCGCGGCGCCGCACATGCAGCTCGTCTATAACGATTATATGAGCTGGGAGCCAGGCAACGACCTCCATCGCAGCGGCGTGCTCAAGCTGCTCGAAGCCCTGAAGAAGCGTGGCACCCCGGTCGATGCGCTGGGCATCCAGTCGCATATCGGCGCGCCGGGGCAGGGCGCGGGTGCCCCGTTCGGCACACGCGACGAAAAGGCGTGGCGCGATTTCCTCGATGCGGTCACCGGCATGGGGCTGAAGCTGGTCGTCACCGAGATGGACGTGAACGACAAGCTGTTGTCGACCGACATCGCGACCCGCGACCGCGCCGTGGCGGATTATGCCAGGGCCTTTCTCGATTCCCTGCTCGCCTATCCGCAGCTCGATACCGTGCTGTTCTGGGGAATCTCCGACAAATATAGCTGGCTGCAGGGCCTTACGCCGCGTCCCGACGGGTTGGCGAAGCGCTGCTGCCCGTACGGCATGAACTACGAGCCAAGGCCGCTTCGCACGGCGGTCGCGGCCGCGCTGGCCGCGGCGGCGATACGATAGGAGGGTTTGGCCGATGAGCATGATCACGCGCGCGATCGCCGCATCCTTGTTGTGCGTGACGGTGGCTGGCCCGGCGGCGCCGGCAGCGCGCGAAACCTGGCTGCGGAGCTGGGCCTCGTCGCAACAGATTCCCGAACCGAACAATGCGCTGCCCGAAGCCGATCTCAGGGACGCGACGCTGCGCCAGGTGGTGCGGGTCAGTGCCGGGGGACCACAGATCCGGGTGATGCTGTCGAACGCGTTCGGCACCGAACCGCTGCGCATCGATGCGGCGCATGTCGCGCTGTCGGCGGGCAGCATGACATCGAAGATCGATCTCGCGAGCGACCGGGCACTCACTTTCGACGGCGCGGCCGAGGTCACGATCCCGGCCGGTGCCAGCTATCTGTCCGATCCCGTTCGGTTGCCGGTGCGGGCGCTGGCCAGCGTGGCGATCACCCTGCATCTGCCCGATGCGCCCGCGCGCCAGACAAGCCATCCCGGGTCGCGCGCCACTTCCTATATCGTCCATGGCAACAAGGTGGCCGATGCAGAGCTGACCGGCGCGAAGACGGTCGAGCATTGGTACCAGATCGCCGGGGTCGAGGTCATGGCCGCGACCGATGGTCGCGCGATCGTGACGCTGGGCGATTCGATCACCGACGGCAACGGCTCGACCACCAACGGCAATGATCGCTGGCCCGATCGACTGGCTGAGCGGCTCCAGGCATCGCCCGCCACCCGCAATGTCACGGTGCTCAACCACGGCATCGGCGGCGGCCGGCTGCTGCTCGACGGGCTCGGCCCGAATGCGCTGGCGCGTTTCGACCGCGACGTGCTGGGCCAGACCGGCATTCGCTATCTGATCGTGCTCGAGGGCGTGAACGATCTCGGCACCTTCACGCGCGACGCTCCGCAGACCCCGGAGGCGCATGCGGCGCTCGTCCGCCGGATCATCGGCGCTTATCGCCAGATCGTCCAGCGCGCCCGTGCCGCCCGCATCAAGGTGATCGGTGGCACGATCCTGCCCTATGGCGGCAATGATTATTATCATCCCGATGCGCAGAACGAGGCCGACCGCCAGGCGATCAACGCATGGATTCGCGCGCCCGGCAATTTCGATGCCGTGGTCGATTTCGACGCGGTGATGCGCGATCCCGCCAATCCGATGCGGATGCGCGCCGATGTCGACAAGGGCGACCATCTGCATCCGGGCGTCGCCGGCCACCGCGCGATGGGCGACGCCGTCCCGCTGGCGTTGTTCAAGTGACATCCGGTCGCGCCGCCGCGTCGAACAAGGGCTTTGACACCGCGACACCGGCGGCGGCACAGACCTGCCTCGCCGTGTCTGGTCGCGGCGCAGAATTCATCGGCGTTGCCCGATCGGGGCTTCATCGCCCCTCGCACGCGCCGAAACCGTGATTACCTACACCCCTAACCGACCGCGGGAGCGGCCAAGGAGATCAGCATGACGATCAACGGCGAAATGTTCATCGGCGCGCGCGCCGTGCGCGGCACCCAGGGCGAGATTCGCGCGGTCCAGGCGGAGACCGGCGAGTCGATGGAGCCCGCATTCGGCGGCGCCACGCTTGAGGATCTCGATGCCGCCTGCGCCCTCGCCGACTCAGCGTTCGACGCCTATCGCGAGACCTCACCCGAGGATCGCGCCAGGTTCCTCGAAGCCATCGCCGACAATATCATGGGCATCGGCGACGAACTGATCGAGCGCGCCATGGCCGAGAGCGGCCTGCCGCGCGGCCGCCTCGAGGGCGAGCGCGGTCGGACGTGCGGCCAGCTCCGCCTGTTCGCCCAGGTCGTGCGCGACGGCCATTATCTCGACGTGCGCATCGACCATGCCGATCCGGCGCGGACCCCGGCGCCGAAACCCGACCTGCGCCTGCGCAACATCCCGGTCGGCCCGGTCGCCGTGTTCGGCGCGTCCAACTTCCCGCTCGCCTTCTCGGTCGCGGGGGGAGACACCGCCTCGGCGCTCGCCGCCGGCTGCCCGGTCGTTGCCAAGGCGCACAGCGCGCATCCCGGCACCTCCGAACTGGTCGGCCGCGCGGTGCGCAAAGCCGTCGCCGATTGCGGCCTGCCCGAAGGCGTCTTCTCGCTGTTGTTCGATTCCGGCCGCACCATCGGCCAGGGCCTGGTTGCCGACGCGCGCATCAAGGCGGCCGGCTTCACCGGCTCGCGTGGCGGCGGCACGGCGCTGATGAAGATCGCGCAGAACCGTGCCGAGCCGATCCCGGTCTATGCCGAGATGAGCTCGATCAACCCGGTCATCCTGTTCCCGAACGCGCTCGCGGCGAAGGCTGAATCGACCGCCAGGGCGTTCGTCGGCTCGCTGACACTGGGCGCCGGGCAGTTCTGCACCAACCCCGGCCTGATCCTCGGCATCGACGGCCCCGATCTCGACACCTTCGTCGCGGCGGCGGCGGCGGCGCTGGGCGACATGCCGGCAGCGACGATGCTCACCCCGGGCATCGCGAAGGCCTATCAGACGGGCGTCGAGGCGATCGGCAGCCACAACACCGTCGAGACGGTCGCGCGTGGCAAGGCCGGGCATCACTGCCAGGGCCAGGCCGGCCTGTTCCAGACCAGCGCCGAGGATTTCCTCGCTCATCACGAGCTGCAGGATGAAATCTTCGGCGCCGCGTCGCTGATCGTGCGCTGCGCCGATCTGGAGACGGTGACCAATGTCGTCGATCATCTCGAGGGCCAGCTCACCGGGGCGATCCACATCGTCGAGGCTGATCATCCCGAGGCGGCGAAGCTGATCCCGCATCTTGAGCGCAAGGTCGGCCGCATCCTGGTCAACGGCTTCGGCACCGGCGTGGAAGTGGCCCATGCCATGGTCCATGGCGGACCCTATCCCTCGACCGCCGATGGCCGCTCGACCTCGGTCGGCAGCAAGGCGATCGATCGCTTCCTGCGGCCTGTCTCCTACCAGGATCTGCCTGACGATCTGCTCCCGGCGGCGCTGAAGCAGGCCAACCCGCTTGGGATCGAGCGCCTCGTGGACGGCAAGCGCTGATGGGCGTGCGGCTGGTCGGCATTTCGGGAAGCCTGAGGCGGCATTCCTACAATGCCGGCCTGTTGCGGGCGGCGCGGGAGGCGATGCCGGAGGGCCACGAACTGGCGATCCATACGATCGCCGGCGTCCCGCTCTACAATGGCGATGTCGAGGCGGCGGAGGGCATTCCCGCCGCCGTCGCCGTGCTGAAGGATGCGGTGGCCGAAGCCGACGGGTTGCTGCTCGTCACGCCTGAGTACAACAACGGCGTGCCGGGCGTGTTCAAGAACGCGATCGACTGGATGTCGCGCCCGGCCTCCGACATCCCCCGCGTGTTCGGCGGCAAGCCCGTCGCGCTGATCGGCGCGTCGCCCGGCAATTTCGGGACGATCCTGTCGCAGAATGGCTGGTTGCCGACGCTGCGAACGCTCGGTGCCGAGCTGTGGAGCGGCCAGAAGCTGATGGTCTCGGGCGCCGGCCAGGCGTTCGACGGCGAAGGCAACCTGATCGACGATGCCGTGCGCGCCAGGCTTGCGCGGTTCGTGGCGGGCTTCGTCGCTTCGCTCTGACCTGGCGCCCGGGGGCCCGTCGATCTTCCCGGGTCGATCTTCCCGATATGTGCCGCGGCAGGCCGAGGAAAGAGCCTGCCGCGACGTCCCGTCATTCGTGCCGCCCCGTCATTCGTAGCGCAGCGCGCGGATCGGGCTGGTGCGCGCGACGCGCCAGGCATGGGCCGAGATGGTCCCAATCGCGATCATCACGGCGAGCAGGCCGGCCACCAGGAACGGCACCGGGGTCAGCGAGATCCGGCTTTCGAACCCGTTGAGCCACCCGCGCATCACCCACCAGGCGATCGGCCAGGCGATCAGGTTCGCGATCAGCACCGGCTGGCTGAACTGCCACACCAGCAGTCGCAGGATGTCGCCGGTGCGGGCTCCCAGCACCTTGCGGATGCCGATCTCCTTGGTGCGCCGCTCCGCGGTGAAGGACGCGAGGCCGAACAGGCCGAGGCATCCGATCACCACCGCGAGGATCGCGAAGGCGCCGAACAGTTTCGCCCGTGCCTCGTCGGCGTTGTAGAGATCGCGCACGATATCGTCGACGAACTTGGCGTCGAACGGCACGTCGGGCACCTGGCGCTTCCACGCCGCGGCGACCTGGTCATAGGCCAGCTTGGGTTCGACACCCTGGAAGCGTACCGCCATGCTGTTGTAACCGTTGGTCTGGTAGAAATAGAACATCGGCTGCAACGGGTCGCGCGCTGAGCGATACCGGGCATCGGCGACGATGCCGATCACGGTCGCCGGCACCAGGCCATATTCGCCGTCGACTATACTGGCCATCACCGTCTTGCCGAGCGCCGTCTCCGCCTGGGCGAAACCGAGCCGATGCGCCGCCTCCTCGCTCAGGATGATATTCAACCCACGCTGGACCAGTGCCCGCTCAGCCTCGGGCTGGGCCGGCTGAGGTGTGGTCGCGTCGTCGCGCGGCTGGCTCTCGGAGAAGGTGCGGCCGGCGATCAGCCTGATGCCCATTGCCTTGAAGAAATCCGGATCGGCCCCGTACACGCCGAGCGCGACCGGATTCGAGCTACCCGGCAGGCTGACCGTGGTCACCGCATTGTTGCCGCCATTGACCGAGATGGTCGAGCGGGCGACGGCGGTGACGCCCGGAATGCGCCTCATCTCCTCCATCAGCGGCCGTGCCACGGCTTCCGCCTGGGGCCGGCCGACGCTCCCGATCTGGATCAGCCCGTCACGCTTGTATCCGGCGTCGCTGGTGCGTGCGTAAACGGTCTGGGCATAGACGATCGAGGTGCAGATGATCAGCCCGATCGACACGGCGAACTGGCCGATCACCAGGACATTGCGCAGCCGCCCGGAGCCTTCGGCGTCGGCAGCGGACTTGTTGGCCTTCAGCACGCGCGCCGGTTCGAAGCGCGACAGGACGAGCGCCGGATAGACGCCACCCGCCAGCCCGACGAGCAGGGTGAGGCCGATCACCGGGAAGATCAGCCCGTCGAACGCGAAATAGCGCAGCGAGATGTCCGCCTTCAGGAAGGTGTTGAGGCCGGGCAGGGTGATCTCCACCACGGCCAGCGCCACCAGCATCGCGATCGCCGCGAGCAGGATCGATTCACCGATGAACTGGGTGATGAGCTGCCGGCGTGTCGCGCCGAGCACTTTGCGCAGCGCGACTTCCCGGGCGCGCTGGGTGGCGCGGGCGGTGGCGAGGTTGGTGAAGTTGACGCATGCCATGGCCATGATCAGCAGCGCGACGATGGCGAAGGTGATGATCGTCGTCTTGTCATTGCCCGGCCGCATCGTGGCCATCTGTGCCTCGCCGAGATGGATGTCGCGGAGGTTGACGAGTTTCCAGTCCTGGTTGTCGCCCGCATTCTGCTTGCGCGTGCCATTGTCCTCGTCGGGAATGTTGCGCTTTTCCCAGGCGGGTAGCGCGGCGTTGATCGTGTTCACGTCGACGCCGGGCTTCAGGCGGACGAGATAGTTGCCGGCCTGGCTGTTCCAGCTTGTGAGCACGAACGGGGACTTGGCGAAAAAGGCCTGGGGATCGAAGCGCACGACCATGTTCATCGCGAGCGACGTGTTCCTGGGCATGTCCTTGTACACGCCCGTCACGCGGTAGTCGGCGGTGACATCGCCGAACATCAGGGTCACCGTGCGGCCGATCGGGTTGCCGTTGCCGAACAGGATCCTGGCCTGCGTCTCGCCCAGCGCCATCGCATGCGGATCATCGAGCGCATGTGCGGGGTCGCCATGAATGAAGGGCACCTCCACCACGCTGAACAGCGGGCCGTCGGCAAGGAGCGTATCCTGGACCGTCGAGGGCTGGCCGTCCTTGAGCACGACGACGCTGGTGCCCTTCACATAGATCGCACGCTCGATCTGGGGGAAGTCCTTCTTCAGCGCGACGCCGGCGGCATAGCTCGTCACCTGAAGCTTCATCTCCTGGCCGCCGGACTCGGTCGGGCTATAGAAATCCTGCAGCTCGAAGGTGCGGTCGGCATTAGGCAGCCAGCCATCGTAGCTGAATTCGTAGCGTACGAAGCCGAGGATCAGCAGGCATGCCGCGATGCCGAGCGCGAGGCCCGCGATGTTGATGAAGGCATAGGCGCGGTTCTTGGCGAGCGCGCGAAGGCCGACGGTCAGGTAGTTGCGCCACATGGCGGGTCTCCGGGTTCTGGGTCGTTCAGGCGGCGCGGCGGTGCTGTTGCAGGATTCGGCCGTCGAGCATGTTGACGACCCGGCTGGCATAGTCGGCATGGGCGGGGGAGTGCGTGACCATCACGATGGTCGAGCCTTCTGCGTTGAGTTGCTGAAGCATACGCATCACCTCGTCGCCGTGATTGGTGTCGAGGTTGCCGGTCGGCTCGTCGGCGAGGATCAGCTTGGGTTCCGCGACCAGCGCGCGAGCGACGGCGACTCGCTGCTGCTGGCCGCCCGAAAGCTGGCTTGGCCGATGGCGGGCGCGGTGGGCGATGCCGACCCGGTCCATCACCACATCGGTGCGGCGCTTGCGCTCGGCGGCTGATACGTCGTGATACAGCAGCGCCAGCTCGATATTCTCGCGCACCGACAGCTCGTCGACGAGATTGAAGCTCTGGAAGATGAAGCCGATATTCGCCTTGCGCACCTCGGCCAGCCTGCCCTCGCCGAGGCCGGCAACCTCCTGGCCGTTGAACACATAGGAGCCGCTCGTCGGCGAATCGAGCATGCCCATCAGGTTGAGCAACGTCGACTTGCCGCAGCCCGATGGACCCATCACCGCGACGAATTCGCCATCGGCTATTTCAAGGTCGATCGCGTCGAGCGCGGTCGTCTCGATCGTATCGGAGCGGTAGGCCCGTGAAAGCGCGCGCATCTCAAGCATAAGGTCAGTCCTTTCCTTTGGCCGTCAGGTCGAGCCGGTCCTTGTCGGCGAAACCGGTATAGGGGGAGGTGATGACGTGCTCGCCCGGGTCGAGCCCTTCGAGCACCTCGATCGAATCGGGGTTGCGGCGGCCGAGCCGGACCGGGCGCTTCATCGCGCTGCCACCGTCGGGCGACACCACGAATACCCAGTTGCCGCCGGTCTCGTTGTAGAAGGCGCCGGCCGGGATCAGCCGCGCCGGGGCTGGATCGCCCAGCGTCAGCTTGGCCTGAAGCGTCTGGCCGCGCTGGATGTTGGCCGGCTCCGTACCGAGGAACTGCAGGTCGACCTGGAACTGGCCGTTCTGCACCTGCGGGTAGATCTTGGTGACCCTGGCGGCGAAGTTCTTGCCGTTCCAGTCGACGCTGGCTTTCTGGCCGAGCTGCACGCGGCCGAGATAGAATTCGTCGACGCCGGCCATCAGCTTGTTCCGGCCCGGGCTGTCGATCTGGCCGATCCGCTCGCCGGGCTTGAGCGACTGGCCGACCTGGATCGAGAAGCCGGAAAGCTGGCCGGCGACCGGCGCGCGCAGGTTGAGCGCGTCGAGATTGGCACGGGCCAGGCTCAGGCTCGACTGCATCGAAGCGGCGGAGGCGCGTTGCTGGGCGAGCTGGCTGCCCTGGAGCTTCTCGTCGGTCGCCTGGCTGCGGTGGACGGCGTCCATGCGCCTCTGCGTGGAGAGATAGTCATCCCGGGTATCGTTGAACTGCTTGCCCGATACGAAGCCGCGCGCGGCAAGCGGCTGCTCGCGCTCATATTGACGGCGCGCCTTGGTCGCGGCGAGATCGGCGTCGATCATCGAGCGCTCATTGGCGAGGCGGGTCTGGGCCAGGGCAAGTTCCTGGCTGCGCATGTTGTTGATCTGCTGCTCGACCTCGGTCTGGCGGGCGAGCGTGGAGAGCTGGAGCTCGGCATTGGACAGCTCGACGATCAGTTCGCCCTTGGCGAGGCTGGCGCCGTCCTCGGCGATCACCTTCTCGACCCGGCCGCCCTCGATCGAATCGAGATAGACGGTGAGGAGCGGGGTGACGCGGGCGCGGAGCGGAATGAAATCCTCGAACTTGCCGGTCCGGACGGGCGAGATCGTCAGCCGGTCGGCCGCGACGGTCTGCGAGCCGGCGCGCGGGGCGAGAAACCAGAAAAGCACGGCGGCGACCAGCAGCGTCCCGGCGCCGATCATGATCTTGGTCCGCCTGGACAGCTTGCGCGTCTCGACGACCCGATCCATCCCGCTGCCCGTCACTGGACGGTCGCCCGGCTGGTCCCCCTTCATATGTACGACACTCATCTTCACTCCCCTGTTGGGGTCATGCTCAGCAAGCGGCGTGCCAGCCTTGGTCTCAGGAAAAGTCACGGGTCAGCCCTTGATCCAGTGTCCGGTTCCGGACAGTGACGTCCGGAACCGGACGCGAATCCCGGTCACGCAATCTGGCCGGCGACGAGCGAGGCGACCGTGACGACCGGCGCGGACGACGCGAAGGTCAGGCAGGCGGTGATTGCCATTGCGGCGATTGCGCTCAGGATTTGCGGCTTCAGGGTCAGTTTCATCGTCGATCTCCTTGGGTGGTGCCGGTTGGCAATCCTCCGTTCAGCATGAGGCGTGCCAGATACGGAAATCGGCGGATTTGCGGGCTTTCGTCTCCGGGGGACAATCCTGGCACGGAATTTGACTGTCCGATTTCGCACGCGGATTGTACGGGAGCGGTCAATGGGGAAATCGGCGGAATTCGATCTCTGCGTCGTGGTGGACGACGACGAGGATATATTGACCGCCGCGCGGCTGTTGCTGCGCGGCCTGTTCAACGAGGTGGTGACCGCGCGCGCGCCGGACGAGGCGATCACCGCGATCGCCGGCCGGTCGGCCGATGTCGTGCTGCTCGACGCCAATTTCGCGCGCGGGGCGACTGATGCGGCGGAAGGACTTGCCTGGCTCGACCGGCTGCTCGCGATCGACCCGGATCTGGTGGTGGTGATGATCACGGCGCACGCCGGCGTGAACGTCGCGGTGGAGGCGATGAAGCGCGGGGCGACCGATTTCGTGTCCAAGCCCTGGTCGAACGAGCGCCTGCTCGCGACCGTGCGCACCGCTGCGTCGCTTCGCCGTTCGCGCCGCGCGGTTGCGGTGGAGAAGGCGCGCGTGGTCGCGATCACCGATACCAAGCCCGGCACCAATACCCCGCTGATCGGCCAGTCGCCGGCGATGGCGCGCGTCCACTCGCTGATCTCCCGCGCGGCACCGACCGAGGCGAACGTGCTGGTGCTCGGCGAGAACGGCACCGGCAAGGAGATCGTCGCGCGCGAGCTGCACGCCAAGTCGCTGCGCGCGCCCCAGCCGATGCTGACGGTCGATCTCGGCGCGATCGCGACCGAACTGATCGATTCCGAGCTGTTCGGTCATGTGAAGGGCGCCTTCACTGATGCGCGCGCGGATCGCATCGGCCGAATCCAGGCGGCCGACGGCGGCACGCTGTTCCTCGACGAGATCGGTAATCTGCCGCTCCACCTCCAGCCGAAGCTGCTGACCGTGCTTGAGCAGCGCCAGGTCACGCCGGTCGGCGCCAACCGGCCGATTCCGGTCGATATCCGGGTGATCGCGGCGACCAATATGACGCCGCAGATGCTGCGCGACGACCGTCATTTCCGGCAGGACCTGCTCTTTCGGCTCAACACCGTCGAGATCGAGCTGCCGCCCCTGCGGGAGCGACGCGAGGACGTGGCCGCGCTGGTCAGCCATTTCCTCGATCATTATGCCCGGCGCTACAACCGGCCGGCGCCCGAGATCACCGCCGGGGCCCGGGCTGCGCTCGCCGCGCATGACTGGCCGGGCAATGTCCGCGCGTTGCGCCATGCGATCGAACGGGCCGTGATCCTGGCGGGCGATGTGCCGCTCGAGGCGGAGGATTTCCCGCTCGGCGCCTCTGCGCCGCGTGTCGCGCCCGACGCGGTGGTCACCCCGGCTGCGTCCGAGCTCAATCTGGAGAAGGTCGAGCGCCGGCTGGTCGAGGAAGCGCTGAAGAAGCACGGCTACAATATCTCGATGGCGGCGACCGAACTCGGCCTGTCACGCGCGGCGCTTTATCGGCGGATGGAGAAACATGGGCTTTGACCGGCGGTTCACGCTTGTCCTCGGGCTCTGGATCGGGGCGTTGCTCGTGGCGCTCGCCGGATTCATCTGGTCCTGCGAGGTGGAAGGGCTGGGCGCGACGCGGATCGTCGCCGGGCTGATCGTGCTCTTCGCCGCGAGAGGCCTGTGGAATCATGTCGACCGCACCAACCGCACTGTGGCGCGCTTCGTCGAGGCGCTGAGCAGCAAGGATTTCGCCGCCCGTTTCGACGGGCGCGGCGGTGCCGGCTTCGGCGAACTGGGCAGGGCGCTCGATGCCGCGATGCGCGGGCTGCAGGACGAGCGTGACCGGTCGGCGCGGGAGATGCGCTATCTTGAGGCGCTGGTCGACGACATGCCGGTCGCGCTGCTGACGGTCGATGAAGCACATGGCGCGACGCCGGCCAACAAGGCTGCGCGGCGGCTGTTCGGACGCCACCAGGGTGTCCGGCCGGAGGATTACGCGGTCTATGGCGCGACCTTCGCGTCACGACTCGCCGACGACGGGGAGGCGCGGCAGGAATTGCTGATCCTGCGCATGCCCGGCGGGCCGCAGCGTGCGATCGTGCGGACGGCGTCGCTCGAGCGACTCGGCCTGCGCATCCGTGTTGTGACGGTGGAACCGGTTCAGGGCACGCTCGATACGGTCGAGATGGCGGCGCAGACCGATCTCGTTCGCGTGCTGACCCACGAGATATTGAACTCGCTCACCCCGGTGACCTCGCTGGCCAGCACCGCTGCCGCATTGCTCGAAGCGGAGCCGCCTGACGTGCCTGATGCACGCGTCGCGGTGACGACGCTTGCGCGCCGGGCCGAAGGGTTGCGCGGCTTCATCGACAGCTATCGCGCGGTTTCGCATGCGCCGGCCCTGCGCCGCCGTCCGTTCGAGGCCGCGCCTTTCGTCGCTGAACTGGCCAAGCTGTTCGCGGCTGAATGGGGCGATGTGCGGTTGATCGTTGAGGTCAAGCCGGACATCGTCCTCGACGCCGATCCCGACTTGCTGGCGCAGGTGTTGATCAATCTGCTGCGCAACGGGGCGCAGGCGGCGCATCGCGGCAGCGGTGCGCACTGGGTGCGGCTGTCGCTGTCGGCGGTCTCGGGGCGCATCTGGATCGAGGTCGAGGACAGTGGAACGGGCGTGCCGCGGAATCTGCGCCGCGACATCTTCCTGCCCTTCTTCACCACGCGCGCCGAAGGCACCGGGGTCGGCCTGAATCTCGCGCGGCAGGTCGTGGTGGCGCATGGCGGCTCGATCGACATTGCCGATGGTCGCATTGGCGGGGCGCTGTTCCGCATCATCCTGTGAACTGATCGTGCCGGGCGGCCCTTGCGCTCAGGTGGAGGGGGCGGCCAGACCAGGCTGACGCGGTTTCGATCTGGCCGATTTCTTGAGTGCCCGCCGGAAGTCCTTGGCGTGGCTGACAAGATGCGCCTTGTCGAAACAGGCGACGGCGCCGCGCGCGACCGCTTCGTGCGCAGTGTCGCTGCCATCCCTCGTGTGTGAGGAAACGACCAGCACCGGCGCGTGCGGGCTCGCCGCGAGTTCGTCCAGAAAGGTCATGCCGTCGATCCCCGGCATCGCGAGGTCGAGCGTGATCACGCTCGGCTGATGCTGCCGGATCAGCATGCGGGCAGTATCGATATCAGCGGCCGACCCGACAACCCGCAGGTCCCTGTCGCTGGACAGCATCTCCTCGATGATCGCGCGCACCGTCAGTGAATCGTCGATGATCAGGACGCTGCCCGGCGACGTTGCGCTCATCGGACTGCCCTTCGGGCAACCGGCCGGTCGCACGGGGCGGCCGGTTTTCTGCCGGGACCGTGGTGAAACCACGAAAGGCGCAGTCGGGTCATCGTCAACTCCCGCCGGTCTCAGCCATGGTCAGGCCAGCGCCCGCGCCAAGACTAGTCCGGGATACGGACCACAGACAAGGCGGACATGAACATGCGGGAATCTACATAAGCCCCCGGCAACCCTCGGGTAACCATCCGGCGTCATCTATCGATGCCGCGTCGAGGCGCCGCCGCCGTCGGTTACGTGGTTTCCCCAAGCAGATGACCCTACCGGGCGCGATTACCCTTGCGGCGGGGGATTGCACCTATCGAGATCGGCTTTGTCGTGACGTCAAAGGAATTGCTTGTCCTGATCGTGCGTGATGGCGGCCTGCGCAGTGCGCTGACCGCGCGCCTGTCGCTGCAGGGCGAGAGCCTCGTCACGCTCGAGGCCGATCCGGAAGATCCCTATATCCGCCGCGTCGCGCCGGCGCCCCGGATTCTGGTGATCGACAAGGCGACGTTGGGTGGACGGCTCCAGGCGGTAGCGGCCAGCAGGCATTGGCGCGGCGTCATCGCGCTGGCCGACGATACCGAAGAAGGCGATGCCGGAGACCCGCTCAGCATCGTCCGTCACGGGCAGGCGCTGACGGGCGTGGCCGAAACGCTGGCGCGGTGGCGCCTGGCGCGCGCCTGACGGGTTTGTCAGGGTTGCGGGATCAGCCCGGCCGCAAAGGCGATGCGCAAAGCCTCGGGCAGGCTCCTGACCCCGAGCTTGGTCATCAGGTTGGCCCGATAGATTTCCACGGTGCGCGGGCTGATATCCAGTTCATAGGCGATCACCTTGTTGGCCCGGCCCTCGATCAAACCCATCAGCACATCGCGCTCGCGCGGCGAGAGGCCGTCGATCTTGGCCCTTGCCTGTTCCGCATGATTGGCGGCGGCGCTGTCCTGGGCCAGGCGGGAGAAGGCTGCGTCGACCGTGCGCAGCAGCGTCTCGGCCTCATAGGGCTTTTCGATGAAGTCGAGCGCGCCTGCCTTCATCGCCTGGACCGCCAGCCCGACATTGCCCTCGCCGGTCAGGATCACCGACGCATATTTCTTCGGCTCCGCGTCCTGCAGCGCGTTGAGCACGTCGATCCCGTTCGATCCGGGCATGTGGAAATCGAGCAGGAGCACGCCGGGATCGAGATCGGATGCGCTGGTCAGGAACATGTCGCCGCTGCGGAAGCTGCGGACCAGCAGGTCCGACTGCAGCGACAACAGGCTATGCAGGGACGCACGGACAGCATCGTCGTCGTCGACAAGATAGATGCTTCGGGTCATCGCTCGAACTCCTCCAGCGCCTGCTGTCCATGAGATCGGCCGCTCACCTGGTGGGCCGTGCCCAGGGAGGTGTGCGGCACTATCGCGCCTGCCGGCCAGCCGGGCGCGAAGCGCCACGCCGGGCTCGCTGAGTGTGTGCGGGGGTTCCCGTCCAACCTGCCTGCACCCCTTGTCCACGCGAACATGTCTATGAACATCCATAACAGGCCTGAAGCAAAATGCCACACGGGGCAGTTTCTGTTCGCTGATTCGGAAATACAACCAAAATGAAGATTTGCTGCGATGCATTGTAGTTAGTGAGGCGTTTACCAATCGTTCGGCGGGCCAGTGCCGGGGTTGCTCCGGTAAATTGTCCTACGATCCAGAAATGCGCAGTACTACGTCGTTATGAGAGAGCGGTTCGGAGGCATGGTCGCGGATTTTCCAATATAGTGCCGCCGCCGTGATGCGCAGGAAATCAACTATAAGGGATGAGCCCATGTCCCTTCTTGGGAGTGACGCGCGCCGGCCGTCATCCAGCGCTCGATTCACGCCGGCGTTTTTCCAGTCGACCCTAAATCCCGCGGGCACGGTTCGCCATTTCGTCTCCGACGACCCCAAGGATCGGATCATGTCGCGGCCGCACCGCCGGCATCTGCTGAACGCGAAGCCCTGGTTGCGCAGCACTTGCGGCGCGGCGGCGTGACTCGACAGGCGACAAGGCAGGGACATGGCGTTCCTCGTTGGCGATATGGATTTTGAGGTGGAGGGAGGCGAGCTTCATCAATTCTGACGGGCCGCGGGAGAGGGCGAATTCCAGGTCCCAGATCTCGAACCGCTGTCCGGTTGCCACCAGGAGTACCGAATCGCCGATATTGCCGCGTTCGCGCATCAGCGGCCCGAGCGTCATCATGCCGTCGGGCGCGAGCATGATCTCCTCGACGAATCCGAAGGTCCGGCGAAGCCGGGTATAATGGGCGTCGAGGTTAGACCCGATGAATGCCGCGCGGCGGGTATCGAAATCCCATTGCTGCTGGGCGGCGAAGGCCTTGTCATAGACGACCAGGCACCGCGATTCCTCGTGCAGGCCGACGAAGAGCTGGCCCCCCATTGCCCTTTGCCGCGCGGTCTCGTGGAAGCTGCGCGGCAAAAGGATCTCGCCCCCGCTGGTCATTTCGCAGATCGCGCTGCCGATGAAGAGCTCGTCCATGTTGCCCGCTACCCCTTGTCGTTGAGCAACATGGTTAACGAATCATGACCGGTCCGGCGTAGCGCGTAAAACTACTATATCGTGGAATCGCGTAGCCGCGATTCTGCGTAATTGGACCCGATTCTCGTGGCCGTCGCCAGTGAAGGGGCGCTCCGGGCGGCGATTTGATTCGGCGGGGAGCACGTATCGGATGATTACTTAGGTAGATTGGCGTGAGTATTTAATGATTACTGTGATTCTACGGCCTGTTTAACCATGTCTTCTCTGATTAGCGATCCGGTACCGGCGATGGTGAGTCCCGCCGGTCGAGGAGGCCAATATGAGCCAGCAGCAACCGAATCCGGGCGATGAGATAGGGGTGACGCTTTTCGGCGTGGGCGGCGCCGGGGGAAATGCCGTGTCCCGGCTGTTCAGCGCGCCCGGTCATGGCATGAAGATCATCTGTGCCAATACCGACATGCAGGCCATGCGCTCGGTGCCGGCCGCCAGCCAGATCCAGCTCGGCCGTCATCTTACCGGCGGCCTCGGTGCCGGTGCCAGGCCTGAGGTCGGCCGTGCCGCTGCACGCGAGGCATTGCCCGAGATACTCGCGGCGCTCGACGGAACCTCGCTCTGCTTCGTCGCGGCCGGGTTCGGCGGTGGCACCGGCACAGGCGCGGCACCCGTCATCGCCCGGGCAGCGCGGGAACGCGGCATCCTGACGATCGGCATCGCGACCAAGCCCTTTGCGTTCGAGGGCATGCGCCGCACGCGTCTGGCCGCAGCGGGCGTCGCTGAGTTCGAGGACAGCGTCGACGCGCTGGTCGTGGTCTGCAACGAGCATCTGCTGCATGTCGCCGGTCCCGACACAAGTTTCCGCGGCGCGCTCCATCTGTCCGATTCGATCGTGTGCGATAGCGCGACCGATTTCGCGGGGCTGGTTGCGGGGCCGGCGCTGAAGCGCCTGACGTTCGCCGACATTCGCTCGACGCTGATATCCGGTGGGCGGGCGGTGATCGGCTATGGCGAGCGGTGCAATGGTCGGGGGCGTGCGATGCGCGCGGCCGAGTCGGCGTTGCGCAATCCGTTGCTGGAAGATGCGCCACGTGGCGCACAGCGCCTGCTGGTGACGATCGCGGGCGGCGCTGATCTCGGCCTGTTCGAGATCGAGGAGGCGGTCGCCCATCTGCGCGCGAATGTGGATGGCGGCGCGGAACTGGTATGGGGCTCGGTGGTCGATCCCGCGCTCGACGGCCATATACGCATCGGCATCACCGCGGCGGGCCTGCCGCCGCGCGAGACGCTTGAGGATATGCCTGCGTCAGTCGCCCGCCAGGTGACTGTGCCGATGGCCCCGGTCCTGCAGCCGGTGCTGGCCCCTGTGCCGGGCGAGGCCGACCATGTGGCGACGATCGCCGCCGTGGGACGGGAAGAAGCTGCGCCGCTCGTCGAGCCCGCCGCTGCCCGGGTCCCCGAACCGGTCGGTGTCGAGCCCGATCGCGACGTGCTGATCCTCAACAGTACCTACAGACTCGATCTCGATCTCGCCGCTGAGCGTCCGCTGGCCAGGGGGCCGGTCCGCTCGCGCGGCAAGGCCAGCCTGGTCGACCGCATCTATTTCGCGACGCGCGAACTGAAGCGAAGCTGGCACCGGCAGCCGGTCGTGCCCCTGCTGCCAGCGCCGCCTGCACGCATGATCCGCGTTACCCGCGGCGTGCCGCAACACCTCGGCATGGGCTGAATCGATATCAGCTCACCGTCACGCGGTGCGTGCCGCCGGCCTCGTGCTGGAAGGTGGTCCGACGATCCAGGAACATCTGGATGATGTCGGCCGCCGTGGTCGTATGCTGGCTCGGCTTCACGGTGGTGAACACCCCGCCACCGGCGATGGCGAAGGGCAGCAGCAACTGGTCGGCAAGATAAGGTCCTGCGAACGCCGTCGACTCGAGATAGCCTTTCATCCGGCCCACCGAGCGCTTTGCCACCTGCTCGGCAGGCACGCCGAGCTTGCCGAAACCGCTGACCATCTCGGTGACATGCTCATAGACCGATTCGAGCAGCAGGATGTTGCCCGGCCCATATTCTTCCGGCAGCTCGCGTACGGAAAAGGCGCGCTCGGGCCAGTCGAGCAGCTTCTTCGCCATGCGGATCTCGCGGTCAGCGACATCGAAGGGCAGTCCGGTGTAGAGCGCCGTCGCTGAGCAGGACAGCATCGCGCCGCGTTCCGCGCACACGACCCGCACCAGTGGTGCGGGCTCGATCTCAACCTCGATCCGTCCGCCGCCGCGTGGGTAGAAGCCATGCCGCACCAGCCGCGCCGAGACGCGCGGCCCCATGCGGTTGACGATCGGCAGGAATACCCGGTCGATGAAGTCGAACGGCGGCGCGAGCATGTTGTGCGTGCCGCCCTCAAGCACGAGCCGCGACGGCCCGTCGGCGAGCAGCAGCGGCATCAGGATAGTCTGGAGGACGAGTCCGGTACTCCCCGCCGTGCCGACCGCGAAGCGATAGTCGCCGGCCGCTACCTTGCCCGGCCGAAACAGCATCTCGCGCGATCCGACATTCAGGCCCTCGCATTCGCCGCCGCCGATTGTGCAGGCGGCCGCGATGGCGGTGACATGCTGGCGCATCAGCCCGGGCTTCTCGCGCCTGCCACGGATGTTCGTGATTCGGAAAGGCTGGCCGGTGACGAGCGACAGCGCGCACGCATTGCGCACGACCTGCCCCCCGCCTTCGCCTTCCGATCCGTCGATGACGATCATTGTTCTTCTTCCTTCTCCCTCTCCCCTTGTGGGAAAGGGAAGGGGCTCATCGCGCGGCGATGGGAAGGGTGAGGGGGACTTGGTGGCCCAGTCACGAGCCTCATCCCCTCACCCTTCCGTCGCTTCGCTCCTCCCTCCCTCTCCCACAAGGGGAGAGGGAAAGATTAGCCCTTCACGCACACCACCTGCTTCAGCGTATGGACGATCTCGACCAGGTCGGCCTGCGCCGCCATCACCGCCTCGATCGGCTTGTACGCCCGCGGGCTCTCGTCGATCACGCCCTCGTCCTTGCGGCAGGCGACGCCCGCCGTGTCGGCGATATGCTCGGCGAGCGACACCTGCTTCTTGGCCTCGGTGCGGGACATGACCCGGCCGGCGCCATGGCTGCAGCTGTCGAACGATTCCGGGTTGCCCAGCCCGCGCACGATGAACGATTTCGCGCCCATCGAGCCCGGGATGATCCCCAGCACGCCCTTCGCCGCGCGCACCGCCCCCTTGCGGGTGACGAGCACATTCTCGCCGAAGTGGTTTTCCCGCGTCACATAATTGTGATGGCAGTTGACCGCCTCCAGCTCGGCATCGAACGGCTTGGCGATGACCGTCCGGATCGCGCGGATCACGTTGGCCATCATCATGCGCCGGTTGAGCGCCGCGAAATCCTGCGCCCAGCCGACCGCCTCGACATAGTCGTCGAAATGGTCGGTCCCTTCCGGGAAGTACGCAAGGTCCTGATCGGGCAGGTTGATGTGCCATTTGCGCATGTCCTGCTTCGCCAGCTCGATGAAATAGCTGCCGATTGCATTGCCCACGCCGCGCGAGCCCGAATGGAGCATCACCCATACCCGCTGCTCGGTATCGAGGCAGACTTCGATGAAGTGGTTGCCCGTGCCAAGGGTGCCGAGATGGACGAGGTTGTTCGTCTTCCCCAGCCGCGGATATTTGGCGACGATCTGCCCGAAGCGATGCGCAAGCGTCGCCCAGGCCTCGACGATCTCCGCCGGCGGGTCGCCCCACGACCCCGTGTCGCGATTGCCGCGCCCGACCTGCCGGCCGACCGGCACCGCACGTTCGATCGCCGCACGCACGCCCTCCAGATTGTCCGGAAGGTCGCTCGCGACGAGCGAGGTGCGCGCCGCCATCATGCCGCAGCCGATGTCGACGCCGACCGCCGCCGGGATGATCGCGCCCTTGGTCGGTATGACCGAGCCGACGGTCGCGCCGATGCCGACATGCACGTCGGGCATCGCCGCCACATGGCGGAAGATGAACGGCATCTGCGCCGCCCGGGCGAGCTGAGCGCGCGCCTTGTCGTCGACCGGCACGCCGCGCGTCCACATCTTCACCGGATAGGCGCCCTCGGCCTTGCTGTACTCGAAATTCGCTTCGGTCATCGTGACCTCCTGTTGTCTTTCTTGCATGTCGCAGCCGCGGCGACGAGGTTTGATGAGACGATCTGAGCTACCCGTTGCCGGGGGTGGGATTGAACCACCGACGGACCGCCCGAAAGCGGCTGCTCTACCTGTAGTCTCACCGGCATTCGCCGACGTACTTCTGGTGCTGGCGACAAGGTTCGGCGAGACATTTCCTCTGAGCTACCCGTTGCCGGGGGTGGAGTTGAACCACCGACCTCCTGCTAGCAAAGCAGGTGCTCTAACCTGTAGTCCCGCCAGCATTCGCCAGCTTGATTTCGTACACTCTAATCTTCCCCGGCCTTCGCCGAGGAAGGGAAGAGGAGGGGCAAGGCGACGAGGTGTTGGCCGGACGCTATTGCTCTACCCAGCTGAGCTACAAGCCTTTCGGCAAGGCGGGACTCGAACCCGCGACACATGTAGTCCGACCGGCATTCGCCGTGCTTTTCTGTTCAGATGCTCCCTCACTCACATCGTCACCCCGGACTTGTTCCGGGGTCCACTGGCCCGCAAGCGCCCCGGGCGGGGATCAAGCGGATCGGTGGATGCCGGAGTCCGGCATGACGATTGACAGGTCGCGGTCGTGGCGACGAGGAATAGCGAGACTGTCCTTTGAGCTACCGTGTCTGCGGGGGGCCTCGAACCCCATCTCCCGTTCATCATCGCTGACGTTCGGGCGCTCTACTCTGGACGTGCGGGTTTCCCCTGGTGACATGTAGTCCCACCGGCATTCGCCACGACCTGTTCTTATACCTCCATTGCGTTGACGATGCTGACCCAGTCCCGCGTGTCGCCTGAGGCGAAGCGCGCGATGGTGTCGAACACCGCGTCGGAGAAACCTCCGACATTGAGAATCTCCGGCCGGCCCGACGCTTGCGTCGTGCCGTGCGGCTGGATGTCGACGCAGACGAGCTTTGCCCGCGGGTTGCGCCGAACGATCTGGTCCCATTCGCGCATCGTCGCGGTCGACTTGCCCCCGGTGTTGTCCACCCAGGATTCATTGTCCGAGACGATTACGACGAGATCGACGGCCGCCCGTTCCGCGTTGAGCTGGGCAAGCGGCGCCGAAACGCTGGTCCCGCCACCGCCCAACGCCGCCAGCTTCGCCGTGTTCACGGCTAGACGGGCGAACGGATCGAGCTTCACCTTCACCACACGCTGCTCGAACGGCAGCACGCGCGCCTGGCGGTTGGTCCTGAGCATTGCAGCCGCGACAAGCGCCGCGACCTGGGTGCACGAGACCTTCGATGTGGCACCCTTGCGGTAGCCAGTCGCGGGCGAGGCCATCGATCCCGACACGTCGGGGCAGACGACCACGTTGCCGGACACTATCGGCACGTTCGAGACCGAAGCCTCGAGCGCATCCTCAAGCGCCGCCTGGACCTTCAACGGCACGCTTTCTCCGGTCGAATCAAGCGCCACCATCAACTGATAGGGCAGGACCCACGCCTTGCGGAGCGCCTCCGGATCGGACAACCGGGCTGCAACCGCCGCAGTGACCCCGTCCACCGCGAACGCACCGTTGCGCGCCAGGGTGTTCAGGTTCATCCGCAGCGCCTGCCAGCCCATCGTGCCAGCCAGTTCGCCCCATTGCCCCGCGGTCAGCGGAAAAGCGGTGAGCCACTGGAACGGCACCGGCGGCAACGCTCCTGAAGAAGCGCGCTTCCAGTCCTCGAACGCCGCGATCTCCACGGGGAGCGCCGCGACATCATAGGGCTTGCCGATCAGCCAGCCGTAAAAGGCACGCCGGGTCTCGTCCCTCGGGCTCGGGTGAACCATCCGGACGACATCGGCGAGCGACGGGTCATTCCCCGTCGCGGCCGCCATCAGGTCGCGCATCGAGGCCTGCTCCAGCCACAGCTTCACCAGTCGCTTCGGCCGGGTGCCGAGCGAGGTTCGCCCGATCTGGCCTGATCGCATGATCTGCACGAAGGTCCGAAGCATCCGGCCATTGTCGATCACGCGCCCGAAGACGCGCACGGCAAGGTCAGGCTCCGCCACCGTCAGATAAGCGGCGAGCAGGGCAGGCATGTCCTTCATCGCGCCGGCCTTGCGGGCATAGACCGCCGCTTTGGCGACGAACATCGGATCGACCGCCTTTGCCGCTGCCAGCACCTCGGCGAGGTGAGTCTCGGCGGTGGCATAGAAGTTGTCGCTGAGCGTGCCGGTCGCCGCAAGCTGGGCGAGCTTCGCCTCGGCGCCATAGGCATAAGCCGACGCTCCCTCTCGATTCACGATGTTCGCGGCCGGGAGCAGCTTTGCGATCGCCGAAGCGAAAAGTCCCTTGTTGGCCATCGTCTCCATCCTTCTGGTCAGGGCGGCTGGATTTGAACCAGCGACCCCCGGTGCCCAAGACCGGTGCTCTGCGCTGCCTGAGCTACGCCCTGCCGATCCAAACTCTGCAGATCCGGGGCGACCGGCCTATTCTGGCCGCCCCTAGTCCGCGCCGTCATGCCGGATGTTCGACGAACCGGCGTGACATGATGGGTATTGCAGCGGGCGTGCCAGTTCGGTCGGCGGGGTGCTAAAATAAAATCAAGGCATTGATACATAATGAAATTATCCTTGGGTGCTCAAATGTCGCTCTAGCCGCGCTTCCTCCCGCTCCGCGATATTTCTATCGACCAGACTATGTTTTTATCCTATTATATAAAAGTATGAAGCCGCTCACTGTCATCGGATTCCTCGGCTCGACACTCGACGCGAGCAAGTTCGGTCCGTCGCGCTGGAGCAAGTGGCGACCTTCCGTCGGGCTGACCATGCACGAGGATCTGCGCGTCGATCGGTTCGTGATGCTCCACGGCGATGCCCATCGACGCCTGGCCGAATTTATCGCGGAGGATATCGCTAGCGTGTCGCCCGAAACAACGGTCGACCGGCACATCATTAACTTCGCCGATCCGTGGGATTTCGAGGAAGTGTACGGCAAGCTGCTCGATTTCACGCGCAGCTTCGCCTTCGATCCGGAGACGCAGGACTATCTCGTCCATATCACCACCGGAACCCATGTCGCGCAGATCTGCCTGTTCCTCCTGACCGAGGCGCATTACCTGCCCGGCCGCCTGCTCCAGACTCAACCCTTTCGCGGCATGCCGACCGGCGCGCCCGGCACCTGGAACATCATCGATCTCGATCTCTCGCGCTATGACAGCATCGCGACCCGCTTCGCAGCTGCGAGTGCCGAGAGCACGTCCTTCCTGAAATCCGGCATCGACACGAAGAACGCCCCCTTCAACCGGCTGATCGACGAGATCGAGCAGGTCGCGGTGCGCAGCCGGGCGCCGGTGCTGCTGATCGGCCCGACCGGCGCCGGCAAGAGCCAGCTCGCCCGGCGCATCTATGAGCTGAAGAAGCTCAAGCACCAGGTGCAGGGCCCGTTCGTCGAGGTGAACTGCGCGACGCTCAGGGGCGACGGCGCGATGTCCGCCCTGTTCGGGCACAAGAAAGGCGCCTTCACCGGTGCCGCCGCCGATCGCCCCGGCCTGCTGCGCACCGCCGATACCGGCATGCTGTTCCTCGACGAGATCGGCGAGCTTGGCCTGGACGAGCAGGCGATGATCCTGCGCGCGATCGAGGACAAGCGTTTCCTCCCGGTCGGCGCCGACAAGGAGGTCTCGTCCGACTTCCAGCTTATCGCCGGCACCAATCGCGATCTCGGCCGGGCAGTGGCGGAAGGGCGGTTCCGCGACGATCTTTATGCCAGGCTCAACCTCTGGACTTTCGTTCTTCCTAGCCTTGCCGAACGCCGCGAGGATATCGAGCCGAATCTCGATTACGAGCTGGATCGATTCGCCGAGCGCGAGGGCACCCGCGTCACCTTCAACAAGGAAGCGCGTGAGCGTTATCTCGCCTTCGCGACGAGCCTGGATGCGATCTGGGCCGGCAATTTCCGCGATCTGGCGGCGAGCGTCACGCGCATGGCCACTTTCTCTCCCAAGGGCCGGATCGACAGCGACGGCGTGGCGAGCGAAATCGCGCGGCTGACGCGGCTATGGGCGTCGGAGACTAAGGGCGACGATGACGGGCTCGACCCGCTGCTCGGTGACGTGGCGTTGGCGGCGCTCGACCCGTTCGACCGGGTGCAGCTTGCCCATGTCGTCGCAACCTGCCGCCGCAGCCGTTCCCTGTCCGAGGCGGGTCGTGCGCTGTTCGCGGCATCGCGAGCCCGGCGGACATCGTCCAACGACGCGGACCGGTTGCGCAAATATCTCACCCGATTCGGATTGGAGTGGAGCCAGGTTTCCGGATGACGCACATGCTCCAGCCAACCGTCTTCCTGCCAGGGCTGCTCTGCGATGCGGTTTTGTGGCGCGCGCAGATCGACGGACTGGCGGATCTGGTGGCGCCGTTCGTTGCCGATCTGACGCTGGATGACAGCGCGGAGGCGATGGCGCGGAGAACGCTTGCGGCGGCGCCGCCGCGTTTCGCCCTGATCGGGCTGTCGATGGGTGGCTATGTCGCGCTCGAGATGCTGCGCCAGGCGCCCGGGCGGATCGAGCGCCTGGCGCTGATCGCCACCAGTGCCGCGCCCGATTCGTCTGAACGGGCCGCTGAACGCCGGGCGGGTATCGAATCGCTCAAGCTTGGGCGTTTCCGCGGCGTGACGGACCGGCTTCTGCCGCAGCTGATCCACGAAAGCTTGCTCCATTCGGCCGTGGCGGAGACTGTCAAGGCGATGGCGGAGCGAGTCGGGGGCGCCGCCTTTCTGCGCCAGCAAAAAGCGATCCTCGGCCGGCCCGACAGTCGACCGCTTCTGGCCGACATCGCGGTGCCGACGCTTGTCGCCGTTGGCGACGGCGATGTGCTGACGCCGCCTGACGAAGCCGAGGATATCCGGTGCCGCGTGGCGGGGGCTCGCCTTCACCGCTTCCGCGACTGCGGCCATCTTCCGGCACTTGAAAGGCCGGACGAGACGACGGCCGTCTTGCGCGACTGGCTCGTGGCGTAACTCAGATGTCGCCGGGCTCGTCCGGCCGGGCTCCGGTGCCGCCAGCCCGTCGGGACGGGCTCAAGACATGCCAGGCGAGGAGGATCGGTTCGAGCACCGTCATGCCGATCAGGATGCCGGACAATCGCTCAAGCCCCGGCATGATCGTCGCGCTGGCATAGCTGTCCGGCACCAGGGTGATGAGAATCGCGAGGGTGAACTGGGTCCCGACATAGCGGTGCGAATGATCGCCATTTTCCAGATGGCGCCCGGTCGCGACGCCGACGATCGTGCCCAGGATCAGCAGCGGTGCGGGCGCCTGCGGTGTGAACAGGAATGTCGTGAACAGGAACAGCGCAGCCAATAGCGCACCGGCAATGCAGCCGACAAAGCGTTGCACAATGCGGGCGCTGACCGGGCGGAAGCCGCTGGGGCCGATCCCGCTCGCCGGTACGAGCATCACGGCCATGATCGTGACGGCGGATTGAGCGAGCGCGGGGAGGGGCAGCCAGCCCGACAGGAGCGCCAGCGCCGCCAGTGCGGCGCCTCCCTGTAAGGCAAGGCGCAATGCGTCCGGGTGCCATCCGGCTCTCTGCGCCTGGGGCGCGCGGCTCGCTGGCCAGCGTCGGCGCAGGGTAGCGCCGGATGCGAGGCTGACCGCCACGCAGGCAAGCGTTCCTGCGAGCGTCTCCAGGATGCGTGTTTCAACAAAGGCACCGAGCGCGATCTCGGGGTGGTCGATCTTGTCGAAAACCACCATCGCGAAGGTGAGTCCGAAGAATAGCCAGGCATAAGCCCGTTTCGCCGTCAGCGCGGCGTAGAGGCTTGCTGTACCGATCAGCGCCAGGGCAAGCGCGGCGAGCGGCAAGCTTGGGGTAAGAAACGGCGTCGCAGCCAGCGAAAGCAGGCCGCCGGCGATCGTGCCGATGATCCGCAATGCTCCCCGGGACAGCGTATCGGCGACATGCCCGCGCATCACCATATAGCCGGAGAATGCCGCCCATGAGATATTGGTGGCGCCGATCGCGTGCGCGGCAATGATCGCGAGGAGCACTGAACCAACGCATTCCAGCTCGTCGACCATTCGCGCGTCGATGCGCTCGATCAGCTTACGGCGATACATCGGGCCAGATAGCTTTTTTGTGGCGTGCGCGCATAGCCGAACCATTGGTCGACCAGGTGACGACGCGGCTCGAGCCGATGTCGCCTGATGCGCGAACGGCTCGTGCGATTCGACGTGGAACGGCGGGGAGGTCGTCGCGCGAGGGAGCGTTTCGGGCCAGAAATGACCTGTCGCGATGTGCTTCGTACCTCGAATCTTTGGCGGATACTGATTTTTCCCACCAGAATGGATGTATGCGGCATTGCAAAAAGTGAAGAACTAGCTCAGTTATTGTGGCACCGGAGATGGACTTTATCGTTGATATTGGTAGGGCCGGGTGGCGTTTAGCACCGGGAAATTTGGAGACGACCATGTCTGAAGACGCTCGCAACATCACTGGATCGGATTCCGAAAATGGAACCGATATCGTGAAGAAGCCGTGGCAGGCGCCGAGCTTCTACAGCATCGATGCCGACAGCACCGAGAGCGGTATCAATAACGGCCCGGAAATCCTGATCCTGCTTTCCTAAGGCAGGTATTGTCGGGCGTGAGGCCCGTCTGATTTCCAGCCGCCGCGCTTGCTTCAGGTCGCCGGTCGATCCGCGAGGTTCGACATCAAGCGCGGTTTCGCGATGATTCGGTTCCTGTTCTCAGGAAGGCGTAGTCATCATCGCGCGAAAGCGGGCGGCGCCAAGACGCTGAAACCGACGTTGCGCTACTTTCGGGATTTTCCTGCCGGCACCATCCTACCGGCAGGCGGTTCCGTTGGAGCCCTTTGAAAAGACAGCCCACATTTCTATCAAGCCTTCCTGCTCCGCCGTCCATCACAGCGACGCGGTCGACGCCGAAATGGACGGAGAAGTCGTCGCGATGAACGCGGCGAAAGGTGTGTGTTTCGGCCTGAATCCGGTCGGCTCGCGCGTCTGGCAGCTGACCGCCGCTCCGATCAAGGTCGCCGAGATTTGCGCTATCCTGCAGCGCGAATATGACGTGGATGCCACAACCTGCGAACAGCAGGTGGTGGCAATGCTTGAAGCCATGGTCCGCGAAGACCTGGTGGAGATCACCCCCGACCCCTGAGTCCGGGTGATGTCCTGCCGGAGGGGCGTGACATGCCTCGGTGGTCGGGGCTCAATGGTTCGAACGCATCGCCTTGCGCAGGAAATGCCCGGTCGAAAGACCGCGCAGCAGCGCCAGGCGATAGGCCTGCATCACCGAATCCTTCTCCCATCCACTCGTCGGCATGGTCGCGACGAGTTGCCGCATCCGTGACAGATCGAGCGCTGCAGCGGCAGGCGCACACTCGTCGAGCCGGTCGAGTTCCTCCGCGGCCATGGCCCGAGATGCGGAAAGCCCTTCGTGCCAGTCGGCGCCCTGAAGGCCCCGGCGTCGTTCCGCCAGCACCGGCGCGGGCAGGCGGTCGGCGAACGCCCGATGGGCAAGCCCGCGGAATACGCCGCCTGCCAGGAACTGTTCGCTCGGCACCGACAGGCAGAATTCAACGAGCCGCCGATCCGCCGTGGGGTCGCGCTGGTCGATCCCCCAGCCGCCGAGCACGCCCTTGTTGACATTGCCGAGATCGATCCGGCGGAGCGCCCATAGCCGCGTGGAAAAACCGTCAGCCCGCGAGCGATAGGTGAAATCCAGGCCGCGCGATTCGGCCTGTGCCGCAAGGTTGAGCGCACGGAGCCGCTCCGGGCTGATCGCGGAATAGCCATGGATATCAGGTGGGGTCTGCCTCAGGCGCTGAAGCAGGGCTTCAGGTAGGAAGGGCGAGATCGCTTTCCCCGCGATCGTGCGCCACCGCATGCCCCCGTTCCGCACCAGGCCGCGCCCTTCGCGTATCAGTCGCAGCCACCGGCCCGACGCGAACAGTTCGGCCAGCGCTTCAGATCCCGTGTAGCTGATGCTGAAATTGCCCATCTGGCCGTTCAGCAGGACCGATATTCCGGCTGACCGGGCGGCATCGTTGATCGCCAGCACCCAGCTATTGCAGAGGTTCAGCATCGGCTGTTCGAACAGGTGGAAATTGCGGTCGAGCGAATCGAGCAGCGGTCGCGTCGCGCTGATCCGTTCATGGTCGATATTGGGGTAGAGCCCGGCCGTCGCTGCCGCCAGCGGACCTTCGTCGGCGATCCGGCCGGCCGGAACCGGCCCGTCATAGCCCCGCCGCGGCACGCCGGTATAGGCAGTCAGCCTTTCGCCGGCCGGCGCCATCAGCCGCGCGGCTGAGGCGGCGACCACCGCGCTGTCGAGGCCGGCGCTGAGATGCGCGGCGATCGGCCGCGCCGCGCGGCGCAGGCGGACGCGCACTGCTTCATCGACCAGATCGCGCATCGCCGCCGCATAGTCGTCAGCGCTGCGCAGCTTCAGTCGCTCGCGCCGTGGTTGCCAGTGAGGTCGGGTCGTCACCTCGTCAGCGGTCACGACCACGGCATGGCCTGCCTGGACGCGCTCGATGCCCTCGAAGAAGCTGCGCGAATCACCCTCCGGCATCAGCGTCAGGAATTCGGCCGCGCGCCGTTCGTCGGGCGCATAGGGGATCTCGGCCAGGGCGTGCAGGCCTTTCGGCATTGAGGCGAGGGCGAAGAATCCTTTGCCGCGATGGAAATGCAGCGGCCGATGACCCATGAAGTCGCGCGCGAGGAACAGGCGCCGGCGCTCCCGATCCCAGACGGTGAAGGCGAAGTCGCCGGACAGTCGATCAGGCGTTTCCTCGCCCCATCGCTCATAGGCGGCCATCAGCACGGCCGCGTCGCACAGGGTCCGGGCGCGATCGTTCTCGACCCCCAGCGTGGCGAGCAACTCGTCGCGATTGTCCAGCCTGACGTCGGCCGCCATCACCAGTCGTCCGCCGGCGCCAGTCTGGAGCGCATCGTCATGCACGTCCTCCGGCAGCACGCGGAAGATCCGGCGGCCGAGCGCGATCGGCCCATCGGACCAGCCGGCCGCGCCATGCGGTCCGTACAGCGCCTGGGCAGCGAGCATGCTGGTGCAGGCATCACCTGCATCCGGGCGCGCGTCGAAGCGCCACATGCCGGCGAGTGCCGTCATCGCGGTTCCGCCATGGTGCGGGAAAGGGGTTGGAAAACGTCAAGCATCGGCGCCGCCAATGTCCCCTTTCACCCGCAATATGCAACTGGGGATGCTTCCGGTGACAATTCCTTCGCCAGAACTTTCCTTTGGCCGGCTTATTGCCTAGCTGCTTCGGCGTGGAACTTACCGAATTTTTGCCGGGCCTGCCCGATATTGTCCTGCGCCAGGTCGCGACACTGCCGTCTTCCCTGCCGGGTAGTGAGCCGGCCGGGCAATATAGCGAGGCGAGGCCGGGTGAATTGCTGATCGTCATCCCGGCACTTGGCAGCTTCCTGATTCGCGACGGCCGGTCGGTCGATTTCTCGATCGATCCTGCCGCTGATCCGGGAATCTTCACTCAGGTGATGAACGGCAGCGCACGCGCCGCCCTCATCCACCAGCGGGGCGAATATCCCCTGCACGCGGCCAGCCTGGTCCCACCGGACGGGATCGGCGCGATTGCCATCTGCGGGGCGTCGGGCAACGGCAAATCGACCCTTGCGGCAGCCCTGAGCCGGCGTGGCTGGGGGCTGGTTGCTGATGATACCACGCGCGTCAGCACCGCTACCGGGGCACCGCTCGCCTGGCCGAGCTCCGGTCAGATCAAGCTCTGGGGCGATGCCTGTGCATTGATCGGCGTCGCCCCCGCCACGTTGCGGCGCGTATCGGCGGTCATGGACAAATATTATCTTCCGGCACCGGCCCATGCCGAGCCGGTCCGCCTGTCCGCGATCTTCGAGCTGCAGCCCGGCACCGCGCCCGGATGCCGGCCGGTCGAGGGGGCCGACCGGATGGGCCTGCTTCTTCGCCATGCCTGCCGCCCGCAATTCGTGAAGCCGATGGGCGGCCAGCGCGCGCAGTTCGATCTCGTCAGGCGCATGGCCGCGGATTGCAGGCTGTTCGGCCTTGGCGGTGCGAAGGCGCTGTCGGTTGAGGAACTTGCCGACAGCGTCGCTGCGACGGTCGCGACCCTCGCGCGCGAGCGCCCCGTCTAGGCTGCCTGCATCTCGGCCTGGTCGGCCGACCTCGCCGCGATGGGCCGCGCCAGTACTCTCGGGCGGGTTACGACGGTAAGCAGCAAGCCCTCATGCTCGATCACGAAATCGCGTTCGAGCAGGAACGGGACCTGCGCGCGCGTCTCGGGATCGAGCGCATCGAGCGGCTTGGCGCGGTCAAGCACCTTCAGCGCCTCGTCCTGCTCCCGTGAGATGATGGTCAGCTTCTCGCGCGCGATGCTCCGCGTATCGACGATCACCGCGCCGTTCGGCCGCGGCAGCAGGCGCAGCGCGGGCGCGTGTGGCGGTGTCCGCCACCGTTCGCGCCAGCGCTCGATGGCCGTGCACAGCCGCTCGACATCAGCCGGGCTCGACAGCAGCGGCGTCGTGTAGGAACCCTTGAAATGATAGGCGATGTCCATCAGCGGGGCATCTGGCGGGTAGAGCGCGTAATAGGAGGGGTAGGGCGTGATCTCGCCGATCCCGAGCTCCTTGTGGGCGGTGTGATAGGGGCTGTAGCGGTCGATGATGATCTGGTTGCACCCTGTCGGCGGTTCCAGATGCTCGATCTTGGGCATCATCTCGATGACGCCGTCATAATCGGCGATCTCTTCCCCGACAAAACCGTAGATATAATTCCAGCCGACACTGATGTTGCGCGCCTTGCAATGGCGCAGCAAGGCGATGTTCTGGTGCCCCGACACGCCCTTGCGCATCAGCTTCAGCAGCCGTGACGACAGCGATTCGATGCCCGGCTGGATCGCGTTGACCCCGCCCGCCGCCAGCACGTCCATCTGGTCCTCGCGCAGGTTCGCCTTGACCTCGTAGAAGAGGTGGGGGCGCTCCTCCCAGGCGGCGAGCGCCGGCATCAACTCGTCGAGATAGTTGAGCGGCATGATGTTGTCGGAGGCAGCGACTCGCTTCACCCCCCAGGTCTCGGTAAGGTCCTTGAGCTCGCGGAAGACCCGCCGCGCGTCCTTCTTGCGGAAATCCATGCCGAGCGCGTTCAGGCCGCAGAACACGCAATGGTTCTTCTGCCCCCACCAGCACCCGCGCGAGCTTTCCAGCGTCAGGAATTCGGGCAGGCTCATCGGCAGCTTTCCCGCCGCCTGGCATTCGCGCAACACCGCGAAATAATCAGCGAAATTGGGCGTATGGACCACGCGCATGTCGTCGATCGGCCCGCAGGCGACCAGCTTCTCGTCCGGCAGCGCGCCGGTCTTGAGATAGGTCTCGCACAGCGCCGGGAAGACGAGATCGGCCTCGCCCGACACGAACCGGTCGATCCATGGAAAGACCTGGGCCAGCCCCTCGCCCATCGGGGTCGATACATTGGCGCCGCCCAGTACGATGGGCAGGTCAGGCGCGCGGGCCTTCAGCCGGAGTGCGGTCGCGCCGGCGGCCAGGTTCTGCTGGAAGGTCGAGGCGATGCCGATAAGCTTCGGGCGCAACGCGAGCACCCGATCGGCGAGGTCGTCGAGAAACGGATCGATCAGCGGGGCGGCGCGATCGAAAACAGCCTGCCCATTTCCCGTCAGCGGCTCGCCGTCCGGGATGGTCCGCTCGATCTCGGGCGGAAAGGCGTATGGGCGGAAAAGCCGTTCGCCCATCATGGTGCGGATGGGCGAATCGCAGATCCGGCAATAATCGTCATAGCCGATCTCGGCGGCGAGCAGGATGCTGCCATAGACGATCGTCACGCTCATCCCGCGGGCGCGGCAAGCCGTGGCCAGGATCGCGGTGCCGAGCGCGGGGAAATTGATCGCGTCGAACGGCGGCACGACCAGGCAGATGTCGCAGGAGGAGGCGGGCTCCGCCGGTTCGATCCCCATCGTCGTGTTGCTCCGATCCTGCTGGCTGCCCATCGGCTGTCCGTAAGGACGAAGCATCCGTCGCGCGAGCGCCGAATGCAAGCTATGCCCGCCGTTCGCGCCGGAATGGATCTAGCTCTTGCCGTTCGATCGACCGGCTATTTCAGACGCTTCCATGTCTGGGATTTGCAGCCGAACCCGGCGAACACGCAGCCTTCGCCCACGAGGGTGCGCGCATCGATCTGGGTGATCGTGCCCGACAGGCTCTGTCCGATATCGGGGATATAGACTTCGCCGCTCCAGCGATGCGGGTCTTCTTCGACAAAATCGCGGAACAGCATGGTGCCGACCAGCCGGTCGGTGCCGCCGCGCCGGGCATCTGCCTCGGCCTTGGCGTTCGCCCAGATCACCGTGCCGCAGATCGCCTCGCCGCACCGCCTGAAGGCGACGCGCACGCTGTCGGACGGGTTGGCCCAGACGCCCGGGGGCGCGCTGGCCGCAGCCGCCGGACCGGCAGCGGCAAGCATAATCACGGCGGCGAGAAGCGCGGCGACCTTCCGCATGGAATCATCCTCCCTGGGTAAAGGGCAGGGGAAATTATCGCTACGAAGCTGAACCGCGGATGACAGTTGGCCGTCTTCCGGACATTGCACGCAGGATTCGCGCGCTTCGGCGCGCCGGTCACATCTCGACGGCGCCGTCCTTGCCGTGGTCGGCATTGCGGAAGAAAGGGTGGAAGGGAAAGGATGGTGCCCGGGGACGGGATCGAACCGCCGACACTGCGATTTTCAATCGCATGCTCTACCAACTGAGCTACCCGGGCATGCCGGCGCGCCTGACGGGCGCCGGAAAGAGCGGGCCTCTTAATCGGCGTCGTTGGCGCTGTCCAGCCCGCGTGATGCAGTCGATGATTCTTCCGGATCGGCGGGCCCTGCAGGAAGGCGATACCCTTCGCCGAGCCATTGCAGGAGATCGCGGTCGCGGCAGCCGCGGCTGCAGAACGGGGTGTGCTCAGCGGCGGCTGGTTTGCCGCAGATCGGGCATTTGTCGTTCTTCGCCATGTCAGCTCGCCTCGAAATCATGGTGCATGCCGGTGCGGCGCGCCAGTTCGGCGACAAGCGCGGGACGCGCCGTCAGCCAGGCCAGAACGCGCGGGGTCACTTTGTGGTGCCGGATGCCCGGCGGGGGCGTGCGCTCGATCGCGCGGAGCAGCGCGCGCGCCTCGGCGCCCGCGCGGTCGGCGCGGAGCAGTTCGGGCAGCGACACGCGCGCGCGCCGGCGCACGATCTGCAAGAAACCGAAGCCGTTCATCGCGGTGCGCTCGAACGGAGGCGGCAGCGCCGCGTCGATCGCCGCCGCCACTGCCTGGCGTGCGGCCTTGCCCTCGATCGTCGGAAAGTCGATGCCGATCGAGCCGCCGATATCGTGCCGCAGGATCGCCGCACCCACCGCATGAGCCGCGTTGACCGCGAGCGTCTCGAGCGGTGGATGGCCATCCACATCGAACAGCGTCATCGCTGGCGTCGGCGACAGGCGCAGCGCGCCGCCGGGAAAGGCGATGTCGCCACTTAGTGCTTCTTCAAGCACCTCGGACCAGCCTGCTGCCTCCAGCGCGTCAGGTTCGTGCGCGCGCAGGGTGCGTAGCGGCTGTCCCGACGCGGTGATCCGCGCGAGCAGGTCGGGTCCGGGGGCTGGGATAGCGCCGGGCTCGGCCGGAGCGACCCTGGCAAGTTTCGCGCGACCAGTCTCGGGGATCGCCTCGCGGATCATTTCGACCGTCAGCGCCGCTCCCTGGGTGATGCCGGCGGGCAGCGGGGAGAGCATCGCCTCGCCGCCGCCTTCGATCGTCACCCGGCCCTCGCGGCCCTTGACGGTGATCTCGACCAGCCGCGCGGCGAGCACCGCGCCGAGTCGGGGAAAATCGCTGTCGATCTCGATCAGCGCCTGGACGATCGCGCCGTCCTCGACCAGCGCCGCACGCGCCTCGCCGATCCCGGCCTCGTACAACCATTCGGCGGACGCGTGCTCAGCCAAGAGGTATCCCGGCCGCGGCGAGCAGCGCGCGGGTCTCGAACAGGGGCAGGCCGATCACCCCGGAATGGCTGCCGGAGAGGAAGCGCACGAACGCCTCGGCCCGGCCCTGGATGGCATAGCCGCCCGCCTTGCCAAGCCCTTCGCCGCTCGCGACATAAGCGTCGATCTCGGCCCCGTTCAGCGGCTTGAACGCGACGATCGTGTCGGACAGGCGGGTGCGTGCCTTGCCGGTGGCATCGACCACGCAGACGGCGGTGAGGCAATGGTGGCGCCGGCCGGAAAGCAGGCCGAGCATGCGGCGCAGCTCAGGCTCGTTTTCGGCCTTGCCCAGGATGCGGCGGCCCAGCGCGATTACCGTGTCGCCGGCCAGCACGATCTCGTCGGGTGCGCGCTCGACGGCGCGGGCCTTGGCCTCGGCCAGGCGCAGGGCATGGGCGCGCGGCAGCTCGCCGGGCAACGGCGTCTCGTCAATGGCTGGGTCGGCGACACGCGCCGGCTCGACACCAAGCCGCGCAAGAAGGTCGCGCCGGCGCGGGGAGGTGGAGGCAAGAACGAGCCGCACAGGCCCGCTGCTTATTTGAAGCGGTAGGTGATGCGACCCTTGGTCAGGTCGTACGGGGTCAGTTCGACAAGAACCTCGTCGCCCACCAGCACGCGGATGCGGTTCTTGCGCATCTTGCCGGCGGTGTGGCCGAGAATTTCGTGATCGTTTTCGAGTTTTACGCGGAACATGGCGTTGGGCAGAAGCTCCACCACCTGGCCGCGCATTTCGAGCAATTCTTCCTTGGCCAAACAAACCTCTAGCGATGTTGGGAATAAGTGAGCGCGGGCCTTAGCCGCAAAGCAGCCAAAAGGGAAGCACCCGCCTGTCCCGCCCGCCGGGCAGCGCATGGTTGCGCCGTCACGCCGGGTTATACTCCTTCAGGAACGCTTCCATTTCCTTCAGGAACTGGATGCGGTCGGCCTCGCGTGAGAAGTGATGGTCGCCCAGGGGCTGCTCGATATAGCGATAGGTCTTGCCGGCTGCCTTGAGCTTCTCGACCATCTCGCGCGATTGCTTGACCGGTACCCGGGCATCCACCTTGCCGTGCATGACCAGCACCGGAATCGAGAAATCGGCGGCGAAGTTGATCGGGGAGGCGCCTTTCAGGTCGGTCGCCTGGCTGCGCCAGTAATCCTTGCTGCGCCCGCCGTTCAGGAAGCTGGCGTCGTGGCGCAGGATCGCCGCCATGTCCGATACGCCGGCATATGACACAGCGCAGCGATAGGTGCCATGGTCGCGCTGCGCCGCGCGAAGCGCCGCATAGCCGCCATAGGATCCGCCGACGATGCACACGCGCTTGGGATCGGCGATGCCTTCCTTCGCTGCCCATTTGATCGCGTCGATCAGGTCGTCCTGCATGGCCAGGCCCCATTGGCCGTTGCCCTTCTCCGAAAAGGCGGTGCCATAGCCCGACGATCCCCGGTAATTGGGCTGGATCACCGCATAGCCGCGACTGGCGAGGAACTGCGCCCACCAGTCCCAGCTCTCGTCGTCGCGCGCGAACGGGCCGCCATGCGGCATCACGATCAGCGGCAGGTTCTTACCCGTCCCGCCTTTGGGTCGGGTCAGGATCGCCTCGATCTCCAGTCCGTCGCGCGCCTTGTAGCGGATCGAGTTGACCGGGCCGTACGCCTTTCGCCCCAGCCCCTCGTTGACTGAGGCGAAGACGTGCATCACGCCCTCGTCCTGGCGGAAGACGTAATAGGTGCCCGGATTGTCGGGGCTGTCGACCAGCACGATCAGGACCTTGAAATCGCGGCTCCAGGATTTGATCTGCGCCCGGCGCGTGCCGACCGCCTGGTCGATCTTCGCCTGGATATCGGCCAGTGCGGGATCGAACCAACGCGTGCGGGTGCGTGTGTCGGTATAGCGCACGCCGATCAGGCGAGTGCCGCCGTCGCCGGTGATCAGGTTGTCGATGTCGTAGCCGGGAACGCCGAACAGTTTCTCGCCGGTCTTCAACGATGCGAGATCGAGATTGTAGAGCGCGTTGAACCCGCCCGCGTCGTCATAGGCGATCGCCTTGCCCGGCTCGGGCAGGAACATCGCCGGCACGTTGCCCAGCGACGCGCCGGGCCCGCGCACCTTGTTGACCGTACGGAAGGTCTGGTCGTTCCGGTCGCGATAGAGCATCTTGGAGGTGCGCGTCGAATCGATATAGGCGATGCCGAGCCGGACGGTGCCGGTGCTGTCGGCATACCAGTCCATCACGTCGGTCGATGGCGCCAGGACGCGTTTTCCCTTGCCGGTCGACACGTCGAAATCGCGCACCTCGGGCCAGAAACCGGGGCGGTCCGAATAGATCGAGGTCTGCATCGCAAGCAGGACATGCGGTGTTCCGTCGCGGGCGATCCACAGGATGTCGTCGGCGCCCTGCGCCGCGTCCTGCTTGCCCAGCACCTGCATTTTCTTGCCGTCGGCGCTGATGCCGATCGCACGCCGCACGTACCAGGTGTCGCCCTGGACCGGGGTGTTCGTTCCGATCCGCGCGACCAGCCAGCTGTCGTTCACCCAGGTCCAGCTGTTGAGGTCGATCTCGCCCTGGTTGATCTGAACCATCTTGCTCGAATCATCGAGCGGGATGATCGCCAGCCGCTGCGTTCCGTTCACTGCCAGGCGGGCAGCGGCCCTGGTGCCGTCGGGCGACAATTGCGGCGCTTCCATGAAGGGCAGCCGCCCGAACAGCTCCGCTGGAATGGGGGCGTCCGCCGGCGTGGCCGCCGCGACAACGGGCGGGGCCGCCTGCTGCGCGATCGCCGCCGATCCGGACAAGAGAAGGGCGCCCGCGCCCAGCACTACAGCTCGCATGATCATCCCCCGATACCCCTCGACCAGCTTTTTAGGCGAGCATCGTCGCCGGGGAAAGCGAGCAGGGTCGACGGATTCGCACCGAAATGGAGATTTCGGACTGTCGACGGCACAAAAAGACCCCGCCCGGACGGTGCCGGACGGGGCCTTGGAGGTGATGGGAGAACGAAGCCTCCCGAAGGAAGCGATCAGCCGGCCGCGTGCGCCAGCGCCGCGAGCAGCAGCAGGGCGACGATGTTGGTGATCTTGATCATCGGGTTCACCGCCGGGCCGGCGGTGTCCTTGTAGGGATCGCCCACCGTGTCGCCGGTCACCGCTGCCTTATGGGCTTCGCTGCCCTTGCCGCCGTGATGGCCGTCCTCGATATATTTCTTGGCATTGTCCCAGGCGCCGCCGCCCGATGTCATCGAGATGGCGACGAACAGGCCCGACACGATCACGCCGAGCAGCAGCGCGCCGAGCGCCGCGAAGCCGCTCGCCTGGCCGGCCACCGCCGTGATGATGAAATACACCACGATCGGGGTCAGCACCGGCAGCAGCGACGGAATGATCATTTCCTTGATCGCCGCCTTGGTGACGAGGTCGACGGTGCGGGCATAGTTGGGGCGGCTGGTGCCGGCCATGATGCCCGGATTGTCGCGGAACTGGGCGCGGACGTCCTCGACGACTGATCCAGCCGCACGGCCAACCGCGGTCATGCCGAACGCGCCGAAGCTGAACGGCAGCAGCGCGCCGAGCAACAGGCCGACGATGACGTACGGATTGCTCAGCGAGAAATCGACCGCGAGATCCGGGAAATAGATGCCCAGATCGGTCGTGTACGCGCCGAACAGCACCAGCGCCGCGAGCGCCGCGGAGCCGATGGCATAGCCCTTGGTCACTGCCTTGGTCGTGTTGCCCACTGCGTCGAGCGCGTCGGTGCGGTGGCGGACATCCTCGGGCAGGCCCGCCATTTCGGCGATGCCGCCCGCATTGTCGGTGACCGGGCCATAGGCGTCGAGCGCGACGACCATGCCGGCCAGCGCCAGCATCGCGGTCGCGCCGAAGGCGATGCCGATGATGCCGGCAAGCTGGTAGCTCGCGATAACGGCCACCGAGATGACGATGGTCGGCAGCGCCGGGCTCTCCAGGCTGACGGCCAGGCCCTGAATGACGTTGGTGCCGTGCCCGGTCTCGGACGCCTTGGCGATCGAGCGGACCGGGCGATAGTTGGTGCCGGTATAATATTCGGTGATCCACACCAGCGCGCCGGTGAGCGCGAGGCCGATCATCATGCACCAGAACAGCGCCATGCCGGTGAAGCCGGTCGAAACCTCGGCGCCTGCATCGAGGAACGAGCCACCGCCGATGCGGGTGTGCATGTCGCCCAGCACATATTGGGTCGCGAAATAGATCGCCGGGATCGAGAGCACGACCGTGGTCCAGAAGCCCTTGTAGAGCGCGCCCATGATCGACTCGCCGCCGCCCAGCCGCACCATATAGGTGCCGATGATCGAGGTGATGACGCAGACGCCCCCGACGAGCAGCGGCAGGGTCATCAGCTGGAACAGATGGTCGGCGTTCGGCAGCAGCAGCGCGATCGAGGCCATGGTGACGCCGATGGTGACGACATAGGTCTCGAACAGGTCGGCCGCCATGCCGGCACAGTCGCCGACATTGTCGCCGACGTTATCGGCGATGGTCGCCGGGTTGCGGGGGTCGTCCTCCGGGATGCCGGCCTCGACCTTGCCGACCAGGTCGGCGCCGACATCGGCGGCCTTGGTGAAGATGCCGCCGCCGAGACGCGCGAAGATGGAGATAAGCGAGGCGCCGAACGCGAGGGCCACGAGCGAGTCGACCACCACGCGGCGATCGGCCTGCACCGCCAGGTCGTAATGGCCCTGTGCGATCAGATACCAGAACAGCCCGCTGATGGAGAGCAGGCCTAGGCCAGCGACGAGCATGCCGGTGACCGCGCCCGAGCGGAACGCCATGGTCAGGCCGCCCTGCAGCGACGTGCGCGCTGCCTCCGCGGTGCGGACATTGGCCTTCACCGACACGTTCATGCCGATGAAGCCGGTCACGCCCGAGAGGATCGCGCCGATCGCGAAGGCGACGGCCGAGATGATGCCGAGGAAATAGCCGACCAGGACGGCGACGACGACACCGACGATCGCAATGGTGCGATATTGCCGGCCGAGATAGGCTTTGGCGCCTTCCGCGATGGCTGCCGCGATGTCCTGCATCTTTTCGTTGCCGGCGCTCGCGGCAAGAATCTGGCGACTGGTAATGATACCATAAAGTACGGCAATCAGGCCGCAGATCATGGCCGCATAAACAATTGTCATGTTTATCCTTCCCCTAGTGGTGCCCCCGCCAGGTCTTTGAGACCTGTGTCATCGACATTTAGGCGAAAGGTATAGAGGCGCTCGACGGGAGCGCAAGCCGGTCAGGCGGCGTGCTCGAAGCCGAGTCGTACTGGTAATGCCACCGCTTCGGCGCCATCCATGAGGTAAAGTCCGGCACCGGGTGAAAAGCTGCCGATACGGGTGGCGTGGACGGGCAGCGCAAAGCGGGGCGGTGCCGCAAACAACAGCTGATAGTCGTCACCGGCGGTTGCGGCGGCAATGCGTGCGTCGCGGTCGTCGCCGACGAAGCCGCGATAGGCCGGGGACAGCGGGACGGCGGCCAGGTCTATTTCAAGCGCCAGCCCGCTTGCCTCGGCCATGCGAGCGCCATCGATCAGCAGCCCGTCGGATACGTCCATCATCGCGTGGACGAGAGGGGCTAGCGCCCGACCGTCGGCGATGCGCGGCATGGGCCGGCGATAGGCGGCAAGCAGCTCCGCCGGGCCCGACATGCCCTGCGCGATGGAAAGCCCCGCACCGGCATCCCCAATCGTGCCGGTGACATAAAGCGCATCACCGGCCCGCGCGCCGGAGCGCGGCGGTGCGGCGGCGTCGCTGCCGAACGCGGTCAGTGTCAGCACACGCGGCGCGCCGGACGGCAGCGATACCGTGTCCCCGCCGATCAGGGCGCATTCGAACTGCCGCAGCCCTTCGATGAAGCCCGCATCCCAGGCGGAATCGCCGGCTAGCGTATAGTTGAGCATCATCCCCAAAGGCAGCGCGCCCTTGGCGGCAAGATCGGACAGATTCACCGCGCCGAGTTTCCAGGCGACGTCCCCGGCCGGGTCGGTGGAGAGGAAGTGGATGCCCTCGACGATGGTGTCGCTGGTCAGAACCAGCGGGCCCCGCGCGTCGAGCAGCGCGGTATCGTCGAGCAAACCGCGCGCCGCCGGATGCAGCGGCAGGGCGCGCAGGGCAGCAAGGAACTCGGCTTCGTTCACTTAAATTCCCCTCCCCTTCAGGGGAGGGGTTAGGGGTGGGGGACGCCGCCAGCCACGAATGATGGCGGCTGCGGGACTGCCCCACCCCAACCCCTCCCCTGAAGGGGAGGGGCTATGAAGGACACACCCGGCGCTCTTAACTCCGAACATCCTTCGCGATCGCATCGAGCAACCCGTTCACGAACCCCGCCTCGCGCTTGTCGAAAAAGGCATGCGCCACATCGACATATTCAGTGATGACCGTTGCCACCGGCACGTCCATCCGCGCCAGCAGTTCATAGGTCCCGGCACGCAGGATCGCGCGCATCGACCGGTCGAGCCGCTCGAGCGCCCAGCCCTTGGCCAGCTTGCCGGAAATCGCCGAGTCGATCTCGCTCTGGCGCGCGACCGTGCCCTTCACGAGATCGTCGAAGAAATCGACCTCGGCCTCGGCATATTCGGCGTCCTCGATCGTCGCGCCCAGCCGATGCTGGTGGAATTCGTGGAGCAGTGCCGCGACCGCGGTGCCCTCCATCTCGTGCTGGTAGAGTGCCTGGGTCGCGGCAAGCCTGGCGGCGGCGCGCGCCGTGGAACGGGCTGAGGTTCGGCTCATAATGTCAATTCCGTCTGGTCGCCCGCGAGGCGGAGCGCCACTGATTTCGCATGGGCAGGGAGCCCTTCCGCCTCGGCCAGCGCCACGGCCGCCGGGCCGATGGCGCTCAGCGCAGCGGCGTCGAGCTGGAGGAAGCTGGTGCGCTTCATGAAGTCGAGCACCGACAGGCCGGAGGCGAAGCGCGCGCGCCTGCCGGTCGGGAGGACATGGTTGGGACCGGCGACATAATCGCCGATCGCCTCGGGCGTATGACGGCCCATGAACACCGATCCGGCATGGCGGACCCGGTCGAACAGCGTCTGAGGATCGTTGCACGCAAGCTCGAGATGTTCGGGCGCCAGCCGGTCGACAAGGGGGATCGCCTCGAACAGGTCGGCGGTGACGATGATCGCGCCGTTCGCATCCCAGCTCTCGCGCGTCACCTTCGCCGTTGAAAGCTGGGCGATCTGCGCGTCCACGGCCTCCGCGACGGCGTTGCCGAAATCGGCATCGTCAGTGAACAGGATCGACTGGCTGGTCGGGTCATGCTCGGCCTGGCTCAGCAGGTCGGCGGCGATCCAGTCGGGGTCGTTCCTGCCGTCGGCGACCACCACGATCTCGCTCGGCCCGGCCACCATGTCGATGCCGACCACGCCGTAGAGCTGGCGCTTTGCCTCGGCGACCCAGGCATTGCCGGGGCCGGTGATGACATCGACCGGCGCGACGCGCCCGGTGCCATAGGCAAGCGCGGCGATCGCCTGCGCGCCGCCGATCCGCCAGATCTCGTCCACGCCGGCGATATGCGCGGCGGCCAGCACCAGCGGGTTGATCTCGCCGTCGGGGGTCGGCGTCACCATCACCAGTCGTTCGACCCCGGCGACCTTGGCCGGGATCGCGTTCATCAGCACCGAAGAGGGATAGGCCGCCCGGCCACCCGGGATATAGATGCCGGCGTTCTGGATCGCATTCCACCGTGCGCCGAGCCTGACGCCGGCCGAGTCGGTCGTGTCGCTGTCCTCGGGCTTTTGTTTGAGGTGATAGATGGCGATGCGTTCGGCCGCGAGTTCCAGCGCGGCGCGCAGATCGGGATCAAGCCCGTCGAGCGCCACGAGCCAGTCGGCCTTGTCGATCCGCCAGCCGGTCTCGTCGAGATCGTGCCGGTCGAACTTCTTGGTGAAGGCGTGAAGCGCAGCGTCGCCCTCGTCCCGCACGCTGGCGACGATGGCACGCACATCGCGCGCCACATCGGCATCGGCTTCGCGCCGCGCATTGACGAGCGCAGCGAAATCCCGCTCGAAATCGGGGGCGGAAGTGGAAAGGCGTATCATCTAAAAGCCCCTCCCCTTCAGGGGACGGGTTGGGGTGGGGGACGCCGCCGACCAGTGACGATGGCATTTGCGGGAATGCCCCACCCCCGGCCCCTCCCCTGAAGGGGAGGGGAGACAAGAACGCTCAACCAGCATCGCGCATCTCCACGGCCCGACGGAATGCATCCACCAGCGGCACCACCTCGGCCCGGGTCTTGAACGCAGCCCGGTTGACGATCAGCCGCGACGTGACCTCGGCGATCACCTCGACCTCGACCAGGCCATTCTCCTTCAGCGTCTTGCCCGACGACACCAGGTCGACGATCCGCGGCGCCAGCCCCAGCGTCGGCGCCAGTTCCATCGCGCCGTTGAGCTTGACGCACTCGGCCTGAACGCCGCGCGCCTCGAAATGCTGGCGCGTGACATGCGGATATTTGGTCGCGATCCGCACATGGCTCCAGCCGCGCGGATCGTCGCCCGCCGCCATGTCGGCTGGTTCGGCGACCGACAGCCGGCAATGGCCGATACCCAGGTCGACAGGGGCGTAGAGTTCCGAATAGTCGAACTCGGCCAGCACGTCGGAGCCCACGATACCCAGTTGCGCGGCCCCATGCGCGACGAAGGTCGCCACGTCGAACGCGCGCACCCGGATCAGGTCGATGCCGGGGTTGCTGGTGGAGAAGCGCAGCGCGCGGCTGTCCTCGTCGGCGAAGGCCGCCTCGGGCGAGATTCCGGCACGCTCGAGCAGCGGCACGGCCTCGGTAAGGATGCGCCCTTTGGGGACGGCGATGATGATCGGATCGGCCATGAGTGAGCGGGGCTTTACTTGCGGCCCCTCGCGGGCGCAACAGACGCGGCAAGGAGGCCCTATGACCGAGCAGAATGTCCGCGGCGCGTTCCTGATCCAGGAACATTTCTGTACCGTGATGGGCGCGCCGATCACTGCGCGAATCTGCGCCGCTCTCTCCCTGTGCCTGAATCGCGATACCCGAACCGGCGCCCGCGTACTCGACTGGCCGGGCGAGCCGACCACAGACGCGCTGCCGCTCCGGCTGGTCGGCGGGCTTCACGCGCTCGATCTGCAGGGCAGGGATCCTGCCCTGTCGCGAGTGTTCGCCGGCACGATAACCGAGTCGGAAGCAGTGCGGCAGGTTCTCGCCGACACCTTCGTGGCGCATGACGACGCGATCTATCCTTGGCTCGACGGCCCGCCCCAGACCAACGAGGCGGGCCGTTCGGCTGCGCTGATGACCGGCCTGATCGAGGTCGCGCGTCGCCATGGCCCGAGGCTTGAACTGCTGGAGATCGGGTCAAGCGCCGGGCTCAACCTGCTGATCGACCGTTTCCGCTTCGATCTGGGCGGGGTGATGTTCGGCCCGGCCGACTCGACCGTCACGATCAGGCCGGAATGGCGCGGGGCGCCGCCACCTGATGTCCCGCTCGACATCGTCTCGGTTCGCGGGGTCGAGATCCAGCCGATCGACGTAAGCGATCCGGCCGCCGCCGATCGGCTCCGGGCCTATATATGGGCTGACAATCCCGACCGGCTCGAACGCCTGACCCGCGCCATCACGATGATCGCCGAAAGACCGGTCGATATCGTGCAGGGCGATGCGGCCGACTGGGTCGAGGCCCGCCTCGCCGAACCCCAGCCGGCCGGCGAGACACGCGTGCTGATGCATTCGGTGGTCTGGCAATATCTCGGGGAGGAGCGTCAGGCGCGGATCGAGGCGGCAATGGCCGCCGCGGCGGCGCAGGCGACGGCGGAGCGCCCGCTGGCCTGGGTCCGCATGGAACCCAACCGGGTCGCGGCAAAGCAGCAGGTCTGGGTCCAGAGCTGGCCGAATCACGCCGAGCCGATGATCCTCGCCGACGTCCAGGCCCATGGCGCATGGGTGGAACCGGTCTCGGAACTGACCTGAATCCTTCCCCGGGAGGAGAAGAATTGAAGGATTAACCCAGCCAGTCGCGAATCGCGTCAGTCACTGCGTCGGGCGCTTCCCATGGCACGAAATGCCCGGCATCGACTTTCACCAGCGTCATGTCGGGCACCAGCGTCTCGAGCCCCTCGAGCTGGCTCGGCAGCAATGCCTTGTCCTGCACGCCCCAGATCACCAGCGTCGGCTGCCTGATCGGCGGGAAGGGCGCGCTCAGGAATGCCGGGCGTTCGGCGTCCTCGCCGATCTCGGGCACGATGATCGCGCTGGCGCGGTACCAGTTGAGCATCGCTGTCATCGCGCCCGGCTGACCCCATTGGTCGAGATAGGTCGGTTTCTCCGCCGCGACGTTTTCGAAATCGGTATGGCGCATGAAGCTGCCGTCAAAGAATGCCGACAGGCCGATCGCGTCGATATGCTTCTCGAAATCCGGGTTGCGGAAGGCGCGGATATACTGGCTCGCCTCGCGCTGCGCGGGATCGTCGAACATTGACCGCTGGAAGACGAACGGATGCGGCGCGTTGACGATGATCAGCTTCGCGACCCGGTCGGGCCGGGTCAGCGCTGCCATCCACGCGATCGCGCCGCCCCAGTCATGGCCGACCAGCGTGAAGGTCCCGACGCCGAAATGATCGGCGAGCGCGATCAGGTCGCCGACCATCTTGTCGGGCGTATAGTCGCTGACCGCTTCCGGCTTTGACGACCGCGCGAAACCGCGCTGGTCGGGCGCGAGCACGAAATGGGTCTTCGCCAGCTCGGGGATCTGGTGCCGCCAGGTGCGATGCGATTCCGGAAAGCCGTGGAGCAGGATGATCGCGGGATTCGCCGGGTCGCCCGCGACGGCGACGTCCAGGGCGACGCCGGTTGGAAGGTCGATGCGCTGCAGATCGAAGGCCATTTTTACTCCCCTCCCGCTTGCGGGAGGGGCCGGGGGTGGGCTCCCGGCTTCCACAAACGGCTCATTGCTGGTGAGTGCGAGCCCACCCCTAAACCCTCCCGCAAGCGGGAGGGGAACAGAATCACGGATAGCTCACGGTCTTCGGAATCGCCGGGATCGGGATGAACTCCTTGTCGTCCCCGGGCACCTTGGGGAATCGGCCTGCCTGCCAGTCGTCCTTGGCCTGGTTGATCCGTTCGCGGCTCGACGAGACGAAATTCCACCACACATGGCGCGGGGTCGCAAAGGCATCGCCGCCGCACAGCATCACCCGCCCGCCGTCGCGCGATTTCAGCGAAGTTGCCACGCCGGGCTTCAGCACATAGAGAGTCATCGGCTCCAGCGGCACGCCATCGAGGCTCGCCTCGCCCAGCGCGAGATACACCGCGCGCTCGTCCGCATCGGCGTCGACCGGCACCTCGCCGCCCGGGTCGAGCACGATGTCGGCATAGATCGTCCCGGCATAGGTGGTGGTCGGCGCGGTCGAGCCCCACAGGCTGCCCATGATGATCCGCGCGCGCGCGTTCGGCGTCTCGATCACCGGCAGGTCGGCCTTCGCGACATGCTCGAACGCCGGGTCCATCTCCTCGTTCGCCTCGGGCAGCGCGATCCAGGTCTGGATGCCCGACAGGTCCGGTCCCTGGGCTCGCTCGCTGGCGGGCGAGCGCTCCGAATGGACGATGCCGCGCCCGGCGGTCATCAGGTTCACCGCGCCCGGCTCGATCGTCGCGAAGGTGCCGATCGAGTCGCGATGGTCGATCGCCCCGCCGAACAGATAGGTCACGGTGGCGAGGTTGATGTGCGGATGCGGCCGCACGTCGATGCCGGTGCCGACCTCGAGATGCGCCGGCCCCATCTGGTCGAAGAACAGGAACGGGCCGACCATCGTGCGCGGTTTCGACGGCAGGGTGCGATGCACCTTGAAGCCGCCCAGGTCGTGAGTCGTCGGCTGGATGGTGTGCAGGACGAAATCGTCGATCATGGTTCGGCTCCGTTCAGGCCCGACAGGATCTCGGCGAGGTCCTCGGGGTAGATCAGCTCATGGTGCGCGGCGATGGCGTCGCGGTCAAACCATTGCCAGTGCTGCATCACCCGCCGCTCCAGTTCGGTGTGGCGCGAGGTATCGATCCCGTCGGCATCGGTGCGGATCAGGAAATAGCGCTCGTCGGCCAGCACCGGCACGCCTTCCAGCGTGACGAACTCGACGACTCGCCTGAAGAGCTCGGGCCCGGGATCGGCATGGATGCCGGTCTCCTCGATCAGCTCGCGCCGTGCCGCTTCCTCATAGCTCTCGCCCGGATCGACGGCGCCGCCCGGTGTCGCCCAGAAGGGCGGGCGATCGGCGGCGTCGAAGCGGAACAGCAGCACGCGCCCCACCGGATCCATAAGCAGGATTCGCGCCGCCGGGCGTTCGGCCAGGCTCACGCCGCGTCGAGCTCGGGATAGTGGCGGAAGATGCCGTCCTGGTTGAACGGGATGCGCCGGTCGCTCGCCAGATAGGCGCCAATGCCCGGCAGCGCGGCGACGCGGTTGTGGAGCGCGATCAGCGCGGGATAATCGCTCTCGATCGCCGCCATGCGTTTCGGGAACATGTAGCGCAGCCCTTCGACGACCTGGAACAGCGAGGTGTCGGCATAGCACCACCGCTCGCCGGTCAGCCAGTCGCCTGCACGGGCGGTGGTAGCCGCCTCGAAATGGCCGAGGAACCTGGGGAGCCGCTCTTCGCGCATCGTCCCGGCCGCGCGCGCTGCCTCTGGCTTCTGGTCGCGATAATAGTCGGTCACGCTCACCGGATGATGGACATTGTGCACCTCGGCGATGAGATCGGCGACGGTCAGCTGGATCTGGTTGGCCCAGTGCCGCTGCGCCGCCGGGACCAGGTCGTGCTTCTCGCCGAGATAGAGCAGGATGTTGGCGACCTGGGCGATCGTGCCGTCCCTCGTCTCCAGATAGGGCGGGGCGAAGGGGCCGCCGGCGCCGTGCCGCTCCATATCGGCCATCAGCGCCTTTTCGCCCGCCGCGCGCGCGCAATCCTCATAGGCGATGCCTGCGGCCTCAAGCGGCAGCCGGACGAACTCGCCGCGTCCCTGGATCGAGGGCCAGTACCAGAGCCTGTACATGATGCTTATTCTCCCGGCGCGCGTGCCCGGATGGCCAGCGCATGGATTCGCGAGGACAACAGATCGGCGAGCGCCTGGTTCACCAGCCGCTGGCGCTGCACGCGATTCAGGCCGGAAAAGGCCGGGCTTTCGACGATGACGGTGAAGTGCGATTCGCCCGTACCGTCATCGCCCATATGCCCGGCATGGTGATGGCTGTCGTTCACCACCTCCAGATGCGTCGGGTTGAGCGCGGCGGCGAGACGGGTTGCGATTTCGGATGCGACGGGGCCGGTGGCGAGATTGGTCATGGCCCCTATATAGGCCGCTTTGTCGAATTCGGGGAGCCGCGTGGCGCGGGACAGGGAAAAGAAAGAACGGCCGAGCACCCGCTTCCACGGTCGCGTGGAAGGGGCTGAGCGGGCGTGCGCCCATCCGGACTGCGCGCTTCCGGGCGAATTCCGTGCGCCTCCGGCAGACGGACCGGCGAACGACTTCGAAGGGCCGCGCCCCTATCGCTGGTTCTGCCTGGATCATGTGCGCGAATTCAACGCCGGCTATAATTTCTTCCAGGGCATGAGTGCCGACGAGATCCACGACGCGCAACGCCCCTTTGCCGGATGGGAGCGCGAGACCCGCGCCTTCGCCACCGGCGGCGCGGATCGCCCGCCGAGCTGGGCCGACTTTACCGATCCGCTCGACGCGATCGGCGCGCGCTTCCAGCGCCGCATGGCGGAGACGGCGGCGCGCAAGGACGGACGGCCGCTGTCGGAAAGCGACCGCCGCTCGCTCAAGATACTCGGCCTGCCCCTGGACGTCGACCGCCGCGGCCTGCGCCAGCGCTATGCGGAACTCGTCCGCCGCTATCATCCGGACCGCAACGGCGGCGACCGCAGCCACGAAAAGATCCTGCAGGAAGTGATCGCGGCCTATACCCAGCTGAAGGGGGCGCCGGCCTTCGCCTGAGGGCGCGACAGAGCGTCGATGCGTGCAGGATCCGGCGGGACATGCCCCAACCGGCCAAAGGCCGCGTGTCGATTCAACATAGCGCCCGCCCGTCATACCCCTCCTTCGAACCAAGGAGGCGCGCATGACCGTCATTTTCTCCACTCCGCGATCGGCACTCTGACATGCCGACGGTCCCGACAGAGCAGAACCGCGTCGGCATCGCCGGCGTGACGGATGCGAAACTCCAGCCCGGCGACTATTCCGGCGCCGGGCTGCAGGCGCTTGGCGCCGGCATGCGCGAGCTGGCGGACACCGGCCAGAAGATCGCGGTCGAGACGCAGCAGCGGCAGGGCCGCGACGACGAGCTTCAGGTGAAGAAGGCCTGGAATGCCTATGCCGAGGGCGCGCGCAGCATCCGCACCGACGCGCTGGGCAGATTCGAGGGCGACCCGCAGGGCATGCTGGACAGCATGACGCGCGATTATGGCGGGCTGCGCGACTGGATCCGCAGCGGGCTGAAGAACGATCGCCAGCGCGGCCAGTTCGATCATGTCATCGCCGAGCGGTTCGATTACGATCTCTCGGGCGCCCTGAGCAGCGCGGAACAGGCGATGCGGCGCGGCCAGAACGAGCAAGGCCTGCGGATCGAGCAGAATGCCGCCGACGATGCGGTCGATACTCCGGATAATCCCGCGCTGTTCGACAAGCATCTTCAAACCGGCGTGGACTCGATCGTTGGACGATCGGAGGCACGCGGCGTCGATCCGTCCGAGATCGAGCGCAGCGTGACGGCCTATGTCTCGGGCGTCCGGCGACGCGTGGTGCAGGGCATGATCGACCGCGATCCGGTCGAGGCGGCCAACCGCTACCGGTCGATGCGCGACACGATGATTCCGGCCGACCGCCAGGCGGTCGATAAGGAATTGCTTGAGCCACTCGCGCGCAACTTTGGGGCGGCGGAGGTGGACAAGCGCCTGTTGCCCGAAGAGGCAGGCATCGTGCTCTCCGCCGAACGCCGCGCCGCCGTCGCGCAGGAGATCGAGGCAGGGCCTTTGAGCGAGGCGCTCAAGCGCTACGCCCTGGACGATCTCGACGACCGCGCCTCGCTGGAGGCGCGTGCCCGCAAACAGGCGGCTGACGCCGCGCGCGAAGCCGGGCTGGCGACTGCCGAGCGGCTTGGGTCGGGCTTCACCTCGATCTCGCAGATCCCGGCTGCCGTGCGTCGCGATCTCGACGAGGCTACCGATCAGGCGCTGCGGGGCCTGGCGCTGGTCAATCTCGATCCGACCCCAGTCGTGCCGGGCGGCGCGACGTCACTGATGATGAGCATCATGGCGTCGGAGAATCCGGCTGCGTTCGCGAAGGAGGATTTGAGGCTGATACGCGGCAAAGTGGCGCCGGAGGAATATGACAGGCTGGTACGATTGCAGCAGGGCTTCAGCGGGAACCCCAATGACGACTTGGCTTCGCAACGGCGAACTTCCGGTACCATTGCCGGGCGGGGATTTGAAAAGGCCCTAATTGCACCACGAATACGAAGGGCTTCGGTCGTTGCGAATGATGAAGGGACCGCCTGGATCCAGGGTCGCACCGATCCGGATATTCCGGAGCGACTATTGTCCGCATCCGTCACTTTGGCATCGCCTCGTCGATTTACTCAGGACAAACCAAAGTCGTTCGTTGGCGAATCGCGGACAGCCGATATCTACCTGAATCTTCTCAGCCCAGCTGAAGATGCCTCGGCTATAAAAGCGCTCAAAGAGATGGGGAGCCCCCCTGGATGGGTTCTCATCTATTCACATGGATCGAAATCGGGCACAATCTCAGACAAGTCGCGGGGTACCGATGGCCAGGGCATGAGTGCTCACACCTTATTCCTTGACCTTCAACGCAAAGGATACAAAAAGGGAACGCCAATCATTCTGTCTAGTTGCTTCGCCGCGAATCAGCCGGAGGCCCTCGAGTTGTCAAAGCTGACGGGAGGTATTGTCTACGCAGCCAGGGCGTTTGTCACAGTGCCCAATGATGTGCATCGTCGATATGATATGACGGTCTATTCCAAGGGATACGGCGTGGGCGAAAAGTCTGGATATGCCAGGTTCGAGAATGGCCGCGAGGTACCCTCCGATCTTCTAGGATTGGCCTATAATCCCGAAACCCGCCAATGGTTATGGCGACGTTCAGAAACGCCGGCTGGTCTCAACATTCGCGTTCCTTACCAAGACAAGAGCTTACTTACCCAGTTGCGAGAGGGGTGGCACTGGTGAAAAAAATCGTCCGACGGATCGTATTGGCTGTCCTTGTTGTAACTTTGGTCTGTGTGATTACAATTTTCGTGTGGTTCACCTCCATCCCGAGAAAAAGCCTGGATCAATGCTTGATTGCGGTGAGGGCATGGGAAATTCAAGATTCTAATGCGTTTGTTATATTCTATGGCTGTGAAAAACTTGCTGAGGAGGCGATTAATGGGCGCGATGCTCGCGGCTATCGTTTCATGTCTTACTACAACGACAAGATAAAAGGAGATGCGTGGCAGGGGCGTAATTATATGAGGGGTGCCATGGATATTGGAGATGAGAACGCGAAGTTGGATTTGGTGAAGCTTATAATTGACGATCCAGAAGCACTCCAATGTACCAATATGCTAGAAACTCTCGCGTCATACAAACCTAGCACTCCGGTTCAAATAGCAGAAAAGAATAAAGTAATTTCTCAAATCAAGCAGGGCGATTGCTCCTATTCGAGCGAACTGCGACGCAAGGCACTCGGGCCGGATTGATGCGATCAATCAGCCCAAACCAGCGGAGCTGAGGGCATGAAAACAGTGTTTTTTGCCGAGGCAGCTAGTTTCAGCGACGATGGAGATGCGACGGTGTTGGCGTTCGCCGACAGCCCATCGGATCCGGCAAACTATGTCATTCTCGACTTTGCGAACGAACCGGACGAACAAGAACTGAGACTTGGCCTAGACGGCGTCCATATCGAGGCCGGGCCGCTTCGCGTGGACGGATACGACCTTGTCCAAGATATTCGCGAGAGCGATGTGGGCATCGTCGTAACACTGACTCCGGACGCCGCCAGAAAGGCTGAGGTCGGACAGGACATCGAGATCGAACTGGAGAGCAAGGTCATCGACGGATTCGCCGTCGCCGACGCGGTCCAGATGTTCAGGGACCGCCTGCGCCGCGCCGAGCAGTCGTAAAAGCGAAGATGGCAGGCAATACGACAGAGGCAGCGCGGTGTCGGCCTCAGCCTTCGCGCGCCATCTTCTCCCGGCGAGCGATCTCCGGCGCGGAGGGTTCCTGCGTCGCGAAGGAACCTGTCCGGACCGGGCCGGCGGGTTCGTAGGTCGCGATGATCACGCCGGTGCTCGACACCTTGGAGTCGACCAGGGTCATCGTGCCGGGTGCCACGCCGTCAGCGAACAGCCGCTTGCCGCCGCCCAGCACGACCGGAAAGGTCATGATCGAGAGGCGGTCGAGCAGACCCGCCGCCAGCAACACTGGATAGAGCCTGGTGCTACCCTGCACGAGCAGGTCCGGGCCCTCGCTTGCCTTGATCCGGGCGATGCCTGCCGCGACGTCGCCGTTGATCGCGACCGAATTCGCCCAGCCCAGCGGTTCGGTCGAGGAGGTCACGACATATTTGGTCACCGCGTTGAACAGGTCGCCGATCGGATTGGGCGGCTGATACGGCCAATAGGCAGCGAAGATGTCATAGGTGTTCCGCCCGAGAAGCAGGTCGAACTCGCGGTCGAACAGGCTGCCGAGATGCGCGTCGATCACCGAGTCCCCGGGGATGGCGACCCAGCCGCCCAGGGTGAAGCCGCCGGTCGGATCCTCCTCCGGGGCGCCAGGCGACTGCATGATACCATCGAGCGACTGGAACACGCCCGCGATGATCTTTCTCATGGGGATATCCTTTGGCTGGCGGCCCTTTCAGGCGGCGTTCTTCTCCATCTCGACCGCGGCGATCATGCCGGGACCTCTCCGGCCAGCGCCCGTTCGATCGTCGCGATGTCGATCTTCCTCATCGTCATCATCGCTTTCATCGCGCGCCCGGCGGCCGCCCGGTCGGGGCTGGTCATCGCATCGGTCAGGACGCGCGGGGTGATCTGCCAGGACAGGCCCCATTTGTCCCTGCACCAGCCGCACGCGCTCTCGGCGCCGCCATTGCCGACGATCGCGTTCCAGTAGCGGTCGGTCTCCTCCTGGTCGTCGGTATGGACCTGGAAGGACACCGCCTCGTCGAACGTGAACGCCGGCCCGCCATTGAGGCCGAGGAACCGCATGCCAAGCACGGTGAAATCGACGGTCAGCACATCGCCCTGATGCCCGCCGGGGAAGTCCGCCGGCGCGCGGTGAACCGCCTCGACCCGCGAATCGGGGAAGGTCGCCGCGTAGAAGGCAGCCGCCTCCTCGGCCGTGCCGTCATACCAGAGGCAGGGGGTGATCTTCGCCATGGCACTTTCTCCGTATATTGGCCTGTTAATGGTTCTGTTGCTGACCCGGCCCAACCACGCCGAACATCACGCCGTGCGGGTCGCTCGCCACGATGATCCGGTCGCCGCCGGGCACCTCCATCGGGCCGGCATGGACGGTCCCGCCATTCTTCGAGACCTTGGCCGCCGCCGCCTCGATATCGGGCGCGCGGAAATAGAAGCGCCATGCCGGGGGCGGGCCGTCGGCCGGTGCCGTCATCGTCGCGCCGATCGTCTGGTCGCCCGCCTGCACGAACACATAGTCGCCCATCTCGCCCATCGGCATCCTGCCAGGATAGGTCCAGCCGAACACGGTCGCGTAAAAGGCATTGGCGCCGGCCTGGTCGGGCGTGGCCAGCTCGTTCCAGTTGCATTTGCCCATGCCCATCCGGTCCCAGGCGGTGCTGTTCTCCCCGGAGGTGCCGCGCATGATATAGAAGGGGATGCCCTGCGGATCGGCGACCATCGCGATCCGGCCCACATCGGGAATGTCCCAGGCCGGCATCAGCACGCTGCCGCCGGCCGCCTTGATCTTCCCGACCGATGCATCGACATCGTCGACGCCGATATAGAAGAGCCAGGTCGGCCGGCCCCCGCCTGCCGTCATCTGCTCGGTCAGGCGCATCACGCCGCCGACCAGGTCGCCGCCATTGCCGCTGTCGATCATCCGGTAATCCATGTCGCCGGCCGGCTTGTCCTGCACCGTCCAGCCGATCACGTCGTCGTAAAATGCCTTTGACGCCTCCGGGTCGGTGGTCATCAGTTCGTACCAGATCGGGGTACCTTCGGGATTGGGCATCGTGGCTCTCCTTGGAGGGCAGGGGGGAGGGGGCGGTTTCGAGGCTCAGGCCGCGTCGAGGATAGGCGCGAAGCCGCCATAGACCATGCGCTTGCCGTCGAACGGCATTTCCGAACCGGCGGACGGCTTCATCCGCTCGTCCTCCATCACCTTGGCCATGCCGGCGTCGCGGATTTCCTTCGATGGCCATTCGACCCAGGAGAAGACGACCTTCTCGTCGCCTGTGGCCTTCACCGCGCCCTTATAGTCGGTGACGGTGCCGTCGGGCACGGCGTCGCCCCAGGCCTCGACCACCCGGGTCGCGCCATGGTCGCGGAACACCGCGGAGGCCTTGCTCGCCATGTCGCGATACGCGCCCTTCTTGCCGTCCGGGACCGGCACCAGATAGCCGTCGACATAACCGGTCGATCCACCCGTCCCGTCGTCGAGCAGCGGAGCGAAGCCACCATAGATCATGCGCTTGCCGTCGAACGGCATCTCGACCATCTTCGCCATGCGCGGGTCATCCATCATCTTCTGCATGCCGGTGTCATGGGCCTCCTTGGAGGGCCATTCGACCCAGCTGAACAGCACGACCTCGTCGTCCCCGGCCTTCACCGCGCGCCTGAAATCGGTGACCGTGCCGTCGGGCACCTCGTCACCCCAATTCTCGACCATGCGCGTCATGCCATAGTCGCGGAAAAGCGGCACCGTGCCGGTCGCATGGTCGAGATAGGCCTGCTTGTTGGCGGCCGGCACCGCGAGCACGAAACCCTGAATATAGCTCATCGTCTCTCTCCTCATCCTATGGGGGCGTCGGTTGTTCAGGCGTCGACCGGTTCGTCTCCGCCGGCCATCGCGGCCATCGCAGCGTCAACGTCCATCCAGGTCAGCTCGATGCTGTGGCCATCGGGGTCCTCGAAGCTGCGGCCGTACATGAAGCCAAGGTCCTGCGCGGGGGCGGGGTCGGGCCGAGCGCCGGCGGCAGCCGCCTTGGCAAGGGTCTGGTCGACGGCATCGCGGCTATCCTCCGAAAGGCAGATCAGCACTTCGCAATCGGTACGCGCATCGATGATCCTCTTGGAGGTGAAATCGCTGAAACGGGCATGACTCAGGACCATCAGGCTGATCGTGTCGGAAAACCTCAGCATCGCGGCGCTGCCCGCCTGGCAGAATCGCTCGTCCCTGGTCGCGCCGATCGCTTCGTAAAAGGCGACCGAGCGGTCGACGTCGGCCACCGGCAGGTTCACAAAGATCATCTTGGGCATGGCAAATTCTTTCCTCTGTGTGTCCGGCGAATCGCTGTTTGACGATGATGACGCCGAGAGTTATCAAAAGCAACTATGGAGTTAGAAAAAATAACTGATCTGGGAAAGAAGGCGGAAAAGCGCTGGTATGACGACGCCTGCGGCACTGCGCTGGCGATGGAGCTGGTAGGCGAGCGCTGGTCGCTGCTGATCGTGCGCGAACTCATGTTCGGCCCGCGCCGCTTCGGCGAGTTGAAGAAGGCGCTCGGCGGGATCAGCGCGAACGTGCTGACTCAGCGGCTCGAGGGCATGGAGGAGGTCGGCATCCTGACCCGTCGAAAGCTGCCGCCGCCCGCCTCGGTGCAGGTCTATGGCCTCACCCCCTGGGGCTATGCGAGCGAAACGGCGATCCAGGAACTCGGCCGCTGGGCGGTCAGATCGCATCGGCACGATACCACTCTCCCGCTCAGCGCCGCATCGATCATGCTGTCCTTCCGCACGATGATCGACCGGTCGCGCTCGGGCGACGTGAACCGCTCGGTCGGCTTCCGCTTCGGCGAGGACGAATTCGTCGCTGAGGTGGACAGGGAAGGGATCGCGATTCGCCGGACTGATCCGCGCCCGGCGGACGCAATGTTCGATACCGACCCTGTAACGCTGGCGTCGGTCGTCTATGGCGGGCGCCCGATCGGGGATGCCGAATCGGCCGGCTCGCTGAAATTATCGGGGGACCGCGCACTTGCGGAACAGTTTATTACGCTGTTTCCGTTGCCGCCAAAGACCGGTTCGGCTTGACGAAGCTGGATTCCGTTCGCACTGAGCTTGTCGAAGTGCCGTTCTTCCTTCTCGATCGTTGAAGAGGAGCAGGGCTTCTGCAGATCAGCCCGAACGGTACGAGATCATGACGGACATATCCAACACCCAGCCCGACAGCCGCGAGACCACGATCCTGGAGGCCCCCGACAAGGTCGTGAAGGTCCGTGAGCTTTTCGGCATCGATTCGGACATGGAGGTCCCGGCCTTCAGCGAGGCGGACGAGCGCGTGCCCGATCTCGATCCGGCCTATGTGTTCGACGCGGACACCACGCTCGCGATCTGCGCCGGCTTCGCGCACAATCGCCGCGTGATGGTCCAGGGCTATCATGGCACCGGCAAGTCGACTCATATCGAACAGGTCGCGGCGCGGCTGAAATGGCCCTGCATCCGAATCAACCTCGATGCGCATATCAGTCGGATCGATCTGGTCGGCCGCGACGCGATCGTGCTGAAGGATGGCCAGCAGGTCACCGAATTCCGCGAAGGCCTGCTGCCCTGGGCGCTTCAGACCCCGACCGCCCTTGTGTTCGACGAATATGATGCCGGCCGTCCGGATGTGATGTTCGTCATCCAGCGCGTGCTCGAGACCGAGGGCAAGCTGACCCTGCTCGACCAGAACCGGGTGATCCGCCCGAACCCGTGGTTCCGCCTGTTCGCCACCGCCAACACGGTCGGCCTGGGCGACACCAGCGGCCTTTATCACGGCACGCAGCAGATCAACCAGGGCCAGATGGACCGCTGGAACATCGTCGTCACGCTCAACTATCTGCCCGCCGCGGTCGAGGCGCAGATCGTGCTCGCCAAGTCGGGCGAATATGACAAGCCGGAGGGCAAGCAGGCGGTGGACAACATGGTCCGCGTGGCCGACCTGACCCGCCGCGGCTTCATCAATGGCGATATCTCGACCGTGATGAGCCCGCGCACCGTGATCACCTGGGCGCAGAACGCGCTGATCTTCGGCGATGTCGGCTTCGCCTTCCGCCTCAGCTTCCTCAACAAGTGCGACGAGGCCGAGCGGGCACTGGTCGCCGAATATTATCAGCGCGTGTTCGGCAAGGATCTGCCCGAGAGCGTGGTCGGCAAGGGTTGAGCTACGGCTCAATCCCTATCGTTCTTCCCCGGCGAAGGCCGGGGTCCAGTTGGGGGGACCTTTCTGGTCGGCCACATCGCCCGTTTCTTTCTGTTCCTGAACTGGACTCCGGCCTCCGCCGGGAAAGTTCTAGCTGGGTGATGCCGAGGTGTTGGCAATGAATGTCCGGCCAGGCGACTCTCATTCCAGTAGCGGGAAATCGACGAAAGTCGCGGCGACTCTGGCCGTCCTGCTCACGCTTACCGCCGCCAAGACCCCCGACTACAAGGTCCAGCCGGCCTCGGTTCCCCTCCTTCCGGGCCGCACGCTCAAGGGAGAACAGATCGCCGTCCCCGGCGCCGTCATCGCGCAAAGCCCGCTCGGCCGGCCGGAAACGGTGCTGCTGGTCGATCCGATCGACCTCGACCGGCTCGGCCAGAAACGCCATTTCAGCCGCGAAACGGTGTTCGAATCGGCCCGCGTCGCCGGCATTCCCGGCGATCCGCCGGTGGTGTTCTGCGAGACGGAGCAGGATCCGTCCTTCACCAAGGCGATGGTCGGCTCGATGGGCTTCGGCCTGGTCGGCTTGCTCAGGCCGACCAAGCTGGTCACGCGCTACTGCCTCTACGACAGCGACAATGACGAGAAGCTCGATCACGCGATCCTGATCGGGGCAAAGGGCGACTCGGGCCGAGCGCCTTTCGAGATCACGCCCGCGCGCTACGGCCTGATCAGCGGATTGCTGCTCGGCGACGGCAGCGAGCTGCGGCTGCGTTATGCGGGGACGGCGGGCGAGAAGGACAGCCTGTCCTTCGATGCCGAGCTGATGCTGTACGGCATGAGCCGCCCCCTGCCGGAGGTGCGGCACAGGATATCGATCGCCCGCCTGCCGGCGTACGGCGTGATCGAAGGGGCGGTCGTGACCGTGCTCGAATTCGATCCGCAGACGAAGATCGCGCGGATCAGGATCGACCGCGATCTTGCGCCGGGGCGTTTGGTGGTGCCAGAGCAGAAGCCATGACGACGGAAACCCCCCTCGATCGCTTCAAGGCTGTGCTCGGCGGCACCGCGCGCGCGATCGCGCATGAGCCGGAGATCGAGCTCGCCTTCACCGCCGACGCCCCGACTCAGTCGGGCAAGCATATCAAGGTGCCGATGCCGGCGCGCACGCTGCCCGCCGAGCAGGTGGCGGAGGCGCGGGGCTTTGCCGATGGTTTCGCCCTTCGGTTGCGGCACCACAATGCGACGCTCCATGCCCGCCAGGCACCGGCCGAGGCGGTCGCGCGCGCCGTGTTCGACGCGGTCGAGGGCGCCCGGGTAGAGGCGCTGGGCGCGCGCGGCTATGCCGGCATCGCCGCCAATCTGGCGACGGCGCTCGACCTGAAGCTGCGCGCCGATCCGATCACCCGTGCCCGCAATCGCGAGGAGGTGCCGCTGTCGACCGCGCTTGGCCTGATGGTGCGTGAGCGGCTGACGGGGGCGGAGGCGCCGGCGGTCACCGCGCCCGGCATGGCGCTGGTGCGCGACTGGATCGAAGAGAAGGCGGGCAAGGACCTCGACGCGCTGGCGTTGGCGATCGACGATCAGCGTGCTTTCGCGACGCTGGTCACGCGCCTGCTCGAGGATCTCGACCTGGTCGAGGGCGACATGATCCCCGACGAGGCCGATGAAGGCGGATCGGAGGATGAGGGCTCCGACGAACAGCAGTCGGACGAGGGCGAGGACGGCGAGGGCGAAGGCGAGCAGGGCCAGGGCGAGATCGAGGCGCGCGGGTCCGATCGCGATGCCGAATCGCAGGACGGCGAAGGCGCCGAGCAGAGCGACGACGAATTCCAGGACATGGACGGCGAGGCAGGCGATGACGGCGAGGAAGGCATGCTGCCCGTCCGCCCCAATCGCCCCTTCTCCGATTTCTCGCCTCAGTTCGAATACAAGGCGTGGACGACCAGCTTCGACGAGGTGATCGCGGCGACCGATCTGTGCGATGCTGATGAACTGGCACGGCTTCGTTCCTATCTCGACCAGCAACTCGTTCATCTGCAGGGCGCGGTGACGAAGCTCGCCAACCGGCTGCAGCGCCGCCTGATGGCGCAGCAGAACCGGAGCTGGGATTTCGACCAGGAGGAAGGCCTGCTCGACGCGGCGCGTCTGGCGCGCGTGGTCGTGAACCCGACTCAGTCACTCAGCTACAAGATCGAGCGCGAGACCGATTTCCGCGATACGGTGGTCACCCTGCTGATCGACAATTCCGGGTCGATGCGCGGCCGGCCGATCTCCATCGCGGCGATCAGCGCCGACATCCTTGCCCGCACGCTTGAACGGTGCGGGGTGAAGACGGAGATTCTCGGCTTCACTACCCGCGCCTGGAAGGGCGGCCAGTCGCGCGAGACCTGGCTTTCCGCGGGTCGCCCGCCCCAGCCGGGGCGGCTCAACGATGTGCGCCACATCGTCTATAAGAAAGCTGACGAGCCATGGCGGCGTGCCCGCACCTCGCTTGGCCTGATGATGCGCGAGGGGCTGCTCAAGGAGAATATCGACGGCGAGGCCTTGCTCTGGGCGCACAGCCGGCTGATCGCCCGGCCCGAGGAGCGCAAGATCATGATGGTGATCTCGGACGGCGCCCCGGTCGATGATTCGACGCTCAGCGTGAACTCGGGAAGCTATCTCGAACGCCATCTGCGGCAGGTGATCAACTGGATCGAGACCAAGTCGCCGGTCGAACTGGCCGCAATCGGCATCGGGCACGACGTCACGCGCTATTATGCCCGCGCGGTGACGATCATGGACGCGGAACAGCTCGGCGGCACCATCATCGAGCAGCTTGCCGCCCTGTTCGACACAGACTGAGCGATCGGGGGCTGAATTGATCGAGGCGCCGCGCGGCGGGTTTGTCGGCCCGGTCAAGCGATCGGTGACGATCGCCGGGCACGCTACCTCGATCAGCCTCGAACCCCTGTTCTGGGAGGCGCTTGAAATCGCCGCCGAGACACGCTCCCTGCCGCTCAACGCCCTGATCGCCGAGATCGATGCGTTGCGTATCACCGCCGGCGATCCGCCCAACCTTGCGAGCGCGCTGCGGACCTGGCTTCTGGCGCAACACGCGAGTTAAACACCGCGTCATGCCGGACTTGTTCCGGCATCCACGGTTCGGCATTCTCTATGGCATGAGAGAGCGCGAACCGTGCGTGTGTATCCTGGCGAGTACGTTCAACGGTCGCCTTTACTCCGGCGTCACCTCGACCTCATCGAACGCGATAACCCAGATGGGATGACCTCGCGGTCGCGTTCGATCTCGATCCCTTACGTTGAGACATCGGTAGACCCCGGAACAAGTCCGGGGTGACGGTCGTGAAAGGAGCAGCGGCAGCCGCCAAATTCGTCATGCCGGACTTGTTCCGGCATCCACCGTCCCCCAAGGTCCCGACCCTTGGGGCGCGGCACGGCCGACCCCGGGGACCAAATCCCGGGCCGGACGCCGACGCCCTCAGGCCGTCAGATGCGTATACAGGATGAGGCTGCCGATCCCGATCAGCGTAAGGCCACCCGCCACCTCGGCATAGCGGCCGAGATAGGCGCCGACATGTTTGCCGATCAGCACGCCGATGGTCGCCACGACAGTGGTGACACCGCCGATCACCAGACAGGCGGTGACGATGTTGATGTCGAGAAAGGCAAGGCTCACGCCAACCGCCGTGGCGTCGATGCTGGTCGCGATCGCTGTCGCGGCCAGGCTCAGCAGGCCGTGGGGCCTGGCCGACCGATCAGCATCGCCGGCGTCTTCCGCCGGTTTGCTTGCCTGCCAGAGCATATGGAGGCCGACCGCCCCAAGCAGCGTGAAGGCGACCCAATGATCCACCTCGGCGATCCACGCGCTCAGCATCAGGCCGACCGCCCAGCCGATCGCCGGCGTGATCGCCTCGAAGAATCCGAAGATGATGCCGACGCGCAGTGCGTCGCGCCACCGGGTCGAATTCCCGTCGGCGCCCTTGCCGATCGCGGCGGCGAACGCGTCGACGGACAGGCTGAGGCCGAGGCCGCCCAGCGTAAGAATACCAGTCATGTCATCAATCCCGAGGCCTGCCGACGAACGATGTGAAACACCCCTGGCCTGAAAGAGGGGTCACATCGTTGGTCTTGCCGGGCTGGCGCATGCACCGCTGCCGTCGCCACGAACGATGCGGATCGCATGTTCGAGTATGTTGACGAAGGCCCTGCTCGAAGCAGGTGGCTACTCCCCAAGGAAGCGCGGGGATAGGGACGATCGGGCGAGCGGTCAACCGCCACGCGCTCCTTGCCTTTGACCATCCTTTTGGCCAAGTGCGTGAGAACTACTCTCAATAGCGTTGACAATGAGAGTAACTCGCAATAGCGGCACCCCGGAAACAAAGGGGACACAATTTGCGTACCACCAGCAACGCTCGCCGCGCGCCTGTCGCCAAGCCTGCATTTCTCGCGCTTTCGTGCGTCGGCGCGTTCGCCAGCGGCGCGGCTTTCGCCGCCGACGGGCCCAATCCGGCGGCGACCGACGATACCAATGCGCAGGATCGTGAAGATGTGCTCGTCACCGGGCAGCGCGAGATGACGCCAAAGCAGGTCGCGACGCCGGTCAACACGCCCAAGTCGATCGTCGTGCTGCCCAAGGAAGTGATCGAGCAGACCGGTTCGGCCAGCCTGGCGGATGCGCTGCGCACCGTGCCCGGCATCACCTTCGGCGCGGCCGAGGGCGGCAACCCGATCGGCGACCGTCCCTTCATCCGCGGTTTCGACAGCCAGGGCTCGACCTTCGTCGACGGCGTTCGCGATCTCGCGGCGCAGACTCGCGAAGTGTTCGCGGTCGAGGAGATCCAGGTCGTGCGCGGCTCGGATTCGACGCTCGGCGGTCGCGGCGGCGCTGGCGGTTCGATCAACATCATCTCGAAGCTGCCGACCGACCGTACTTTCGTGACGGCAAGCGCAAGCTACGGCACCGCCGACTACAAGCGCGCGACGATCGACGCGAACTACAAGCTGACCGACACGATCGCTTTCCGCATCGAAGGCATGTGGCACGATCAGGACGTCGCCGGCCGTGACGCGATCTGGCAGCGCCGCTGGGGCGTCGCGCCTTCGATCACCCTCGGGCTGGGCACCGATACCCGCCTGACCCTGTCCTATTACCACCTGACCAGCCACGAGCTGCCGGACAGCGGCATTCCGTATTTCTACACGATCGGCAACGCGCCGGGCACGGGCATCGTCTATTCGGCGCCGCTGGTCGGCAAGGGGACGACGATCGGCGGCACCACCGGGGTGGTGGATCGCTCGACCTTCTACGGCTTGAAGAGCCGCGACTTCCGCGATGCCGACACCGATCAGATCACGATCCGCGCCGAGCATGATTTCGGTACGCTGACGCTGCGCAACACATCGCGTTTCTCGCACAACACCCAGGCGTATATCTATACGCAGCCTGACGACCAGCAGGGCAATGTGTTCGGCACGTCGGCGACCCCGCCGGCCACCGGCAGCGCCGCGGCGCTCCGCGGCGATCTCGTCACCGGCGGCTATGTGTGGCGGCGCGCCAATACGCGCTATGGCTATACCGACAACATCACCAACCAGACCGACCTGTACGGCACCTTCGACACCGGCAGCATCAAGCACAGCATCTCCATCGGCGCTGAACTGTCGTGGGAAAAGGCACGGCGCGGGACGTTCGTGCTCTCGACCGGCGCCGGCGTGGCGCCGCGTTGCAATACCGCGACGGTTTCGCGCTATTATTGCACCAGCCTGTTCACCCCCAATCCCAACGATCCCTGGGTGAACTATACGACTGACTCGTCGACCGTGGCCGCGCCGATCACCAAGGTGCTGCCGATCCAGGAAACGCAGAACGACGCTGAAACCCGCTCGGTCTACGCCTTCGACTCGATCACCCTGCTGCCGTCGCTGATCCTGAACCTCGGCGCGCGCTACGATCATTTCAAATCGACCGTAACGCCGGGCCAGGCGGCAACGGCGACCACGACCTACAAGCTGAGCCGCACCGACAATCTGTTCAACTGGCAGGCCGGTCTTGTCTTCAAGCCGACCCCGGAAACCAGCCTGTACGCGTCGTACGCGACTGCGGCGACGCCGCCGAACAGCCTGCTCGGTGAAGGGTCGGAGACGAATGCGCTCGGCACGCCGACCAGCGACGTGACCTACAACACGGCTCTCGCGGTGCTCAACTCGCTCAAGATCGAGAAGACCCGCTCCTATGAGGTTGGGGCCAAGGCCAATCTGATGGGTGGCAGGCTGTCGCTCAACGCTGCGGCCTTCCAGACCGATACCGACAACGCCCGTGTCACCGGCCCGAACAACACGGTCGAGTTCCTCGGCAAGCGCCGCATCCGCGGCGTCGAGGTGAACGCAAGCGGCCAGATCCTGCCCGGCTGGACCATCTTCGGCGGCTATACCCATCTCGATCCGAAGATCGTCGATGGCGGCTTCACGGCGCTCGCGGTTGCGGCGAATGGGCCGGCTGCTGCTACGGTGGCGCTCGTTCCGTCGGTCAATACCGGCAAGCAGGCGACCCAGACGGCGCGCGACAGCTTCACGATGTGGACGACGGTCGAGCCGGTGAAGGGCTTCTCGATCGGTGGCGGCGCCTTTTACACCAGCCGCGTGTTCGGCGGGTACAGCGACAACCGCTCTGCGTCGCAGACCAGCGCTGGCGTGGTGACGGTGACCCCGGCGACCAAGGTCCTGTATCGCACGATCCCGGGCTATTGGCGCTTCGATGCCCGCGCCTCCTACCGCTTCTCGCGCCAGGTCGAGGTCTCCGTCAACGTGCAGAACCTGACCGACAAGACCTATTTCAACCAGGCCTATACCGCGCACTATGCCAGCATCGCGCCCGGTCGTTCGGCCTTCGGCACGCTGACCGTCAAATATTGATGGAAGGCATGGTTGAATCAGCCCCGGCCATGACCGGGGAGGATTTGAATGCCCTGACGCCCGACGAGATCGCCGAGCGCCTTTCGGGACCGCCCGAAGAGCGCGCGGCGTTCGTGCGCCAGGCGGCCGAGGCCGGGCTGGCCGAGGCGCAGGCGGTCTATGGGCAGATGCTGCTCGATGGCGCTGGTGTCGCGAAGGATGCGGTCGCCGCGCTCGACTGGTTCACCAGGGCGGCCGCGCAGCATCACCTGATGGCGATCAACATGGTCGGCCGCTGTTACGATCTCGGCTGGGGCACGGTGCCCGACAAGGCGCGCGCGGCCGAATGCTATCGCATCGCCGCCAGGCGCGGGCTCGACTGGGGCATGTATAATTACGCGACCCTGCTCGCGCTCGGCCACGGCGTGGCGGAGGACAAGGCGGCGGCGCTCGACTGGTTCCAGCAGGCGGCCGCGCTCGGCAATGCCAAGGCGATCAACTTCGTCGGCAGCTTCCACGAGGATGGCTGGGTGGTGCCGCGCGACATGGCGAAGGCGGCGCGCTGCTATGCGCGGGCGGCGCAGGGCGGGGATTTCCGCGGCTGCTTCAACCATGCCCGGATGCTCGGGGCGGCCGGGAAGACAGAAGAGGCGATCGGCTGGCTGAAGCGCGCCGGCGAGACGGCGACGCCCGCCTTTGTCGAGAAGGCGAGCGCCTGGCTGGCGACGGCCGATCTGCCAGCCTTCCGCGTGCGCGGCGTGCAGGCCCTGCGGATCGGTGCCGGCCTTTCCTGACCGCGCCACGGCGGCAGGCGCGACCGATCCGTCGTATTTCTCCTTATTGTGGCGACTCGTCACCGCGCGGTACATCGCGTTCAGGAGAGCGAGATGCCCCACCCATCACCCGTATCCGACAAGGACGGCGCCGACACCGGATCGGTGCTTGGCCTGTTCTACGCCGTGCCGTTCGCCCTGCTCGTCTGGGCGGCGATCCTCTGCTGGCTGTTCGTCGTCCGATAGAATGAAAGGGCGCGCGGCCGGAGCGGCCGCACGCCCTTCGCCCTGTCACCGCCCCAGCAGGACCCGCGCCTGTCCGGCGATCTGCGCGAGCATCGCCGCGTTCGGTGCCGGGGCGTGCCGGGCACGGTCAACCACCGACTTGAACTGAGCGACCCGGCCGGCATTGGCAGCGAGCCACGTCTCGACCAGCGCCTGCGGATCGCCTTCGCCGCGGCTGAGGAATTCGAGCCGCAGCTGCTGGAAGTCCCGCGCCAGGCCGGCGATGAGCAGCCGCTCCCACGGGTCGCTCGACACGATGCGCGCGGCATTGGCCTGCGCCCAGTCGAGCCCCAGCGCCTGGCCGAGCCGGGTGAAGGCCCGCGTCAGCACGATCTCGTCAAGGGCGAGCCGCTCGCCGAGATCGGCCAGGCCGACCGCGCCGTCCAGCTCGAACAGCCGCACCACCTTCTGCACCAGCTTCCTGGGTGCGCCGGCCGCTTCGAGCGTCGCGGCGATTCGTCCGCTCTGCGCGCTGGCTTCCTCGAGCAGCAGCGCCTTGGTCTGCTTGTCGAGCGTGCCGATGCCCTTGGCGAGCCGCGCCATGGCTGGGCCGGGGCCGGTGCCGGTCCGCACCACCCGGAGCAGGTCGGCGATCTGCGAGCGGGTCGCCACCGCCACTTCCTCGAACAGCGCGATGCGCGCCGTTTCGGGCATGTCGGCCGTCTCGATCTCGGCCCAGAGCGCCGGCAGGCCGAACAGCCGCTCGGTCACGACGAACATCGCCGCGATGTCGCTCATCGCTGCGCCTTCCTCCTCGGCCAGCTCGAACGGATGGAGCACACCAAGCCGGTTGACGATCCGGTTGGCGAGCTTGGTCGCGACGATCTCGCCGCGCAGCCGGTGCTGGTCGATCGCCGAGGCGAACTTCTTGCGCATCGCCGGCGGGAAGGCTGCCTGGAGATCGGGCGCAAGATCGGGGTCGAGCCCGAGCGTGCCATGCTCGATCGCCGCCTGGAGCGACAATTTGGCGGTGGCGAGCAGCACGGCCAGTTCGGGCCGCGTCAGGCCATTGCCCTCCTGCGCACGGCGCAGCAGGTCGTCGTTCGAGGCAAGCCCCTCGACCGCGCGGTCGAGGCTGCCCGATGCCTCGAAGATCTCGATCAGCCTGACATAACTCGGCACCGACCTGGCGCCGTCATTCTCCATGATCGAGAGAGCCAGCGTCTGCAGGCGGTTATCCTCAAGCACGATGTGCGCGACATCGTCGGTCATGCTCGCGAGGAAGATATTGCGCTTCTCATAGGCGAGGCGGCCCTCGATCATCTCGCGGTTGAGCGCGATCTTGATGTTGACCTCATTGTCGGAACAGTCGACGCCCGCCGAATTGTCGATGAAGTCGGTGTTGATCCGCCCGCCGCGCGAGGCGAACGCGATTCGTGCCGCCTGGGTCACGCCCAGGTTCGCACCCTCGCCGATCGCGGTCGCGCGGATATCCTCCGCATTGACTCGAAGCCGGTCGTTGGCCGGATCGCCGACCTGGATGTTGTTCTCCGCCGCCGCCTTCACATACGTGCCGATGCCGCCGAACCAGATCAGGTCGACCGGTGCCTTCAGAATGGCGGAGATCAGCGCCCCCGGCTCCATCTCGCTCGCCTCGATGCCGAGCGCCGCGCGCACCTGCTTCGACAGCTTGATCGTCTTGTCGGTGCGCGGGAATACCCCGCCGCCCCTTGAGATCAGCGATGGGTTATAGTCGGCCCAGCTCGACCGCGGCAGCGCGAACATGCGCGCGCGCTCCTCCCAGCTTGCCGCCGGATCGGGATCGGGGTCGAGGAAGATATGGCGATGGTCGAACGCGGCGACGATCTTCAGCGTCTTCGACAGCAGCATGCCGTTGCCGAACACGTCGCCCGACATGTCGCCGCACCCAACCACGCGGATCGGCTGGCTCTGCACGTCGACGCCCCGCTCGGCGAAGTGACGCTGGACCGAGACCCAGGCGCCCTTGGCGGTGATGCCCATCGCCTTGTGGTCATACCCGACCGAGCCGCCCGAGGCGAAGGCGTCGCCGAGCCAGAAGCGGTTCTCCAGCGCGATCGCGTTGGCCACGTCGGAGAAGGTCGCGGTGCCCTTGTCGGCGGCGACGACGAAATAGGGGTCGTCGCCGTCATGCACGATCACGCCCGCCGGATGGACGATCTCGCCCTCGACGATATTGTCGGTGATCGACAGGAGCGATCGGATGAACACGCGGTAACTCTCGGTCCCCTCGGCCAGCCACGCGTCGCGGCTTGAGACAGGCGGGAGTTGCTTGGGATAGAATCCGCCCTTGGCCCCGGTCGGCACGATCACCGCGTTCTTCACGCGCTGCGCCTTCATCAGGCCGAGGATCTCGGTGCGGAAATCGTCGCGCCGGTCGGACCAGCGAAGCCCGCCGCGCGCGACCGGGCCGGCGCGCAGATGGATTCCCTCGACCCGCGGCGAATAGACCCAGATCTCGCGCCACGGCACGGGGGCGGGCAGGCCGGGGATCAGGTGGCTGTCGAGTTTGAACGCAAGCGCCGTCTCGCCCGCCGGGGCGAAGGCGTTGGTGCGCAGCGTCGCCGCGATCACGTTGCGCAGCGCGCGCAGGATCCGGTCGTCGTCGATCGCCGAGACGGCGTCCAGCCCGGCATCGACCGCGGCGTCGGCGGCATGGATCGCCTCGGCCTTCGCCTTGCGCGCCGGGTCGTGCGCGGCGGCGAACCGCTCGATCAGCCCGGCCGCGACCTTCGGCGCGCGGCGCAGCGCGTCGACCACGGTGACCAGACTGTAGGGCAGCCCGGCCTGGCGCAGATAGCGGAACCAGGCGCGGAACAGCACGACCGACGACGGGGCCATGCCGGCATCCACGATCAGCCGGTTGAACGCGTCATTCTCGGCATGGCTCTCCAATACGGCCGCGACCGCATCCTCGAGCACCGCCGGATCGCCCTTCACCGCCCCGGCGCTCTCGACCAGGAATTCATGGACGAAACCCTGCGCGTCGTCGGCCAGCGCGGTCGGCACTTCCTCGATCACGCGGAAACCGAAATTCTCCAGCACCGGCACCGCGTCGGACAGCGCCAGCGCGCCGCCCAGGCGATAGATCTTCATCCGCGCCGCGCCGTTCGAATCGCGGTACAGCCTGACCGAGCGGGCATCGGGCGTGTCGAGCCGGGCAAGCCGCAGGATGTCCCGTGCCGCCTCCTCGGCGCTGCCGCTGGCGCGATAGCCCTGCGGGAAGGTCGCCGCATGGCGCAGCGCGAGCCGGGTCGCGCGCGCCGGCTCGACCATGTCGGCCAGCGCCGCCTCGACCGCCGGTACCCAGCCGCGCACCATCCGCGCGATCCGGGCATCGAGCGCCGCTGCGTCGGGCATCACGCCCTCGCCGCGCAGGTCGATGGTGTAGCGGATCTGCGCGACCACGCCGTCCTCCATCGCGATGCCCCAGTTGAGCAGCGTGCCGTTCGCCGCCTCGGCCAGCATGTCGCCGATCGCGACCCGACGCGCGGTGGTGAGGTCGTCGCGCGGCAGCCACACGAACGCGAACAGATGCCGCCCCAGGATGCTGCGCACCAGGATCAGCGCCGGCCGCGGCCGGTCGGCCAGCGACATGGCGGTGAGCGCGAGATGCTCGAGCGATTCGACGTCGAACGCGCTGATCAGGTCATGCGGCAGCGCGGCCAGCGCGTGAGTCAGTGCCTTGCCGGTATGCCCCTTGGGATCGAAGCCGAACTTCGCCTCGAGCGCGGTGAGCCGCTTGCGCAGCACCGGCACGTCCTGCGGCGGGGCGTTGAGCGCGGAACTGGTCCACAGGCCGGCATGGATCGACAGCCCGGTGACCTTCTTGCCCTCGCGGATCGGCACCAGCACCAGGTCGAGCGGCACATGCCGGTGCACGCCGGAGATCTGGTTGGACTTGAGCAGCAGCGGCGCTTCCCCGCCCTTCTCGAACCATGCCATGGCGAGCGCGCGCGACGCCTCGGCCAGGATCGGCACGCTATGCGCATGGCGCGCGATGCCGAGCGGCTTCTCGCTCTTGCCGCCCTGCCATGATTCGGCGCCGAGCAGGGTGAAGTTGCGGTCGAGGAACCACAGCAGCAGTTCGGCGCCCTCGCTGGTGCCCAATGCCTCGGCATCGGCGGCCATGCGCGCCTGCATCGCCGGCCAGTCGGCCACGGCCGAACGGACATCCGCCAGATTATGCTCGAGCGCGGCGATCAGTTCGCGCCGCTCGCGCGAATCGGCGCGCTCCATCTCGATATAGATCATCGATTCGGGCGATCCGCCCTCGCCATCGGCCCCGCCGACACTGGTCAGCACGCCGGACGCATCGCGCGTGACGCTGAGCACCGGGTGGATGATCCGGTCGATCACGACATTATGCGCGCCGATCGTCGCCGCGATCGAATCGACCAGGAAAGGCATGTCGTCGTTGACGATGGCGAGCCGCATGGTGCGGCGCGGTTCGGAGCCGGCGATCGGTTCGAGCGCGAGCACTGGCTTGCCGGGCGGCCGCGTTTCGGCGGTGGCGGCGACGAAGGCGGCGGCATCAGCCCGCTCCGCCTTTCCGAACCCCTGCAATTCCCCTGGAAGTGCGCCCTTGGTCAGCCGGACAGCAAGCGCGTCCGACAGCGATTTCAGCGTGGTCTTGGCCATCGCAGCCCTATGCTCCCGCCCGTTGCGGGCTTCAACCCTTGTGGCGCTGCACAATGATTTTGGGGCGGGAGAGGGGGCACAATCTCCCTCTCCCCTTGTGGGAGAGGGTGGCCGAGCGAAGCGAGGTCGGGTGAGGGGGAGTGGGGCTCGGAACCTCGCGAGTGTCCCCCTCACCCTTCCGTCGCTGCGCTCCTCCCTCCCTCTCCCACAAGGGGAGAGGACGAAAAGGGATCGTCACAGCACCTCGCGGTACACCCGCGCCCATTCCTCCTCGCACGTCTCCGCCCGCCGCCGCCCATAGCGTCCCGGATCGAGCCATCTCGGTTCCCGTGGCATCACCGCCTCGGCAAAGGTCAGCGCCAGCGCATCGGCATCGTCGGGCGAGGCGAGCCCGCGCGCCTTCATATGTTCCTTCTTCTCCAGCAGGATCGACACCTGGTCCGCCGCATACCCATACTCCACCCCGGTCAGGTCGGCCGCCAGCGCCTCTTCGTCCGGGATCGCCCCGCCCGACAGCCAGCCGCGCATGTTGGTCCACATCTCGGAGCGTTTGTTGGCGGTCTGCACCCGCAAATCCCCCGCCCACACCACCTCGCGCCCCCGCGCGCCGAACCAGATCTCGACCACATTCTCCACGCCGAGCTGGCGCAGCCGGTCGACCACCGCCGCCCCGATATTCCCGGCATCGACGAAGATCGCATCGGGGTGCAACGCCTGCGCCTGCAACGCCACGTCCCCGGCCAGCGTCATCGCATCGACCCGCTGCCAGCGCTTCCACGGCCGCGACCGCGCATCCCGCCCGCATCGGATGGCGAGCGTCGAATGATCGTCGCCGAAGCGCGCGCAATCCAGCCCGAAGATCACTGGATCGCTGGTCAGCCCGATCACGTCGCGCACCCGCGCCGCCTCGACCAGGTCGCCCGCGATGAACTGCATCGAGGAGGCCGAGGGGAACTGCCCGCGAACGCGCACCCGAACGATATCGCTGTCCTCGCCATAGGTGGCGACCAGCTCGTCCAGATAGGCGCGGTTCACGCCCTCCACATTGCGGCTGTCGATCTGCGCCGCGTGCCACAAATGCCGGTGCCGCCCGAAACACTCGCGGAAAGGCCCCGAATTCAGCGTCGGGTTGCCGAAGGCGAGGAACAGGATCTCCGTCTCAGCATCGGTCAGCGCGCCCAGCGCCACCTCCCACACCTTCGCCGCGATGCCCGATGCCTCGTCGAAGATCAGGATGATTCGCTTGCCCTGGTTGTGCAGCCCGGCGAACGCCTCGGTATTGGCGATGCTCCAGGTGACGAGGTCGGATCGCCAGCCCCGCTCATGCCCCGGCACGGTGGAGACGAGCGACGTCGCGGTCGCGCGGAACCAGTCGCGGGTGAGCGACAAATTGTGCCACTTCGCGATCTCCGGCGCCGTCTTGGTGAGCAGCTGGCTCTCCGTATTGGCGGTGGCGACGATCCGCGTGTCGATGCCGGTATCGAGCCCCCATTTGACCAGCATCGCGATCAGCGCCGACTTGCCGATGCCATGGCCGGAGGCGCGGGCGATCCGGCACGGGGTGAAGCGCGTGGCGGGGTCGGAAAGATGCGCGGCGATGGTCGCCATTACGTCGCGCTGCCAGGCGCGGGGGCCGGTGACGTCGCGCAAGACGCCGTCGCCCCAGGGGAAGGCGAGTTCGGCATAGCCGAGCGGGTCATGCTTGAAATCCATCAGCCGGTCGGTCCACGCCTGGCGGGCGACGACCTCATCCATGGCGGGCTCATCCATGGCGGGGCGCCCTGGTATGCGCCTTGACGTAAACGGGCGCGGGGACGGGCGCGCCGCCACTGTCGCCGCCGCCGGGAGGGTCGCCGGCATGGGCGGCGGCCATATGGGCAGGCGTGTAATTGGCGACCCGGGCGAGCGACTTCTGGATCATCTCGACGACGTTGGGATCGCCCTTGTCCTCATCGGCGATGCGCCATTTCTTCGGCTGGCGGACGCGGAGCCATTGCAGCGCGGCGACGGGATCGGGCGGGAGATGGAGTCTGTACGTGGCGTAGACGGGCTCGGGATCGGCGGCGTGCTTGAAGACCTTGGTGCGTTCCACGCTGCACCCGACGGCGCGGGAATAAAGTGCGCGTTCGACGCGGGCGTCGGCATGTTCCTTTCCCGCTATAACGGCTTCGGCGAATGCCTCATGCGCGTTGCGCCAGCGATAGATGGTGCGGACGCAGACCCCGAAATGCTCGGCGAGTTCCTCATCGGTGGCGCCGAGGCGGCAGAGGTGGCGGGCCTGATCGGCAAAGGCGGGTTCGTAGATCATGGTGCCGGGGGTAGCGGCGGTGGGACGGGGTTTGAATCGAGGGGGTGTGGTATTGGGAATGTCAGGAGGGTTGCTGACATTTTTGGGATAAGGGGTTCTGAGATTTAATCGTATATTATCAGTTGGTTATATAAGATTTTTTAGAGTCCTCGCTGAGGAGAAACCCCTCCGACTTCAGTCGGATACTGGCTTCAGCCTCTGACTCGCGCGATAGTCTGTATCCTCGGAAAAAATGGGGCGGCCCGAAGGGCGTACGTCCCATTTTTTCCGAGGATACAGACTATGGGCTATTCGACCGGTTGTCACACGACATTCCATCATCGCTATCATCTTGTCTGGGCACCGAAATATCGGTTCAAGGTGCTGCGCGGCGAGGTCCGGCTGCGGGTCCGTGAGATTATCCGGCAAGTCTGCGCCGAAATGGGCGTGACGATCATCAACGGCGCCTTGTCGAGCGACCACGTTCATATGTTCGTCGAAATCCCACCGCACATCTCGGTCAGCGATTTCGTGCGCCGCGCCAAAGGACGCTCGTCGCGCAAAATCCAACAGGAGTTCGAGCATATCCGTAAGCGCTACTGGGGGCAGCGTTTCTGGCAGCGAGGCTACTTCTCAACCACCTCCGGCAACATCACCGACGACATCATCATGCGGTATCTCGATAAACACACCCACAAGGAAGGCTTCAGCCACTCACAATGATCCTACCGGCGTCAGCCGGTATGTCGTTCAGCTCTATCCCGGCGGTGCTTGATGACAGCTTTGCGCCCCTTTGTCGCCGTTCGACCTCATTTCGTGTGATCTCAACAGAAGTGGTTCGCTGACCGAAGCATAATCTCGAACGACCGACTTTGGGGACGAAGCCGTCGTTCCCGGCTCGCCGCTGGGATGGCGGCTTTCGGCGAGAGCAGCCCCTCGGTTTTGCAAAAGCGCTATTGCCGATTGACCGAGGTGCGCCGTCAGCGGACTGTCGCCTAACAGCCCGGCACCTGAGACGCCATACTCACACGATTACTGATGACGAAAGGGGGCGACGATCTCCGCTTGTGGTCCCTCGCCGGCCACTGCTACCTCCCGCCCATGTTCGAACAGACCTTCAAGAACCTCGACGATATTCTTCGCAAGGAAGCTGGCTGCGCTTCCGAACTGGACTACACTGAACAGACCAGTTGGCTGCTGTTCCTGAAATATCTGGACGATCTGGAGACGGCCCGCGCCACCGAAGCCGAACTGCGCGGGCAGGCTTACACGCCGATCATTGACGCCGCGCATCGCTGGGGTCTGTGGGCCGCACCGAAGGATGCTGCCGGCAAGCTCGACCACAACCGCGCCAGAACCGGGCCGGACCTGATCGGCTATGTGAACCGCGAACTGTTCCCCTATCTGGAGGGGTTCAAGGGCCGCGCTAACAGTGCCGACACAATCGAATACAAGATCGGCGAGATTTTCGGCGAAATCCGCAACAAGTTCCAGTCCGGCTACTCGCTGCGCGACGCGATCGACGCCATCGACCAGTTGTCCTTCGGCAGCCGAAACCAGAAGCACGAACTTTCCGAGCTGTACGAAGCCAAGATCAAGAACATGGGCAATGCCGGCCGCAATGGCGGGGAATATTACACCCCGCGCTCGCTGATCCGTGCGATGATCAAGGTGGTGAAGCCGACGCTGAACGACACCGTATATGACGGCGCGGCCGGTTCCTGCGGCTTCCTGTGCGAAGCCTACGACTATCTCCGTCCGATAGCGAAGACAGCCAGCGACCTCGAACGGCTCCAGAAGCGCACCTTCTTCGCCAAGGAGAAGAAGAGCCTCGCCTACGTTATCGGCACGATGAACATGATTCTGCACGGGATCGAAGCGCCCAACATCGTCCACACCAACACACTTGCCGAACCGGTGCTCGACATTCAGGAGAAAGACCGCTTCGACGTCATCCTGGCCAACCCGCCCTTCGGCGGCAAGGAGCGGCCGGAAATCCAGCAGAACTTCCCGATCAAAACCGGGGAGACCGCCTATCTGTTTCTCCAGCACTTCATCAAGTCGCTACGCGCGGGCGGATCGGCGGCGGTGGTGATCAAGAACACCTTCCTGTCCAACACCGACAATGCCAGCGTGGCGCTGCGTCGCGAGCTGCTGGAAAGCTGCAACCTGCACACCGTGCTCGACATGCCCGGCGGCACCTTCCAAGGCGCGGGCGTCAAGACCGTGGTGCTGTTCTTCGACAAGGGCGAGCCGACCCGCAGCATCTGGTATTACCGGCTCGATCCCGGCCGCAACATGGGCAAGACCAACCCGCTGAATGATGCCGATATGACGGATTTCATCGAGCGGCAGGCGAGCTTCGCCGAGGGGCCGAACGCGTGGAGCGTGACAGCGGACACGCTTGATCCCGCGACCTTCGATCTAACCGTGCGCAACCCCAATGCGCCCGAAGCCAAGGCGCTGCGCAGTCCACTGGAGATACTGGACGAGATTGCCGCGCTGGATGCTGAGAGTGCGGAGATTCTAGCGCGGGTGAGGGAATTGCTGTGAGCGCGGTCTGGAAGACGGCAGCATTGAGCGAAGTCTGTTCACTAATCGCACGCGGCGTTGCCCCGAGATATGTCGATGATGCAGGCACCCTCGTTCTGAATCAAAAATGTGTCCGCGACCATGGGCTTAACTACTCCTTGGGTCGCAGGCATGATGCGACAGCGAAGCGCGTTCCTCTTGATCGCTTCTTACAAGTAGGCGACGTGCTCATCAATTCCACTGGAACGGGCACTTTAGGTCGCGTCGCCCGAGTACGCCGCCATCCAGAGGAACCCACGACGGTCGACACACATGTAACGATCGTTCGCCCGAAGCCAGGAGAGTTTGACCTCGACTTCTTCGGTTATGCGCTGATTATGCTTGAAGACCAATTGGCTGCAAGCGGCGAGGGCGCGAGTGGCCAGACAGAATTGGCTCGATCAGTCGTCGCAAAATTTGAAATCAGCTACCCAACGGACCTGGCAGAACAGCGTCGGATTGTGGCTGTGCTGGATGATGCCTTCGCCGCCATCGCCACCGCAACTGCCAACGCCGAAAAGAACCTAGCCAACGCGCGAGAGTTGTTCGACGCGAGCGTTCGCGACACATTCGCGGACTCCGACCCATCTTGGGAACTCATGACGCTGAAGGAAGCGGCGCGGGATTTTGGGCGCGGCAAATCCAAGCATCGACCGCGCAACGATCCGAAGCTCTATGGTGGCGACTACCCGTTCATACAGACCGGAGATGTTCGGAACAGTGATCATCTGATCAAGGAATACTCACAGACCTACAGCGAGGCAGGATTGGCGCAAAGCAAGCTTTGGCCAAGGGGAACGATCTGCATCACTATTGCTGCCAACATAGCTGAAACCGGCATTTTGGATTTTGATGCGTGCTTCCCGGACAGCGTGATCGGGATGGTCGTTGACCCGGCGCGAACGTCCAACAGCTATGTTGAATATCTGCTCCAATCGTTGAAAGCCGTCTTGCAAGCGAAGGGTAAGGGGAGCGCTCAAGCGAACATCAACCTTGCGACCTTCGAAAATGAGCGATTCCCATTTCCCCCTAAGGCTGTGCAAATGGAAATCGTCGCTCGATTGGGTGCGCTCTCTGAGCAAGTGCAAGGCATGGAAACCCTGTATGCTCAGAAGCTGATATCTTTGGATGCCTTGAAACAAACCATCTTGCACCGCGCCTTTGCGGGCGAACTCGTCATGGCTGGGCCGGCGGCGGCCAATGATAACTGGAAAACCCCTGCGTTTACCGCGCATGTCATTGCGCTGGCCTATCGCCATCACTTTGCCTTGGGTACGGAGGCGACGTTTGGGCGGGTGAAGGCGCAAAAGGCATTGCACCTTTGTGAGAGCGTTGGCGGCGTCGATCTGGGCCGCAACCCAGTCAAAGACGCGGCGGGGCCGAACGATTTCCAGCACATGCTCGCGGCCGAAGAGTGGGCGAAAGCGAACCAGTTCTTCGAGTTTGTGCAGAGACTGACGGGTAACGGTTATACCTTCAGGAAGCTTTCCAGGTTTAATGAAATGGTCGCCAAGGGAGCAGAGGCCTTGAAGCCGGTGCGGAATCGTCTGGAAAGCGCCATAGGGCTGATCGCTCCCATGAACTCGGAGCAGGCCGAATTGCTCGCTACTGTCCATGCAGCTTGGAATAACCTGCTTCTGGACGGCACGTACCCTACCGATGCGGCCATCATCCATGAGGCCCGCGAGAATTGGCACATCGCCAAGCAGAAATTCGGCGAAGGCAAATTTCGGCAGGCCATCGCAACCATCCGCGCAAAAGGCATCGAGCCGGACGGATCAGCGAAGCGCGTCGGCGGGCAGGAGGCCATGCTCTTTTGAACGAAGCCGAGACCCGCGCCGAACTGATCGACCCCGCGCTGCGCGAGGCCGGCTGGGGTGTGATCGACGGCAGCCGCACCCGGCGCGAGGTGATCGCCCCCGGCCGGATCATGGGCAAGGGGAAGCGCGCCCGCGCGCTATCCTGCGATTACGTGCTGGTCTATCGCAATACGAAGCTTGCCACGCTCGAAGCCAAGGCGGCGACCAAGAGTTACACCGATGGCGTTGGGCAGGCGAAGGACTATGCCGCCCGGCTGCAATGCCGCTTCGCCTATGCCAGCAACGGCAAGCAGATTTATCGCATGGACATGCAGACCGGCGCGGAAGGGCTGGTCGATGGCTACCCGACACCGCAGGAACTGTGGGATGCCACCTTTGCCGAGGCGAACCGCTGGCGCGACCGCTTCGCCGCCGTCGCCTATGAAACCGGCGGCGGCCGCTTCGAACCGCGCTATTACCAGCACAACGCGATCGAGCGCGTGCTGGAGGCAATCAGCGAGAACCGTGACCGTGTGCTGCTGACGCTCGCCACCGGCACAGGCAAGACCGCCATCGCCTTCCAGATCGCGTGGAAGCTGTTCCATGCCCGCTGGAACCTCTCCGACTGGAAGGCGGCCGGCGAGCCACAGCGGCATCCGCGCATCCTGTTCCTGGCCGATCGCAACATTCTCGCCGATCAGGCCTACAATAGCTTCTCGGCGTTCGACGATGGCGCGTTGGCGCGGATCACGCCGGGCGACATCAAGAAGAAGGGTACGGTGCCCAAGAACGCCAGCATCTTCTTCACCATCTTCCAGACTTTCACCAGCGGCACCGACGCCAACGGCGATCCCGCGCCCTATTTCGGCGACTATCCGCCCGACTTCTTCGACTGCATCATCATCGATGAGTGCCATCGCGGCGGCGCGAAGGACGAGAGCGAATGGCGGGCGATCCTCGACTATTTCGCGCCCGCCGTGCAGATCGGCCTGACGGCCACGCCCAAGCGCAGGAACAACGCCGACACCTACGCCTATTTCGGCCAGCCGGTTTACGCCTACTCGCTGAAAGAGGGGATCAACGACGGCTACCTGACGCCGTTCAAGGTCCGCCAAATCGGCACGACCATCGACGAATATGTCTATACGTCTGACGATGCCGTGATCGAAGGCGAGGTGCAGGACGGTAAGCGCTACACCGAAGGCGATTTCAACCGCACGATCGAAATCCGTGAGCGCGAGGCTTACCGCGTTCGCACATTCATCAGCATGATTGACCAGCGCGAAAAGACGATCGTCTTCTGCGCGACGCAGGAACACGCTGGCATTGTGCGCGACCTGATCAACCAGGAGAAGAGCAACACCAATCCGAACTATTGCGTCCGCGTCACCGCCTCGGACGGCACGATCGGCGATCAGTGGCTGCGCACCTTCCAGGACAACGACAAGACCATCCCGACCATCCTGACGACCTCACAGAAGCTTTCCACTGGGGTCGATGCGCGCAACGTCCGCAACATCGTGTTGATGCGGCCGGTCAATTCCATGATCGAGTTCAAGCAGATCATCGGGCGCGGCACGCGGCTGTTCGATGGCAAGGACTATTTCACGATCCTCGATTTCGTGAAGGCCTATGAGCACTTCAACGATCCCGAGTGGGACGGCGAGCCGCTGGACCCTGAGCCGCCCAAAGAACCGCGCAACGGGAAGCCGAAAGGCGATCCACCGGAGCTTCCAGAACCGACGCCGGACCCCGAGCCTCCGAAAGCCAAGCTGGTGATCCGGCTGGCCGATGGAAAGGAACGCGCGTTCCAACATATCAGCGCCACGACCTTCTGGAGCGTGGATGGCAAGCCGGTTTCGGCGCAGCAATTCATCGAAGACTTGTTCGGCCAGTTGCCCGATCTATTCCGCGATGAAGACGAGCTACGCACGATCTGGAGTCAGCCGGACACGCGGCGCAAGCTGGTGGAAGGTTTGGCTGAACGCGGCTTCACCGGCGAGGCGCTCGACGGCATTCGCCGGGCGACGGATGCGCAGGAAAGCGACCTGTTCGACGTGCTGGCCTTCATCGCTTGGGCGCGTCCGCCCCTCAAGCGGATCGAGCGGGCAGACATTCGGCGCGAAGCAATCCTCTCTCGCTATGATGACAAGCAGCGCGACTTTCTCGATTTCGTCCTGTCGCAATATGCCACCGTCGGCGAAAGCGAGCTAGACGACGGCAAGCTGCCAGCCCTTCTTGGACTGAAGTATGGTACGCCCATGGATGCCCTGCGCGAGCTTGGATCGGTGGCTGAAATCCGCTCTACGTTCCTCGCATTCCAGCGCGGCCTGTACGAAAGAGAGCGCTGAACCTGAGCGGATCGGCGGCTATCAGTAAGAACCGGTCGGTCATGCCTCGATATCAAGCGGCTTAAATTGGTCGGAAGCGGTCGGGCACGCCGCCCAGTCTGGAATGGCAGTTTCCCTGTTTCCATCATCTGGAAGCTGCGAGCCCGCTCCCGGCCCAATTGTGGTCACAAGCCGCTCCACAGGCACTCGCCTCGACCTTGCCGAAGGCCTGCGCCTTCGGCGTCGCGGATGGCAGCGCCGCACGTCACGAGCTTTCCCTTCACCACCTTTAGTGCCCCCTTCCCAAGCATGTTGGGAAGGAACAGCGCGGCTCCGCTTCGATCATCCGGATGAAATCCTCGCGCCGGCCTTCCGGCCCCATGCATCGCCCATTCATCCGTTGTGAGGGAAGGGCGGCGGGGCGGCGTCTTGGGAGTGGTGGAGCGCGTACGGCCTTCGCCCGGGCCGGTGGAAACGCCGTCTCGCAGCTCGCGCCAGGCAGGGCGTCCACGCCGCCCGCAATGTTCGGGCAATCCGTGGCCGTCAGCGTGGCAGCCAAAAAGACGGACGAGGAATTCTCATTGCGGATATTGTTGGTCGAGGATGATCCGGAAATGGCAATGGCGCTTCGGTGCACGCTTCAGCGCGACGACATGATCGTCGATCTCGCGCCGCGGCTGCGCTGCGCCGAGGCGTCGCTCGCCATGGCCTGTTATGACGCGGTGCTGCTCGACCGGAGCCTGCCTGACGGCGACGGGCTCGCCCTGCTCGGCCCGTTGCGCCAGGCCGGGCGCGGTACGCCGGTGATCGTGCTCACCGCGAAGGGGGACCTGGCCGACCGGATCGACGGGCTGGATGCCGGCGCCGACGATTACATGGCGAAGCCCTTCGCCACGGAGGAGCTGCTTGCCCGGCTGCGCGCGATCAGCCGGCGGCCGTCCGACCTGTCGCCCTCGACGGTCACCGCCGGCCGGCTGGTCTTCGATTTCCGGGAACGGGTCGCGAGCATCGGTGGCGTCCCGCTCGTCCTGCCGCGCCGGGAGCTGCTGCTGCTCGAGGCGCTGGTTCGGCGTCTTGGCAGGACGGTCCAGCGCGGCTTCATCGAGGATGCGGTCTATGGCTTCGACGACGAGGTGCATTCCAATTCGCTCGACGCCCATGTGTCGCGGCTGCGGCGCAAGCTGGTCGAGGGCGATGCCGGCGTGGAGATCCACGCCATTCGCGGCGTCGGCTATCTGCTGAAACAGGCCTGATGCCGGCGCGCGCCGGCCCGTCGCTCCGCGCGCAATTCCGCTGGCGGCTGGTGACTCTCCAGGCGCTGATCCTGGCCGCCGTCGTCGCGCTGCTGGTCGCCGGGCTGATGGCGCAGGGGGCGTTCGACCTGTACGAGCCCGGCGACGATGTCATCGCCGCCGTGCGCGAGGCGGCGGTGCGCGCGCCGGGGGGCGGGATCGCGCTGCGGCGCACGCCGGCGCTGGCGTCGCTCGAGGCCGGCGTGCCCGATCTGTGGTTCACCGTGAAGGATCGTGCCGGCCACCGCCTGTCGCACGGCGCGGTGCCGGGCGAATTCGCCGGGATCGGCGCGGCGCTCGACCGGGTGGGGCAGGCGCGGCTCGGCTGGAACCTCGGCGATCCGCCCCGGCCGACCGCGCGCCTCCAGTGGATCCATACCCCGGCCGGCGCGCTCCAGGTGATGACCGGCCCCGGCCTACATGCGCCCTGGTACCGGCTGGTGGGCTCCGCGCTGCTGCTTGTCCTGCTCTTCCTCCTGCCGATCCTGGCGATGATGGGGCTCGCCACCTGGCTCGCCACGCCGGTCGTGGTGCGCTCGGCGCTGGCGGGGCTCGATGGCGCGATCGGCGAGGCGGAGCGGATCGATATCGAGCGGCGCGGCGCGCGGCTGCCTGTCGAGACGGTCCCGCGCGAGGTCAGGCCGCTGGTCGATGCGGTCAACGCGACCCTGGCGCGGCTCGACGAGGGGCATGAACGGCACCGGCGCTTCCTGGCCGATGCGGCGCACGAACTGCGCACGCCGATCGCGATCCTCACCACGCGGCTCGGGCTGCTGCCCGACGATCCGGTCAGGGCGCGGCTGGTGGAGGATGCCGGGCGGCTGGCCAACCTCGCCGACCAGCTGCTCGATCTCGAGCGGCTCAGGCGGCAGGGGCGGGCCGACATGGCCCCGCTCGACCTGGTCGCGCTGGCGCGCGACGTCGCCGCCGATCTCGCGCCGATGGCGATCGGGGCCGGCTATACGCTCGGGCTCGAATCGGCCGGCGGCCCGGTGGAGGCGCTGGCCGACCGCTCGTCGCTCGAACGCGCGCTGATCAACCTCGTCCAGAATGCGATCGGCCATGGCGGCCGGCGCGGCGCGATCGTCGTTCGGGTCGGCCCCGACGCCGCCATCGAGGTGCATGACGAAGGACCCGGCATCCCGGAGGCCGAGCGGTCGCGGATGTTTGAGCCCTTCCGTCGCCTCGGCGCCGGGGGCGATGGCGCCGGCCTCGGCCTGAATCTCGCCGGGGAGATCGTCGCGCTTCACGGCGGCCGGATCGTCGCGCTCGACAGCCCGGGCGGCGGCCTGTGCATGCGGATCGAATTGCCCGGGCTGGACGCGGAAAGGCGCGGGCGATGATCATCGCGCAAGGTTCGCGCAATCCTGGCCGCCTACGCCGATCCTGGCCGCATGGCGCTGGCTGGAGGAAAGTGGATGCCGGAAGCGATTCCGTCGAAGTCGGGAAGGCGCGGCGCCACGCGGGGTGTCGCCGAGACGCTGCGCTTCCTGCGTGCGCTGGTGGCGCGGCCGTCTCAGGTGGGGGCTATCCTGCCCTCGGGGCAGGCGCTGGCGCGGCTGATCACCAGCGGGGTGGAGCCCGGGGTTGGCGTGATCGAGCTTGGGCCGGGCACCGGCGTGTTCACCCGGGCGCTGCTGGCGCGCGGCGTGCGGGAGCGCGACTTGACCTTGATCGAATCCGATCCCTTGTTCGGCCGGGCGTTGCGCGGGGCCTTTCCGGAGGCACGGCTGCTGGCGCTCGACGCGGACCGGCTGGGCGGATTCCTGCTGCCGGACGCCATGCCGGTGGCGGCGGTGATCAGCGGGTTACCGCTGCTGAACATGCCGCGGCGCAAGGTCTTCGCGATCCTGCGCGGGGCGTTCGCGCATCTCGGTGCGGGCGGGGCGCTGTACCAGTTCACTTATGGTCGGCGCTGCCCGGTGCCGCGGCCAATCCTCGACCGGCTCGGGCTGAAGGCGGTGGTGGTCGGCCGCGCGGTGCTGAACGTGCCGCCCGCGACCGTCTATCGCATCACGCGCCGCGCCCCGCTCCGGGCCGGGCGTCACCAAGCTGTCAGGATTCTGACACGTGGCGCGGCCTAGCATCGGCCGGCCAGGCAACGAGTCGCCTGGTGTGGAGAAAATACATGGGTATTCTGGATTTTGCTGAAGAAGCCGCCGGCGCCTTCGCCGGGGACAAGGCGCTCGAAGCCGTCGATCCCAATGCGGGGCTGCTCGCCAAGGCGGCCGCAGCCGTTGCCGGGTTCGAGGGCGTCAAGGCAGTGAAGGAGCATTTCGCCGAGGGCGAGGCCCAGCCGGCCGACGACAGCGAGGCGCCGCCAAGCGACGACGACAGCGGCAACTGACGCCCGGGCGCCCGGCTCTCTCAGGCAAGGGCCGGGCGTCGCGCTTTCAGTGCCTGCCCGTATGCGTCCCCGTATGCGTCATCGCTACCTGTCTTTCCCGCGCTGGTTCCTGCCCCTCCAGGGCAGTCAGAGCCCCGCCGTGCAGCTCCCCTCGCCGGGCACGCACATCGACCATCCGCCCCCCATCGCCTGGTAGAGCTGGATCCGCGCCGACAGGGCGTCGGTACGGACCTGGACCAGCGCCAGTTGCGCGCCGAGCAGGCCGCGCTGCGCATCGAGCTGTTCGAGATAGGGCGAATAGCCCTCGCGGTAGCGATTGGTCGCCAGCCGCAGCCCTTCGGCCAGCGCGTCGCGCTGGCGCTGTGCCGAGGCAGCCTGCTGGTCGAGACGCGCGGCCGCGGCCAGCGCGTCCTCGACCTCGCGGAACGCCGTCAACGCCGCACGGCGATAGGCGAAGGCGGCCTGGTCGCGCTGCGCGCCCGCCGCTTCAGCCTGCGCGGTCAGCCGCCCGCCCTGAAACAGGGGCGCTAGGATACTGGCGCCGAGCGACCAGATCGTGATCGGGTCCTGCAGCACCGTAGAAAACGCGGCGCCAGCGGCGGCGGTGAGCTGCACTTGTGGCAGGAAACGCTTGCGCGCCGCCGCCAGCGACCTGTCGCTCGCCGCGAGCTGATACTCGGCCTGGGCCACGTCGGGGCGGCGGCGCAGCAGCTCCGAGGGCAGGCCGGCGGGAATGGCGGGCTCGGCCAGCCGGTCAAGCGCGAGACCACGCGCGACCGCCTGCGGGGTCTCGCCGGTCAGCGCGCTGAGCGAGTCCTCGGTCCGGGCGATGCCGAGCTCGATCTGGGGGACGATCTGCGCGGTCGCCTCATATTCGGCCTCGGCCTGCTGCAGCTCGAGCTTGGGGGAATAGCCGCGGCTGACGCGCGACCGGGCGATGCGCAGCGAATCCGACCGCGCCGCGAGGGTGGAGCGGGCGACCTCAAGCCGGGCGTCGAGGCCGCGCAGCGTGACATAGCCGTTCGCTGTCGCCCCCGCGACCGAAAGCCGGACGGCGTCGCGCGCCGCCTCGCTCGCCAGATAGGCATCGCGCGCGGCGGAGCGTTGATCGGCAAGGCGGCCGAACAGGTCGATCTCGTAACTGGCCTCGATCTGCGGCTGCAGCGCGGTCTGGTTCAGCGGCAGGCCAAAGGCGTTGACCGAGCGCGACGGGCCGCCGCCGATGCCGGCATCGAGCGTGGGGAGCAGCCGCGACCGGGCCAGCGCGATATTGGCCCGCGCCTCGCGCACGCGGCCGGCGGCGATGGCGATGTCGGGGTTGTTGGCCAGCGCCTTTTCGACCAGCGCGGTCAGCGCCGGATCGCCGAACGCCTGCCACCAGTCGCGGTCGAGCGGCGCGACTGGCCCGGCATCGGTGCGCCAGGCGGGCGGCGGGGCGAGGGGGGTGACCCGGGCGGTCTCCACCGCCGGACCGGCGCAGGAGGCGAGCAGCAGCAGCGCCGTGCAGGATGCAGCCCTGATCACGGGCGCTTCCCGCCGCGCGTGTCGATGCTGAGCTCGACCGACATGCCGGGGCGAAGCCGCGCGGCGAGCGGCTGGCCGGGATCGATCGCCACGCGCACCGCGATCCGCTGCGCCACCTTCACGAAATTGCCGGTGGCGTTGTCGGATTTCAGGACGGCGAACTCGGACCCGGCGGCGGGCGACATGTTTTCGACATGGCCGGTCAGCGCCGCGCTGCCCAGTGCGTCGACCTTGAAGCGCGCGCGCTGGCCGATCGCCATGTCGCGCGTCTGCGCTTCCTTGTAATTGGCGACGACCCAGACATTGTGCGGCACGAGGAACAGCAATTGAGTGCCGGCCGTGACATAGGCGCCGCGGCGCACGCCGATTTCGGAAAGCTGGCCTGCCTCGGGCGCGCGGATGATGGTGTTGTCGAGATCGATCTGGGCGAGATGGAGCTGTGCTTTGGCCGCCTCCACCGCCGCCTCGAGCCCGGCGCGGCCGACCAGCACGGTGCGCACGTCCTGCGTGCCGATCGAGCGGCTCGCCTGGGCCTGGCGCACGCCCGCCTCGGCGGCGAGCAGGGTGGCGCGGGTCTGGTCGAATTCGCGGGTGGAGATCGATCCGTCGGCGACCAGCGCCTGGGCGCGCTTCATATCCGCCTGGGCGCGGACGAGTTGGGCGCTGGCATTGGCGATGCCGGCATCCTGGCTCTGGATCGCGACCTCGCGCGAGCGCTGCGCCTGGCTCGAATTGGCGAGGGCCGCCTGTTGCGCGGCGACGTTCGCCACGGCCTGCGCGACCCGCGCGCGGTAGATCCGGTCGTCGATCGTCGCCAGGACCTGGCCGGCCTTCACCTCGGCGAAGTCCTGCACCGGAACGTCGGTGACATAGCCGCTGACCTGCGGGCTGATGATCGTCACCCGGCCGCGGACATAGGCATTGTCGGTGCGTTCGGTCCAGCCGGCGAACGGGGGCAGGCGCCATGCATAGAGGATGGCGAGGATGGCGCAGAGCGCCAGCACGACGATCAGGAAGACCGTCGGGGGTGTCTTGACCGCGGGGCGCCAGCCGGGAGGCGAATCGATCTGACGTTCGATTTCCGGCGCTTCGGGCGTTGCCTCGTTGGTTTCGCTCATTTCATTGCCCCTGTTGCGCCTGTGTCTTTTGCATTGCCTGTTGCAGCAGGATGATCGGCGATTGTTCGCCCCGCCGGCGGATCGACCAGCGGATTGCATAGCCCCACAAGGCGACGAGGATAGCGAGCACGCCGACCAGCAGGAACACGTCGTTATAGGCGAGGATGTTCGCCTCGCGCGCGACCTGCTGCGCCAGGATCGCTGCGCCCTCCGCGCTGCGCAGCGCCGGATCGCCGATCACGCCACCGACCGCGCCGCCACCTGCCCGCACCCGCGCGGCGACCAGCGGATCGGTCATCACGATATGCTGGACCAGGGCGTGCGAATGGAATTTCTCCCGGATCACCTGGAAGGTGCCGAGCAGCGCATTGCCGATCAGGCCGCCCATGCTCTGGCTGATGCTGAACAGCACGACGAAGCTGACGAAGTTCCGCCCGCCGGCGAGCAGGGTCCGCGCGATGCCGATCACCATCGCCTGCGCCAGGAACAGCAGCGAGGCGAAGCCGATGATCGCCTGGCTGAGATAGAAGCTGCTTGGGCGGGTGAGGTTGGTCGCATCGGCATCCATGAACGACCCGATCACGATCAGCACCACCGCGACGGTGATCGGCCGGGCGACATTGTCGGGGCGGAAGGTGAGCACCGCGGTGGCGAGGCCGGCGATAGAGGCGACCACGATGATGATATTGAGGACGACCATCTGGTCGTTGATCATGCCGAGCACGGTCAGCAGTCCGACCGATCCGAACGCCTGTTCCGACAGGAGGATCCGGACCGACGCCGCGACCGCCATCAGCCGCAGGACTTCCCTCGTGGCGAGCCAGCGGGTGTTGATCAGCGGGTTGGCGCGGCGATGCTCAACGATCAGCGCCGCCGCGATCAGCGCAACGCTGGCGGCGAGTGCCCAACCCATCCAGGGCTGGTCGGTCCACCATTCGATCCGCCCTTCGGAGAGCACCGCGATCATCAGCCATAGCCCGGGCGCGAGCAGGCCGAAGGTGAGGAAATCGAGCGGCTCGAACACCTCCTCGCGCTCGCTCGGAGGCAGCGGCACCATCATCACCGCCACCAGCGAGGCCAGCGCCAGCCCCATTTCGAACCAGTAGAGATTGTGCCAGTCGCCCCATTCGAGCAGCCGGGGCGAGAAGACCCGCGCCAGCGGCGAGGCGAGCTGCGGGATGCTGATGCCCATCATCACGCCGGCGAGCCGCTTTGCGGCTGGCATCGCCTGCATGAGGTAGAGGAGCGTCAGGGTGGAAAGGCCGCTCGCCGCGATCCCGCTCATCGCGCGCACCGCCACCGATGTCCAGAAATCATGAACGAAGAGATGAAGCAGCGTCGTCGCGGCATAAGCGCCGAGGGTATAGCGAATGAACGGCTGCAACCCGAATTGCTGGCGGTACTTCACCAGCAGCAGGTTGGCCGTCACATTGGTCATGAAATAGGCGGCGGTGAGCCACGCGCTCTCGTTGCTGTTGAGACCAAGCGTGCCCTGCGCGAAGTTCAGATTGACCGTCACCAGCGCGTTGCCGAGGCCGCCGGTGACGCCGATGAGGCACCCGATCAGGAAATAGAAGAAACGGCGGCGCGCAGGGTGATCGGGATTGGCCGGCGACCCCGGCATCGTCGGCTTTTCGTGCGGCTTGAAGACGTATTCCGCCACGCTCCTGCCTTCCTTGCCCTCGCGTTCCCCCGACTCGATCCGGACGATCAGCGGGCGAGCCACGGAAAAGGGCTTAGGTGGCCGACATTGCCGCCGTCAATCGAGAGCCGCGATGCGAGATGGCGTTCAGCTTGCCGCCTGGCGCATGGCGCGCTGGGTAAGCACGGTGTCGCCGCCGACGGCCGCGACGATGTCGAGCGTGCCGCCATCGCCGGCACGGGCCAGCAGGACGACATAGTCCCCGGCGTGGAGACCGGTGTCGATCGAGACCCTGGCAAGCGTCGGGCGGGCGTCAAGCACGGTCGCCGGGTCGGCCGGGGCCGAAGGGGCTGTCGGTCTCTTCGCGTCGCGCTCAGCCTTCACCACGCCCTTGATGCCGCCCTCGAAGCCTTCGAGGAACTCGGTCAGCGCACCGGCGGGCACGCCGGCGCGGCGGGCATGGGACAGCACGGCGGCATATTCGGTCAGGCGAGTCTTGTCGTAATCGGCGCCGAAGACGAGCTTCACGACCGGTGTCATCGGGGCGCGGAGTTGCACGGCGATGCCGGCATGGTCGAGCAGCGCCTGGTAGGAGACGGGATCGGCGTCGGCGGCGGCGGCGAAATCATGTGCGCGGGCAAGCGCGCGATAGAGCGTGCTGCGCGTGCGCGTGTCGGCCGCGCGCACCGCGGCGGCGGTCTGCTGCGCGAGCATCAACTGGTCGGTGAGGCTGCCGGTGGGCGGCGTCGTGCCGATGCCCTGCACCGGTGGGGTTTCCTCGGCGCTATCCTCGATGCCGGCGCTTGGGCCGTCGGCCCAGGCCGGGGCTGATGCCGCCGGCTTGGGCGCGGCGCGGCGCGACGCATCGACCTCGGCATCGAGCTTCGCCTGGGTCTCGGCGTCGACCAGTTCCTTCCAGTTGATCACGCCATAGATATAGTCGATCGAATCCTCGTCCGAGGAAAAGGGCATCAGGATGCCGCGATACATGGTGTTGTGGCCGCGCGTGTTGACGAATTCGGCTTCGAAACCGATCGGCGCGCGATTCGCGATGATCTGCAGATAATGGTCGGTCAGGCGCGACAGCAGCGACCGGCTGGGCACCTGGGCGATATGGGTGACGCTGTGATCAAGCGCGCATTCCTCGCGCAGCAGCCGGCCGAGATAGGGGATCGCCGGATCCTCGATACCGTTCGAGAAATCGAGCAGCACGCTGTGCGGGCCGAAATCGGCGATGTTGGCGGGATCGAGATCCTCGATCGACGGATAGGCGCGGCCGCGCAGCAGCGAAACCCAGTGATTATAGGCGCGGACATGCATGCGGCGCTCGTCGGTGCCGATGTCGAGGCGTGGCTCGTCGACGCCGCTCGCGCCGGTATCGTGATCGTGATCCACCCGATCCTCTTCGAAACCGCGGACGTTATCCATGCAGAAAGCTACCCTCAAGGGCCTGGATCAGCCCGCTGTCCCGCCCTTCTGCGCCGCGCGTGGTAAACGTTGCGTAAAGGGGGCGGTTGCAGCCTGAGCGCTTGTCAGCCGGCGAGACAGGTGATAAGCGCCGCCCCCTCGCGAAAGCCCGTCCACGGGCCGCACGGGGGATATGCCGCTTTAGCTCAGTTGGTAGAGCATCGCATTCGTAATGCGGGGGTCACAGGTTCGAGTCCTGTAAGCGGCACCAGTCCATAACGGGAACCCTCCTAGAAAACCGCAGAAATCTGCGGTAAACTGCCTCTCGGCGGTCCCATGAAGTCTCATTATGTTCCGCCGTGGCCCACTCAAAAGGGACCACGAAACGTGGGGCCACGAGCAGTTCAGGAGGCGTGGCCCCATGCTTACGGTTACACAGATTCGAGCGCTTAAGCCCGCCCCGCGTCCCTTTAAGGTTTTTGATTCCGACGGGCTCTTTCTCCTGGTCCAGCCGTCCGGAGCCCTACTCTGGCGTTTTCGCTACAGAAAGTTCGGCGTGGAGCGCAAACTATCGCTCGGCAGCTTTCCGGACGTCACTTTGCAGCAGGCCCGCAAGGAGCGCGACAAGGCTCAGGCCCAGCTGATCGACGATATCGATCCCGCGGAAGAAAAGCGCCAACGCCGCTTGAAAGCCGAACTTGCGGCGCAGACCACATTCAAGCTGGTTGCCGAGGAATTCATCCAGAAGATGGAGCGGGAAGGGAAGTCGCCAGCCACGATCAAGAAGGCGCGCTGGTTTCTGGAGCTGCTTGAGGGGATTGCGGAGCGCCCGATCGCGTCGATCACCCCGCACGAGTTGCTCGACGCATTGAAGCGAATCGAGCGCCGCGGGCATCACGAAACCGCGCTTCGGTTGCGGTCGTTTGCCGGCCGGGTGTTTCGCTATGGCTTTGCTACACTGCGGACCGAACATAATCCCGCTGACATCCTGCGCGGGGCGCTGATCGTTCCCAAGACAAAGCACCATGCCGCGATCGTCGAACCGGCCAAGGTTGGCGTGCTCCTGCGCGCGATCGACGAATATGAAGGGCGTCCGGAGACGGTCTTCGCCTTGAAACTGGCGCCGCACGTTTTTCTGCGGCCCGGCGAACTGCGCCAAGCCAAATGGAGCGAGATCGATTTCGTGGATAAGGTCTGGCGTATCCCTGCCGAACGGATGAAGATGAAGCAGCCTCACACTGTGCCGCTGTCCCGGCAGTCGCTCTATCTGCTCCGCGCGTTGCGGACTGTCGCACGACCCGGTGAGTTCCTCTTTCCAGCGCTTCACACGACGAAGCGATCTATCTGCGAGAATACCCTGAACGTGGCGCTTCGGCGCCTGGGTTATGGCTCAGACGAAATGACCAGCCATGGTTTTCGCGCGATGGCTAGCACGCTCCTCAACGAGTCTGGCTTGTGGCATCCTGACGCGATCGAACGCGCTCTCGCTCATGGTGAAAAGGATAAAGTCAGGGCTGCTTATCATCGAGGTGCGCACTGGGCCGAACGGGTGCGGATGGCGCAATGGTGGTCTGATCATCTCGACGACCTTCGCTCGGGCGGCAAGGTCATCAAAGGTAAGTTTCGAAAACGGGCCTGAGGTAAAGATTGGACCGTGAGCAGTCTGGCCGCTTTGGGAAGACTCAGAGCTAGCTGCCGTTTGCGCACTCTGATCCGAGCGGGCGGCTTTCACCCTAGATGCCAAGCGCATCCTCTAAGACGCTAATACCAGCGAGCATTGATCAGTACCCGTGAGCCCATTGGCGTAGTTCCAGGGACATGATGCGCCAGGGTTGGTCGACAAGCTTGTTCCAGGCATGGCAGCAATGATCGAGGATGTCGTCATGGGATGAGAAGATGCGGTTGGAGAGCCAGTTGTCGCGCATGAACTGCCAGACATTTTCGACCGGATTGAGCTCTGGGCAGCGTGGCGGCAGGGGCATGAGCGTGATGTTGGCGGGCACGACGAGTTCGTTGGATCCATGCCACCCGGCCTGATCGAGCAGCCGCGAACATCGTCAGCAGCATCCGACCCGTGGGCGAGCGCGTGTCCACCTCCGACCCGCCGAAGTCGAGCACGCGAAGGCCCACCTGTTTGCCCTCCAGCAGCGCCACGATGCCGAGCAGGTCCGCCGTCGAGCGCGCCAGCCGGTCGAGCCGGGACACCACCAGCGTGTCGCCCTCCCGCACGAAGTCCAAGACCGCATCGAGCTGCCCCCGCTGCCCGACCGACGACGCCTGCTCCCGGAACACCTTCGTGCAACCCGTTGCAGCCAGCGCCGTCTCCTGCGCCTCCAACCCCGCCACCTGCTCGACCGTCGAGGTCCGCGCATACCCGACAAGCATCTGATTATCCTGCGTTATTTCTACGCAGAACCATGCCACACCCTGCCGCTAAGTCACGAGGATTGTTGGATTATTGACAACAAAAGTGGGACGCAGCGGATCTCCGCAACGTCCCACATGCCCCCAGAACCTGCGAGACACTGCCTCACTCGCACCGGCACCAGTTCAACGAGACACCGCTCCGCCACGATCGCCAAGATCAGATGGCCGAGGGCTTACGCGACGCGGCTGTCCACATCTCATGCAGCGGCGAACGTGTTCTCCTGTGCCAACTGTTCAATGATAATCTTGGCTAAGGAACGATAGATATTCGGCGACGGGGTATCGGTTGTAACAAAGCGGATCGCCGCAACATGGTAGTCTGTTCCAAGCTGCGCGTTCGCATCCAAGATGCCGTCCAACACCTGTGTTCGCACGTCTTCCGCCTCGATCAATGGTGCCTCATTGCTGATCGACATGCGCTCAACGACAGGCTTCGCATCAGCAGGCTCGCCGAGTTTCAACCCGAGCAGGTTATGAGCAGGGCCGGTGATGCGGATCACCTGATACCAGTCGCCATCTCTACTGAACTGCATAATCAAAATCCTGGTGCTGGGAAGCGACGCTGCGCCGCATTGTGAGCAGCATTATAGCCTGGCGACACGTTTCGCATATACCAGGCTTCCGCTGTCTCATGCCTCAAAAGCTGCAAGTCGGCCGCTCCATAAGTTCCGCTTTCGAGCCGCTGCCAAGAAGCAGCAATGCCGGCGTCGCTGTCGAAACGACCTATCGTTGCCGGAATACCAAGGCTCTCGTAACGATCAAGCACCTGCTCATTCATGAATAGGTGGTCTTTGACCTTCTGAATATTCGATGCCTTGTATCCCGTGTTTCCAGCAATGCTACCCACATCCGTAGTGCTGGCCCGAATAGCATCATAGGCTTCATCCGCAGAGCCGAGGATAGAACCCGATCCGGTCTGTCGAAGCGCAGTTGTCTCTGCGGAGATTATTTAGCCGGTTATTTGTATTTCATTGGAGATCAAACCATCCCAACGTAGAGCCAACGCGTATTCAGCGTTCCTCTCAAGCCGGTAAGTCGCCCGCTTGAACAGTAGCGCGGACACCTTGTCGGTTTTTGCCTCAATCTTAAACGGCAATTCGATCCTCAGTTTCTCTCCGGGTGCCAATGTCCGCATTGCTATCGGAGAGTTGGGAGTGACGATCTCATATCCGAGAGGCTCAAGGCGCTCCGCCCCACGCCTGATTTCCAAACCAACTCGCTCCGCATTTAGTAAAAATCGATCGAGGGAAACGTCGGCTTCGCTCGGTCCATCGTTGCAAAATGTCACGACCAAGCAAGCTTCGCTGCCCAAGATACCGCCATTTTCAATATACAGTTTCATCACAATTCCTCAGTAGCGGCCTGCTTTGACGAGGTCGAGATGGTGTTCCAGCATCACCGCTTCCGGATACGAGAGCCGGCTTGGTGAGTTGAGCATAATCGACTTTGCCCGGTACTCGTAGGCATCGATGCTTCGACCGCCCAACTCCATCGTTCCTGGTCGCGCTCGCAGCGAATCTAGCGCATGCAGACCCTCCTCGTAAAATGTCGAGGCATTAGGATTCTCGGGAAGATAGATCGTTCGCTCCGTGGTATTTAAATCCCAATCGACGATACGACGCTCAAACAGGCCTGCCGCGTTGTTTTCGGCGAGCTTAGCATTAGCCAAATCGGTTCCAATTTCAAATTTTACGCCCCGCTTTGAGAGGTAGTTGTACCACAAATCGAACTTCGCTTGTGGAACGGGGTTCAGGCCTGGCTCAAAGGGATTGTCGATCGATCGTAGCACTGTGCTGTCTGCGGCGATCGTCGTCGAGAAAGCGCGCTCGGAGGCTGGGCCGCGCAACGCTCCGATGGCGCCGGGCACCTCACGCAGCAGGGCGTATCCGCCGACCGCCAGCGATGCAATCCCATAAGCTTGCTCGCCATACCCGTTCACACCCGGGACGGCGTTGAGCACTATGCCACCCACGGTCGATTTTGCATCGTAGCTGCCATCCCACCATCCCCGCGCGCCAGCCTGACCATAGTCCAGAGCGATACCCAATCCCGCCCACCCCAGGGCGCCGATAGCCTCTCCTCCAAGGACCGCCGCGCCCACACCGCCTGTCGCGAGCAACGCGGCGGACACCGCGCCATAGGTAGCAGTTACCTTGAGGGCGTCCCGCCCTTGCTTGGCGTAATCCGCCTGGAATGCGGCTTCGCGTTCCTTGAAAGCCGGCTCTATCGCGGCAAGCAACTTGTCGAACGCCGATTTGTCCGCTCCGGTGGCGTTTTCCCGCATCGCCATTAATTCCAGGCGACTACGCTCGAGAGAATCGAGATCTTGCCGAAGAATGCCCTTCCTGGCGTAATCGATCCCACCACCAAGATTGTTGGACGGCAGGAATGTTTGCCGGAACGTGGCTGCGCCGTCCGCACCATGTACGTTAAGATCGTGGAGGCTCGACACCCAGGTCGCATCGGGGGTGGCGCGAACATACCCGACCGTGCCGACGCCCTGATAACCACTCCGCGCCGCAGCAATGGCTTTTGGTGATGCGGTGACCACGACGTCCGCCATCTCGCCCGGTTGCGAACCCACCCCCGCCTGGGGCGCGTCGCTGCTGGTATCGTAGCCAAAATAGTTACGTTTGGCCGCCGCCCTGGCCTCGAACGCGCGCGACGAATATCCGAAAAATGCCGCTTGATCGTCCAGTGTCGCCGTCGCGATGTTAAGGCTCAAACGGCCATCCGGCCCCACGATGATCCCCGACTGCGGACTACCGAGGGAGCTGGCGGCCTGATTGGGCTTATTGGCATTTGAACTGGATTGACCGACACTCTGCCCGCCTTTGGCGAGGCCTTTTGTGATCTGTTCGCCAACCAGTTGGCCGATGGTCGCGCCGATGACATCGGGAAGCGCGGCGATCACGTTATCGCCGAAGCTGGAACCATCGATCAGGCTTCTCGTCGCCCCTCCGGCGATAGCGCCGAGCACGCCCGATACCAGACGCCCCCCAAAGCCACCAAAGTTCGTTGCCCCGTTGACGCCCGAGACGACGGCGCCGACGGCAACGCCCGACCAATCGAACCTGGTTTGAAGCTTGGTCGCCACGGCGATGCCTTGGGTTACGGCATTGCCCAGGGCCCCGCGCGCCACGTCCTGAATATTTTTACCGATTCCCGACGCGTCCTTCAGAAAGCCGACCTGCCCCAGCCCTTCGCCGATGCCAGCGCTGATTCCCGCCAGGGCAACTGCTTTCCAGCTGAACTTGTCCTGGATGCCGGTTGCGATGCCGACCCCCTGGCTCACGGCGCTCGCGATCGCACCAGTCGCAGTCGCCCCTACGATCGAACCAGCGGTGGCCGCGGTCGCCGTCGACACACCCGCGGCGCTGAAAAGAGTCCCAAAAAACTTCGACACGGGCACTTTGATGACCAGCGTTACCGCAACGGCGACGGCCGCCAGCAGGATCGCGCCCAGAATACCGCAGCCATTCTTCTTGGGCGGCGGCGGTGCGGGCATGGTCGGCGCGGCCGGCAGGGTCGGCATGGCGTCGCCGATCGCCTCGCCGGGGTTGTAGACGCGGAAGGTCTCGCTGGTGTTGTGGAAGTTGGTGACCTTGTTGGGGATCGACAGCGCCTGCCCGGCGACCAGCGTGGCATTCCCCGTCAGGCCGTTCGCGTCGGCGATCAGGTACCAGAGGTTGGCATCGCCCCAGGCGGCCCGGGCGATCGATTGCAGCGTGTCGCCGTTCCGCGCGGTGTACATCGCCGCCACCGGACCGGGATAGCTCGCGTTGATCGGCTGGAAATTCTGGTCGAAATCGGCGCTCTCCACGGGCCGCCCGTTGCGGAACCCGCCCTTGTCGCGCGGCGCGTTGCGATCCAGCGCCAGTTCCTGCGCATAGTCGATCAGGCTCGGGCTGGGGCCGCTATTGCCGACATCGCCGATGCGACGGCCGTCGAAATAATAATAGAGCTGCCGCGCCCCGAGCACATTGTTGATCTTCTCCTCGCGGACCAGCACCTGCCCATAAGCGTCGTTGCGATAGGAGAGGACGCGGTTAGCCTGGGTATCGACGACCTGCTTCAGATGCGTCGCGCCGGGCTTTCCTTCGGCGGGCAAGGATCGCGCTATCGGTCAGGATGTCGTTGGGGTGGTGTCAGGAGCAGATTTCGGATTGATGAGCGACTCGTGATACGCTCTCTGCTCGCGCTCGTTCTGCGCGTCTTGCGCCTTGCGCTTCGCTATGATCGCATCAACCGGCACACCCTTTGCCTTCAACAGCGCCAGGAGTTGACGTTGCTGCTTGCGCGCCACGGGGAACTCGCGATCGATGATGCGGATATCCGCGAAGCGTGCCAGCCTGTCGAGATTATGACTGTAGCCGCGCTCGACTAACTCGATCGCCTTGTCCATCTGACCTAGAGAGGTCGCCGTCTCAGCGATTGTTCTACCTTTATACTCACGGTTGATGTCGGCCCCGGCGTCGAGAAGGATGTAATAGTTTCGCCAGTCTTTGTGATGGATGCCGACCGATAGAGCCATCTGCAGCGCGGTATCTGCTCCCTCGGCTTCTGCCGTGTTGGGATCACCACCCCGCGCCAGCAGCAGCTTGAGGAATGTTGGATCGTCATAGGTCGCCGCTACCAACATCGGGGCATAGTTACCCGCTGCTTGGTTGGGATTGGCTCCGGCATCAAGCAGCGCCCGTATCCCCGGTTGGTTGCGACAGGTCAGCGCCCACAGCAGCGGCGTGAACCCGTCTTCACCCCGCGCATTGGCTGAGACGCCTTGCCCGACAAGGCGCTTGACTTCGGTCGCGTCCCCCTCGCACGCCCCATTGGCCAACGCGCGTACTTGCGGATCGGGGAACACCTGTTCGGCGGTATGTCCCCCAACCTCATGTTGCGAACAGCCCATCAGCAGCACTCCCAAAACCGACAGCAGCATCGTCCTTCCCTCCCGGATCGCATCGTCATACCTCAAGGCCATGTCCGCATCGTAGCGTATTTGTAGAACATCGACGACAGCAAGGCACTGGTCGCGTGCCGCGCCGTGCCGTCGAAGCCGGCGAGGTCCGATGTCGGCGTGGAGAGGAAGTTGCTCTGGTCGCGTGACAGCTGCTCGACCGCCGGCAGCCCGACGACCCGTCCCCGGGTCGGTGTGCCCAGCTGGTCGTTCAAGCCGTGCAGGAACTCGCCCTGAACATAGTAGGAAGTGACCAACTCGTTCACGCGGCTGAAGTTCGCGTTGTAGCGCGCCAGCGTGTTGGAATGCACCCCGGCCGGATCGAACACGGTCGCACGCAGACCGGTGACAAGTGCCTGCGCGGTTGCCAAGCCACCACCCAGCGAGTGGCCTGTGAACGACAGTTTACTCTGTAAAGTATCACGCAAATCGACCGCATTGTCGATCGCCCGTTGATATTGAGGGGATACCTTTCCGAGACTTTGCAAGGCGTTGGATTTCCAGTCTGCGCCGGAGTCGGTCCCGCGGTTGGCATAGATGTAGTTCTCGCCTGGCGCGACATAGAGCGCCGAGAAGTATCCCGACGCGGTATCGGTCAACCGGGACGGATCGAACCCCAAGCTGCGCACCTGAGCACCACTCAGACGACTATAGCCCTTGGGTAGCATCTCAGGGATGGTCCGGTCAAAATACACCTCGGTCGAGATCAATGCACGGTCGATCGCGCCCTTGAACCGGAAGAACCCATCCTTAACCTTGGTGCTGAGGCTGCTTGCCCCGACACGCCTCGCATCGAGGTCGAGCCGCTCGCTTAGCGCCGTCGCCAGTAAGGCAGTCTGCGCATCACTGGCACTGCCGGTCTGTGACAGCGCAGCGGCATAGGCACGTTCTTCCGCTGGGGTGTGAGCGGTTATGCCCGCCCCGCCGGCCCCGCCTTGATCGAGGAAACCGCTGATATCGCCGCGCTGGAGCTTGCCCAGCTGACGCACATAGCTCTTGGCATCTTTGGTCGAGATACCGGCCTTCTCCAAGGCCGACACCTGCTTGCCGAAATCAACCGTCCGTTGGACGCCATCGGCCACTATCTGCCCGATGGTCGCACCGATGACATCGGGAAGCGCGGCGATCACGTTATCGCCGAAGCTGGAACCATCGATCAGGCTTCTCGTCGCCCCTCCGGCAATAGCGCCGAGCACGCCCGATACCAGACGCCCCTCAAAGCCACCAAAGTTCGTTGCCCCGTTGACGCCCGAGACGACGGCGCCGACGGCAACGCCCGACCAATCGAACCTGGTTTGAAGCCTGGTTGCGACGGCGATGCCTTGGGTCGCGGCATTGCCCAGGGCCCCGCGAGCAACGTCCTGAATATTTTTACCGATTCCCGACGCGTCCTTCAGAAAGCCGACCTGCCCCAGCCCTTCGCCGATGCCAGCGCTGATTCCCGCCAGGGCAACTGCTTTCCAGCTGAACTTGTCCTGGATGCCGGTTGCGATGCCGACCCCCTGGCTCACAGCGCTTGCGATCGCACCAGTCGCAGTCGCCCCTACGATCGAACCAGCGGTAGCCGCGGTAGCCGTCGACGCACCCGCGGCGCTGAAAAGAGTCCCAAAAAACTTCGACACGGGCACTTTGATGACCAGCGTTACCGCAACGGCGACGGCCGCCAGCAGGATCGCGCCCAGAATACCGCAGCCATTCTTCTTGGGCGGAGGCGGTGCGGGCATGGTCGGCGCAGCCGGCAGGGTCGGCATGGCGTCGCCGATCGCCTCGCCGGGGTTGTAGACGCGGAAGGTCTCGCTGGTGTTGTGGAAGTTGGTGACCTTGTTGGGGATCGACAGCGTCTGCCCGGCGACCAGCGTGGCATTCCCCGTCAGGCCGTTCGCGTCGGCGATCAGGTACCAGAGGTTCGCGTCGCCCCACGCGGCCCGGGCGATCGATTGCAGCGTGTCGCCGTTCCGCGCGGTGTACATCGCCGCCACCGGACCCGGATAGCTCGCGTTGATTGGCTGGAAATTCTGGTCGAAATCGGCGCTCTCCACGGGCCGCCCGTTGCGGAACCCGCCCTTGTCGCGCGGCGCGTTGCGATCCAGCGCCAGTTCCTGCGCATAGTCGATCAGGCTCGGGCTGGGGCCGCTATTGCCGACATCGCCGATGCGACGGCCGTCGAAATAATAATAGAGCTGCCGCGCCCCGAGCACATTGTTGATCTTCTCCTCGCGGACCAGCACCTGCCCATAGGCGTCGTTGCGATAGGAGAGGACGCGGTTGGCCTGGGTATCGACGACCTGCTTCAGATGACCATTCTCATCGTAGCTGAGCCTGGAGAAGCCCGATGCCCATTGGCCCGTATTGGGGTTGCTCCGGTCAGTCGGGTCAACGCGGATGGCGAGTTGCTTCGCTTCATCCCACCATTCATAGCTGTAGACTGTCTCGGTCGTGACGGTCGACTTCACCAGGCTGCTATGGGTGATCACCCCCTGGTCGAGCCCCGTATAGCCGCTGCCGGCGACATAGGCCCTGTAGTCGTTGTGGATCGTCGTGATGACGTTGCCGTTCGCGGCATCGGTCTCGGTCTGGTCGGTGACCCGGTTGTTCCGGTCATAGGTCAAGGTGCGAGTAAAAGAGACGGCGCCATCAGGCGCAAACTGGGTATAGCTCGTCACCCTGCCCAGCGCATCGTTGGTACGCCGCGCGCGCACCACGCCGGCGATGATCGTATCCTCGAGATAACCATCGGCGGTATAGGTGTAGGTCTCCACCTCCGAAGAACCCGCCGTTGTCGCCGTCTTGCGATTGCCCGCAGGATCATAGGTAAGGGCGACCCCGGCATTGCCGGCGACGATGTTCCCGCCCAACAGCGTGCCCATCGTCAGAACGAAGCGATTCATGCTGTCATATTTGTACCAATAGTCCTGGGTTCGCTCCGTCCCGTCGACCCCGTCATTATAGATGCTCTTCACCTCGCGGCGATTGCCATTGGCGTCGTATTTATAGGTGATTTCCGCCTTGGCGTCCTTGAAACGCACCACGCGATTCAGTTCGTCATAGCTGACCGAGGCGTTCTGATAGATAATCGGCGACGCATCCGTGCTGTTATAGGTTTCGAGCGTGCGGTTTCCTTCATTGTCATACTGGAAGGTGGACCGCATGCGCAGCGTATTGTCAGTGATGCTCGCGATATAGCCGTTGTTGTAATAGGTGTAGGAGATCGACTGCCCGGTCGAGCCGGTCTGGCCGACGAGATGGCCCGCGAGGTCATAGGTGTAGTGCGAGCTATGGCCGCCAAAGTCCTGCCGCCAGTTTATCTGGCCGAAGAGGCCGCGATTCTCATAGGAATTGAGGCCGGCGGAATTGGTGGTGATCGTCTGCCACCCGCCGAAATTGCCGAGACCGATGGTACCAAGAAGATTGCTGGCGATGCTGTACCAGGTATAGGAATATGTCGTCGCCAAGCCGCCGAAGCTGACCGTGCTGACCACCCGCCCCTGCACATCGTAATCGGTCGTCTCGGCGACCGTACCACCATAGACCGAGTTGCTGTGCTTGATGCGCTGGCCAAGCCCGTCATAGCTATAATAGTCGACCAGCCGGACGCCTGGCGAATTACCGTTGACGCGTACCGGATGGTCGACCTGGATCAGCCGGCCAGCCTTGTCATAGGTGTTATTGGTGACGGCACCGAGCCCATCGGTGATCTTTCGCAGATCGCCGAAGATATCGTACCCGTACGCCTTCTGGCTATTGTCTGGATTGAACTCGCCGATGGTGAGCGCCGTGTCGCCGCCCTGCCCACTGCCGGCCAGCAGGGTCTGGGTGAAGAATTTCTGGTTCGCGTCCCTCTTGCCGACGAGGCGGCCGGATTGGTCATAATAATAATATTCGGTGGGCGACTGCCTGGTCGTGACGCCGGATTCGTCAGTCACATCGACCTGTGGACTGATCTTGCCGGTCAGCCTGCCCATCGTGTTGTAGTTGAAGCTGGTGATACGGCCATTGCCGTCAGTCTCGGAAGCGATCTCCCCGAATGCGTTGAAGCTTTGCGTGCGGTGGACGAGATATTGGGACGCCACGGCGGTGTCGATGCGCCACACCAGCGCGTTGTTGGTCGTATCGGCATAACGATCGCTCTGGATCGCGAGATACCCCATCGCATGGTCGGCATGGTTGAGCGTCGGCAGGATCGTGTTGTCGGCTGCGTACGCATCGTAATAATATTCGAGATTCCGGGTGCCTGTGCCCGGCCGCACACCCGCCGCATCGACGTCCCAGGCAAAGATGCCACCTGCCTTGGAAATGGTGACGGCCGTGAAGGCCCCGGTGGATCCCCGGTCACGCCAGTACAGGACGATCTTCGCCACGCCGTTCTGCTTCGGATCGAACAATACTTTGGCGGCCATCCCCGGCGCGCCGCTGAAGGTGCTCATGGACTGGCTGTCATAGCCGAATGTCAGCGTTGCCTCGGAACGGGAGACCAGCGTATCAACGTTATAAGTCTCATATTCTATCGGATAGCTACGGCTTGAGTAGAAATCCGCGAGATCCTTCGCGTTATAGGTCCAATTCCCTCCCCCGCTTTGCGGGATCCATGACGACCAGGCGCCGTCCCGGAAATAGCGGAACTGCTGCCAGGTAACCGTCTGGCCAGGCGGCGGCCTCAGGATAATCTCCCTCGATGCGTCCTTATATTGCGTTAGCAGTGATGCCTGCCCCCCGACGGTGAGCGTACCGTGGAGCTTCGTGCCATCGGCGAGTTCGACCCAATATTCGACCGGACCGCCAACGCCGGTGACATCGACTGCCGCCAGGCCGTTCTGGCCGTAACCGGCCGGATTGACGCCGACCGGCACTGACCAGCCACCGCTGCTGCCGAGCGGCCTGTAGCGCATGTTCACGGGCGCGGCTGGCAGGCCCGAGAGGATCAACCAGTCGCGGCCGGAATCATTCGTGAGCATCGCCTGGCCGGGACCGCGCACATCGACCAATATGACATTGTCCAGGACCGGGCTGCCATTGCTGTTTCTCGACAGGACAGCCTGTTTGGAATCGTAGATTTTGCCGGCCGCGTCCATGGCCAGATATTTGATGTCCCAGCTGCTGTTTGCCGGCAGGCCGTTGAACGGCGACTGAGTCAAATCATAGGTGAACCACCCCGCGATATTCGAGCCCATCGAATTATTCAGCTGAGTCGCTGTTAATTTTTGATACGCCCCGCCCGACCCGGTCGGCCGGACAAACATCTGAACAACGGTGGCATTGGCGTTTTCGTTCTGGAAGTGAAGTTTCGGCGCCGGATATACTTTTTCATAAGATGTTGCGTACCTTGGCCCTTCAAAGTCCGGCCCAGGTATCGGCATCTCAATAATCATGCTCGGCTGAGCAATAACAACCTGTCCGCCCGGCACGTCCTGCGTAAGAGTGAACGAAACCATACCTGAGGTGAATAGATAACTAGAAAAACGAACGGAGGTCGCATCATTGGTAAGGTTGTTGGAAGGAGTAAAATCCCCCAAGGAACGTGTCCCCTGCGCATCCGTGATGATGACATGGACCACACCATTTCCATAGAAGACAGCGCGATCAGCCAATATCGTGAGCGACCCCCAGTCCCCTGTCCCGTTACTTTCCCAACCACGCGCGATCAATACATCGAATGAGACGCCGCCACCGGTAGCTGTAGTCCGGCTTTCCGGACTCTCGGTGGGCTTGACCGCGGGGTTGTTCGTCACCTCCACTTTGTTCACCTTCTCAACCACGTCTCCGTCCGCATAGAAGGAGGCGACACCGTGGCCGGTCGGATCGGGAATGAGTTCGGGGCGGATCGGATTGGCACCGATATTGTTGCTGGCCTGCTGGAATGTCTCGATCAATTGATTGCGCTTGTCGAAGATACTTAACGTCAAGGATACTCCAGAAAGATTATTAAAGACCTGATCGATGTTGCTCTTGGTTTTCAGGTCGACAGTACCGGTGCTCTGCAACAGCATAGTTGCGTTGCCATTCTTGTCATAGGCGTAAACCTTGGTGATGCCGTCCTTGAAATTGGTACGCCACACCCGTCCAGCCATGTCATAGTCGGCGAACTGCTGGGCATTGGCCTTGACGCCTCCCGTATTCGTCCCCTGGGCGATGATCTCGCCATAGCTATTGTAATATTCGTCGGTGGTGTCCCCGAACGTCCATACGGAACCGTTCAACACGCCCATTTTGCGGCTGGTTTCACGACCCGCCGCATCGTAGCTGAAGAAGTTTCCGTTCGTTTCCAAACTGCCGTTGGACTTCTGGCGGCTATAAGTCTGCGCGACCAACTGTCCCGCTACGTCATAATAATAATTGGTACCGAATCCCGTAGGGTCGGTCATGCGCGTCAGACGCCCGGCGGTATAGGTATAGATCGTCTCGCGATCGGCTGCGGTCAACGTCCCGTCGCCACGTTGGATCGTCCGCAAGACCTGGTTGAGGCCATTGTAGCGAATATCAGTGGTCGGGGTTATATTTTCGACGCCGCGATAGTCCGTAAAAGGCGTTCGCGTCGTTCGCGTCTCACGACCCATATAATCATATTCGTGCTTGGTATAATCCAGGTTCGCCTCGGTCTTCTTCGTGACCTGACCGAGCCCGTTATACTCGTAGCGAATGACGGAACCGGCATTCGATGAGGACAGCGCGCCGTTTCCGCCAACCGTGGAAGCCTCCACCGCGCCGCGTGTCTCGGTCAGGCGGCGACCGTTCCTGTCATAGGTGAAGGTTGTGTTGCGATTGGCGGTGTCGGTGGCAAGCGCATTCGGGATGGCGGGCGGGACGCCAAGCGTGGCAGCGGCTGGCCTTTGGGCGTAGCGCGTTTCGCTCAGCGCATTGCCTTCTGCATCCAGTGTCCAACTTGTCAGATAGCCTTCCTGGTCGACCGATGCGATCTTGCGGTTAAGCCTGTCGTAATAGGAAAAGACCTCATTGCCATTGGCATCGGTCGATTTCACGACATTGCCGTTCGCGTCATAGGTGACCGTGTTGCGCACCGTATCGCTGGCCGAGGGGATGTAAGACGATCCGTTCCAGTAGCCGGTCCTGACGCCCAGCATCTGGGTGGCGGTGCGGCGATTGGCCCGGTCATATTCATAGGTCGTCAGGCGCGCCTCGGTCGACGGGGCCGCCGGCCAGAGGGAATTCGGCGTCGCCGGCAGCGCTACTGGCGTGCCGAACACCCGGCTGGCCGTGAGATTGCCGTTGGCATCGTAGCTGAAGGTCGACAGCGTCCCGAGCGCGTTGATCTCACCGGTCTTGCGGTCGAGACTGTCGTAGCGGAACAGGGTTCGCGCGCCGGCGGCATCCCGGCTTTCGATCAAATTGCCGCGCCAGTCGTAGTAATAATATTCGGTGGGCACGGCCATGGTGCCGGCGGTACCGGTGGCCACGGCGTCACCGGTGGTCGTGCTCAGGCGATCGAGCGCATCATAGCTGTATCGGGTGGTCCGCCGGTAATCGAAATTGTCCGCCTCGGTCTTCCGGACGAGGTTGCCGCGGCGGTCATAGTCATAGCTGTTGACCACGGCGGAACCGGCGAGATTGCCGGCACTGTCATAGGTCGCCAGCGGCAGCGTTTCGTTGATCAGCAGGCCCCGCTTGTCATAGACATTCGTCGTGATCCCGCCGAGCTTGTTCCTGACCTGGACGCGCTCGCCATAGGCGTTGAGCGTATAGACTTCGCTGTTATTCTCGGCATCGGTGGTTCGAACCAGACGCCCGAGCTTGTCATAATTGAACCAGGTCGTGGCATCGATACCCGTTGGCACATAAGCGGGTATCGTCGTCTGCGTTGCCGTTGCGCTGGTCACCATTGGCGCGATGATATTGAACGACCCGGTACCAGCTCCCGAGGACTCCATATATAGTTCAAGCCGTGCGCTGACGGCGCCCGCCGGAACCGTGACGAAGCCCGAGATTTTGGTGTCATAGGATTGGGGACCGGATAGCGTTCCGACAAAGCTTCCTTCGGACATTCGGTTGCCGTTCACATCGGACCACCACACATGCAGCGTGAGCTGGCGGACTGCACCGAGCCCTTCCACCCCAGCCTGAATCGCCAGTCGTTCGCCGGCGGTGACCTCAAACCAGCTATTCTCGCCTGTAAAAATAGAGGTGACCTGACCGCCCGCAGTCGCGGTGAAGTCGCTCCTGATATAGTTTTTGCCGTTCCAGACACCGGTAAACAACGGGCTATTGAAAGTTAGCCCGGAAGAAGCAATCCACCGATCCCAGTTGCCGGGGCCAGCAAACTGACTGTTCTCGATACGATTGAGCGGAAGCAGCGTGGGCGGCGTACCGGCGGCAGGTGTCCCCGCGATCCGACTGCTATACCGAGTGACCGACTCGACCTCGCCGAACCGGGTATAGGAGGTTCCGGTGGCGTAATTCTCGGCATCTATCTTGAGGGTCAGCCGCCCGTTCTTGTCATAATAGCTGTAGGTTGCATTGCCGCGCGGATCGATGACCCTCCAGACATTGCCGAAATTGTCATAGGTATAGAAGGTGATGACATCGCCGGTCGTGCCCGACTCAGCTTTGGAGGCAAGCTGGCCAAGCGCGTCATAGGTGCGGATCGTAACCGAATTGCGCGCATCGGTTTCGGTGACGACACGGTCGAGCGCGTCGTAGCTATATCTTGTGGTTGCCTGGTCCGATGTGCCGGCAGCGACGACATGCTGTTCCACGCGCCCTGCGGCATCATAGGAAAACGTCTCGGTGACGTTGGCATATTGAGCGAGATAGTCGGATGCCGAATAATTCGCCGAAGGCCTGCGGCCCTCGCGCCAGCCATATTGAATGAAATGCTCGAAGGGATTGATTCCCGCCGCAGCGATATCCGGATTCTGATCCAGATAATAAGCGGTATTGAACATCGCATTGGGATTGCGCCGCTCGCGCCAGCCAGCCAGGTCGTAATGATATGACGGCGTCAATCCGGACGGGCCGATGTCGGCATATGTTGCCAGATAGTATTTTTCATCGATGCCGGCGCCGGGGAGGGCGGCAAGACCGGTCAGATTCGGTATCCTGACGATGGCGACGACCCTGCCAAGGGCGTCGTAATTCTTGTGAACGATATTCCTCAGAGCATCGGTCGTATCGATCACATGGCCGACCGCGTCATAGGCATAGGTGGTGGTGCGTGCATCCGTGGTGCCGAATGCCTCGGTCGACGATGTGATCTGCCCCATCTGGTCGAGCGTCAACCGGGTGGCGATGTTTGCGGGATCGGTCGTGGTTTCGAGCCGGCCCGCGCTGTCATAGCTGAACTGGGTGATACGCACATTCGTCGGCGAGACGATGCTGATCGTGTCGACAGTGGTGGCATCGCCGACCGACTGGACCGACTCGTAGCGCGATTGCCGCAGCACCTTGCCGAGCTTGTCATATTCGTAGCGCGTGACGTAGCCGAGCGCATCGACACTATAGCTCAGCTGTCCCTTGCGGTCGTAAAGCGAACGCGTCGTACGATCGTTGGCGCTCGACGGCAGCCACGCGTCCATCGCGGCGAGCGACGGGTCTCCGGTCGCCGTGTAGAATGTCGCGACCTGCACCTGTTTGGTCAGTTGTCCCTTTGCATCATAGGTCGAAACCGTGACCTGGCCCAACGCGTCGATGCTGTAGGTCAGCCGGCCGACGGCATCGTACACCGCGCGCGAAACGCGGGTGCCGGGGGCCGAGGCGAAGCTCGCGACCTGGCCCGCGATCCATGTCGCGGCGTACAGGCCCGTGCCATCGGCGCCGATCACGCCGTCATAGGCCACCGTGCGGATGACCTTGCCCTGGGCATTATAGGCATATTCGGTCACATGGCCGAGCCCGTCGATCTCGAAACGAAGCTGGCCGTCCTTGTCATAGGCGTAGCGGGTGACGCGGTCGCCTGTCTTGATCGCGGGCAGCGCGAGCGCGGCTTCGGTCACCTCGAGCGGCAGAAGGGCCGGGTTGACGGTGTTCAGATATTCGCGCGTCGCGACCAGCCGGCCATCGGCGTCATAGCTGTTGGCGACCACACCGCCGAGCGCATCGATCGTGGCGATCCTGCGCCCCGCCTTGTCATAGACGTAGCGCGTGATCTTGCCGTTGGCATCGGTAACGGCGACGAGGTTATCGCGGGCGTCATAGGCGTAGTATGTGATGTTGTTGAGCGCGTCGGTAACGCTGACGAGCCGCCCGTCGCGATCATAGGCCGATCTGGTGACCTTGCCGTTGGCGTTGGTGAGTTGGACCGCCCGTCCGAACGCGTCATAGCCGTAGCTGGTGGTGATTGCCTTGCCGCCGACGGCCGCATCTACCACTTCGGTCTTCAGCAGGCCAAGCCGATCATAGCTGCGGGTCGAGACGATGATCGCGGCGCCATCGCGCGGCACCGTGCTGCCGATGAGGTTACCAAAGGCATTATAGGTGAAGCTCGAGACGTTACCGTTGGCATCGATGGACTGCTTCACCGTCCCGTCGACGTTGAAATCGAAATGGGTGGCAGTATCGAGCGCCGCCGACGACAGGCCGGTGATCGCACTGCGGACGGCCGAAGTGATCTCCCCGCCGGTCCAGTCATTGATTGCCGCCGGTGCAAGCTTGGCCGCATAGGCAATCATATCGCTTCGCTGGCCAAAGCTGTTGTAGCGATGCTCGACCACCGCGCCGAGCGCGTCGATCTCATAGGCGAGATCGCCCTCCGCCGTGTAGTAATAGAGCGTTCTCGCGCCCGAAGCTTCAGTACCCTTCGGCCCGCGCTTGGCGGCCAGGCGGCCGGCCTTGTCGTAACTGTAGGTCCAGCCGTAATCGACATAGACTTGGTCGATCTGCGCCTGGTTGGGATTGGAGAGTGCGGCCAGGACGGTATTGCCGATGCCTGAAAGCTCGCTCGTCAGCCGGCCCAGCGCGTCATAGCGCTGGCTATAGGTCCGCGGATCAGTGCCCCCAGACTGGGTAACGGTCGAGACCAGCTTGCCCACGGCGTTGTAGCGATAGGTCGTGGTGATCGTGACACTGCCGGTCAGGCTTCGGGTTTCAGTCAGGGCCTGGCCAAAGGCGTTGCGGGTCCAGCCGATCGTTTCGAGGGTCGCGCCGGCTGGGGCGGCGGGCAGGCCGGCAAGCGTCGGCGGCGTTGCGATCAGCGCGGCAGGATCAAGCTTCTGTCCCTTGATCTGCTGGTCGACATAACCGGCCGCGGTGTAGCGAAAGCGGGTGAGATTGCCCTCGCCGTCGATGGTTGCCGCCAGGAAGCCGCGCGCATCGTAGAGCATCCATTGCCTGACATCGCGCGCGGTGTCGGGGGTAACGCTTGCGAGAAGGTCCGCGAGGCTGCCCGTTGCGCGGATGTTCCCGGCGGTACCGGTCGCGTTGGCATAGGCGATCGTCTGGATCTTGGTTCCGCTGGCATCGTAGATCGACTGGGTAAGATACCCCTCGGCATTCAGCGTGCCGGTGACGTTACCCTCGGCGTCGTAGAAGATCCGGCTTGTCCGGTCGTTGGCGGCATCGACGGCGGGGACGTAGCTGGGGGCACGGAAACGTGTCGTTACGACAGGCGCGGCGGCGATGATCGCGTCGCCGGGAGCCGAGTTGACCGCCTTGATCCAGAAGATCGGCAACACCTGATTGTCGGACGCGCTGAAGGTGCGCGTGATCGCGATGCGGGTGCCTGTGGTGGTGCTCAGGCCCGAGATGGTCATTCCGGTGCCGCTAAGTGGTGTAAGCGTGCCCGGTCCCGAAAGGATCACCGCTGAACCGTCACTGGCATTGCCCCACGCCGTCTGCGTTCCCCAGATTTCAAGGACGCCGCCGGTCGTTGTGCCGGAACCCATCAGTGTCACCACGAAGGTCACGATCTGCCCAGGACTGACCATTGGCAGATAGGCGTTGAAGAACCTGGCCTGCCCCGTCGCCGAGGTGGTGAAGCGATAGGCATTGGCGCCATCAATCGTGCCCGCGGCAGTGACGGTCACGCCGGCATCGTAGGACCACAAGCTCCCATTGTCGGGGTTGAGCCACTGGTTGGTCTCGGCTGCCTTCAGCGTCGCGATCTGGGCTGCCGACATGCGCGTGGCATATTGGGTGGTAGAGACGAGTTGCGAGGCGCCGTCATAGGCATAGATCGTGGTCGCCCCGGTCCCGTCGACCGTCTGCACCAGGCGCTCGGAGAGATCGTAGATATTGAACGTCCAACGGTCGTCACCGCTTGCCGTCGGGCGCAAGGAGGCGAGGGTCACTGCGGTCGGGTTGCCGTTGCCGTCGATCAGCGTGCCGAACTGGGTCGGGGTCAGCCGCGTCGCGTATTGCGTCGTGCTGGTGACGCTGCCTTCGCCGTCATAGCGATACTCCGTGAGCGCCCCGAGGGAATCCACCTCGGCGGTCTTGCGGCCCGCGGCATCGTAGAAATAATGGGTGCGATTGTTGAGACCGTCCGTGGTGAGCCTGAGCCGCCCGAGCGCGTCATATTTATAGGTGGTCGTGGCAGCCGTCGGAGTACCGGCACTGTCGAGGAGTTGTGCAAGACTGCCCGTCGCGCGCAAATTGCCGGCGACGGCATTGGCATAGGCGAGCGTCTGAATCCTGGTGCCGCCGGTATCGTAGATCGACTGGGTGAGATAGCCTTCGGCATCCAGTGTGCCGGTGACGTTGCCGTCTGCATCGTAGAAGATCCGGCTTGTCCGGTCGTTGGCGGCGTCGGCGGTTGGGATGTAGCTGGCCGTGTGGAAGCGCGTGGTGACGACCGGGGCGGCCGCGATGATCGCGTCGCCTGCCGACGCTGTGATCGCCTTGATCCAGAAGATCGGCAATAGCTGGGTGTCGGCCGTGCTGAAGGTGTGCGTGATCGCAATGCGTGTCGCCGCGGTGGTGCTCAGCCCCGAAACCGTCGTGCTCGCGCCAATGCCCGGCGTTAGCGTGCCCGGCCCTGAAAGAATCGTTGCGGTTGCGTCGCTGGCATTGCCCCAGGCAGTCTGCGCGCCCCAGAGATCGAGGACCCCCCCTGTCGTGGTACCCGACGCCATCAGCGTTATCACCAGAGTAACGGTCTGCCCCGCGCTGACCACCGGCAAATAGGCATTGAAAATCCTGGCCTGCCCCGATGAGCCGACGGTGAACTTGAAGGCGTTCGCACCATCGATGGTGCCGGCCGCAGTGACGGTCATTCCGGCATCGTATGACCATAGGGTCCCATCGTTGGGATTGAGGAACTGATTCGTTTCGGCGGCCTTCAGCGTCGCGATCTGGGCTGCCGACATACGCGTGGCATATTGAGTGGAGGAGATCAGCCGCGAGGCGCCGTCATAGGCATAGACCGTGGTCGCCCCGGTCGCGTCGATCGTCTGCACCAGGCGCCCGGAAAGATCGTAGATGTTGAACGTCCAGCGATCGTCGGCGTTTGCCGTCGGGCGCAGGGAAGCGAGGCTCACTGCGGTCGGGTTGCCGCTTCCGTCAACCAGCGTGCCGAGCTGGGCCGGGGTCAGTCGTGTCGCATATTGCGTCGTACTGGTGACATTGTTCTGCGCGTCATACCGATATTCGGTGATCGCGCCCAGCGCGTCGATCTGCGCGGTCTTCCGCCCCACGGCGTCGTAGAAATAATAGGTGCGGTTGCCGAGCGGGTCGGTCGCCAGCTTAACCTGGCCGAGTGCGTCATATTTGTAGCTCGATACCGCCGTCGCGACGCCGCTCGCGGCCTGTGTGTAGCTGATCAGCTCTCCGGCAAGGTTGTAGACCGACACCTGGGTCAAACCGCTGGCAAGCGTAACGGTGGTCGTCTGCGTGGCGTCGGCAAAGGCGATCGTCGTTTGCAGGCCGTTGGAATTGCTGGTCGATATGGTCCGGCCAAGGCCGTCATAGGCGAAGCTGTCGACCTTGCTCGCATTGCCGGCGAAGGTGCGCCGGACAAGCAGTTCGCCTGCCTGGTTGTAGGCGTAGACGGTCTCGCTCTTCTCCGACGCCGTATCGAACTCGCCGGTCGAGAGCAGTCTCGAATAGCCCCGCACAACAGCGACATTGCCACGGGCATCATAGACCGTCTCGGTGCGCCTTCCGGCGCTCTTGTCGCGGCCTGCGATCCAGTTGGATATCTGCGTGGCAGTTGGAATGTCGGTTGGCTGAAGACCGGAGACAGGATATTTGCCGTCCAGATACTCGATCGCGCTGGTTCGGTTTCCGTACGCGTCATAGCCATAGGCGGTCACCGCCCCTTCGGCCGAGATCGCGTATCGAAGCGTAAGATCGGCGTTGTAGACATACCGGATGGTCTGGGGTGTCCCGGCCACGCCAGGTCCGGCCCCATCGGGATCGGGAACCAGATAGCGCGTCTCGGTAAGCAACTGGTTGTTCTGGTAGGCCCAGCTGACCGTGTTGCCCAGCGCGTCGCGCTGGCTGGTCCGGTTGCCATCGGCATCATAACCGTAGACGATGATGTTGCCATCGCCCTGGTCGACCGAAATGACGTCGCCGTTCGCATTGTAGGCGAATTGCTGGACGCGTGGCGCGCTTGCCCCGTTGGCCGGCGGGGTCACGATCTGGGTGAGATTCCCGTTCGCGTCATATTTGAGCACGGTCTTCTGGTTTAGCGCATCCCTGACGGTCGTCTGCCGCGCGACGGTGTCGTAGCTGAACGTCGTCGTGCGCGTGGCTGTGCCTGCGACCGCCTGCGTCACCGTCTCGACACGGTTCGATGAATCATAGGTGATGGCGACAGAGGATCCGTCCGTCTCGGTGATCGAGGAGACACGGCCCGACGTGTCATATCCGTAGGTCGTCACATAGGTCTTGCCGTCGCCAATGGCATTGTCGCCGGGGGACAGATCGACGGTGACCGTCGCCAGTCGATTGGAGCCGTCATAGCCATAGCGAGTCCGTGTCAGCGTCCTGGCTGTATTGGTCGCCAGATCCGTATAGCCGGTCACGATCTGGGTGATGCGCCCGCTCGACCAGCTATATTGCTCGTAGCTGCCGTCCTGCGTCGTCACCTTGTCCAGCGCCGCGCCGAGATAGGAGAAGGTGAGCTTCTGGCCGACCGTATCCGACACCTCGGTGACGCGCCAATTCGCACCATTGGCGTAATAATATTGGGTGAGCGGGCTGCCGTTGTTGGACCAAGTCCAAACGCCGCCCGCATAAGTCAGGTTGTCGGTGCTCGCCGTGCCGGCGCTTGCAATATATTTTGAGGTCGCAGTGTCCCAGCTATAGGTGCTGCTGGTACCGTCGCTCTTGATCCGGGTGATCGTGCTCCCGCTGCTGTTAACGGTGCCGGTCAGCCCATAGACGCCGTGCGCTGCGTATTTTTCAGTGAGCTGGGTGTCGCCATCGGTCCAGGTCCACACCCCGCTCGCATAGGTCAGCTTGTCATAGGCGCCGGCCCCGTCCGTCGCGATGTAAGCCGATGCCGTCGCATTCCAGCTATAGGTGATGACCGATCCGTCGCCTGAATCGCGCTTGATCGTGCTGCCTGCAGTATTGAGCGTGCCCGTCAGGCCGTGGACGCCGCGCGTCGTGCTCTGCCGCCAATGGTCGTTATTGTCGCCATCGGCGACGTCCTCGAAGCTGTTATAGGTCCGCCCGATTGCCGAATCCGGCCCGCGCCCCACCAGGAACTCGTCGCGCTGCGTGATCAGCAGATTGCCGGTCGCCGCGTTCACTGAGATCTGCTCACCGTTCCGTCCGAACGATCCCGATCCCAGCAGGCCCAACGACTTCAGCGTCGCAGCCGACCCACGCTCAAAGCCAGCGCCAAGCCCGGTGAAAATCGAAACCATGGAATCCCCCAGCTCAAACCCAAAGCCGGCGGGAACGAAGAAATGTCCCGCCTATTGTAGGGGATCAGGAAATTCCGCTCATTGTTTAGAAGTTTTTTTGATCCGGTTTCGATTATTCAATAACCTATTGTAATATATGTGGAATATTGCGACGCGATGATCGCGTCACCTACTCCGCAGCGAAACCATACTACCATATCCTACGCAAAATGTGGGAACGTTTGTGGTACCAAGCTGAAGAATTCTAAAATTTATCATGCAAGATCAATACCCGAAGCTGCTGCGGCGAAAGGACCGGTCGTTATCTTCGCCTGCCTTCCCTCCGGATGAACAGGGGCGGCTACTGATCGATTCAATGCTGTCTGTTCTCGACGCTGTAGAACATGGGATTGCGTAGCCAGTCGGCTATGGCGGATTCGCGCCAGCCGACGCAGCGGGCGCCGATCTGGAGGTTATGCGGGAACGTGCCGTTCTCCATCTTGCGATACATGGTCGAGCGGCTGAGCCCGGTGCGGTCGAGCACGGTCTTGAGCCGGAGGATGCGGTCTGGGGCATCGGTCATGGGTTTGATCCTGTTTGTTCGCTTGTGGGAACTGACGGACAGGATTGGGAACCGCCGTGCCGATGCAAGGGGGCCTGCTTCGTCCTGCGCCGAGGCGCGTTATAAAGGTACCTTCAGGCCCCTCATGATCGGGGTCGGTTCGAACGGAGGATTCCCAGGGCGTCTCACGCCGGTGGCGTGACCGCGCTCTACGCCGCATGCGCGGCGTCGAGTCGCAATGCGTCTCGGCCCGTTCGGGTAACGATCGCCTGACGCGGAAGGCCGGCTGCGCGCCGGCCAAACGGTGCGCCGGGATCAATAGAGCGCGCACCGGCGGACTTCTGCGAAGCCGCCAGGGGTCGCAGCGCTTTCGTGTTCGGCGCGGCACACTCGATCCGGCCGGGGGTCGCGGCGGCGGCTGGCCCCCAGGCCCGCGCGCACGCCGCCGCGCCGGCCGACCGGATTTCGAGGGTGCATATCTGATGGCTCCTGCGGGAGCCGGCGCGGCGCGGTGCGCCGCGAGAGAGGGCTGCGGACAGCGCGTCGCGCTGGCGTTGGTTTATCCGGCCGCGGCCAAGGGGGTGGGCGTCGCTGCCCTCTAGTCCCGCCGCGGCGTGCCGCAACCCGAGCAAGCTCGGGTCCTCCTCTTCGTTCCGGTCCTTCGGATGCGGCCCGCCTCCGCCGGCGGGACTGCCGGTCCGCTCCTTGCCGCCCACCCCCTTCGCCGGGGCCGGTGTGTGTTTGAAAAGGAGTAAGGACCATGGAACTGAAACATATCGACATCGCCAGACTGAGCGTTTCGACCGTCAACATGCGCGGTGTGAAGAAGGCCGCCGACATCGCCAACATCCTGCCGTCGGTGCGGGCGCGCGGCGTGCTGGTGCCCTTGATCGTGCGAGCCAATGGCAGCCCCGACACCTACGAGATCGTCGCGGGCAAGCGACGTTATCATGCGGCGCTGGCGGTCATGGAAGAGGGCGGTGGCATCGACGAACTGCCCTGCGCGGTGATGGAAGCAGGGGATGACGCGGCAGCGCTCGAAGCCTCGCTGATCGAGAACATCGCCCGGCTCGATCCCGACGAGGTGACCCGCTGGGACACCTTCACCCGGCTGGTCCGTGAAGGCCGCAGCCCAGAGGACATCGCGATCACCTTCGGGCTGACCGAGGTGCAGGTGAAGCGCACGCTGGCGCTCGGCAATCTCATGCCGCGCATCCGCAGCCTCTACCGGACGGAGAAGATCGATGCGGTGACCGTGCGGCATCTGACGCTGGCATCGAAGGCGCAGCAGCGCGACTGGCTGGCGCTCCACGACGATCCCGACACCTATTGTCCGACCGGGCATCAGTTGAAGGGCTGGCTGTTCGGCGGCACCTCGATCCCGACACAGGTGGCGCTGTTCGACCTCGCGACGTTCGAGGGCGCGATCGTCGCCGATCTGTTCGGCGAGGACAGTTATTTCGCGGAGGTCGAGCAGTTCTGGACCGCGCAGAATGCGGCCGTCGCTGTCCGGGCCGAGGCGTACCGCGCAGCGGGCTGGCGCGAGGTCGTGATCTTCGAACCCGGCCAGTCCTTCCACGCATGGGAACATGAGCGGCGCGGCAAGAAGCAGGGCGGCAGGGTCTATATCGCCCTGGGCTTTCGCGGCGAGGTGACGTTCCACGAAGGCTTTGTGACGCTGAAAGAGGCGCGCAAGCTCACAAAGGGCGAGACGGTCGAGAAGCCGATCCGTTCTGAGATCACGGCTTCCGGTCAGGACTATGTCGACCTGCATCGCCATGCGGCGGTGCGCGCGAAGCTGGTGACGGAGCCGGGTGTCGCGCTGCGGGTGCCGGTTGCGCACATGATCGCCGGATCGCCGCTCTGGACGGTCAAGGTCGAGCAGCAGCGCGCGGGCAGCGACGCGATCACCGAGAGTATCGAAACCTGTCCCTCGGAAACCGCGTTCGACGCCCAACGCCGCACGGTGCTGGCGCTGCTTGGGTTCGATCCCGAGACACCAACCGTCACCGGTGGCAATGGATTGGACGAGGGACTGTCGGTGCTGCTCGTCAAGCTGCTGGCGCTCGACGATGCGCAGGTGCTTGATGTGCTTGCCATCGTGATGGGCGAGACGCTCGATGCGCGCAGCGACATCACGGACGTGCTTGGCATGCATCTGGCGGTGGACATGGCCTCCGTCTGGCAGGCCGATGACGCCTTTCTCGAACCGATCCGCGATCGCGAGGTGTTGCTTGCGATGGTCGGCGAGGTCGCGGGCGAGATGGTCGCCAAGGCCAATGTCGGCGAGAAAGGCAAGACCTTGCGCGGGATCATCCGCGATCATCTCACCGGGGCCGGTGGTCGTACCAAGGTCGAGGGCTGGGTGCCGCGCTGGCTGCGTTTCCCGGCCAGCCACTACACGCCGCGCGGTGGCGTGGGTGCCGTCTCACGCTCCGAGCGTGTCGCTCCGTTGATAATGCAGTCCGAACCACTCCGCAATGCGGCGTGAGGCCCTTGCCCGGCGGCACCCGCGTGTCGCCGGGCTTCTTGTGGGACATATGTCATGACCATCGAACCCGACCCCGCCACGCTTGCCCGGCTTGAAGCGGCGCTGCGCTCGATGCCTGTTATCGAACGTGAAATCTTCCTCGCGGCGCGACTGGACAGCCTAAGCTATGCCGAGATCGCACGCCGTACCGGACGGACCGCGCGCGATGTCGAGCGGCGCTTCGCCGCCGCGCTGGGTCACATCCTTCGGTCCATGGACAGGGGCGGCGGGCCTTGAGCCTGCCGCCTCGCTCTTGTGCTTGTCCCTCCCTTTGCCCCACAGTCGAGCCTATCCATGAAGACCGACCTCGATCATCTGCCTTCCGCCAAGCGGCGCGATCTTGAACGGATCGTCGAGATCCTGTTCGCCGAGTTCGACGACGCGACCGCGCTTGCCACCCAGAAGTGGAAGAAGCAGGGCCGCATCCTCAAGGTCATCCTCTACGGTTCCCATGCGCGCGGCGACTGGGTCGACGACCCGGTCGGCGGCTATTCCTCGGACTATGATATCCTCGTGGTGGTCAGCGACGAGCGGCTGACCGATGTGGTCGAGTTCTGGTCCAAGGCCGACGACCATCTGCTGCGCGAGGTGACGATCGCCAAGCGCATCTCGGCGCCGGTCAATTTCATCGTCCACAGCATGGCGGACGTGAACGCCCAGTTGCAGCAGGGCCGTCCGTTCTTCATCGATATCATCGGCGATGGCATCGCGCTGTATGAGGCTGGCGATCAGCCGTTCGTCGACCCGCAACCGCTGACGCCGGACGCCGCGTTGAAGGAAGCGCGGAAGTATTTTGAGGAGTGGTATGCGAGCGCTTCTCGCCGGTTCGAATTAGCGCGCGGAGCGATGGACAAGGGCTATTCGAACGAGGCTGCCTTTGACCTGCACCAAGCGACTGAGCGTTTCTATCACACTCTCTTGCTAACCCTGTCGCTCTATAGCCCGAAATCGCACCGCCTGAACTTCCTGCGCGGGCAGGCCGAGCCCTTGGTGTTCGACCTCATTCAGGTGTGGCCGCGCAACACGCGGTTCGCGCAGCGCTCGTTCGAGCTGTTGCGCCAGGCCTATGTCAACGCGCGCTATTCGCCGCACTACAAGATCAGTCCGCAGGAACTGGAATGGCTCGCCGAGCGGATCGAACTGCTCCAGAAGCTGGTCAGGGAAGCGTGCGACGCGCATCTCGCGACGCTTGAGAAGGCGGCCGCCGCGTCCGCTGCCGCGCCGGACCGACCCGACAGCGCCGCCTGAACTTCAAGTCCTGCGCGGTCAGGCCTCCCCTTCGGGAGGTTGCGCCAGCGCGAACGCGCGCTGGCCGCGCCGCCGCCATAAGGTAATGGCTTCGTCCCGCCGGTCGCTCCGCAACCTCGCAGCGGCCTCGACGAGCAACCCGAACACCACCGCGCGGTCATCGTCGGTCAACGCGATCAGACCAGCCTTGGCGACAAGGCCACCCAGTTCGATCAACTGGCGCGTTCGCTCGCGGCGCTTCACTTGCCAGTCGCGCCGGTCATTGCGCGCTGCCTTCAGCTGAACGCGGTGCCGGTTCGCCTGTGTCCGGCGCAGCGCGGCGCACGTTGCCGCGAGTGTTCGGGCGAACATCGCTACTCCGGTGAAAGAATGCTGCGCCGCTTTTGCGCCAGCCCTCCTTGAGTCCTGGGTCTTTTGTCGTGACGGCGGTCAGCAACGCCCCGGCCAGCAGTTCGACCGGTAGCGCGTCGGCGCCGGTGGTAATGACCAGCTCGCCAAGCTGGACGAGCTTGCGCTCCTTCAGGTGTTTGGCCTTGTCGCCAAGCACCTTCAGCTCGGCGTCGAAATCGCGGGGTTTGCGCATCGGCTCATCCTCATTTGCACGTTGAGGATGATCCAGTTATCGGCTCGGTCGATCAGGCGCAATGTGCTGAAATCTCTTGGGATTACCGCGTCCCGAGATTGATGAAATCTTTCGAGGGCGCGCTTATACGTCGTGCCGACGTGGCTTTTGAGGTGTAGATGGATCGCCGTCATGGCGATCTACCATTTCTCGGCCAAGGTCATCTCGCGCGCTGCCGGATCGAGCGCGGTTGCGGCTGCCGCCTACCGCTCCGCCTCGCGGCTGCACGACCAGCGGCTCGATCGCCATCACGACTTCTCGAACAAGGCCGGCGTCATCCACTCCGAGGTGATGCTGCCGGACGGCGCGCCTGAGCATCTCGCCGACCGCGAGAAACTGTGGAACGCGGTCGAGGCGGCCGAGAAGCGGATCGACGCGCAACTGGCGCGCGAGATCGAGTTCGCGATCCCGCGCGAGCTGGACCAGGCCGAGGGCATCCGGCTGGCGCGTGCGTTCGTCCGCGCCGAGTTTGTCGATCGTGGCATGATCGCTGATCTCAATGTCCATTGGGATATCGGCGCCGATGGCGAGGCCAGGCCCCACGCCCATGTGATGCTGACCCTACGCGACGTTGGCGAGGACGGGTTCGGCCGGAAGAACCGCGACTGGAATCGCACGGACCTGTTGGAGCGTTGGCGCGAGCGCTGGGCCGAGCATGCGAACCGGCGGCTCGCCGAGCTCGATATCGATGCACGGATCGATCACCGCTCGCTTGAGGCGCAGGGCATCGACCTTGAGCCGCAGCACAAGATCGGGCCGGCCGCGTCGCGCATGGTCGCGCAAGGCCTGGCATCCGAACGGCTCGTAGAACACCAGGCCATCGCCCGCGCCAATGGCGAGAAGCTGCTGGCGAACCCGGCGCTCGCGCTCGACGCGATCACGCACCAGCAGGCGACATTCACGCACCGCGACCTCGCGATGTTCGTCCATCGCCATAGCGAGGGGAAGGAGCAGTTCGACCAGGTGATGGCGGCAGTGAAAGCCACGCCCGAGCTGGTCGCGCTTGGCAAGGACGGACGAGGCGAAGATCGGTTCACCAGCCGTGAGATGATCGAGACCGAGCAACGGCTGGAACGCGCCACGACCGCGATGGCCGAACGGCTTGGGCATGGTCTTCCGGCGGCGACGCTGGACCGTGCCATCGCCGCCGCCGAAAGTGGCGGCCTGGTGTTGGGACAAGACCAACGCGCCGCGGTGGTGCGTCTAGCGAGCGGCCGCGACCTCGACATTGTCATAGGTTATGCCGGCACCGGAAAATCGGCGATGCTCGCGGTCGCGCGCGAAGCGTGGGAGAGCGCCGGCTATCGGGTCCAGGGCTTGGCGCTGTCGGGTATCGCGGCGGAAAATCTCGAAAGTGGTTCGGGCATCGCGTCACGCACCATCGCCAGCCTGGAGTATCAATGGTCGCAGGGTCGCGATCTCCTGACGAACCGCGACGTGTTGGTGATCGACGAAGCCGGGATGATCGGTTCGCGGCAGATGGAGCGCGTGATCGCCGAAGCGGAGAAGCGCGGCGCGAAGGTCGTGCTGGTCGGCGATCCCGAACAGCTCCAGGCGATCGAGGCGGGAGCCGCGTTCCGCTCGATCGCGGAACGGCACGGCAGCGTCGAGATCACCGACATCCGACGCCAGCGCGCGGACTGGCAGCGCGATGCCACCCGGCAGCTTGCCACCGGTCGAACCGGGGAGGCGCTCCATGCCTATGACGAGCATGGCCATGTCCACGCCGCCGAGACGCGCGAGCAGGCGCGCGTTGATCTGGTCGACCGCTGGGACCGTGATCGTATCGCCGCGCCGACGGCGACGCGGATCATCCTCACGCACACCAATGACGAGGTGCAGATGCTCAACCGGGCCGCCCGCGAGCGGCTGCGTGTCGCCGGCCAGCTTGGCGAGGATGTCACGCTTCGGACCGAGCGAGGGCAGCGAACGTTCGCCTCCGGCGACCGGATCATGTTCCTCAAGAATGAGCGCGGGCTTGGCGTGAAGAACGGTTCGCTCGGCGTCGTCCAGAACGTCACCAGCGCGCGCATGGCGGTGATGCTCGATGATGGGCGCGCGGTGGCGTTCGACCTCAAGGATTATAACCGGATCGATCACGGCTACGCCGCGACGATCCACAAGGCGCAAGGGATGACGATCGATCGGGCGCATGTGCTGGCGACGCCGGGGCTTGATCGGCACGCCGCCTATGTCGCGCTGTCACGCCACCGCGACAGCGTCGACCTTCATTATGGCCGCGACGATTTTGCCGAACCCGCAAAGCTCGTGCGCGCGCTATCGCGCGATCGCGCCAAGGACATGGCCTCGGACTACACCCGAGATCCTTCGACGGCGCTCAGGAGAGCCTTTGCCGATCGGCGGCAGATACGCTTGCCCGAACCGGTGGTTGAGAAAGCGAAGCCTGCTCCGCTACGCGATCCGTTCGCGGGCCTCGGCCTGCGGCCGGTCACGCTACCGCCATCGCGCGGCATGTTCGACGGGGTGCGGATCGCGACACCGCAGCCGGTGGGCATCACGCAATCGCTTGGGCTGGAAGCTGCCGTGCAGCGGTTCGCCCGCACCACCGCGGATATCCTGCGGATGCGCAACGACGGCTATACCGAGTTGCCGCACCAGCGCATCGCGTTCGACAAGGCGCGCGCGGCGCTGGATGCGGCCCGCCCCGACGCTTCCCGGGATCTCCGTGCGGCGTTCGCGCGCCAGCCTCACCTGATCGATGAAACAGCCAGGGGTCGCACCAGCGCGGCGATGCGCGCGATGAAACTGGAAGCGGAACTGCGCGCCAATCCGGCGCGTCGCGCCGATCGGTTCGTGGAGGACTGGCGGAAGCTCGCCACAGCCCATCGGACGCTGCGCCATGCCGGCGACGATGCGGGTGTCCGCGCCATCGGGCAGCAGATGAGTGTCCTGGGTAAAAGCATGGAGCGCGATGCGCAGGCCGAGTCGCTGGTCAGGAAGCGGCTTCCGGAACTCGGCATGCGGATGCGCGAGGGCGCGTCGATATTCCACAGCATCCAGGACTGGCTCGGCCTCTCGCGTGGTCGCGGCCTTGGGCGATAGATATTGCTGCATGGAGCAGGACACCCCCCACGACGTCGATACCAGCCTCGCCGCCCATGCGTTCGGCGAACTCCGCGCCGAGATCAGCCTGCTTCGCCGTGCGGTCGAGCGGCTGACGGACGAGCGCATCGCGCAACCCGATTATGCGCCGAGCCTTGAGGCCGTCGGCAAGCGGCTGGAGGATGTCTGCGCCTGGGCGCGGCGCGTGTCGGAGAAGCCGGCGCTGCAGCTGACGCCCGAGTCCCTCGGACGTGAAATCACCGAAGCGGCGGCAAATAGCCGTGAACAGGATCAGCAGGCGCTGGAGCGAGCAGCCAGCGCCATGGAGGCGGCCGGTGCCCGCATCGACGCGATGATTGCGCGGTCTCGATCGGTCGCAGAGCAGAACCGCGAGGTGCTGCATAACCGTGTCGCGTTTGCGGTCGCCGGCATGGTCCTGTTCGCGATCCTACCGGGAATGATTGCGCGGTCACTCCCGGTTAGTTGGGCCGTGCCAGAACGAATCGCCGCTCGCACGGTTGGAACAGACATGTGGCATGCCGGTCAGCAGATGATGAAAAAGGCCGATCCGGAACGCTGGGGCCAGCTCGTGGCCCATGAGCAGGAGCAAGCCGATCCCGCACATAGATAAGGGCAGCTATGCGCCTCAATCTCTGCCATTCAACCATCGCCGAACTGATCTCGAAATCCGCTATTCGTTCAGCGAGCGTCCAATGGAGACAATGGTGGAAAGCGGCTGGTCCGCTGTGGAGCGGCGAAGCGCGGTAACAGATCGCTCGTTCAAGCATATTCGATCGTCAGCTAAGCGAGCTAATTTAAACGTTCGGCGCATGTAATAGCTATCTTGCTGGCGTAGACAGCCGAATGCTGAATATTCTCGTCAAGTACACCGATCTTCAAAAGCGTAAGGCTCGGCGAGGGCAGTGCTTCCCACCTGGCCGAGATTGTGAGACCGTCTTCACTGCCTTGGCATCCGCGTACGAATCTACTCTAGTCACGAGCGCCCATCGGCTTTGGACCGCGCGCCAACCGTGGTATCGCCTTGATCTCAGTTGGCTCAAGTTCGACCGCTTGCATAAGTTCCGACAAGCTCATCTCCAGTGCCACGGCAATCCTTGCGATCGAGATCAGCCCAGCGTTGATCTCCCCGCGCTCGAGCTTCCCGAACGCTCCCCGGTCGAAATTCGCAATAGCTGCAAAAGCCTCCTGAGAATGCCCCTTCGCCTCTCGAAGGGCGCGAACGCGTTTGCCGAATACAACCTGAATCTGTGGAGCCGCCATCTCCTGCACAATTGCCAGAACCTGGGATTTCGTCCACGGTATAAATATCCCCGTTATATTGATCTCATAAGGTGCTCATGCTAAATTGCCGGCGCGCGCAGATCGGGCTGCTGGCCCACTTCGGACGATTGTGCTGGAATCAGGCAAGGGATCCCGGGAATGAATTCTTATGAGTTCGCGGCTATTCGCGGGGTTCAGGCGGGGCGCGCGTACTATGTGATCATGGTTCCGCTGCGTTCGCTCGGGCGCCTCCTCTCCTTTGACGAAGAGGAACTTCCACTTCGGCTACGGGCTCAGCGCGAGCTAAACAAAACGCGGATTCCGGCGATCACTCGCTATATCAACGAGAATCCTAGCGAATACGTGCTATCGGCCCTTTCCGCGTCGATCGGCGGCGCGTTCAGCTTCGAGCCAGTCCCTGGGCAGCGTTCAATCGGCACGTTAAGCGTGGACATGCAAGCAACGATCCTAGTCAACGACGGCCAACATCGCCGCGCTGGTATCGTCGAGGCGATCAGGGAGCGCCCGACGCTCGGCAATGAGACGATCGCGGTGACACTGTTCCCAGACGAGGGGCTTGAGCGCTCGCAGCAGATGTTCGTTGACCTCAACCAGCACGGCGTCAGACCCGCACGCTCGTTGAGACTTTTCTTCGACGGCCGCGACGAGGCGGCTCGGCTGACGCGTCAGGTCGCCGCCGCGATTCCGTTGCTCCGCGACATGACCGATTTCACGCGGTCGAACCTGCCGGCGGGATCGCGCAAGCTCTTCGCGTTCAGCAACCTCCACACGGCGATCACGACGTTGGTGTCGGACGCGGCGCTGCCGGCGACCGCCAACGACCCGTCCCTCGTCGTCGAGTTCTGGGAGGCGGTGATCGCCAACATGCCCGATTGGATCGCCGCCGGTAGGCGCGAGGTCAGTTCTGCAGACTTGAGGCGCGAGACCATCCACGCACACGGCATCGCGCTCGAGGCCATCGCGATTGCGGGTGCGCGCATGATCGTCGAGCGGCCTGACGGGTGGCGCGCGCCGCTCACTGGCCTGCGTGACATCGATTGGTCGCGCGGCAACACCAGCGACTGGGAGGGGCGCGCGCTAGTCAACGGCCGCATCAACAGGTCGCGCACCAGCGTGCTGCTAACGGCCGAGCTCATTTCCCGGGCGCTGGCCAACAAAGACGCTGACGACGCGGACCGGATGGGTTAAGATTTCAGATCAAGGCGGGTCCAATGAAGAACGACAATCGAGAAGACGACAATTCGCGCCTCAGGCGCATCCATGACGACGTCCGCGAGATTTACCTCTCCGACAGCCGCCCCTGGGTCGTGGGCTACTCTGGCGGCAAGGATTCCACGACGGCTTTGCAGCTGATCTGGGCGGCGATCTCCACGCTCCCGCCCGAGAAGCGATCCAAGACGATATATGTGATCAGCTCGGACACCCTGGTCGAGACGCCGGTCGTCTCCAACTACATCGACGTATCGCTGAAGCGCATCGCGCAGGCCGCGATCGAGCAGGACATGCCGGTCGTCACGCACAAGGTCGTACCTGACGTCGACCGCAGCTTCTGGGTGAACCTGATCGGTCGCGGCTATCCGGCTCCGTCACGGCGCTTCCGCTGGTGCACCGAGCGGCTGAAGATCGAGCCGGCCAATGACTTCATCCGCAGCCGCGTCGCCGAGTTCGGCGAGGTCGTAATGGTGCTGGGCGTGCGGAGCCAGGAATCCGCCACCCGCGCCCAGGTCATGTCACTCCACGCCATCGAAGGATCGCGGCTGTCCAAACACTCGTCGCTGCTCAACGCGTTCGTCTACGCGCCGATTGCCGACTTCTCGACCGACGATGTCTGGACCTACCTGCTTCAGAACCAGTCGCCCTGGGGAAACGACAACCGCGACCTCGTTGCCATGTACCGCAACGCTTCCTCTGCAGGCGAATGCCCTCTCGTGGTCGACACCTCGACGCCGTCGTGCGGCAACTCGCGGTTTGGCTGCTGGGTCTGCACGGTCGTCGAGCGCGACAAGGCGATGGAGGCGATGATCGATTCCGGCGAGGAGTGGCTTACCCCGCTCCTCGAGTTCCGCGACAAGCTGTCGGAGACGCAGGATCCCGCGCGCAAGTTGGAGTTCCGCGACTACCGTCGGCGCACGGGCGGCGTGTCCTTCATCGGCGACACCGACCGCGTGATGCCGGGACCCTACACGATGGATTTCCGGCGCGAGTTGTTGCGCGGGCTGCTCGAGACGCAGCGTCAGGTAGCCGTCGAGGCACCCGCCGGCGAGGCGCCGATCCTGATCCATCCGCACGAGCTCCACGAGATCCGGCGGCTGTGGCGCACCGAGCGCGGCGACTGGCAGGATTCGGTACCGCGGATCGTGCGCGAGACGCTCGGCAAGGATGCCGGCTTCGTTGAGCCCGACTGGGTGTCGGAGGACGCTGTCGCGTTCACGACCGAGGACGGGGAACTTCTGAACGCGATCTGCGCGGAGAACGACGTGCCGACCGAGCTGGTGATGCGCCTGCTCGACGTCGAGCGCGCATCGCACGGCCTCAAGCGCCGCCATGCCGTACACACCCGGATCGAGGACGTGTTCAAACTCGACTGGCGCGACCTCGACACCGTCGTCGCCGAACGCCGGGAGAAGCTGGGCATCGTGCCGGCCTCTACCAACGGTGAGACCGGCGACGACGAGGAGCTTGAGCTTCCGTTTGACGGCGAGGAGGACGCCCGATGATCCTCCGCACCATCGAGATTGAGAACTTCGGCCTCTACTCCGGCCGGCAGGTCCTTGACCTGGTCCCGCGTCGCAGTCCCGGGTGCGAGACCCCGGTCGTTCTGTTCGGCGGTCGCAACGGCGCTGGCAAGACCACTCTGCTTGAGGCCGTCCGCCTCGCGCTCTACGGTCGGCTCGCGCTCGGTCACCGGGTCGGCCAGAACGAGTACGAGCAGCACCTGCGGTCGCGCATGCACGTCGGCCCCGGCGGCCGCGTCGCTGGTTCGGCCTCCGTCGGCCTCGAGTTCGACTATTCTGAAGGCGGCCGGATCCAGCGCTACCGCGTCGTCCGCCGCTGGTCGCCGAAGGGCGCGAGCGCCGGCGAGGTGCTGCTGCTCGAGAAGGACGGCAAGCCGGTCGAATCCGTTCCGCGCGAGGAGTGGCACCACTTCCTGCAGGAGCTGATCCCGCCGGGCGTATCGCAGCTGTTCTTTTTCGACGGCGAGAAGATCGCGGAGATTGCCAACGACGAGGTAGACGAATCGCTGGGCGACGCGGTGCGCGGCCTGCTCGGGATCGAGCTCGTCGGGCGCCTGCGGACCGACCTCGGACTGTTCATGGCCCGCCGCGCCAAGTCCGGAGATGCCGTCGCCGCAGCCAAGCTCGAGGAGGTCGTCCGCGAGGAGGAGAGGCTCGGCGCGCGCATCTCCGAGATGCAGGAAACCGTGGCCGAGCTGGTCTCGCGCCGGGCCGGCCAGGCACGCCTCGCCTCGAACGCTCGCCAACGCTTCGCGGCCGAGGGCGGCGACGCCGCCAACCAACGTGCCATGCTCGAGGCGGCACGTGACGAGACGCGCCACCAGATCAGCCGCCGCGAGACCGAGCTGCGCGAGCTCGCCGGCGGCCTGCTGCCCTTCGCCATGGCACCCCGCGTTGGTGAACGGCTAATGAACCTGCTGTCGCGCTCGAACGGTGGGAGCGGCGCGGAGGCGGCGGCGCTGCGCGAGCGCCTGCTGACGTGGCGCGCGACCGGCCATCCGCCGCGCGCCGCTTTATGGAAGGACGGTCACTGGCGCGATCTCGAGGCATTCCTGATCGCAGCGGCGCTGGCGCCCGCCAACTTCTCCGACGAGCCGCTTTCGGATCTGGAATCCGGGGAGCGCGCCGCGCTGCTGCATCAGCTGCGCGAGGTCCGCGAGGTCACGGCCGCTAGGTCCGCGCTGATCGCATCCGAGCTGCACCGTCTCGGCGGGCGCCTGAAGGACGTTGAGGCCAACCTCGTCCGGGCCTCGGGCGAGGGCGCCGGTGTCGTCCTCGACGAGCTCGTCCTCGCCGAGCAGCAGGTCGGCGCGCTCGACGCCGAGCTGAAGGCGCGGGAGGAGGAGCTGAAGGCGCTCACATATCGCCAGAAGTCGCTCGGACGCGAGCGCGAGCGTCTTCTCAAGGCGCAGTCCGAGGCGGCGGCGTCCGAGGGACGTGCCGCGCTGGCGGGCCGCATCGGTATCGCGCTCCAGCAGTACGAGGACCGCTTGCTTGAGACCAAGTTGAGCCGCCTCCAGTCGGAATTCGTACAGCGCTTCAACCACCTCGCCCGCAAGGGCGGGTTCCTGGCTGACGCGCGCATCGACCGGACGACGTTCGAGACCACGCTGATCGACCGGGACGGCAACGAGATCACTAAGTCGGCGCTCTCCGCTGGCGAGAAGCAGATCTACGCGATCGCGATGCTGTGGGCGCTCGCCCACACCAGCGGCCGGGCGCTGCCGATGATCATCGACACCCCGCTTGCACGCCTCGATTCCGAGCATCGCGCCGCGCTAGTCGAGCGGTACTTCCCCGAGGCGAGCCATCAGGTGATAGTGCTCTCAACGGACACCGAGGTCGACGACAGACTGCTGGAGCGGCTCATGCCGGCGGTCAGCCACACGTACCGGCTGGACTACGACCCGGAGCAGCGGTCGACGACCGCCCGTCCGGGCTACTTCGATGACGAGGAGCGCACCGATGCGGTTCACCAAGCTTAAAATCTCGGCTGACGCCGAGAGCCGCCTCAGGTCGCTCCGCCAGCGCACGGGCATGACGCCCAACCTCCTCTGCCGCATGGCGATCATGCTGTCGCTGGAGGAGGGACCGGTGGGCGCCGGCACGGCCACCGACGACGGTGGAAACGAGTTCAACGCCTACACGTTAACCGGCGATCACAACGGCCTCATCGTCGCAATGCTGCGACTCGTTGAGGAGGAGGCCGAGGGTCGCCGCGTACCCGACGACGAGTTGCTCGCTCGGCTGCGTGCGCACATCCACCGAGGTGTCGCCACGCTCTCGGTCCGCGCCAAGGGCCCGGGGGACGTAGCGGTACTGGCCGCCGCCGCATGACCGTGGCAGCGGACATGCCGCTCTACCTCGACAACAACGCGACCACGCCGACCGACCGGCGCGTTGTGGACGCGATGCTGCCCTACTTCACCGAAGTGTTCGGTAACCCCTCCAGCGTTGAGCACCTTCACGGCAACCGCGCGCAAGCCGCCGTCGCGAGAGCCCGTTCCCAAGTGGCCGCACACCTCGGCGCCCGAGACAACGAGATCGTGTTCACGGGCAGTTGCACCGAGGCCAGCAACATCGCAATTCTCGGTGCTGCGCGCGCGCGTCCGGGCCGGCGTCACCTGATCACTTCGGCCGTCGAGCACCCGGCCGTCCTGGAGCCGTTCCGCCAACTCGAGCGCGAGGGATTTGAGGTGACGGTCCTTGGGGTTGACGAATTCGGGCAGGTCGATCCGGCCGCGGTCGAGGCGGCGATCCGCGAGGACACCGGCCTGATCTCGATCATGGGCGCCAACAACGAGGTTGGCACGACACAGCCGATCGGTGCGATCGGCGCACTGTGCGAGCTGCGAGGAATCCTCTTCCACACCGACCTCGCTCAGGTGCTCGCCCACCGTAAGGTCGACGTCATCGCCGAGCACATCCACCTCGCCAGCGTCTCGGGCCACAAGGCCTATGGCCCGAAGGGCGTGGGCGCTCTCTACGTCCGTTCGCGATCGCCGCGCGCTCGGTTGGAGCAGACCGTCTGGGGTGGCGGACAGGAGCGCGGCTTGCGCTCGGGCACGCTCGCCGTGCCCATGATAGTGGGCCTCGGCGAGGCGCTCGCGATCGCCGGTCGCGAGGCTGCGCGGGAAGGCGCTCGCCTCGCCGCCATGTGTGCCGACCTCGCCGATACGATTGTCAGGACCGTCGACGGAGCCGTTGCCAACGGCCATCCGACCGAGCGTATTCCCGGCAACGTCTCGCTGTCCATCGTCGGCATCGAGCCGCTGGCGCTGATGCATCGACTCAACCAGGTCGCAAGCTTCTCGGCGTCGAGCGCCTGTGCGACCGACAAGGTTCAGACCAGCCACGTCCTGTTGGCAATGTTCGGCGACACGCAACGCGCGCGGCAAGCGTTCCGCGTCTCACCGGGCCGTTTCACGACCTCAAAGGAACTGGACGCCTTCGCCGGCGCTCTCGTCGATGTGGTCGCCGAGCTGCGCCGATTCGCGGCCTGAGACGGGGTGACCTACCCTGCAGACGAGGTCGAGGAGAAGCTCGTGGATGTTCCCGAGCTATTCCTATTCCTACGTCGAGCGGTTCCCGACGCGACCGTCGTAACGCACGACAGGGCGTTCATAAACAACATCGCGTTCGCCTTGCAGTATCTAGACCATCTGCTCCAAACGATAGCGGCGCCGGACGTCCGCATCACGATCCACAGCCAGACATGCAAGTCGATCGTGATGTGCGGCATGGGAATCGTCGAGGCGATCCTGTGGTTCGGGGTGAAAAAGGCGGGACAGGCGAACACCTCGTCTTGGCAAGAGAGCAGCAAGCAGACCGGTACGCCCTTCGATAGGTTCGGCAAGCGGCTCAGGATCGACAGCATTCTAATGGAGGAGGTCAGTCCGCCACAGCACGAGGAGATGACCCTCGATACGCTCATCAAGAAGGTCGAATCCAGAGGATTGCTCGGGCTTTCCGACCACAGGGTGTACGGCACACTCAAGGCACTGCGGCAACTGAGGAACAGAGTCCACATTCATGACGTGGGGACTGCGGACGATACCGACTGGTACAAGTTTACCGGCCGCGAAGTCGTGATGCTACTGAATTGTCTAAATGCGATTTTCTCCACCAACCTGTTTAACCCGGAACCGCACCATATCGATCTGCTGTCTTTCCTTGACCCCGTTCGGGTGGAGCGGAAGCGATGAAGTCGGAGAACGCCCAGCCGCCGAACCTCAAGCGACTTCCGACGCCGCTGCTGCTCGAAACCTCAACCGACAACATCATTCGATCCTTCTTCGAGCCCGCATTAAGGGCTTCCACTAGTTACGACCGTGGTGTCGGCTACTTCACCTCAGGTTGGCTGCGGCTCGCTTCAGCTGGCCTCGATGGCTTCGCAGAGAATGGCGGCAAGGCCCGCTTCCTCGTCAGCCCGCACCTCTCAGAGGATGACTGGATCGCGATCCGCGACGGCAGTGAAGCGAAGAATGATGCAATCCTTCGGGATGCGCTCCTGTCAGTAGTCGAGGAACTTAAGTCACTCGGTGATGACCCGGCGGTTGCAATGCTCGCTGCGCTGGTCGCCACGGGCACACTGGAATTCAAGATCGCTATGCCCGTTGGTGCGCTGGACGGGGATTTCCACGACAAGTTCGGGGTCTTCCGCGACGACTTGGGAAACGCGATCGCATTTCATGGTTCGCAGAACGACAGCGAGAAGGCTTACCGGAACTTCGAGGCCATCAGTCTATACTATAGCTGGCTGGGGAGGATCGAGTCGCAGCGAGTCAATTCGCATAAGGAACGATTCGATCGGCTGTGGAATAATCTCGACGAGAACCTGCGTTCGATCGCTGTTCCGGAGGTGGTCATCAATGAGCTCAAACTCATCCACCGTCGTCGACAGGAGCGTAACGGCCCCGGCCACCAAGTTGTCGATGACGCCAGATGGCAGCATCAGACCCAAGCCGTGGACGCCTTCTGCGCCGCTGGAGCGGGCGTCCTCGAAATGGCGACCGGTACGGGCAAAACGAGAACCGCGCTCAAGATACTAGACCGCCTGCTCCACGAAAGAAGGGTCACTAGCTGCGTGGTGACCATGTCGGGAACCGACCTGCTGGATCAGTGGTACGAAGAGCTGGCGGCTAGAGACGACCTCGTCATCCACAGGTCCTACGGTGGCCATCACGAGGAGCTGTCATTTCTAAACGACCCTGCCGGTGCCGTCCTGCTTGCGTCCCGCCAAGCGCTACCCGCCATAGTGACGCGCATGCCGCGGACCCTGCCCGCGAACGCGCTGCTGATCTGCGACGAGGTTCACGGCATGGGCTCGGCATCGATGGTGCGCGAGCTGAGCGGCGAACTCGTCCGCTTTCGCTACCGGCTCGGCCTCAGCGCCACACCCGAGCGCGAATACGATGCTGAGGGAACGGATTTCGTTGAGCGGGAGATCGGTCCGGTCGTGTTCCGGTTCGGCCTTGAGGAAGCAATCCGGAAGGGTATCCTCTGCGGGTTCGACTATATTGAGCTCGGTTACGAGTTTTCGGACGAGGACAAGGTGGCGGTGCGCGCTGCAATCGCCGCCTATCATGCGCGGCGAAAGGCCGGCAGGGACCCGGGAATCGAATCAATGTACCGGGAAATCGCAGCCGTCGGGAAGACGACTCGCAGTAAGCTGCCGGCATTCACTGACTTCATCAGACGTAGGCCAGAGGTGTTGAAGCGGGCAGTATTGTTCGTGGAGACCTCCGATTTCGGACTGGACGTCCAGCACATCATCCTACCCATCGCCCGGAACTACCATACCTACTACGCCGAGGACGATCGTCGGAATCTGGTCCGCTTCGCATCGGGGGAGCTGGAAACGGTCATCACCTGTCACCGTATCTCCGAGGGCATCGACATTCGTTCAGTGAACGCGATCATCCTCTTCGCTTCCTCCCGGGCCAGGCTCGAAACGGTACAGAGGCTGGGGCGCTGTCTGCGCAAGGATCCAAGCAATCCCTCGAAGCGCGCTCTGGTTGTCGATTTCATCAGGCACGACGACATCTCGGACGAACCCGATAGCCTTCCGACCAGCGATCAGGCACGAAGCGCTTGGCTCCGGAAGCTCGCGCGGATCGGTGCAGACAACTAAGGGAAAGTTCCGCTACACGTGGCGGATGCGCGGGAACCCGTGCTTGGGGAGGGCCGGGAAAATTCCACTTCATCCTGAAATAGAAGAGGCGGCTACGGCGGTGCTCGACGCCGTGGACCAGCCCGTGGAATTCAAGCGTCGACTGCTCGCGCTAATCCGTAACGACGCCGAGGACGGTGCGAGCGACGGTGACGTCGCTGGCGTAGTCGCGTCTGCAAACGCGGAATCGGACACGGGGCACTGAGCATGGACATTCGCATCACAGGATGGCGCTGCCAGAACATTCGCGGCAACCTTCGCGACGTCGCGATCGACCTCACCATGACGCCCCCTCGGTGGACGCTCATCCAGATGAGCAATGGCGGTGGCAAGACGACCACGACCTCATTGATCCGCGCGGCGCTGACGGGTGTCGAACCCACCGCTACATTCGTCAAAGCGCTTCGACCCGAAGATGGCGCCACCAATGGCACCTTCGAGCTCAACCTCCTGATCGATGGTGCGCTCCATCGGATCCAGCTGCTGTTCGACTATCTGACAGGGAACTCGCGCGTTACCACCTCTCGAGCGGCGACTCTCGGCGGCGGCATGATGGACATCCATTCTCTGCCCGCAGATTCCGCCACCCTCAAGTCGCCAGAGTTCGTCGAGCTGTTCGTGTTCGATGGCGAACTCGCGCGGAAGATTCGCGACAACGGTTCGGATCGGGCCAGCAAGGCCATTGAGACGTTGTATGGGATCGACAAGCTGGGTGGTCTCCGAGACCAGATCGAGAAATTGCTTGAGGCCGAGCAGAAGCGGGTCGCTGGTATCACGCAGGCTAAGGAAAAGGGCTGGGTCCAGAAGTACAAGACAGACATGGAAGCCGCTCGCGCCAAGCTCGTGGCTTTGGAGAAGCGGCGCGACGATGTTACTGCGAAGAAGGCGTACGAGACGGCTGAGTGCGACCGTCTCACCAAGGAGATCGGCGACCAGATCAACCAGAACAAGGCTGCAAAGGACGAACTCGAGGATCTCGAGAGCCAGTTGAACAGCGTCGACCTTGTCATCCTCCAGCAGACCGGCGATCTTCGAGGAAAGCTCATCTCCCCGTTCCTATCCGCGCCCCACTCCCTCGAACGCCTCCGCGAACTGGGGTCACAGCTTCAGGAGCTCAAGCTGCCCGAGGCGGCTACGGCCGAATTCTTCCATGAGCTGTCCCATTCCACCAACTGCGTGTGCGACCGGGAGATAACACCCGAGATCAAAGAGAAGATCGTGGCAAAGGCGGCCACGTTCATGGGTGCCGAGGAATCCGGGGTTCTGAACAGCATGAAGACCATGGTTCGGAGCACCAGCGACGATCCGATCAGCCTCGACCAGCCGGTGGAAACGCTCAGGGGGCGCCTGCGGGAACGCCAGAGAGTAACCCAGAGGCTTCACCGACAGCGCGCCGCCTGGGTCAAGGCCGGAGGCATCGAACTGTCGGACAAGCAGGCGCTGGCGGAAGAGCACCGGAGCAAGGCCGCGAAGCTGGAATCGGAACTCGAGAGGATTGAAAGCGACGATCCCTCATTCCACATCACTAACGGACTTGGCTGGGAACAGAACATCCCGAAGTGCCGCGAGGTCGTCGCCCAGCGCGAGGAAACCTATAATACCAGTACACAGACCCACAAGCTGCTCGTCCAGTCCCGTGCGACACAGGCTGTCATCCAGGCGATCGAGAAGGAGGCGCTGAACCGCATCAAGGAGAAGGTGCGGCAGGCTACGAATCTGAAGATCGCGAAGCTGGTCCCGGGCGAGCAACTCCAAGTGGTCCGCATCGGCAAGTCACTTGAACTCTCGTCGCGCAACCTCGCCCGAAAGGACAACGTCAGCGAGGGTCAGAGCCTTTCAATCGCATACGCCTTTCTGGCCAGTCTCTTCGAGACCGCGACGCACCGGCTACCTTTCGTAATCGACAGTCCCGCGATACCGCTCGACAGCGAGATGAGGCGCGAGGTGATCAAGGTGGTGCCGGAGCTCTTCGAGCAGACGATCATGTTCGTCATCTCAACGGAGCGAAAGGACTTCGCGGAGAGGTTCTACGGGCGCGACGGAGCGCGGTTCATCACCCTCGTCCGCGGACCCGATGGATCGGTCGATCCGCGTGAAGGCCAGACCGAGTTCGATGAGTTTCAAGATGAGGATGACGCGATAATCGAGACGCCGGCTACCTCAGAGGCAAGCGCTATATGACATTGCGGCGACCCAGAGGGATGAAAGAGTACTTCAGGGACGTGCAGGGCCGAACTGATGCCGGTGCCCGGTTCGAGACGGACTTCGAGCAGTTCTACCTCTGTCTCATGGTCGGATTGGAGGATGGAAGGCTGGCGCCTGAATCAGAGCTCGAACCGGCCGAATTCACCAAGGACTACACCGCCCCGTTCCAGCCTTTCGCCCCAGTACTGGCGGGACTGCTGGTCGACGCGCAGTTGCGACGGCAGGACATTCCGCGAACGAAGGAGAGCCTGCAGCAGGAGGTCTCCAACCTCATCGACGTCGGCAATACGAGCACGAGGCTGAACCCCGACGCCACGAAACTACTCAGCCGCTATGCCGCCCGGGGCTTCACATTGATCCAGGCCGCCATCCCAAAGCCCCGTACGCTCGAGGATTTCCTCGTCGCATACCATCTGCGCTGGAGTGGTCAGGTCGGCGATCCATCGATTGCCCAGGAACCCTCCTCGTCCGTTGAAACCGTTAACGAGGTCGTAGCGGCCGGCGGTGAACTGCGCGTAGTGGGCGATGATCCGCCAACCACGAATGACGCCTCGGCAGAAGCCCAGTAGGGGCGCTTAATCGGCAGACGCCGCGCGAAACGCACTACGCCGATCGCGAACCGTCCGGACATTCGGCATGTCAGAGAAAACGCGTCGTCCGGTTGCCGTATGATCGGGGCTGTGCATGATGAGACCGAATACCTTCGACGGGGATGACATGTACGAAGAAATGGAGGCGAGGCCGGTTCCGCCCGCTTGGAAAGTGCTTCACAGGCGATGGACGCGGCCGAACAAGCAGCTGTCCTTCTGGACGTTCCTGCTCGTGGGTATCGTAGTCCTCGGTGGACTGGCGGTGTGGATCGAGGGCTACCGCTACTTTAACTTCGTTCCGACCGATAAGCAGTCGTCTGCAGACCGCGCGCCTCTACAACTTGCGCTAGCGACTGCAGGCCTCGCCGTGGCGGGACCTGCGGCGATGCAGCTGCTCTACAGTAGAGACAAGCTCGCGATCGTCACCGCTATCCTGCTATTCACCGTCGAAATGATCTCCGCAATGTACCTGATGGTGTTTGGCGTTCCAAAGGACTGCGGCACCATAGTCGGCGGTGTCACCTGTGTCGGGATCGCGATCGTCGCTTGGGTTCTGGCCAATGGCGAGGACGACATCTTCCAGGACGATGTCCCCAACGATGTGCCGGCCGGTGGGGATCCGATGCGTCACCTGCCGGGCGGCCCCGCTCCGGCGAAAGTCTAGACCATGTCGACGATATACCCGCTGCAAGTACCAGCTCTCAGGGTCGATCAACCCGTAGGCACTTTCTTCGCGGTCGTACTGAAGGCCCGCACCCTCCTCGATGTCGCCTACAGCGACGTCGTCAGCGCCAGGCGAGAGTCGGGCGGAGGCAGCTACGAGGTCGATGGCGCCCAGCGCTTATCGGATCCGCGGCGTCTGGACGCCATCGCCCGGTACATCAACCGCATCGACGCGACCTTCCCGAGCGCCATAATCCTAGCCGCCAACATGGTACGGTCCGACGGGCGCGTCGAAGGCGACATCGACACGGACGAGTCCGAGGAAGGCGATGAGGCGAAGGAGGACGAAGAACTCAAGCGCCGCTGGCAGGTGAAGGCTGCCGCGGTGCTTGACGCTGACGGAGAAGAGATCGGGGCCACTTACTCGCTGTTGATCCCTGGACCTGAAAAGTTGGCTGCGGTCATCGACGGACAGCATCGACTGTTCGCGTTCGCCAAAGCTGATCCGCGGCACCTGGACGAGGATCTGCTCTGTTCCGTTTTCATTGATCTGCCGAAGTCGATGCAGGCCACGATCTTCGCTACGATTAACTCGAACCAGAAGGCTGTCGACAAGAGCCTTACGTACGAACTGTTCGGTTACAACCTTTCCGATGAACCCGAGGATCAGTGGAGCCCGGAGAAGCTGGCCGTCTTCCTGTCGCGTCGCATTGCGACAGATCCGGACTCGGCCATGCGGGGGGCGTGTCGCTGTGGCCCCGGTAAACGACTTCGCCACCGCCGCGATGGTGCGCAATTCGGATATGAAGCTCTCGTTCGCGGTCATCGTTGGGGGCATCCTGCGGATGATCAGCTCAAATCCGAAGGAGGACGCCAACAAGCTCAAACTGCGTGCCGGCTCGACAAGGTCCGTTCTTTCGCCAGGCAAGCCGCCGCTCCGGTCGGTCTACCTGAAGGGCAATGACGCCTTCATCTATGGAGCGACGCGGAATTTCCTCAACGCCTGCGACGAGCTATTCTGGATTCCCGCTCCAGCGAATTCCTTCATCCGGAAGACCGTGGGCGTGCAGGCGCTCTTCGATGTGTTCAGGGAGATAGCTGGCACCATGCTCGGCACCGGCGACATGACCAAAAATGCCTTCGTCGCAGCTCTCCAACCGGCAGCGGCGGTCGATTTTGCAAACGCCCACTTCAACGATGCGTCTGGCTCGAACAGGACACGTATCCGACGCATCATCCGTGCGCGGCTTGGCTTAATCGGGGTCGATGACCTGCCCGACGCGGATAAGCAGTTCGTATAGTCTCACGCGCGCTTCCCAGGCTTATTTACCTTAAGTCTCACCACGATCTTTCCGCTGAACTGCTGATTCGCCTTATGCATGCCGTTCAATTGCGATGAACGGATGTCCGCTTCCGGGAGACGGCAAAAGGGAGTTGAGTGTCGGAATGTGGGTCTTCGTAGCTCCGGCGGGTCGCTGAACGAATGTCCGCATTGGTCATCAGGCTGCCCGAAACCTGCCTGTCGGAAATCGGCCCCCTATCGGACGCTTTGTGTTCCTCGCTCTCGGCTGATTTCTCGGCTGATTTTCTGCATTCGGCGCGGGTTCGTGTCCTGATTTTTGATAGGGGCCACGTTGGGACCACGGTCGGTCATGGCGTGAAATAATCGCGCAATATCAAATTAGTAGATAGCTGATGCGAGTCCTGTAAGCGCACCAGTCCATAACGCGGATGCCCCAGAAAGCCGTAGAAATCTGTGGTAAAATGGCTCGCGTCGGTCCTACGAAATCTCATTATGTTCCATGGTGGCCCACTCAAAGTGGACCCCGAATCGGTGGACCACGATCGAGCCAGGAGGCGTGCTCCACCATGCTTGCGAATGTGCAGATTCGCGCGTTGAAACCCCGAGCGCGTTCTTACGAGGTTCCAGACTCGGAAGGGCTGTTCGCCGCGCGACAGCAGGAGTTGCATGCCCGCGACTATGGCCCTGACCTGGCGAAGATCCTCGAACAGCATGAGAGAGTGAGGACGGCGATCCTGACCCTCAACGGGCGCCCGGCCATGGTGCTCACACCGGAGTTGATCGCCTCGCAGATCGAGGAGGCGGGAGAGCAAGGGCGTGCAGCCGGCCATCAGGCATGGTCGCAGGCGCGGCACGATCTCACCAACGCCGTCCGGTCGCTGGACGAGATCGTAGCCTCCGCGTTCGCTGCTGAGAGGCTGTGGATCGCCGGAGCCGCGACAGCGGCGCTGATCGCCGGGTTCGTATTCGGCGCGGTCGTTCCAGCCCGGATCGCTCAGGCTGCGCCCGAACGCTGGCACTGGCCGGAATCCCGGGCGGCAAGCGAGCTTGGGCGAGACGGGTGGCAGGCAGGGATGCGGTTGCTTGAGGTTGCCGACCCGCCGCGTCTGCGGGCGTTGATCGAGGCTGACCGCTTATCGAGCGATAACGAGAAAGCCCTATCGGATTGCCGGTCGCGAGTGGGCAAGACAGGCAAGATCGAGTGCCCCGTCACGGTGCGAAAAGGGGGCAGTAACTATTGATCAGCGCGGATGAAGGCTTTGCGTTCAATGTTATTGCCCCATCGGACGTTGATTCTTGCCGAATCATGCCGCGCGAAATACATAGGTCGTGAACCCATAACCGGGAACCGCTGCCAATTGCCCAATTCTGTCGAAGAAGTCGATGATGGGCGCAATCTGATTGGTGGCTTGAAGCGGAGCACGGCGAAGTTGCGGTTGCGGTTGCGGTTGCGGTTGCGGTTGCGGTTGCGCGATCGCAGGCGCGTGCCGTCCGGACAGACATAGCTGTCGTCCTCGCGATCGAAGGTGGAGGCAGAGCGGTCGTGGAGCGGTTTGCGTTCTAGGACCTTCATGACTTCGACGGGCGTACAACCGGCTAAGCAGAGAGAGGATGGCAGTGTTGGACAAGGCGGCCAAAGCCGCTGTCCGCTGCGGCGATGAGCCATGTTCTCTGGGGCATTGCTATCCCTGCCATCTCGGCCGCCGCGGCGGGGTCAGGCGCACCCCGCCTCGGTTCAGCGTGCCGTGGCCTTGGCCACGATGTGGCGGGAGTGAGCCGTCAAAAAACCGGGGGCTGATGTGCCAGTCATACGGATAGGCCTGCTCAGGCCAGAAATGTCGCCTGAGCTGCCAGGCAGGCTGGCGCCATGATCCGAGGCTTCGGACCACAGCGGCCTACCTTATTTCCGATCGGTTTCATCCAACTTTCTGGAAGCAATAATTCGGGCCTTTCGCGACCAATTTGTAATCACTCCGCTCGAGCACCTCGACAGCTGCGCGGTGCGAGCCCCAGTCCGTGCCATCCGCCGAATCGTCGAAAACGATGAAGCCACCAGGCACCAAAAAGCGATCGCAGTTTATAAAGTCCTGCCTGGATTGCTCATAAGTGTGGTCGCCATCGATATAGGCCATGGCGATCGGCCCACCCAGTTGGAACGAGCGGTTATGACTATCGATTTCGCGTAGTCCGCCAGCCCATTTATCGAAAAAACTATCGGAATATTCTTCAAAATGTAGCGGCGGTTCTCCCGGAGCGAATGTCCCGGTCGCGCTAAGAAACAATCGTTTCACATGCTCTCGATAGGCCGTAAAAGTTATCTGCGAATCGCCTACCGTTGTCGTAAAGTCCGCGCCTTCGAAGCGCCATGGGTCGGAGCTGATAATCTTGTTGGGAATGGCGGCTAGTTGCTTAATGCGTGCCATCACGACTGTCGACACGCCGCAGAAGGAGCCGATTTCAATAATAGGATCCTCCGTTGGGAGGTGGCGCATACAATGATTAATAAGACGGATGTTGCTATCGTCCAGCCAACCTGGAATGGCCCAGCGACCCCATATTACTACAGCATCGCCTAGTACGGGGCTGACATCTTCGAGAACTTGTTCGGCTATAGGTTCAGGCAAAGTTCAGCTCCCAACTATCGCTATGCTTAACGCGTGTTATCGAGTGTAACAATTTTACACCTGTCACCGCAACCATCGGCAATATGCCGACGATCACAACAGGGCCGGTTCGGTTACTTAACGCCCGGCAGGTCCACCTCCTACTCAAGCTCGCCGCAGGAAGCAAACCAAGATCTGCCGTGGAAATCACTGTTCCAGCCTACGTCATGCTATAGGTCGCGCACCCATAAACGGGATCCCAGAGCGGCGCATTTTTGATTCAGGGTCAACATGAGGGGTACTGATTCTGGGACTCGAAATATCGCTGCCTGTCGCGCTTGGATGAGCCGCTTGACGCATGGATAGCTGCGATTCTCCAAAAGGTCGGAATATCGCAACAGCTACATGGTGACGGTTCAAAAACAGCGGATTTCCCGCAGGCATACACCCAGCATGCGCGCGTCTCCCGTCTCGGGCGGGGGGGGCGCAGGCGGCTGGGGCTTCAGAACGATTTGATTGATTTGCGCCGACAGCCACGGCGAAGTGGTACAGTCAATCTCGAACTCAAGCGCGCCACCGCGCTCGCATGTCGCGGTGGCAATCGGGACATCGTTTACCAGAAGCGATACGGTCTGACGGCCGTCGGGCGTATGCGGATTACCTGTCATTATACACCGCAAAAACCGCGTGGTCGCAGATGCTTTAAGCCATAACTCCGAACGCGTACCCAGCGACCATGTGTGCGTTTCTTCCGGCTGGGACCATCCTTCCCCCAGGATTTCCGCGATCACGGCAGCCGAGGATGTTCGGAAATACAGCGGAGATTCCGGCGAAACATGCCACGAGGGTGGAGCAGCATTTTCGTGGAAGCTGAAAGAGCGGATGGCCAGATCGTCAGCGCGAGGGGCCAGCGTGATTATGCTGTCACCGGGCACGGTGCGATCGAGATTGATCTGCATACGGAACTCGGTAGCTGGTATACGCGACGTGCCGACAACGTCGTTTTCAAGCAGGACGCTGAGCGCTTGATCCGGTGTTGCATTGATGCCGGTGATATCGAGACGTCGACAAGGGCGTGCAGGCGACATGATTCGGGCACCCGCAGTGGAAATGCGATGGGTGCCTGCATCTACGTCAGCAGGGCCGGCCTGGCGAAATCCGGCAAGCCGGAGTCCCGTGAGATATGTTTGTGGATCGAAAGGACTGCGAACGCCGGGAAAGAAGAATTTATCGACGCGCTCTGGATAAGCACTGAATCGGCGATAAATAGACGCGCCCTCAAGCTTGGTCCTTTCTCCCATAGCAACCGAAAATCCTCCACCACGATAGCGGCAGACGATCTCATCGACATATTGCATTTTAGCGCCGACATCGTGTGCGCGTAGCAAAAGGTCGTGATCGGCGCTGACAAGTAGCCGGGTATCGAATCGCAAATCGACGAGAAGAGCTTTGCGGACGAAGGTTGCCTGGTGGCAGGGGATGGTTTCCAGCCATTCGACGTCGATCTCACCTTCGAACAATTGAGCGGCAATCTGCTCGAATCTCGCCGACCGCTTCAGCAACTCGATATGTCCATTCGTGTAGACATGATCACCATAGACGACGTCGGAATTGCCTTCGACAGATGTCATGATACGGCTGATCGCATCGGCCGAATTAAAGACGTCCCCCGCGTTCAGAAACAACACGAAATCGCGGGACGTCAGCTCGACAGCAGCATTCATCGCGTAATAAATACCAGCATCCGGCTGAACAGAAAGAACATCTATCTTGTCCGCGTACCGCCGTAGTACAGCCTGCGTACCATCCCAACTACACCCATCGACCACAATCAGTTCTATGTTTTGATGTGTTTGCGCGAGAATGCTCTCCAGCGTCGGTGCCAACTCGTTCGCCGCGTTGAGCGTGGCGGTGACGACACTCACCCCCGGGCCGGATCGACTGTTACTAAGCATGAACGAGCCTGTTATATGCAGCGTGGCGGATCGCCGAGGTGAAGGCGGCGGAATAATCGCCACTGCCCCAGCGGCTTCCATCATCGGCAATGATGCTCGCCAACCGGGCACGGTCCTGTGCCCAACTCAAATGCCCGAATGAAGCTTTACGAAGTGCTGCGCGACGTATTGCTGCGATCTTGTCCTGATCGAGCTCAGGCAAACACGCCAGCGGGGCAACTGGATCATAAAAGATGCCAGAGGTTGATGGCGCCATGTAATCGCGCATCGCGGTCGTATCGGGCGATATGACGAGGCAGCCATTCGCCATGGCATCAATACTTTCCGTATCCAGGCCTTTTGCCGGAGGAGAGGAGAAGTGGATCGAACACTCCTCCTGCGAAGGAAGGGTTGTGACTATGCGAACATCGACCCCCTCTGACGGGCCGCTTCGCAATTCCAGCGCCTGTGGTCCGGCGTCCGGCGAGGCGAGGACGTTCAGGCTAGGAATTCCCAACGCGCGGCACAATGTGGTGATCATCTTGAGATTGATCCCATTTGTCCGCTCTCGGTCGACGAACCGAGCTGTTGGCGTCTTCGGCCGGAAATCGATGGTCGAAACGGGCAAAGGCTCCAGATAATATTGGAAATGCGAGGAAGCACAGCCCGTCCGCTGCAAAGCCTCGTGTTGGGTTCGTGTCAGCGCCAGGAACCGGCAGGACACGAATCCTCGCCAGTCAGCCTCGGCGATTGGCGGAAAACTGATATCCGGCACGATGAACGTGCGCGCGAGTGCCAGTGGCTGAACACTTCGGACCAGCGCGTCAGCTTGCCAGAAGATATGGCGATCAAAACTGCTCTTTTTTGCCTCTCCCAGAAAACACTCATCGAGCATTTCGCTGCGGGAGAAAGAAAGTTCCGCCACCTCTCCCAAGCCACGGACAACTTTTACAAAGCCTTCCGGCGGCGGCGTATCATTGATACTGACGAGACAAAGCTTCAACATCAGATTCCCGTTGCGAGGATGGTGAATGGCACCGGGTTGCCGGATACGAAGCCAAAGATCTCTACCCTACAGCCCGTACGGGTCAGCGACCCCGACTTGAGGCGCCCGAAGGCGCCATCGCCCCCAACACCAACGATGACGTGCGGGGGCGACAGAAACGTACCGCCAGGGAAGGAAACTTCGCTTTCTCCCAAGTAGAAGCTGCCATGCGGGCGATTCGTCTTTGCACTGCCTGTAAAAGACATGCTTCTTTGCATCAGGGTGACGTTGCCGTTGCGATCGTGAATCGGACTGTCCGGGAAATTGCGGTATGCATTGTGACCGACTACTGCGTTCACACAAGCTGGCCCGATATCAATCGCGTTACCCTTCCTGCCGATCGCGTCGAACATCACCTCCGATACTGTCACGGTGTTGCCGCCGTTCAGCATAATACCCGTGCCGCCGATCGGAACGGCGATCATGCAGGACCGGATATTGACGTCATAGAAAGTCGTACCGCCATCGATGACCTCGATTGCGCGGGGGCAGTTGGAAAACTGTACACCTTCGATATTCACATAGGTGAATATGCTACGGTCTCCGGCAACTCGGTCAAGCAGGACGCCAGCTTGTGTCATATTCTCGATACTGATGACACTCATGAGCAAATCGCTGGTACCGGCATCTGTGTTACTGAGATTGCAATGATAACCGATTGTGCCACCGTTCAATTTTAGGTTCGTCAGCCTGAGGCCTCCTGAGGATCGTTGTAGGATACACGCCCCACCACCTCCATTGATGTAGCTGCCACTTATCGATGAGTCGCCTGAATCCGCGTTGGTCAGATTGGCGACTAAGATAGCCGCGTGGGCGCCTGAGCCGCCGATAAGTGTTGAATCGCGGAGTTTGAAATCGGAGCAGCGACGAAAATCGATGCCGACGAAATAATCGTAAAGACTGATCCGCTCGATCGAGGATGAGTAGTTAATAACGCCGGGTCCTGGATCAAAGACGATATAGGCACCACTCGTCCGCACGACGTTCGACGCCGTTCGGATGGTCAGATCGGATATCGTACAGGGTTCGTGACCCCTAAACAGGAGCATGTCGTCGGTCGCGTTCGCGATTTCCAGGCTCGTCGATCCTCTGCCGCTTCCGATGAGCCGAACGGGTTTCCCGCGATTGCTGACGGTGCTCGACAGTCGATAAGCGCCGGCCGGCAGGAAGACCGTGCCCCCGACCGCCGGAAGTTGGTCAAATGCACGCTGCAGCAACCGCGTGACGTCGGGCCGCGAATCTGACGATGGACTACCCGGAATGAGTTGGATCGACAGAAGTTCCTGCGCATTCGCCGTTCCCAGAATGGCTGGGCCGGCAGCTGCGATCAGGGTCCGTCGGTCGAGAGAATAAACCATCAGCAAGTCACCATCATCGGGGCTGGCTAGCACGAAAAGAGGCCCTGTTCATCCGCCGTGATTGCGAATCCTGTCGCGAGCGCAGCGCTGGAATTCGGACAAAACGGCAAGCGATTTAGGGGTGTACGCACGGAGGCGATGGCGGTAGCTGCAACGTGGTCGGTTGGGAGGTAGCGTGACAAAACAAGATGCCTTTAGCAATTTCGCGGTCGACGGCGCGTCGACGGTGCGCGGTACTCAGGCGTGTGTTTCCGTTGCGTCGATGCGTTCCCCATACGACATCTAAAGGTCGGGCACGTCGCTGATGCCGACTGGCAGGGTGTTCGCCGCAAGATACAATCCAGCTATGCGATGAGGCATATGTGACGAAGCCACTTTTCACGATTATCACGTCAACCTTCAATGCTGGCCATGCCATTGACATAGCGGCGTCGTCGGTGAGGGCTCAGCACAGGGATGATGTCGAATATATCATCGTCGACGGCGCGTCGTCGGATGATACGCTCACCAGGCTTGAACAATATCGTGATGTTGTGACGCGTATCATATCGGAGCCGGATACGGGCATCTATGATGCGATCAACAAAGGAATTCGGGCGGCGAGCGGCGATCTGATCGGCATCATTGGAGCGGACGACAGCCTGCTGACGGGCGCCCTGGACGTGGTCGCGCGGTATCACCACGAAGCCCCCGCCGCCATTTATGCGGGCGAGACTCTTCTGACTACCGCTGAGGGGCGTGGCGCGCTTCGGCCCGATGAGGACTACGGCATCGCGGCGCTGGTCAGTGGGATTCCCTTCGGTCACAATGCGATGTTCGCCCGACGGGATGCCTATGAGCGGATCGGCTTATACGACACGAAGTTTTCGATCTGCGCCGATGCGCAGTGGGTGCACCGGGCGATCCGAGCGGGGCTGAACTGTACGCGAATTCCGCGGGTGCTTACGCAATTTTCGGCGTCGGGAGTGTCCACGCTTGATGCGGGTGGCATTCTAAAGCAGAGCTTCGATGTCATCATCGGCAATTTCCCGCAACTCAGTGCAGATGAAGCCAAAAGCCTCCTTTATGGCGTCCGCGGCTGGGCCGACCCTATGGAAATTGCGCCCGTTCTGCGGAAGCATCGCCAACCCGACTTGCGGGAGAGTGTCATCGCCGCGCTCGAAAATCAGCCGGACGTGAGAGCCACCCTCGAGCGCCGCGTGGACGCCGCCTCGGGCACGCGAGCAAGTGAGCCTTCGCCCTCGCACAGACCGGTTACGCCCCGTTGCGACGCCCCCCTGTTCTCATTCGTGATACCGGCCTACAATGTCGAACGCTATATTGGAAAATGCCTCGACAGCATCTTATCGCAGCCCTTCGATCGCATCGAGGTCATCGTGGTGGACGATGGGTCTGCTGACGAAACGGCGACGATTGTCCAACACTATCAGGCCAAGGACGGGCGCATCCGTCTGATCCGCCAAGCTAACGCCGGCCAGGGTGCAGCCCGTGCGGTGGCGCTCGCCGAGGCGAGGGGCGAATATATCTGGTGCGTCGATTCTGATGATCGCATTCAGGAGCGTGTACTTGACCGCATCGCTGGCATGTTTTCGTCCACGAAGGCGGACGTCGTTGTCCTCAACTTCGCCTATGAGGAAGAGAACGGCGACGTCGAATATTCGTCGCTCGTGCCGACCTGGCTCGCAGGCCGCACTGTAGATCCGACCGTCGATCAAAAAACCTTCGCAGCGGTGTCGGCCTGGACTTGCCCGCCTTGGCGTTATGTCGTTCGCAAGGCCCTGCTCGATCAGGCGGAAATCGTGTTTCAGCGGGGCTTGTTCTATGAGGATCATCCATTCGCCATCGACGTGATGACGTCGGCTAGGCGCGTGTACGTCGATAGTACGGTCAGCTATTATTATTTGCGGCGCAGCGGCTCTACCGTGCGTAGCCTTGATCGACGTGCGTTCGATTTTCTGCCGATCCGTCGCATGATCCTCGATCGATTGCGCGACAAACGCCTGATCCAGCGCTTCCCGGATATAACCGCATCCTACGTGTACCCGATCAACTTCATCAAGGCTCATGTCGGGGTTGATTATCGACGGGAATTCCTCGCCCGCATTGCAGACGATACCCGCAATGACGAATTGCGCGCCGTTCATGCCTTCGGTTATTCCGGTGAACTCGAGATGGCGTTGGCGCACGAGCGCGGCGAACTCGCGAATATTGATGTCGAGATTTTGACTGGCGAAGCAGACCGCGGGGGCCAGGTCCTCGAACTGTCGCGTACGCTGAGCGCCGGCGATGTGCAGGGGTTGAGCTGGCGCGAAGGCCCCTATCCGGAAATTGGGATCGACGAGGCGTTTCGCTGGGTCGATGGAGATACGCTCAAGGTCAGGCTGCGAACCGCCGGTATGACGAAGCCGTTGCTGAAACTGAAATATCGAAACGATTTACCAGGCCAATTTCTGCTGGTTGAGCAGAATGACAAGATGATCGAGATGTTTCCCTGTCGCCACGTGGGAAAGCGGCATGTCTGCGAACTGGACGTCCCGATCATACGGGGCGTGGATATCGTACTCGTCACGATTACGATCCGCAAACAGGACGATTCGAGTGGCCGTAATCTGGGACTTCTGCTTCAGAATATAGATCTGGTCGATTTGGATGGGCCAATCGCAGAGGTGACCGCGCGTCTCGCTTCTGCGGACACTCGCGTCGTAAAAGGGTCGGGTACGAATATCGCACATTTGCATGTCGATGTACGACGCGATCTTCAGCCTAGGACCTATGTTCGGATCGGCAAAGAAAGCGATATTGGCGGAACGTTCGTTTTCGAACGCGGTTTTGGCGAGATTGTTATCGGGGATCGTTCGTCGATTGGCGGCGGAAGTTTACTGATCTGCACCCAGGAAGCCGGAATCACCATCGGGAGCAACGTTATGCTTTCCTGGAACGTGACGTTGATCGATAGCGATTCGCATTCACTCGATGCTGATGTCCGAGCCAACGACGCGTTCGATTGGATGGTTGGCGAGCAACTCGGACAGCGCGGCCTCTACAAGGATTGGTCCAATGTTCAGTCAGCGCCCATCGTAATCGGAGACGGCGCGTGGGTAGGCTTCGGGAGCACGATCCTGAAAGGCGTCACTGTCGGCAAGGGCGCGATAATCGGCTGCAATTCCGTGGTGACAAAGGATGTTCCCGATTACGCCATAGCTGCCGGCAATCCAGCCCGGATCGTGGGAGCCGCTCCGCGGCGTATGTCGGAGCGGTTGGCAGAGCGAGAGGCCCAATCTGGGGCACTCCTGGCGCAGTAAAGGATTCTTGAGCGGAAACCCTTTTTGCCGAAGTCGCGCCGATCTCGATTTAGGGGAGGCGCGCCCATCAACAACTATGGAATATTAAAAGAATGGCTGAAGATCTTATCATAGGCCTTCCTTTCAATCTCGACGAAAGTTGGATGGGGGGAGCCTATTATCTCCAGAACGTGCTGTCGGCGCTCGCGACGCTCGAAAGCGCACGTCAGCCCCAGATCGCGATCATCACAAACGAGGGCCGGTCCTTCAAGTTCATGCAGGAATCTGGCTATCCGAAGCTGGTTTTTGCGCACCAAGACCACATCTTGCGCGATCCGCGACATGGCGGAATCAATATGCTGTTTGCCTACATGCTGCCGGGCATGGAAAGGCGAACGCTCAGTTGGATTCCGGATTTTCAGGAGCAGCATCTCCCCTATCTTTTTACCGAAACGGAAATCGCCGACAGAATGGCGTGGCATCGGGAGTGCCTCAAGTCGGCCGGCGTGCTGCTCAGCAGCAATAGCGCGCAGCGCGATCTAACCCAGTTTTACGGGCGCGCTTCGACGCCTTTGTTCGTCGTTCCTTTCGCCACTTTTTTGCCGCCTCGCCCGCCTCTTTCCGATGTCGCGCCTAAATATGGCCTGCCGAAGCGATATTTCTTTTTGCCGAACCAGTTTTGGATCCACAAGAATCACATCGTTGTGTTGGCGGCACTCAGAGATCTTGCCGCGCGCGGAGTGTTTCCGCGATTCGCGTTTTCCGGCAAGGAATTCGATACGCGCGCGAGCGAATATGGCATCTATCTGCGCCAGCTGGCCACAGATTGGGGCATCATAGACCAGATTCATTTTCTTGGGTTCATGCCCCGCGACGAACAGCTCGCCGTGATGGATGGCGCTATCGCGGTGGTGCAGCCATCCCGTTTCGAGGGCTGGTCCACCGTCGTCGAGGATGCCAAAGCACTGGACCAGCACGTAATCGCGTCGAATCTGGACGTTCATCGCGAGCAAATGCCCAATGGTCGCGACTTCTTCGAACCTTCGGACCATACCGCATTGACGGACATCATCGAGCGATATTGGGAAGCTCCTCCCATACGCCCGGCTACGGACTACCGAATTGTGCAACGCCGCTTCGGAGAAGCTCTACTCAATACATTTTCTGCCTTGGCGCGCGCGAATCCGCTGCCGGCGCTAGCGAACGCCGATGGCACAGCCAGCCATACCGAGCTCGTGCCGGGCGCCCATATTGCATTCAACAGCCGATCACCTGCCGGACTGGATATGCTCGGTATCGGCTGGAGCCAAGCCGAGGAAACCCATGTCTGGTCGTTCGGACCGAAAGCGGAATTGTGGTTGTCGATTTCAGATCGAACCAGCGCCGTTCGGCTCTTTCTGTCCGGCAATCCGCACGTACCGGCTGGCCGTCAAAACCTGAGCGTTCTGGTGAATGGACAAGAGCAGGCTGTCGGCGGGTTCGAGCATGGCAGCGAGTTGACTGTTACACTCGATTGCACCGCTGCTGCGTGGCAGCGGGGGGGGATGAACCGCGTGATCCTGTCCCCGGACCCCATCGCGATGCCACCGGAGGATGCAGGTGATACTCGCATCCTCGGCGTTTGCATCTGGCGACTAGAAGCGGCCTGATGAGGATCGAACTATTCGATCGCTATTGCAACTCCCAGGGATCGACTGTCGCTACTGGTCATAATGTCGCAAGGACGTAACGGCGGTGGTGTTCGCAGCTTCACCACGGCCAGACCGCCGATAGCCGTCTCGGCCACTGCCTCCAGATAACGGCCGACGCGTGAGAGCCTAAGCGCCTGGCCCTGGAACGAGAGAGCACATGCCAAAGCAAAGCCCGCGGAGATTTCGTGCTCGACGGGAATTTGAAAGGTGACCTGGCTGGGAGAAGGGTCGGGCAGAGTCAGCGACCAGGCGACTTCCGGCACCTTGGTCCAGCGGAAACTGTCTTCCAGTCCATGCCAGCCGTTATCGCTGTCTCTTGATGTCTCTTCACTCAAGGGAGCGGCGAGTCGCACCAGGGCGTGCGGCTTGCCCACCTTGGCAAGTATGCGGGCTACCTCCGGTTTGGGTTGGGATCTTGCGAAGGCTCGTCCGCCGGAGCCGTCAAACAGCATAAAGCCTGCATGGTGCCCGAGTTCGCGCAATGAACGCCAAGAATGGATTGAGATATGACCGTTGCGCGGAGCTATATACCACCAATGAGTTTTTTGCTCGGCGATATCGGGGGGCTGTATCGAGGTTCCGAAGATGATGCAGCCGCCAGGCGCCAGCATGCTGGCGATGTCCGCCATAGTTTCATGAGGCGATACCGCGTGTTCCAGCACCTCGAAACACGTTATGACGTCGAACAATCGCTGCGGCCGGACCGGGCTTGAGAACGGATCGTAGCTTTCCGCATCAACTCCGAACCGCACGAGTTGTCGCGCCAGCGTACCCGAGCCGCTGCCATAATCGAGAAGCGCGAGGGGTGTATTGGGTTCGAGCAGCGCCATTACATATTCCGCGTCCCGCAACGGACGAATTTCGACATATTCCGGATCTACGAGAATATAGTCTCTATTATAAATATATTGCGAGAAATCCTGATTGCTCCAATCATCCATCGCACTTGAAAAAATAAACTCACAATAATCGCAGCGATGATATCCAATGGATATTCCAGAAAATCCAAATGCATATGGACTCGATGGCGAGCAATGCTTGTTAAAATCAACAGAGTCGAATAGATTTGCTGGAGATCCACATATTTTACAAAAAACCTCCGCTGATGCGGGCGCCGCCAACGGAGGAAGGTCGTTGAGAGCCTGACGGAGATCGGTCTTCATTCTCATTCCGATGCTATCACAGGATGGAACGCGCGCGCCGCGCGATGATGCCGAACGGCACGGCGACGCTGCCTGACGCGCCTTCGGCCGCGGATAAAGTAGCTTGTAGCGCTGGCTTGATTCGCGCGAGATCATGACCGCGTGAGATGAGGTTGACACCTAGGCGCTCAATGCCACCGCGATTGAAGATACCGTTTGCCGACGGCGGTACGTTCAGCAGTGAAGGTTCATACCCCACGACATGAACGGCGACACCCCCCGGCCGCAAGCACTCCATCCCCGCTTCGATCATTCTCTGCGATCCGCTTTCGTCGAGCATGTCGGTGGCGCGAATGGACCAAAGAAAATCGAAGCCCGCGAGAGAGCCCGGCAAGTCCAGGGCGGACATGCGGAGTGAATCCGGATCCAAGGGTTGCTCTTGCCCCTCCTCCTCCAGCCCGATCCGCGTGATCATCAGGCCCTCGTCGCTCACCACTGAAATAATATTGGCGGCGGTTTCGCCAATGCAGAGTCCGCGAGCACCTGGCTGCATCATACCGTACCGGGAAAGTGCCTGCAGAACGTAGGCGAACTGCCACGTGGCAGCATTGATTTCTGACATAGACAACCGCGCCGCCCACTGTCCGAGCACCTTCTCGCGTAATTGCGGTTTCGTGCAGGGTTGTGACACCGGTGTGGCGAAGTTTGGCAGATCAAGCGAGACGATCTGGTTGGAAGTTTTTACCTGCTGAGTTCCAAAGTCCGTCTCGCGCGCCTCATCGATCGCAGTTACCTCTTCGGTATCCGTATGATCGGCGGGCTTGTCGATCAGGATCGCCAAGTCGTCGGCGGCCGCATCGGTGTCGTCGGTGATCAGCCCCATGATCGCGTAGGTTGCGCCCCTGAACGCCTCGAATCGCAATGTCATGCTGCCGCCGATCTGGACCAGCCTGTTTAGCTGGACGCGCTCGCCCGTGACCAGTCGCGCAACGGCGCCCGGCTGAGAAGGCATCATATGGATACGCAGCCACAACGTTCCCCGTCTCGCCTGCAGGTTTTTAAAACGCACGATAAAGTGCGCTCTTCCGCGTTGAACCGGGACATAGTGCGTGTGGAAGGCGTAGGTTGGGTCGGGGCCTGGTTCAGGGCCGCCCAAACCCGCGATCACGCTCGTGGGATGGCCATGAAAGGAAAACGGATCGAGCGCCAGGGGCTGCGGGACTTCTTCGGTACTCACGCGTTCTTACGCTCCTAAAGGGCGACGACCCCTGCACTCGCCGAGTTGGTTAGGCAATAAGGAGCACGAGGAGGCACTGCCTCCGATATCACGATGCCGCTGTCGCATTACAGAGCATCATAGAGCGTCGCCAACCTGGTTACGAACCGTTCCATCGAGAAGCGCTCGCGTTGCGCTAAGCCTCTCTCCCGCAGGGTTGCGCAGAAGGCGTCGTCGGTGGAAATGCGCGCGATTGCAATCGCTAGCGCGCAGCTGTCTCGAGGGTCCACGAGCAATGCGGCAGCTCCTGCGGTCTCCGCGAGAGCGCCGTACCGCGAGGTTATGACCGGCGTGCCAAGCATCATCGCTTCGGCCACGGGTAGGCCAAAACCTTCCGCAAGCGAGGGCATCAGCAAGGCCCGAGCGCTGGCGATTAGCGCGATCATGCTTCCCCTGGACTGATAGGGCAGGCGAATGACACGATCACCAGCGTTCGCGAGGTCGATCGTATCGGCACGCCATCCATCGGGGCCTGCCAGAACCAACGGCAAAGCGGTTCCGCTTTTTGCATGGGCTTCAATGATTCTGGCGATATTTTTGCGAGGCTCGACTGATCCGCAGACCAAGAGGTAACGACCCGACGACACCGTGCTTGGCAAGTCCAGAGGCTCTTCGGACGAAAGCACCACGGGCTGGGAGCAGTCAACGATTTGCCCCCCAACCCCGCCGAGGACTCTCGCCACGTCCCGGGCGGCGCTTTCGGATACGGTCACGATCGTGTCCGACACCGAGGCGACGGCTTCAAGCAGTCGACGGTGGCGATCGGAAGCTATGGGCGTCAGCTCCGGATCCGTAAGAGGTATTGCGTCGTGTACCGTATAAAGGTTGCGCCAACCGCAGAGGTGGAGCGGAACTGGGTAGGTCCAGTGCATGATGCCAGGCGGGCCGTCTGGCCGAACCGGCATGGCCCGCCCATGGCGATTGAAATAGGCTTGCCCCAGTCGGAAGACGTCATTGGCTAAAAAAACCTTGTCGATGGCGCGAACGCGGCGCTCATGCGGAAGCAAGGCTTTCAACGATCGCAAAGCGCGCATGCTCGCCGCCTGCCGGGCGTCGGGATATCCGTTGGCGCCGCCACTCAGCAGAAATGCCTCATCGGAAATTTCACACTGCGCCGAGCGCAGCGCGCGCGCGTAGGTAGCTATCCCTGTGCCGCTTGCGAGGAGCATGCGATCCTCCATGCACACGCGGAGATTGCGCAGGTTGTTCGTCATGCCCTAAGATACGCGAATGGCCGCCGTGTGACTCGCGCGTCGGCATCCGGCTTTCGGAAACAGGATCCCGCAAATTCGATGATCGTTTTTGACAATGTGTCCAAGTCTTATCATATCCGCAAATTTCATAAGCAGGTCTTTGCCAATCTGAGCTTCGCGATCAAGCCCGGCGATAGCATAGGCATTTGTGGAGCGAATGGTGCTGGCAAATCCACGCTGATGCGAATGATCGGAGGAATCGAATATCCGACCACTGGTTCGATTACTCGATCGATCAGTACGTCATGGCCGATCGGATATGGCAGTTGTTTTCAGCACAGCCTCACCGGCGCCGACAACGCCCGCTTTATCGCGCGCATCTACAATCAATCAGAAGAATATGTGATTGATTATGTTGAAGATTTTGCGCAGCTAGGTCCCTATCTCTATCAGCCTGTCGAGACATATTCGGCTGGCATGAACGCGCGTCTGGCGTTTGGCATATCGCTGGCAATCGATTTCGACTGTTATTTGGTCGACGAGGTTACCGGTGCGGGTGACGAGCGCTTTCGGATTCGCTGCGAGGAGGCTTTGTTGCATCGCCGTGATAATGCGACACTCATTATGGTGTCCCATGACCCCGGCACGCTCAGGCAGTATTGCCGTGCGGGCGCTGTCGTGTATGGCGGCACGGTAACGTTCTATGACAGCATCGACGAGGCCAACGAAGTCCACCATCGGCTGCAGACGTTGTCGACTTGACGCGCGATCGATGTGGCGGGACCCATTCCGCCTTTCCAAGATTCACCGAGGTTTGATGTCACGCTCTCCCAAACATACTTTGCCTCTCGTCGCGAGCGCCAGCCTGGCGATGCTGAGCGGTTGCGCGTCGATCCCCGCCAGCGGGCCCACCTCGCATGATATCGTGCGGAGTGTCCGCGCCGAGCAGAATCAAATCGGGATGCGGCTGGTCGACATTGATCCGACCGTCATTTCAGATCTCGACGTCCGCAATGAAGCGGCAGATCACCGGGTATCGACGATCGCATCGTTGGCGCTAAGTGCCTCGAACGACGTTGTCGGGCCTGGGGATGTGCTCTCGGTCGGCATCTACGAAGTCGGCGCGAGCCTTTTTCAGGGGGGGCGATCTTCGCTGCAGGGGGATGTTCAGCCATCAGCGAGCAGTGAGAATTTTCCGAACGTCGTGGTCGCCCGCGATGGTACGATTAAGCTGCCCTATGCGGGCACGCTTCAGGTGGCCGGACTTACCCCCGCCGAAATTCAGGCAAGGGTGGAGCACGCTTACCTGGGGAAATCGCAAAGCCTACAAGCGATTGTCCTCGTGAAAGAGAATCTCAGCCAGACAATTTACGTGTCCGGTGACGTGCGCAGGCCTGGCCGTATAAACCTCAGCCTGCAACGCGAGCGCCTGCTTGATGCCATCGCGAGCGCGGGTGGAAGTGTCACTCAGACTCAGGACATGGTTGTCCGCTTCGTGCGAGGTGGGCAGGTCGTGGAAGAGCGGCTTGATCGGATTCAGGCCGGCGCTCCCGACGACCTTGTGCTGGTGGCCGGCGATCGCATTGAACTGGTTCGCGAACCGCAAACCTTTACTGTATTCGGAGCCGTGGGGAAGGTTTCACAGGTCTCATTCGATCAGACCGACCTTACCCTTGCCGAAGCGGTAGCTCGAGCCGGCGGCCCTAACGATGCGACCGCCAATCCTCGCGCAGTATATCTTTTTCGTTTTGATCCCCCCGTGGAGCTTGGCCAAAAAGGGGCGCCAACTATCTACCGGCTCGACATGATGCAGCCGCAGGATTACTTTTTGGCGCAGCATTTCGCAATGAGAAACAAAGACGTTCTCTATGTCAGCAATGCGGCGATCAATCGCACGGCCAAGTTCGTCGCGATCATCAACCAGCTGTTCTCACCGTTTGTTGCAGCGCGAACTGTGGCACAATAATTTGCTTCCGTAGCTTATTGGCTGAAGATAGCCCGAGCGCTTCAGTGCGGCTATTCGGCGGCAAGCCGATGATGCGCCGGCGAAGCCGGGATCAATTCCTGACTGAAAGCCCGAACCGATTAGGGAGAAGTTGGCGCTGATCGCGCGCAACGTTCGGGATCGACCGCTCCGCGCTTGCCAATAGGAATACGGCCCGGAATAAAGCGAGGCAGCGTTATCGCGGGTCAAGGCGTCTAAAAACGCCGATGGAGGTCAGAAACGGAGGCCATCAAGGGTCTCCTCATCGCAGACTATATGCGTCTCAGGAGCCATGTGCGTCGCCAATCGGGGCGTCGCCCCTGTGTCGGGAACAGTCTCATTGCCAGCGGTCTCGACAAAATTGGCGACGAAGCACCGCATTGCGTGCGCCACACCCAGCCGATTTACCTCGCGATGATCGCTTTCGTAATAGAGGCCGCCGGCGAAGCTGCCAGTAATGATCTCGTAGGATGGGAAATAATCCACCCACTCGAATCGCCGCAGCGCCTCCTCGGCAGCCACGCGCAGCACCGCCTTGCTGTAACTGGTCGAGACCAGCACACTGCGTCGCTCATAGGTGGCGATCAGCGGCACCGGCGAGACGGTGAGGATTACGCGAATGCCTGGGTTGACCTCCTTGAGAGTAGTCAGCGTCGCGATCAGATCGCCCCGCACCTCATCGACACCGAAATTAACGAATTCGTCCCGCTCGGGATCGAACGCACCCGCCACCACCCCGGGTGCAGTTGAGTAGACAGAGCCATCTGCGCGCGCTCGCCACCCCTCGGTCAGCCCAAGCGTGAACACAAATACGTCTGCCTCCCGGACCATCCGTTCCACGGCAGCCAGATGACGCGCCCGATCCGCACACATATCGTCAAATGTGGCGAAACCATCGGGTTCGACCTGTTGGCGCCACGGATCGACGAGCCGCCCATCGGGCCGGACCAAGTGCGTTTCGCCAGGCGCATGTCTGCCGAGGCATTCATCCAGCAATTGGCGCAGCTGCGCGGCGGTGTAGATGTTGCCGAACCGCGCCGAGAACACGCCATAGCCATGCTCACGACGCTTCGGCTCGGGCAGATGCTCGCCGCGCTCGGTGATATGGAAACCGTGACCGATATCAACCAGCCGACGTGCGATATGCTGTGCGAAGCAGCTGCCGGCGGTAACGACGCGATCAGCGGAACCCACTCGAAACCGTGGTGCAATCATCGGATCGACGCGGTGCGCCTCCACCCGTGCGATGGATCGGCGCCAGAACTGGTGGTTCGGCAAGTCGTTATATGGGCTGGTCATGCCGCCACCGACGCGCCTTCGAGTGCCGCCGCGACCCGCTCGTAAGTCGCGCGCGATTGGTCGTGTACCGCCAGCGTGCCGGGCAAGTGACGATCATACACAGCGAAACTTTCCTCAATAAACTGGCGCAATCCGATCTGTGTATATGCGTTGATGCGCTTGAACAGATAGGAACCTGGCACACCGAGTACGTCGCCAATCTCAGGATAGACGGGGAACACGCCGCTCATCACCAGATTGTCGTGCGGCAGCACATCAGAGACTTGGGTGGTGTAGCCCTCCTGCTCGAGATACATCCGGGCTATGTCATAGAGAACATGAATGCGCGGGTGGTTGCCGCCATACATGAAGGCACCATTCCGCCCCCAGCGCCGCACCGTCTCCGAGACATCAAGGCCGAAATGGTTGCAATACCAAACTAGGCTATCGCGCGCCGCCGTCCAGCAATCGAGGTAGCCACACGCCGCATAGACGCGACCGTCGAACAGCGGCAGCGTATCGGTCACCGAGCGGCCAGCACTGTAGGCGACGAAAGCGATCATCGAATGATAGGCGCCGATCGGACCCTCGACGATGGCCGCTCCTTCTACGATATAGGCAATGTCGGGGTGATAGGCAGTGAAGACCAGTTCGGGTACTTTATCGACGCGACGCGCCAGCGAAAAGTCGGCACCGACCAATGCTTCGGCGCCCATACCCACCAGAACACGATCGTAATTGGCAAACTGCGCGTTATAGTGTGCTATATGCGCCTGATACTGTCCCATATCGACTGGTTCGACTGTGATCTCGTCAGCCAGCATTTGCATGCAATGCGCTAGGCCGTAAGTCTGACAGTTTGAAATTAAGATCCAACGTTCTTTTACAGACATTAAAGCCCAAACCGTCCGCGAGAGGGTGCCAAGAATTACGCATGAAGCATATTCGGGGCCTTACCATGCCGCAGGACCGATCTCAACAAGGTTTATCCGTCATAAAAGGCATTGCGATAGTAGATGTCGCAGGATGTTGCAAATGCATCGATGACGAAACCCTCGATCATCGAGCAATAAATTTATGAATTCGCCAAGAAATTTCATTCAATCCCACTAAACACCCGACAGATACGAACAGAATTATTTTCCACAACTTCGATCGTATCGATATTGCCTCAATAAATAGCTTCTTCGACTGGGCGCACAACGAGACAAAATTACTTACGCACTACATCCGGGCTGCATCGGGCACATCTCTTTTCACTATGCCGCGAATTCGACCCCAGCCACCGTTGCGCTTCTCGACCGCGGGATCGGCGCCATCAATCAGGCCGCCTTGCGCTGTATCGCGTTTTTTGCGCCCGCTTCGGGCTGGCCCTCCCTAGGCTCAGGACCTATTAAATCGCTTGCGGTGTAGGAGGTAGGTTGATTCAATGGGGACGTGAGGAGGCGTCGTCATCATGAGTGATCTGATCTGGCTATCGGACGCGCAGATGCGGCGGATTGAGCCGCATTTCCCGCTGTCGCACGGTGTGTCGCGTGTCGATGGTCGGCGGATCGTCAGCGGGATTATCTTCGTGATCAGAAACGGTCTGCGGTGGCGCGATGCGCCCGCCGACTATGGTCCGGCCAAGACGATCTACAATCGCTTCATCCGCTGGAGCCGGTTAGGCGTGTTCAACGAGATTCTCGCAGGGCTCGCAGCGGAGGGCGGCAAGCCGGACCAGCTGATGATCGATGCGCCCCACCTGAAGGCGCACCGTACCGCTGCCAGCCTGCTCAAAAAGGGGATGTTCCCCGACGTATCGGACGCACCAAAGGTGGTTTGAACTCGAAGCTTCATGTCGTGTGCGACGGCCAGGGCAGACCGCTGGTCATGCTCCTGAGCGAAGGACAGATGAGCGACCACAAGGGCGCCGCCCTCATGCTCGACGCCCTGCCCAGAGCCAAAGCCCTGCTCAGCGACAGGGGCTATGATGCCGACTGGTTCCGCGCTGTAGCTCGGGGAGCCTTATCGGCAACGTGTTTATAGATAAGCTCGCGTCGCTTCGAATGCCGTGTCGACATCAATCGCCCGCAAGCAGATGGCGTCGCGTCCGCACAACGCTACGTCGTTCAGCCCACAGCCGGTACATGGCACCTGCTTGGACAGGATCGTCCCGCTTCCATCCTGCCCCCACTCATTCCAATTGAGCCGGCCAATGTGCAGGCTCACGGTTGGAACGCCGCGCGCAGATGCCAGATGCTTGGGTCCAGAATCATTGCCGATCATGACCCGGGCATTCGATAATATGGCGTCAAACTGGTCCGCTTCCAGCGTATTTAGAACCAGGGTGCGCGCAAGCCCCTCAAGTTCTGAAATGGTGCCCGGCTCTCCAAATACCACCAGTTTGAGGTCGGTCTCATCGAGGATCCGCCGGGCAAGCGCGATAAACGACGCAACTGGCCAGCAATTGATGGGGTGGCGCGCGCCGGTATGGATCACGGCAAAAGTCTGCGGGACGAGGCCGAATATCTCAAGCGCGCTGTCGGAAGTGGTTCGGGCGACGGCAGGGCGCTGGGATGTCATTGCCACGGCCAGCGCCTCGACAAGAATCATGACTGTCGCGGCGTGTGATATTTTCTCGAGCTGGTTCGCCTTGTCGCGCGAGCGCACATGGACTCCAAAATCCAGAAAGGTGAAGCGTTCGGGATTGAAGCCGATCAGCCAGGTCGCTTTCGTCATCAGAAGCAGTGGACGAGTCTCGTCTCCGGTGGATAGATCGATAGCCAGATCGTAGCCATGCGATTCGAGCACCGGCGCGAGGCGCGCCTCCTCTTCGATAGACAGGTACCGCACCCCTGAACCGGGATCATATTGCAGCGCGAGCGTGAGCACCTCGTCGACGATCCCCGACGCGGCGACGACCGGTGCTACCCCCGGCTGAACCAGGGCGTCGATCCGGCTTTCAGGAAACATTTCCCTGAGGCGCGCGATCGCCGGCAACGACGCCGAAACATCGCCAAGTTGGTCGGCTCGTATAACGAGGATCGACCGGACCGGAGAATCAATCAGCGCGCGCGCCGCCGTGCGGGATCGCGTTGGTCGGGAGATCACGTCTGCCGCTATATCGACGATCGTCCGATCGGCTGGAGAGGGAACGAACGCATCGGAGGTCGAGAGTTCGCCATCCATTTCGGCGATATTAACGACCAACCCGACTGCGGGAATGCCATTGCCCACTGACACTTCGAGCCGATGTCGCCCTTTCATCAACCGGCCGCTATCGATCCAGATATTGAAGACGTGCAGTTTCAGCGGCCCGTTTTTGTCGGGGGCCTTCCGCAGGTTCGCGGTTCCCACGATTCGCGCATCAGATCCTTCCCCGAGGCGAACCTCCACCGTGTCGAGTCTCCCCAGCGACAGAACTCGGCCCCGGACCGCAACCACTCCCGCGAACAGCGGCTCTAGCACCCCGTCAAATTCAATGCTCATTGAACCGACCTGATCGAGCTTGATCGAGGCATAGCCGGCGCCACGGATCGTCGAACGGACTCGATTCAGCCGGCCGAGCGAACCAAGGCGCCGCCGCGGATCCAGCCGATCAATCGTGATACGATTTGGCAACATGCGGGTGGACAATACCGTATCCGGTAGCAGGCCGGCGTCCCGATCGCCGGCGAAAGGGTGCTCCGTAACGGGATAGGGCAAGATACTCATGCCAGCCCGCCTATTCGCGTCGGCCGCCTGCTTGCGGGCCTCTAACAGGCTCGGGCCACCTTTTACGGAGAAGTAGCTTTTGATCGCTCCGTTATAGTCGCCAAACTCCATAAGGCAGTTGCCGATCTGGACCTTGAGGTCTTCTCGCCACGGCATCCATTCCAGCGCGCGATGATAGGCAACGACGGCATCGATCCACTCGGCGCGGTTCCGCGCGCTGTCCGCTCGTCGCGCAACAGGCAAGCCGAAGCGCAAACGTACGAGCTTCGACAACTGCGTGAAGGGCCACTTTGCCACGACGCCATCAAACCTCGTGAACAGCTTTGCGAACGATGATCCCGAAGCATGTGCATGGAAAACCGTCCGTCGCGACCTTCAAATGCTGAGGGCCACCAATCCATTCGGCAATGGTTGGAGAGAGGTCGTGATGGAACGGCGGTAGATCGATGAACCGATCGAGAGGCTTGTCGCCTAAAAAGAAATCTAACTCCGCAACCTCATGCCCGGCGTCGCGCAACTTCTTTGCAAGCCCTTCGAGGTGTTTTTTCTGGAAAAGGACAGTGGGCCAATTATCGATCGTTGGGCCATCAGGATCGATATTGAACTCAGTCGTGTGAACTGAAAGGCCGCCTGGCCGCAGTGTCTTGAGGCTGTTGACTATGAAATCCAGGCCATTGTCCAGAGAACCAAGATGCTCCAGGGCACAGATCGACCAGCAGAAGTCGAAGTCAATGAGGTCGGGGGGAATGGCATTCATATCGACATGCCGCAGGTCGACCCTTGCGTCGAAAACATCCTTGGTCACCAGATAAGGGCGGAATGCCATATCTACGGTGGAACTATACTGGTTGGTGGATACCCAGCCGGCAGCTGCGGCGTCTGCAGGTGGCAGGTCGGTCATGGTCACGCTCGCACCACGCGCGGCGAGATAGCTCGGAATGGGCTCGACGCCGCACCCGAATCCAAGTCCACGCGCGCCATCCCGCAAATGGCCATGCTCCATGATCGCCTGGAGGACATAAGCGAGTTCCCAGAGCTTGCGATGATAGATGAAGGGGACCATCAATTCTCCGCACCAGTGCGCGACCCAATCACTTTCAAGGTCTGCTTGAGTCGATGCTCGGGAATTAAGCCCGACATGACGAGCAGGGAAGCCTTCCCGCGGTGGCAATGAGGACGCCAAGCTCCGTGCCAAATCATAACCGAAGGTCTTGATATTAAGATTGGCCAAAGTAATGCTACGGACGGCTTCCGTCAGTGCATTTATGTTGGGCTGAGATTGATCGTTTACCAACGAAAGTAATATGCGTAGCTTTTCGAGGTCTTTTTTGTTGGGATATCTAGTCATCGGCACTTTCGATTTCATTCTATTACCACGCGTATTTCAAAGGCCGCACTCTCCGCCCGCAGTCGCAAGCCTGGGAATGCGTATCAATTCGATTTTCGTCTAAGCTCAAGCACAAATCGATACCATGAAACGGCCGCCCCTGCGGGCTGGTCGACAACGTCGCGCGCCATACTCAATCGGCAGACGCTTTGCCAGCGCCCAATGGCAGGGCGGTACGACCGAGCGGCAGTTGCCAGGGGCGCGATCTCACGGCAAAGGCGGCAATGCCGCGGCGTTTTGGCAGGCGTTACCGCCGTCGAATCTTTAGTGATGGCGCTTTATGACGTCGAGAAGAACGGTATGACGACCCAGCCTCTCATTGATGGCTCTCCGGCGCGCGCCACCGTCTTTCTCGATCGGGACGGCGTCATCAACATCGACTGCGGCTATCCTCATCGTGAAGATCAATTGACCCTCACTCCAACAGCGGCCGAGGCTATCGCGATGTTGAATCGTGTGGGCTGCCTCGTCATCGTCGTAACCAACCAATCTGGCGTCGCCCGCGGGCTCTTCAACATGGACGACGTGCATCGCTTCCACGCCTTGCTGCAGGCGCGAATATCTTTGAGCGAGGCACATATCGACGCCTTTTATATTTCCCCATATCACCGCGACGGTACAGTCGCGCCGTTCAATATTGATCACGATGATCGAAAACCATCGCCCGGGATGCTTATGCGTGCGATGCGCGAATGGCCAGTTGATCGGGAGCGCTGCGTGTTGATCGGAGACCGTCGGAGCGATGCCGAAGCCGCCCATCGCGCGCATATTCCCTCGATTATCGTGGCGCCCAATGTTGTGGACCTCGCCGCGACTGTCGCAAATTGGCTCGATCGTCTTGATCTTAGACTCGAAATGGGCAGGGATTGGTCTGTGTGATGCAGGATTATGTCGACTGGATCGTTGGGCAAGCGCTCCCTTTTTGGGCAGGCTCCGCCTTCGATCGTAAAAATAATAGATTTGTCGAGCGCCTCGATCTCGCGGGGCATCCTCTGGCGGTGCCTCATAGGGCAATGGTGCAGGCTCGCCAAATCTATGTCTTCGCGCACGCTGCAGAATTGGGCTGGAGTAGCGACGCAGGCAGCCTCGCAGAGCGAGCCGCGGCATCGCTGCGCAGAGATTTTTTCGAGATCGCGGGTGGCAAGGCGAGTTTGGCCTTCTCCATCAATCCGGCGTCAGGCCTAGTGCACGACGCAACTCGCGATTCCTACGCCCATGCATTCGTCCTTCTGGGACTCGCGCAACTCTACCGTATCAACGGCGACCGAGTCCTGCTGATACTCGCGGCTCAAATCACGGCGTTCGTTGAAGATGACATGACGGATGCTCGACATGGCGGATTAATAGATGATCTCCCGCGTAAATCGTCGACCAAACGGCAAAATCCCCAGATGCATCTGCTGGAAGCGTATCTGGCATGGGCCGAAGTCGCGCCGGACCATGGCTATCTGGAACGTGCCGGGAACCTCATAGCGCTGTTCATGGACCGGATGATGGATCATGAGCGGCAGGTTCTAATCGAGAATTTTGCCGATAACTGGACCCCGCATCCGGATCCAGAGCGAGCAAGCGTGTTTGAGCCCGGGCACCACTATGAGTGGGTTTGGCTATTGTGGCGCCATCAGCAACTGTCGGGTTCCGATCATCGCGCGGTGCGGCGGCTCCTCATGGCGAGCGCGATGCACCACGGGCATGGCGCCGACGGGATCATCTACGACGAAGTATCAGCGACGAAACGGGTCCTTGCGAATTCGAGTCGGCTATGGCCGCATACGGAGGCGATCAAGGCTGCGGTTTCGTGGCACGCGGAAGGCGACCCGCAGGCTCTAGAATTCGCCCGATCGATGGCAAACGTGCTGCTCACGCACTTCGTGGGTCGCCCATTCCCAGGGGGATGGGTCGACCGCCTTGATCACAATCGAGATCAGGCTGTTGATCACGTTCCAGCCAGTTCCCTTTATCACCTCTTCCTTGGGGCGGCCGAAGCACATAAACTGCACCTGCAGTCGGAGACGGTGAATGCTTGATCGGGACTTCGCGATCCTTTTGATGGCATTCTCTGTTACCGGTTGCGGGCCGGAAAACGACTTACGTGACCGAATCGTCCGCGCGCAGCATGTAGAAGCTCGAGATCATGCCCGCGATGCTGTCCAGCGCGATCATGCTGCGAACTCCTCAATGAACGATGCTTGCTGCGTGTTCGGAGGTATCGGAACGGACGACGATGGAGGCCTCAATGACAAGGGCATATCAAACATGGTAGACTTGATGAATGCGTAATCCGATCCGACTCAATAACGTAGGACCTGACTTCTAGAGCGTTGAGCGTGAAATAGGAATCGTATTGGGGATTCCTTTGTGCCTGGAAATATGATTCACCCTTGCGAGGAGGTGGATCATGGGGAAGTCCTATTCGAGCGATTTACGGGACCGGATATCCGCGCATGTCTCGGCTGGTCATTCACGTCGTGATGCGGCGCGCCGTTTCGGCGTGAGTCCGAGTTGCGCGATCAAGCTTTTCCAGCGCGTAACGAAGACCGGGTCGGCCACTCCGGCGCGCCAGGGGCGCCCACCGGGGGCGGGCAAGCTTGCGCCGCATATGGCCAAGCTGATCCGCTGGGTCGAGGCGACGCCGGACATCAGCATGTCGGAACTCGCCGCAAGGCTCGAGGCGGAGACAAAGACGGTGGCGCATCCGGCTTCGCTCTCGCGGGCGCTGCTTGCCGCCGGCTTCAGATATAAAAAAAGCCCTGATGGCATCGGAGTGCGGACGCGATGATGTCTGCGAGGCGCGGCGGCGATGGCGGCTGCATCGCCAGCCGCGCATGCGCGAGCAGGCGCACCGGCTGGTCTTCATCGATGAGACGGCGACTACGACGAAAATGACGCGCCTGCGCGGTCGGGCGCTTCAAGGGCAGCGCCTGAAGGCCCGCGCGCCGTTCGGGCACTGGAAAACGCAGACCTTCATAGCAGGCTTACGCTGCGACGGCCTGACCGCCCCCTGGATCATCGACCGGCCGATGACCAAGGAGATCTTCGAGGTTTATGTCGAGACGCAACTCGCACCGACGCTGGACACGGGCGATGTCGTCATCCTCGATAACCTGCCAAGCCATAAGAGCGACAGGGCCAAGGCAATCCTCAAGGGCCGCGGCGCCTGGTTCCTCTTCCTCCCGCCATACAGCCCAGATCTCAACCCGATCGAGATGGCCTTTTCAAAGCTCAAAGCCCATCCCAGACGTATGGGCGCCAGAACCATCGACGACCTCTGGCGAGCCGTAGGCAGCATCTGCGACCTCTACTCACCACAAGAATGCCGAAACTACTTCGCAGCCGCAGGATATGGGTTCGATTAAACGCTCAATGCTCTAGTCTTCCGTACCATCAGGTCCACCGACCCGCTCGATTCGTTCTAACAACGCTACCGCGATCTTGTCCCGTTTCTCTGCATCGGCTCGCACGTCGTGCTGCAGCGCAACAAGGCTCGTGCGCAGTCGCTCCAATTCAAGGCGCTGAGCTTCCAATTCACGCCGAAGCGAGCCCCGGGGCCGGAATCGCAAAAGCCATTTGCCGACGACACCGTTTTTCTTGACCGAAATCATAGAGCCTCCTGAAGCACCTGCCGTGCCGCACGATCTCGCATGACCTGAAACGCCGCTTCAGCGACTTCTTCCGGAGCAATGTCGCGCAGACATGCCTTCCCGTAGTTGCAGAAGCCGTGATGATCGAGGTGGCACGGCGAGCACGCAATCACGCGTGAAAGTGTCACAACATGCGGACCGAGCGGACGCCACTCCAGCCGCTGGTGGGATCCGCCGAACACGCACACGGTGGGGGTGCCGAGGTAGCCGGAGATATGGGCGATGCCGGAATTGTTGCCGATCACACATGACGCCGCACGGATCCGAGCCACCAGCTCCCCCCATTCCCAACGCCCGCAGTCGTTCGCGACGCGGCTGGCATCATGGGCCCGGACGATCTCCGCGACACGAGACCATTGGCTTCGCGTTCCGGTAACGTGAACCACATCGTCTGGGCACGCGTGCGCCAACAAGCCAACCAACGCCGAGTAACTGTCTGCCGGCCAATCGCGAATATCACTGTTTGAAAAAGGTGCGACGATGATGTCGGTCACGACACCTCACCCAACACCCCATATTTCGCGGTCCTCATAACAACGAGTTCTAGCAGAAGCGCAAGATACTCGGATTGATGCAAGACGCTCATCGCGCCCTGTCGCAGCAGCCGACCGCCATCGAAGCGGAATCCCGCAGGGCGCTCGCCTTTTACCGCCCAAATTCGAAATTCGAAGAGCGAGTTCGGCTTTTCGACCGTGAACTCGAAGCGCAGCGGCGCGCTTGATGGAAGGTGCCGTACTGCCACCCGTTCCGTGTCCAGCGCTATATCACAAGCCAGCACGCCCGGCATCGCCTCGTCCAATTCGATTGCGGGTTCAAAAATATAACGACCCGCCCGAAGCTCGCGGTACGGCCCCCAGATCAGCGTGCCGCCGCTGGCAGGGGCCGCTTCGCGGTCGCAAGCAATCCGGAACTGATTACGTGAGCATGCGGTATGCGATTGAAAGGCATGGTGGTTGATGCGGTCTTCGCGGGCAGTCTCCGGTTCGTGCCGTGTCGCATCGATAGGCAAGAAAATGTCGAGGAACGGGAATTCGGCGTAGGTTCCCAAGCCCGCCTTGACGCCAGCCTTAAGATCGCGAAGCAGGAATCGCGTATCGGGATCGGTCCTAAGATCGATGACGATGTCGTAATAATCGTCGATTGCGGTTTTGAGTAGCGTGGCCCTCGCCGCCACATCGACCGATTCTTCGCTGGAATTGCGGGGAAAGATGTCGAAAACAATGACTCGGTCCGCAATGCCGAGATCGTTCGCCATAGCCGCGTTCCACGACCCCACGACCAGGGTGATGTGCGAGTTGGGAAACGCCGCACGCGCCTTTTGCAGCGCCGGAAGGCCCATGATGAAGTCGCCAAGATGGTCGAGCTTAAGGAGCAGTATATGCTCACGGGGGCGCGGCACGGCACTTTCGATCCGCGTGCGTTGGGGCTCGAAGGAAAAGTCTGGCGCGTTGCCTTCGTGGGACGGGCGATCCAGTAAGTTCCACGCTGGCGCTGTCAAGCGCTCCAGCACCAACACGATGTCAGCCGGACCGACGGGAGGATCGAAGAGTCCGCTTGTATAGGCATAATCCGAATCGCCATCAGCGAGCCAGCGAACACGATAGGCGTTTGGAACAAGCGCCTCCTCCACTTCGCCAAGCAACGAGGCAGGGGTATAGAGTCTTCGTTGCTGCGGTCGCCAACGCGAAGGCAAGGCAAGCTGCCGTTCAAAGAGGAAACTGTGCGGAACCGCGACAACGAGATGGCCGCCGATCGCCACCATCTCGAACCAGGTGCGTAGCGCAGCACGATAATCGCTGACATCCTGGAGCAGGTAAGCTGCTACGACCGTTTCCGCCGGTATTGCCGCGTCAACGAGGGGTGCTTGCCCCCCGTCCATCTCCAGCACATTGTCGGTTCCAATTAACCGGCCGATCGGACCCGGGCGCAGAGTGTCCATGAAGGAGGATCGGCGTCGCTGCAACAAGTCGTCGACACGGTTCAATTGCCGGCATCCTTCATGGCCCTTGTCTGCATGGGGGCCTCCTTACTGACCGCTGAGCCGTCGGTCGAGGGTCCAACGACGGCCGTGCGGGATCGCAATCCAAAACGGAATCGTGCATAGGCCGCGCATGGCGTCGAAACTACAACCGCCCGCAACCGGGCTCTTTCTCAGGGGTTTTCACGCCCAGGCACGTGTCATTGGTGCGCTGCTCATGCGCGAGCTTCACACGCGTTACGGGCGCGAAAACATCGGCTATCTCTGGTTGGTCGGCGAGCCGTTGATGCTGGCGAGCGTGATGGCGCTACTTCATCACAATGGCCGGACACCGTTCGGGAGCGACATCACACCGCTCGGCTTCACGGTACTGGGCTATACCACGTACATCATGTTCCGCGGGATCATTAACCGATCGTCGGCCGCACTCGAATCGAATGGACCGTTGCTCTACCATCGCATGGTGACGATCTTCGACATTGTGCTCTCTCGCGCGCTTCTTGAGGCAGCGGGCACCACGCTTGCCTATCTCGTTCTGGAGACCCTGCTGACCAGTATCGGGGTACTAAATATTCCGGCCAGGCCGCTGGCGCTGTTTGGCGCACTAGGCCTGATGTTCTGGTATTCATGGTCGCAGTCCATGATTATTTCTTCGATTTCATCGCAGAATAAATTGGTCGAACGCTTTGTCCATCCTTATTCCTATTTCATGATTCCAGCATCTGCGGCTTTTTTTCAAATGGCGTGGATTCCGGAGCCTTATCGGTCTTATCTCTTGTGGCTTCCGCTGCCCCATATCATGGAACTGGCGAGGTACGGCCAGTTTCGTGCAGCGAACCTCAAATATTGCGATCCTTGGTATGTGGTTGAATCCTGCATCGTCTTGACCTGGCTGGGGCTGGTCGCGATGAGGCGCTATCGCAAACGCGTCCACCTCAATTGAGCCGGTCTTCGCCAAAGGCGCTCACGGAAAAGAAGCTATGAATATGCAGGGTATTATCGAACCGGTCGATCTCGACAAACCGGATCGCCCGCCCGTGTGGGAAAAGTCTGCCCAATGGGTGTGGCGCAATCGCGTATTTTTGACGGTGGTGGTGATTCCATCGCTTTTGCTCGCTGCATACCTGTTTCTGGTCGCCTCCGATCAATATGAATCGGAAGCGCATTTCTTCGTCCGCAGCGCAGACCAATCCTCCACTCCCACCGGCGGCGTGAGCCAGGTGCTAAGTCTGGCGGGTGGTGGCCAAAATCAGAACGAAGCAATGAGCGTAGCGGATTATCTGACGTCCCACGACGCGGTGCAGACTCTGCGTCGCGAGGACCGTCTGGTCCAACGCTATCATACCCCCAAAGCCGATATTGTGAGCCGTTTGTGGAGCGCCGATCCGACCCCCGAGAGCTTGCTGAAATATTACAGGAGCCAGATAAGCGTTCAATATAACACCGACACCGGCATTACCGTCCTGACAGTTCATGCGTTCACACCGACCGATTCTTACCAGCTTGCCCGCAAATTGCTCCAGCTTGGCGAGGCTCGTGTGAACGAGCTTAATTCCCGCAGCTACGCAGACGCGGTTACGCTCTCCCAAAAACAACTGACTGCTGCCGAGGAGGCGCTTGCCGCCAATCAAGAGCGTATGATGAGTTTTCGGCAGAGCCGATCGGATATTGATCCGACCGCTTCGGGGCAAGCCCAGCTGGGGCTGGTAACCGCGCTCAGGCAACAGCTTGCGGTAGCCCAAGCCCAGCTGAGCGCCATGGCAGGTTCGATCTACCCTTCCAGCCCGCAATACCGCGCTCTTTCGGCCCGCGTTGCGGCATTGCGAGCACAAGTCGCCACCCAGTCCGCCCGTCTGGCCGGAACCGATAACGCTATCGCAGCAGATATCGGCGGTTATGAATCGCTCAAGCTCCGGCAGCAGTTTCTGGCAAAGCGTTACGAGGCCGCCGCGGCGGCCCTCCAGCGCGCGCGCGAGCAGGCGGTACGCCAACAGCTCTATGTGATACGCGTCGTCGACGCGAATATGCCGGTCAAATCGCTGTTTCCGCAGCGGGGCAGAATCTTGCTGACAGCGGTGGTCGCGCTGATGCTGATCTATTCCATCGGCTGGCTGATTGCTGCAGGCGTCAAAGAACACGCCGCTTAAAGCATGGATCCCTCGGACCGGGTATACCCGGTCCCGCCATCGATCTTCGCCGGGTTCTTCCTGGCGCACGGAGAATTCGCTCGATGCAAACCTATCTCGATCGTTTGCCTCAATACCGTATCGCATTGATTGGCGATTTGATGCTGGACCGCTATATGGAAGGGGCCGTGCGACGCATCTCGCCTGAGGCTCCCGTGCCGGTCGTAAACGTTCGTTCACAGCGAGCGGTAGCCGGCGGCGCCGCAAATGTCGCTATCAACCTGGCGGCGCTGGGCCTCGGCGTCCATGTCGTAGGCCTTATCGGTCGAGACGAAGCCGGCCAGCACCTGCTGACGGCATTGGATGCGTTCCCCACGATTGATCGTGACGGCGTCGTCATCGCAGATGATCGCCAAACCATCCAGAAATTGCGGATCATCGGTACGCATCAACAAATCGTTCGTATAGATCAGGAGGATGTTATTCCTCTGCCTGATCTGCTCGAAGCAACTTGTATCGCAGCGGCGAAGCGCGCGATCGATTCCTGCGATGTCGTAATTTTGTCGGATTACGGAAAAGGCCTCTGCTCCGATGCTCTTCTTCAGGCCGTAATCGAGCACGCGCGGGCAGCCGCCAAACCAGTCTTGGTTGATCCAAAACGACGGGATTTCGCTGCATATCGCGGCGCTACGATTTTGACGCCAAACCGCAACGAACTCAGTGCAGCGACACAGATGAGTTGCGAGACGGATGAGGAGGTCGTCGCCGCAGTGGCAAAGGTGCAATTGGCGTGCGATTCCGCGATTCTGTTGACCCGATCTGAAAAGGGTCTCTCCTTTTTCCCGCGCGAAGGACGCGCGATTCATCTGGCGACGGTCGCTCAGGACGTGTTCGATGTGTCAGGCGCCGGCGATACAGTGATCGCCGTGCTGGCGGCATCGATCTCGGCTGGCGTTCCGATTGAAGACGGATTGCGAATGGCCAATCACGCCGCCGGAATCGTGGTCTCCAAGCTGGGCACTGCGAGCGTCTCGCGCGACGAACTGGCCGCATCCCTTGCCGCAGGGCATTCCTCACCGTCCGTAAACGATGGGCGTTATCTAGATTGGGATACATTGGCCGCACAACGCTGGGCGTGGGCGAGAGAGCGGCTGGTCGTAGGTTTTACAAATGGCTGCTTCGACCTGCTGCATCCCGGCCACGTTGGATTGATCGAAGAAGCGACGCGGCACTGCGACCGCCTCATCGTCGCGCTAAATTCAGACTCGTCGGTTCGCAGGTTGAAGGGTGAAAAGCGCCCCGTGCAGGACGAGCAGGCCCGCATCAAAGTGATGAGCGCATTGCGTGGGGTTTCTGCAGTCACCATATTCTGTCAGGACACGCCCCTAGAGCTCATCGAGAAAATTCAACCAGACGTTATTGTGAAGGGCGCGGACTATCGGGAAGATGAGGTCGTCGGCGCTGAAATCGTCCGCAAGCGCGGTGGACGCATCATACTTGCTAACCTCGAAAATAATCACTCGACGACAAGGTTGATCGCAGCAGCCACCGGTTCCCCGTGATTCGACTCAAACTTAATTGGCCTGTTTAACGTAATAGGTCGGCTTCAAGGATGGCCAATGGCGCTCAATCCCGGCCCGGAGGCTTTTACGAACTCCTGGTGGCCGCAATGGCCTGCTTCATCATGAGACAGGCGAAGGCGGCGGCGTGAAGTCATGCGAGTGTCAGAATAGCGCTCATAGCCTTTAGCGAAATGTGGGAGGCATGTTGGCCAGGCGAATGAGCGTTCATCCACCCAGCGGCGGCGCAGCAAGACAACACCGCGCTTGGCCTTGATCGGCGCGACGCCTTCAAGGCAGATGCCGTGCCTGGCTACGGCATCGGCGACGTGTTCACCGATATCCCGAGCGACCCAGCGATCTCGATACGATCGTCAGTGACGGCCCGCACGGTGCTGAGGAGTCGTCCCACTCGCTGCGATCCTCGGCGCCGGCAGGCGCCTCATGGAGTGCGAGTACATGCACCAGCGTGTCGACCGCTACCGCGCGGTCGAGACCTTGTGACCCGCATCGTTGATGTTCCGCACGATATCCTGAACGAAACGCGCGTGTCGCACGCAGAACAGGAAGAAGTTCTGAATGAAATTAACCAGTCCGCGACAGGGGCGTTTGACCTGTATCAGCGGGATGTACCGATCCTCGGTCGTTTCGTTCTACACCTCGTGATTGTACAGATCGAAGATGAAGGATTCTCCTTCGGCCCATGGCATGACGCGGGTCTCATCCGAGCCTTCGATGTTCATGCGGCATTTCTCGCGCTCCGCGGGTACCTTGAGCGCAAGATGATAGGTAAGCATGCCCCTTGGTCATGCCCCGGTGGCGCGGAATATGGCCGCTGGCTTCCATGACGGAGAATGTTGCCGTGACGAAGCCGGGCATCTTGTCGATCAGCAAGGCGGTGATCGGTGCCCGTGCGCAATTATTCTCGAGCCGATAGCCACAGCCTTTAAGGAAGAAGGACTTCCACCGACGATCCTTCGCGGTCCATGGTCGAACGAGATGTCACCCAGCGACGGGATGTCCTCGGTGCGGATCCTGGTCGCTTCGGCCTGGATGTCGCGTGAGCGACTTCCGAGGGCCGGGATCCACGCGAAGGGCGCCTTGCCCACGAACGGTACTTTGTGACCGCGTGCATTGGCCGTTTCGTTCCAGTTCAATCCGTCCTCCGCTAGCGAACGCGCTCGAACTGCAACATAACGAACGTAGGCTTGTCCGCCTTCTGTAACAAACGCGGTGGAAAGCCTCAATCCTGGGCCAGGGCACCTTTCCAGGGCCTAGCGGCGCCCTTTTGCGACAGCGCTGCGGGCTTCAGCGGGCTGGCCGCTTCGAGCCGGGCAATCACTCCTTCGGTGACCTTGGTGAGCGCTTCGTCGGAGAAGAATCCGCCGGCCACGAGACAGCGATCGATCAGCACGCGGCGGAAGGCGGCGAAGGTTTCCGTATCCGGCTTGCCTGGATCACGCCAGAAATCGTCGAGATGCCCCTGAAAGGTGATGCCTTCGACATCATAGACCGCCTGGCCGAGCGCGAGCACCGGCACGTCGAGCGCCAGCGCCAGTGTACCGCTGGTGCTGTTGATCGTCACCATGCCTTTGGCGCGTTGCGCGACGGGCACGATATCACCGCTTTCGAGATAATCGACGCGGTCCGCAACGCCGTGGAGTGCGGCCAGCGTTGCCGTTTCAAGCCGCCAGTCGCGCACGCCGTTGTCGAGCGGATGTTCCTTTACCACGAGTCGCAGGTCCGCAGGGGCGTGGGCCGCGAACGAGGTGATCACCATGCGGAGCGCATCGGCGATGCCGGCAAAGGATGAGTGCAGCCGAATCTGTGCGTCCGAATCGAGCTGGAGCGGGAAGAGCATGTACGGCTCACCACGGGTTTCGAGCGACACGAGCACCTCATGCGATCGTGCTGCCGCTGCCTTGCGCCACATCAGCCTGCGCACCCAGCCCATGCCCTCCACCAGCGGATGCCAGGGACGGTGATTCTCCCAATAGGGATAATATGATCGGCTCAGAACGTCGGCCGCATTGTACAGCAGCCCCTCGGTCGCCCGCCGCCGGAACGAAGACGGTACCGGATGATGCTCGGGCGCCGGCGGAAGCGTCGCGGCTTCGGCACGATACCAGGCCGGGTCGCGCGGAAGCGTCGAATGGCCATTCACGCCGCCCAGTTCGAGCGTGACCCAATCGGGCCGGATATATCCTTCCTCGAATACATGAACCGGCACGTGCAGGTCCCGGCAGACGGCGATCGCCGCCATGTGCACCGGTCGGCAGTCTCCGAACAGCACGACGTCGGTGATCTGCCGATCCGCGAGCAACCGTTGCAGCGCTTCGGGCCATGCCGCCAATGACCCGCGATAATCGACGCCGTTGGGAAGACGCCAGAACAGCCGGTCGCCGCCGTTGAAATTGACCTTGTGGACTCCGTAGCCGTCACGTTGCAACGCTTGCCCAAGCCGACGGAAAAGCGGTCCCATCAACCCCTGCAGCAACAGGATATTGCGCTTGGCGAGGGGCTGCGCCTCACCCGGCGCCGCTACCTGCGGCATCAGGACGGGGCCGTCGGGAAACAGGTCTGGCATCCGTGATTTCCCTTCGAATCGTCCAATGGCGGCGCTGCCGGCGCCGCCGTTACTTGGCGGCCGCATACAGATGACATGATGTTTTTCCAAGTTGTCGCGCGCTTTGTCTGGCCGTGACAGCCATGCAACCGCCCGCTATACGCGACATCACGCTTTCCTTCCGCGGCCAGACGGCATGACTTAATCGAGGCTGGCGACGCGACTTTTGTGGCAAATGATGTGATCCTTTTCCTGGCGATGCTGGTCGCGTCGTTGCTGCTGGACGCGGCCGTGTGGCCGCGGACGGGGTATGTGCGTCGCTGGCAGGGGATAGTCGTGCACCTGCTGGTCATGACGGCGATGTTCGGATTTTGTCTGGCTGTTTCGGGCAACGCTCCAGTTGCAGCCGTTCTGGCGACGGCGCTGATGGGGCTGTTCACGGTCGCATCCAATGCCAAGCACAAGATGCTGGGAGAGCCGCTCATCTTTTCCGATCTGGCGCTGATTGTCGGCATCTTTCGTCATCCGCGCTTCTATTTCACGGCGATCACGGCGCGTCAGCGCTGGATGCTGGGGATCGGCACATCGATCGCGCTTGTCGTGCTTGTGCTGTTGTCGTCAGCGCAACTGTACCTCCACTTGGTGGGAGCCGGGCTGCTGCTGCTCACAAGCGGGATCCTGGCCTCGCTGCTCGGCAGCCGCTGGTTCGACTCGGTGGCGCAGACGCCCGACCTCGCAAACGACCTCGCCCGATATGGCCTGATCGCAACCTTGCTGCTCTACTGGCGGCGCTGGCGACGGACGGCGGACCCGCAGCCCTGCCCGGCGCTCGGCGCGATACCGGATCTTGCTGACCTGGCTCCTCCCGAGCTTATCGTCGTAGTGCAGTGCGAATCCTTCGCTGATCCGGTCGACCTCACCGGGGAGGCGGGGCGCGCTCTGCCGGGGCTGGCGAGTGCCCAGGCGGTTGCGTGGCAGTGGGGCGAACTCGATGTCAGCGGGTTCGGCGCCTACACGATGCGTACTGAATATGGTGTCCTGTTCGGCCGCAGCGAGGCTGCGCTCGGCTTCCGCCGCTACGATCCCTTCCTGAGCGCTCATGGAGAATCGTCCTACGCGCTGTCGGCGCGGTTGCGCGGCGCCGGTTATCAATGTTCTTTCGTCCATCCGCATGACATGCGCTTCTACAGTCGCGACCGGCTGATGCCCGCCATCGGCTTCGACCGGCTGATCGGCGAGGAAGGGATCGTGCCGATCCTTCCCGACGGCGGACGGTATGTCGACGATCGGACTCTGGGGGCCTCGCTCATCGATCTGGTCGACAAGGCAGTGCAGCCGACGCTGATCTACGCGGTGACGATGGAAAATCACGGGCCGTGGGACAGCGACAACGCGCGCGACGCGCGCGGGCGGCTCGAGGCCTATCTGCGCCACCTGCAGAGCAGCGACGCCATGCTGAGCGACCTGATCGAACGGCTGTCGAGCGACGGCCGGCCCGCGCTGCTGGTTTTTTTCGGCGATCACCGGCCGAGCATTCCCGGCGTGACAGCGCCGGGCGGCGCGCGCCATACGCCCTATGTGATCGTACGTTTCGACTCCGGCAGGCCAGTTTCAAGCGGAGGCGCCGGGCGGGTCGATCTTTCGCCTGCCGCGCTTCACCACGCCATCCTGCGCTGTGTGCGACCGGACGCCGAGCCGGCCGATGCCATCGCGCTCAATCGTCCCGAGGCTTGAGTCCGAGCAGCAGCCGGTCGCGCAACGCCATCGGCAGCAGGCGATCGACCCATCGCAAGAGCGCGAAGGGCCAGGGAAAGATCAGGTGGGCCTGGCCGCGCGCCGCCGCCCTGGCGATGCGCGTCGCAGCATCCGCTGGTTGCAGCAGGAAGGGCTTCGGCCCGGCTGTCTTCCGTCCGGCCGCAGTGTCGATGAAGCCCGGCGAGACGAGCGTGACCTGCACACCGTGTTCCTTGACGCTCAGCCGCAGGGCTTGGGCGAAGCGCGCAAGGCCGGCCTTCGATCCGGCATAGGCGGCGGCGAACGGCAGCGCGTGGAATGCGGCCGCTGACCCGATCATGACGATCCGGCCCTCGCCGCGCCGCGCCATGCAGCGCGCCAGCGTGGCCGCCATCGCGCTCGCCGCGACGAAGTTGACCAGCCCAAGTCGCACGATCTGGCCTGCATCCTCGACCAGATCGCCCGGTGCCGTAACATCGCCCGCCCCGGCGGCGAGCAGCGCCAGGCCGATCGGACCCGCGTCATCTTCTTTCTCAAGCGCTGCGATTGCCGCGGCGCTATCGGAAAAATCGAGAGAACGAAGCACAATCTCCGCCCCCGCCTCGCGACAGGCTGCGGCGACCGATTCGAGCCGATCGCGGTCGCGACCCCACAGCAACAGCGTCCGACCGGGCCCCGCATAGTGCAGCGCAAGTGCCGCGCCCAGGCCGCCCGAGGCGCCGGTGATCAGTATCCGATCGGGCAATCCAGCTTTCATGATGGCATTATGACTGTTTTATGCCACAGGTCGTGGGCAACGCACTTCGGAGGGCACGATAGTTCTTGCTGCATTGCAGCTTGACAGGGGGCGTCCCGCTGTGCGCATGCCGATCCCTCGACGGGAGAAGACGAGACCTGCTGATGACGAAGTACAGGTCTGCCGCGCCGCGTATCAGGCTGTTTCGCAATGATTTGCTGGAGCGGTTTACGCTGATCTCCCCGCCAGCGTTCGCGCTGACATGGGCGGCGTTTCTTGCGTTCGTGCTGTATACGGGCTGGGGAACGGCAAGCCTCCCGGTGTCGGTCCTGCTTGTCCTGCTCGGCGTGCTGATCTGGACATTGTTCGAATATGTGATGCACCGGTTCATCTTCCACCTGAAGCCGACCTCGGCATTTGGCCGCTGGCTGATCTTCCTCGCACATGGCAACCACCATGCGGCGCCAGGCGATCGCTACCGCAACATCATGCCGCCGATCGTGAGCATGATCTTGTTCAGCGCCGTCTGGGCGGTGTTCCGGATTCTGCTTGGCCCGGCGGGATCGGTGCTCTCCCTTGGGTTCGGCATCGGCTATGTGGCGTATGATACGATCCACTATGCCTGCCACCAGTTGCCGATGCGCAGCCCGCTGATGCGCCTGTTGCGGCGCCACCATATCAGGCACCATCATGTCAAGCAGGAAGGCAATTACGCCATCACCGCGATCTTCTGGGATCGCGTGTTCGGGACTGACATCCCCGACAAGAGGGGATGAGCAGGCGACGGTGGACGCAGTGACGCGGCGGTCCGGTCACTGCTGAAGATCGCTGATCGCCTCGCAGACCGTGGCGATGTGATCGTCCCAGGAGGGCGGTCGCCACTGCACCAGGCGCTGCTTCTGCGCCGCATGGGCAGGCCCGGCGCGGAAATGGTCGAGGATGTGGGCTCTCCAGGCGGGGCCGTCGAGCGGATCGAGGAAGTCGGGAACCTCTCCGCCCGCCTCGCGCAACGCGGGAAGGTCGCTGCAGATAACCGGCGTTCCCATCGACAGCGATTCGGCGACCGGCATGCCATAACCTTCCGCGAACGACGGCAGCAGCAGCGCGCGTGCGCTGCGTAGCAGTGCTTGCAGGCGCTGGTCGGAACAGCCGTTCAGTTCCTCGACATGGCCGCGCAATGCCGCGCAACGTTCAAGCATGTCGATCACCTGCTCGTTCTCCCAGCCGCGCCGCCCGACGATGATCAGGCGCGGAATGGCGTCGTGAGGCAGCGTGTCGGCCATGGCACGCCACAGATTAAGCAGCAGCAGATGGTTCTTGCGAGGCTCGATCGTGCCGACGCAAATGAAATAAGGCTCGCCCGGCACTGCTATCGGCGTCGCTGGCGCGGGAGTATCATGCGTGCCGAGCAGCGCGACGCGCATCTTGACGCTGCGCCCGGCCCGCTCAAGCCACGGCCGCAGCGATTCGCCCGTCGCGCCGGAATTGACGATGACGCTATCGGCGAGCGCCGCGATCGTCTCGATCCGCCGCTGGTGCAGCCTCGCGCCATTGGGACGCGCATATTCGGGATATTCGATCGGAATCAGGTCGTGAACCAGGCAGAGGAAGCGTGCCTGCTCGCGTGCGAGGATTCGCCGGACCAGCGCTGGCCGGGTGAGATGATGCGGCGACGCCTGGACATAGACGCTTCCGGGAGACGCGTGGGGGCGTTCCGGCAGAAGCCTGAGCAATGACGGCAGCACCGCGATCAGGGAACGCTGCTCGACATTGCCTTCCTCGCTCTCCCAGCGTTGCTCAAGCGTGTCGAGGAACCGCAACGCCCTGTCGGCGGAAAGCCTGCCATAGACGCCGACGGGATGCACCGCAGCAAAGCGGAGCCGGTCGCCGAGGCGTGCGTGCAGGCCGCGCGCATAGGCCATCTCGACCCGGTCGACACCGGAGGGCGTATGATGCCGCGCGCGCGATACCAGGCGCGACAGGTCGAGGATGACCTCCTTCGCCATCAGGTCCGACGCCTCAGCAGCCGGCCCTGCGCCTGGCGCAGGCGGGTGACCCACCCAAGCCGGTTGTGGGCGGCACCTTCTCCCATGCGCCGGATCAGCAGTTCGGGCGGGCAGGGCAGGCCTGTCACGGGATCGAGATAGCGCGGATAGACGATCAGCACCGCGGCGATCAGCGCCTCGATCGTCAGCCGTCGTCCGCGCCGGTCGGGCACCGGCGCGAGATCGCGGGTAAGGCCCCAGCCGGCGTAGAAAGGCATGCCATGGCAGGTCACTTCGCGCCCGCGCAGCAGCGCCTCGAAGCCGGTGAGCGAGGTGAGCACGTGCACTGCGTCGACCTGGTCGAGCAGGGACGCCATCCCGCCGCCGTTGACGATCCGGTCGGCATATTCGACGGCGTCGGCCTCGCGCACCGCGCCCTTGCGATGGCCGGCATTGACGTCGGGATGGGGGCGGAACCAGATTTCCGCATCCGGTTCCAATGCGCGCGCGCGGCGCAGGAGTTCGAGATTGCTGGACAGCCCACCCCCGCCGAGGCGCACCGACATGTCGTCCTCGACCTGTCCCGGCACCAGCACGAGGCGGCGTCCGGCCTGGCGAGGCGGGAAGGCATGGGTGATGCCGCTGCCATATTTGCTGATTCCGGCGTCTATGATCGTCTCGCGCAACCGCGCGGCGCGCGCAAGGAGCGCTGGCGGGAAGTCAGCTTCAGCGAGGAGCAATTCGAGATCGCTCGGCCGGGCAGGATCATAATGGATGCCGCGCCGGTCGACCGCAACCGACGAGGGCGGTACGAGGTTGCTGCCGAGCCCGACCGACCGAACGAACCCATCCTCGACACGGACCAGCGACACATTCCTCGCTGCCGCTGAGGCTGCCATGCCGTCAGGCACGCGCGACGGCCAGATCGCGACCGCGCCGCCATGCCGTTCGGCATGGGCAAGCGCCCGCCGCGCGGACTGGAAGAAGTGCAGAGGGTGCTCTGGTGTCCACAGGAACCGCGCTATCTCCCGCCGCTTCCACCAGCTGAAGCCGCACCCGGCGACGATCTGGTGGTTGGCCCGGAGCGTCCGGCGCCAGTCCGCGAGGAGCGCGATCGTCTCCTCGATATGAACGTCCTGCCCGGTAAAGGGGTCGCGGTAGCTGACCCGCATCAGGTCTTCGGCGACGATCTGCCGCAGTCGGGCGACATCGTCGCCAGGCGCACCGAAACGGCCGCCTGACAGAAAATGTACCCGTGTGCCGGCGATCACGGCAAGCGCGACCCACTCGTCATCGCCATGAGCGACCAGCGTCAGGGCAGCGTCCAGCACTGACCAGGGATCGACCTGCCGGGATGTGGTCGCGCCGTCATGGATGAGCGGCGTGCCGGCATTCAACTCCTTCTCCGTCAGCACCGACAGCGCCTGTTCGATCTCGTCGGCCGTTCGTCCGCGGAGGATCACCGTCGCACCAACGCCCGTGTCCGGCGTCGCCCAGAAGCACCCGCCGACCCGCGCTTCGCGGATCGCGGAAAAAATGCGGTCGATCGCGTCGGATGTGAGGTCGGTGCCAGCGCCCGGCCGCGTTACCGACGCATCTATGCCCGGAAAGGGCGGCGCGCGCAGCAGCGGCGTGCTCATCTCGGTCACGCTGGCTGGCACAAGGGCACGCGAACGACGCTCTCGTCGCCACTGGTTGCTGGCCCGTCTCGTCGGCGGCAGGAGCGGGCGCGGTTCATCGCGCGGCTTTCCCGCAATGCCCCTCCTGATGCAAGCCATGGCTCATGGTCGTCGGTCCCACTCGATCAGGCGTAGTCCGCCCTGTTCGCGCGCGATTTTGCCATAGGCGCCGGTACGCAGCTTGAGTGAGGGCAGAGCCGAGGCTTGCTGCCGCAGCGCTTCGTCGGAGAGCAGCGCAAAACGCGCCGCACCATTGCTGGTGACGATCAGCACGTGCCCGTGCGCCGTCTCCCACAGGGCCCGCCAGCCTTCGATCCGGCGATCCGCATCAACGATCCACCCATTGGGTGCCCGCGCTTCGACATCCCATGCGGCGAGCGCATCATGCCCGATTCTGGCGACCACGCAGCTTTCCACCTGGCCTTCGTCCGGACCGTGATCGATTTCCGTCAGCCAGTCGGCTGACGTGACAGGGGGCGCCTGCTGCTGGCAGGCGAGAATATGCTCGATCGTTTTTTGCGTGCGGCGCAACGGCGCGGCCAGTGCCTGGTCGAAGGCCAGGCACTGCTCGGCGAACGCCGTGCCGAGTGCGCGGGCCTGTTCGAGGCCGCTCGCGACCAGCGGCAGATCGGTGCGCGCGCCGATCCTGCGCGCCGCCTCGCCGACGTCGAAAGTGTTGCCATGCCGGACGATCGTGACGATCAGGCCCATGACAGATGCGGTTCACCATGCTCGGCGATGAGGCGTTCCGCCATCGCCACGTCCTCCCTTGTGTCGATGCCCGACATGGCATGGGGGAGCGCGGCGACCTCTACCGTCAATATGTCCTCTCCCGATTCGAGAAAGCGCAACTGCTCGAGCCCTTCGAGGCATTCGTATGGCGTTGGTGCGGTCGCTTCGAAGCGACCGAGCGCATCGAAGCGATAGGCGTACAGGCCGATATGCCGGAATACCGGCGAAAGGGGACTGGCCTGCCGCAATTGCGCCTCGCCGCGGATCGCCGGGATTACCGCCTTCGAAAACCACAGTGCTCGGTCATCGGCGCGCCGGACACAGGTCGTGCCGCTGAACGGCGAGGCATGCTTGTGGTGTCGCAGTGCCTCCAGCGCTTCCCACGACAGCGGGACGACGGGCGTCGCCACCCCGCAGGTCGTCGAGTTGCGAAGTGCCGCAATCAGTGCCGCGATCATCGCCGGCTGTGCGAAGGGCGCGTCGCCCTGCAGATTGACGATGATCGGCGGCCTGGCCTCCCGGTCGCGCGCGACTGCCCAGGCGCGGCCCGAGCCGGAACTGATCGCCGCGTCGGTGAGGACAGCCTCGCAGCCAAGGTCCCGCGCATGGTCCAGGATGCGCGCATCATCGGTCGCCACGACCACATCCGCATTCCCGACCCGCCTGGCACCTTCGCGCGCGATCGCCACGACTCGTGCCAGCAGCGTTCGTCCCGCGATCGGAATCAGTGGCTTGCCCGGGAGGCGCTGGGACGCGAAGCGGGCCGGGATCACGATCAGGTCGGGTGGTGCGCCCTCAGGCAACGCCCGCCCGCAGGATGTCGTGGAGGTGGATCACCCCGACCAGGCGCCCTTCCTCGCAGACGAAGAGTACCGATACGGAATTGTCGTTGAGAATCCGCAACGCGTCAGAGGTGAGCGTATCCGGGCCCAGCGAGATCGGCGTCGCGGTCATGTGATCCCGGATGTCGTCGCCGAGATGCTTGCTGGCGAAGCTGCGCCGCAGATCGCCATCAGTGAAGGCGCCGACGAGGTGATCCTCATCGTCGACCACCGCAGTGCAGCCATAGCGCTTGCGGCTCATCTCGATCGTCGCATCAAGCAGGGTGGCACCGGTCCGCACCATCGGCACATCCTCGCCGCGCGCCATCAACTGTCTGACCGTGGTCAGTTGCGCGCCGAGCCGGCCGCCGGGATGAAAGGTCAGGAAGTCCGAACGGGTGAAGCCGCGCCGCTCGATGAGCGCCACCGCGAGCGCGTCGCCCAGCACTGCCTGCACCGTGGTGGACGATGTCGGTGCCAGTTCGTTGGGACATGCCTCGCGAACCGGGGGCAGGACGAGGCAGATATCGGCCGCTCGCCCGGCGGCGCTGTCGGCGCGCGCGGTCGCGACGATCAGCTTCACCCCGAAGCGCCGGCAATAGGCGATGATGTCGCCGAGTTCAGTCGTCTCGCCCGACCAGCTCAGCGCGAGCACGATATCCTCGAGGCCGATCATGCCGAGGTCGCCATGGCTCGCCTCGCTTGGATGCAGGAACAGCGAGGGCGTGCCGGTCGAGGTCATCGTCGCGGCGATCTTGCGGCCTACCAGTCCGCTTTTCCCCATGCCGGTGACGATCAGGCGGCCCGAATGAGCGCTGATCGCCGCGACCGCGGCGATGAAGCTCTGACGCAGCGGTGGCGTGCGCAGCGCTTCGGCAAAAGCCTGGAGTGCGTCGATCTCGATTCGCGTGGTGCGGAGAGCAGAGAGCAAGCCGGACTCGTCCAATCCGCCGGCGGTAGTCGCCTGCGTGAAATTCGTCTGCATTGACTTCCCCCGGGAACGCATATCAGCAAACTAAGCTGGCCAGTGTCTAATTCGCTATCGCGTTGACTTCCAGCGCTTCCGCAGCGCAGGGCCTCATGACGCGACCGCCTGTTGCTCTAGAGAGACGGGCGCCCTGCGTGGCAAGTCAAAAGGGATGAAACATGCGTCTGTGCGGGAAAGAGATTGGTCCGAATCGGCAGATTTTTTTCATCGCAGGACCATGCGTTATCGAAAGTGAAGCCTTTGCGCTCGATACCGCGACACGGCTTCGCGCGATCGCAGACCGGCTTGGCGTCCTGCTGATCTACAAGAGTTCCTTCGACAAGGCCAATCGTAGCTCGGGTACATCCTTTCGCGGCCCCGGCATCGAAGAGGGGCTGCGTATCCTGGAGAAGGTGCGGCAGGAGACTGGTCTCCCGGTCCTGACCGACGTTCATTCCGAGGGGCAGGTGAAGATGGTCGCTGAGGTCGTCGATGTGCTGCAGACGCCTGCCTTCCTGGCGCGGCAGACCGATTTCATCGCGGCGGTGGCGGCATCGGGCAAGCCGGTCAACATCAAGAAGGCGCAGTTCCTCGCGCCGGGTGACATGGTCCATGTCGTCGCCAAGGCCCGAGCCGCAGCCGAGGCCGCCGGTGTTCCGGCCGACAATTTTCTGGTGTGCGAACGGGGTGCGAGCTTCGGCTACAACAATCTCGTCTCGGACATGCGCAGTCTTGCGATCATGCGCGAGACAGGGTGCCCGGTCGTGTTCGACGCGACTCATTCAGTGCAGTTGCCGGGCGGGCAGGGCGATCGTTCGGGCGGCCAGCGCGAGTTCGTGCCGGTGCTTGCCCGCGCGGCCGTCGCGGCGGACATATCCGGGCTTTTCATGGAAACGCATCCGGATCCCGATCGGGCGCTGTCGGACGGGCCGAATAGCTGGCCGCTTGACCAGCTGGAGACGTTGCTTGAACGGCTCGTCGCCATCGATGCGGTGGTGAAGGACGCCGCCGCCGATACAAGCGCATAGGTGCAACCCTTCACCGCGATGAGTGTTGACTAGGCATGCTCGCACATGTCCCGATCTCGATAGGCATCCAGCTTGCGTGCTGGGGAATCGGCCGTCTGTTCCGCGCGCCGACCAGGGCGTCGGTCTGGATCGGGTGCTTCGCCGGCGCTGCCGTGTGCATCATGCGCGAAATCACCCAGCGCGAATATCAATGGATCGAGCAGTTCGGTAATGGCCGCCGGGCGAACATGCCCGGCTATGTCGGGCTCGAAGTCTGGGAATGGAACAGTCATTCCATCTCGGAAACGGTCGTTGCCGTGCTGGCATCCGTGGTCTTGGCGATCGTCGTGAGCCGGCGCGCATAGGGGCGTCCGGAACGGCCCGGCATGGCTCCCAAAATACTCCGACGCCAGAGCGCGGAGGCGCAGAGCCCGCGAAAATACTCGTTGAGACGACACACGCGGAAGGATCAATCCAGTCTGCGTCACCCCAGGAGCGCCCTTGCGGATGTAGTCGGCCGAAACCCCTTTTTCCGGCTTCCTCCGAAACGGCAGTTAAATACTGTGCTGTTCTGGACGTGGTGCGTATTACCTGGTCGATGACCCCGGATTCCGAGGAACGCGCGCTGTCGACCGATCAGCAACCTGACATTGCCGGCCATGTCCGCCACTGGCGGCCGGCGCTGATGTCCTTCTTCCTCAAGCGCGTGCACAACCACGCCGAGGCGGAAGACCTGACTCAGGAAACCTTCGCGCGGGTGTTCGGCGGCGGGAGCGCCGAGGCCGGCCTTCATGCCGGCTATATCTTCAAGATTGCGGCCAATCTGCTTCGGGACCGCTCAAGACGGTCGCGTGTCCGCACCGAGCAATATGATACGGTGTGCCTGCTCTACGGGCAGGGTATCGACTGGCTCGATCCGGAGAAGATCGCCGCGGGTCGCAGTCTCGTCGCGCAAATCATGCGGTCGCTCCGCGACCTGCCCGAACGGACACGGACGATCTTCGTCCTCTATCGAATCGAAAGCATCGACAAGCGCGTGATCGCGGAAAGCTTCGGCATTTCGCCGAGCGCTGTCGAAAAACATGTGGCCCGCGCCACGATCCACCTGATGGCGCGCGCCCGGGAAGTTTCAAAATGACGTCTCCGGCACAGCAGGATTGCCTCCAGGTCGACGAGCAGGCGGCATTGTGGTGCCTTCGCCTCAGCGAGGGGCGCCTCGACGCCGACGAACGTGGCCGGTTCGACGCATGGATCGCGTCGGACGAGGCGCATGTCGTTGCGTTCGAGGAGGCGGTGGCGGTCTGGCACGGCATGGATGACGTCGCCGACATGCCCGAAATGATCCGCTATCGCGCGGAAGCGGTGGAGGCGCTGCGCCGGGCCAATGAGCGCCGCTGGGCGCGCAGCCCCCGCTGGATTTCGGCTGGCTGGATGAAGATCGCCGCGGCCTGCGTGGCGGTGGTGCTGACGACCATGGTCTATCTGCTGCATGATCCCATGGCATCCTATTCGACGGGAACGGGCGAGCGCCGGGTCGTCGTGCTGGAAGACGGCACACGCGTCACGCTCGACGCCGCGACTGAGGTGACCGTGCGGATGGACCGCAACAGCCGGCGTCTCGAACTGGTCTCGGGCCGGGCCAAATTCGACGTCGCGCACGATGCGCTGCGCCCCCTCAGCGTGCTGGCGCGCAACCGGCTGACCTTGGCGACGGGCACGTCATTCAGCGTCGAACTGCTGGCCCAGCAGATGCGGGTCGTGCTGTACGAAGGCCGGGTCGAGGTGATGGCCCAGGCGGCGGATGGAACGCGGCACAGCATCCTGCCCGCGCCGGGAAGGCCAGGGCTCGTCCCGGGCAGCGAACTGATCGCATCGACCAGCGGCGTGGCGACGCAAATCGCGCCGACCGATGTCTCGCGGTCGCTGTCCTGGGAAAACGGCCAGCTCACCTTCGACGCCGAACCGCTCTCGCTGGCCGTCGACCGGATGAATCGCGACGCCCGTGAAAAGCTGGTCATCTCCGATCCGAGGATCGCGTCCTATAGCGTCAGCGGCGTCTTCCTCGGCGCCGATGCCGAGGCCTTTGTCGAGGGTGTTTGCGCCCTGCATCCGGTACAGGCGACCCGAGAGCCCGGACGGATCGTCCTGAGCTACAAGGCAAGCTGAAAACAACGCGGGGCAAAAAAACTGCCACGGCCAAGTGAGTGAAAAGCATAGGCGTGCGTATTACTCCCCTGATCGACCGTCAGAATGGACGGCGACAAAAAAGGGGAGGTGTTACGAAATGCGGGATTCCTTGCGCGCCTATCTTTTCTCGGCGACGGCGATCGTCGCTGTGCTTGCGCAGCCATCGGCGGCCCTGGCGCGAAGCCCGGTATATCGGTTCAACATTCCGGCGCAGGGCCTGGGCAATGCGCTGAAGGCGTTCGGCGAAACATCGCGGCAACAGATTATCTTCGATGCGGCCGCGGTGAACGGCAAGAAGAGCCCGGCGCTCGTGGGCAGCTTCACCAAGGACGAGGCGCTGGCGCATCTGCTCGCCAATTCAGGCCTGACGGTGCAGACGGGGCGGTCGGGGGTTCTGATCGTGCGGCCGGCGGCGCAGCCAGCGCAACCGGGGCAGAGCCGAACGGCGACGGGCGATGCCGCGATAGGGGTTTCCGCGGCCGGCCAGGACGATACCAGCGACATCATCGTGACGGCGCAGAAGCGGGAAGAATCGCTGAAGGACGTGCCGATCGCGATTTCCGCCTTCTCCAAACAGTCACTCGACGACCACAAGATCGAAAGCGGATCCGAGTTGTTGCGTGCGGTGCCCAACGTCAATTTCTCCAAGGGCAATTTCAGCATGTACAATTTCTCGATCCGCGGGATCGGGACGAAGGCGATCTCCGCGTCGAGCGATCCGGCGGTCGCGGTAAGCTTCAACAACACGCCGTTGATCCGCAACCGACTGTTCGAATCGGAATTTTTCGATCTGCAGCGTGTCGAGGTGCTGCGCGGGCCGCAGGGCACGCTCTACGGCCGCAATGCGACCGGCGGCGTGGTCAATATCATCCCGGCGCTGCCGACCTACACGCTGGGCGGCGAAGCGAAGGCAGAGGTCGGCAGCTATAATACGAGGCGGCTGAACGGGATGCTCAACGTGCCGCTCAGCGATACGCTCGCCGTCCGCGTCGCAGGCTCGATGACGAAGCGGGACGGCTTCGACTACAACACCTTCACGAAGAAGAACGTCAACGACCGCGATCTCTGGTCGACCCGTGCCACGGTGCAATGGGAACCGAGCGACCGGTTCAAAGCCAACATCATCTGGCAGCATTTCCAGGAAGACGACCATCGCTCACGCACCGGCAAGCAGCTCTGCGCCCGCGATCCCGGGCCGGAGAAGGTCGGCGATACCGTGGTGCCTGAAGCGCTCCGCTCGCGGCTGAGCCAGGGGTGTCTGCCTGTATCGCTCTATGACGACCGGTCGTTCGGCGCACCCAATGGCAGCAGCCTCGGCTATGTCGTTCTTCCAACCTATCTGATTGCCGCGGGGCTCGATCCGCAGACCTTTTCGGTAGTACCCGGTATTCTACCGGGCGACCCTTATGCGAATGTCGTGCAGTCGCGTAATCTGCGCGAGATCGCGACCAGCTACGACCCCGTCTTTCACGCGAAGAACGACGTTTTCCAGCTCAACCTGGAATTCAAGGTCAGTGATTCCCTGAAACTCATCTCGCAAACCGCCTATGCCCGCGATCGTTATTATTCATCGCAGGATTATAATCGTTTCGTTTCCAAGCCGATATTCCCCGACACGCAAGGATTGCTTGATTTCTTCGGCAATCCTCTCTCGGGGCCGGGGGCATCGCCCGGCGGCATCTATGTTGATCCTCAATTGGGCGCATCCAATCGAATATTATCAGTGGATTTGAGTCGTTCCCGTAATGATCAGTGGACGCAGGAGCTTCGTCTGCAATCTTCTTTTGACGGGCCTTTAAATTTCAGTTTTGGTGGAAACTATCTTAATTTCAAGTCTCAGGATGACTATTACGTATTCAACAATCTTTTTACGTATAGCGCGGAAAATTTCTACAATAACAGCAATGATCCGGCGAATGGCGCGCACGTTCCTTGTCCTCCGAATACGACGACCAGGGAATGTATCTACGTGGATCCGAATCCGATCGGCTCGCTGAACGATCTCGGTCACAATTATTTTCTCAGTCGTAATATCGTTAAGACAGAATCCTGGGCATTGTTCGGAGAAACGTACTGGAACGTCGCCAATAATGTGAAGATCACTGCCGGGCTCCGTTACACGAATGACAGGAAAACGGCGACGCCGGTCCCAAGTCAGTTGTTGCTCGGCGGCGGCGGTGACCTCGGCAACAGCGGCGGTTTCGTCAATAGCGGTTATCCGGCGCTTCCCGATATCAACCAGAAATGGGGCAGGTTCACCGGGCGCCTTGTGGTCGACTGGAAGCCTGATTTGTCCTTCACCGACGACACGCTGATCTATGCATCGGCCTCGCATGGCTACAAGGGCGGCGGTGCCAATCCCCCGCGGGCTGATCTCAATCCGCGAGTGGTTCAATATCAGCCGCTTCCGACAACCTTCAAGCCGGAATATGTCAACGCGTTCGAGATCGGTACCAAAAATAGTTTCGCGGGTGGCAAGCTGAGCCTCAACGCCACCGCCTTTTATTATGACTACAAGGACTATCAGGTTTCCCAGATCGTCGACCGCATCTCGCTTAACGAGAACTTCAATGCGGAGAGCTGGGGCCTGGAGCTTGAGGGGGCATGGCGCCCAACGCGCGCTTTTCGGATCGATGCCAATCTGGGCTATCTCAGGACGCGGCTCAAAAAAGGCGCGCGCTCGATCGACGTGATGAACCGCACCCAGGGCAATTCGGACTGGGTCGTGCTTCGTCCCTGGATCCAGGTGCCGTCGAACTGCATCGCGCCGCGCAAGCATGTCGAGGCCATCCTCAATTCGCCTTTTGTCGGCAGTGGCCTCGACCTCTTCATGCTTGCGGCGCTGTGCAACGGTTCAAGCACGTTCGGGAGCTTCAATCCCGACGTCGCGACGAACCTGCATTTCGACCAGTTCCTCGGGTTCACCTATAATCCCCTGACCGACGCCCCCAATGGCGGCCGCGGCTTCTATGCCGATCTGGAGGGCAAGGAACTGCCCAATGCGCCACGGTTGACGGTGAATCTCGGTGCGCAATACACCTTCTTCATCGACAAATGGGACCTCACCTTCCGTGGCGACTATTATCGCCAGTCGGCGAGCTGGGGGCGGGTCTACAATACCGCCTATGATCGGCTGAAGCCCTGGGACAATACCAATCTCGCGGTCACCCTTTCGCGGCCTGAGTCAGATCTGTCCTTTCAATTTTATGTAAAGAACGTGTTCAACAACACGCCTATCTCCGACTTCTTCACTAATAGTGATGATACGGGATTGTCCAGTAACGTATTTACGCTGGATCCGCGGATATTCGGTTTCAGTGTAAGTAAGAAGTTCTAAGGATTTGGAATAGATGTAATAGCAATGGCGGAATTTCAGAATTATAGCGAAAATTCTACAGAATAATTAAGTAAAAATTATTCAAATAGCGTACTGCTGAGCCGGTGGTTCAATACTACTGGGGTATGACAATGTTGGCTAAAGTAATACAACATCCATAGTTGTGGCATTACTTCTAAGTAAACATTGACATCAATGTAAAAATTGATGATTGTCTATGGGCACCACATCGGATGAGTGCGAATCGCAATTCGAAAACAGGAGAGTTGAAATGAAATTCGTTTCTGCAATCTGCGCAACCGCATTGGCCCTCGCTGGCACCGCAGCACCCGCTAGCGCGGCTACCTACTCGCCGACGTCGGGCATCGTTGTATTCCAGGGCTCAGTGGTCGTGAAAAAGGGCTTGACCCTTAACTGCACGCTCAAGCTCACCGTCAACATTACCAGTGCGACCACCGCGACGGCGACTCCAGTATTGTCGACCCCCTCCAATATCCTGTGCCCTACCGTGACGTTCAGCGGTACGCCCTATCCAGTCACGGTCACCTCTTCGGGCACGCCGCCCGTCTATACCGTGACCCTCAGTAACGTTGTGGTGAACACGATCACCCCGGGTGGCTGCAGCGGGTCGATCAGCGCGACGTGGGGTGGCAATAGCGCTTCCCCGAGGTTCATTTCGGTGAATACGTCCCTGCCCGGCGGTGGCTCCTCGGATCCCTGCACGATCGTCGGCACCCTCAATCAGGTTTCGGGTCCGGTCCTCAGCATCAACCCCTGATTGGCGGTGTCACAATAGAATATTCAATCTGACCTGCCTGGGCGCTTTCCGCGCCCAGGCATTTTTTTAACGTCGGCATCTCCTCCACTGGTGATTCGCGATTGTCTTCATGAGGTGATGATGGTTAAATCTATTGGCTTCTGGGTCTGCATGGCCATCTTGGCAACGCAGTCAGCGAGTGCGCAAACTTTCACACCCGTCGGGACATATATGCTCACGGGCAATGTTGTCTTCAATCAAAGCTTTGCACAGAGCTGCACCTTGAGCATAACGTTTAATGTGCCGTCGACGCCCTCAAGCTCGGCAACCGCGACAACCGGAACGCCGCCATTCCGACCGGGAGGGCTTCTTTGCGCGAGTTTGACGGTCACGGGCGCACCTCATGGTGTCACTTTTAATCCAGCGACATCCCAGCTCTCGCTGAGCGGATTCGTGATCAACACGCCCCTGACCGGCTCGTGCGGTGGCACGCTCAGCGGTGTCTGGAACAATGTCACCAAGCAAATGACCATCAATACATCCTTGCCGGGTGTTGGAGCGGCGGCTCCCTGCACTATTGTGGGTACGCTCACGGGGCCTTCGGGATTGTACATATCGTAGATTGGGCAATCATCATAAATTGCGTACGTGCCTATCTGGAAATCCCTTGATTTTCAGATAGGTTTTTTCCTTTGATCCCTCGCTGGATGTCGGGATAGATGTTGCAATTGACCAATGTCGGAAAAGCCTATGGGCCGCCGACACAACCGGTCCCGGTGCTGAAGGACGTGTCGTTCTCGATTACGCGTGGCACTTTTTGCGCACTTGTCGGTCCTTCAGGATCGGGCAAGAGTACCTTGCTCAATATCGTGGGCCTGCTCGACAAGCCCGATACCGGCCGAGTCATCCTCGACGATGTCGTCGTCGACTACTCGTCAGCACAGCAGGCAGCCCGGCTCCGTAATGCGATGCTGGGCTTCGTCTTTCAGTCCTTCCAGCTATTACCCCGCTTGTCCGCCTGGCAGAATGTCGCACTGCCCTTGCTCTATCGCGGCATCCCGCGCGAGCGGCGCAGGGTGGCGGCGCTGGCCATGCTCGACCGGGTCGGGTTAGCCGACCGCAGCCATCATCGCCCTACCGAGCTTTCCGGCGGTCAGCGCCAGCGCGTTGCGCTGGCCCGCGCATTGATCGGGAAGCCGAGCCTGATCCTTGCCGACGAGCCGACCGGAAGCCTCGACAGCGTGACGGCGATCGAGGTGATGGAATTGTTGCGGCATCTGAACCGCAGCCTCAACGTCACGATCCTGATGGTGACTCATGATCGCGACCTGGCCGCTCAATGCGATCGCCAGATCGAGTTTCTCGATGGCCGGATCGTCTCCGACAGGCTGTCGCCGGCAGCGGCCATCCCGATGCCGGCATGACGACGACGGGCGCCATGTCATCGGGTGCACCGCCGGGCGAGCTCTTCGCCGAGGCCTTCGCCAATCTGTACAGCCAGGGCATCCGCTCGATCCTTGCCTTGCTCGGCATCACCGTCGGCACCGCATCGATCATCGCCATGCTGAGCATTGGGAATATGGCGCAACTCGAGGCGCTCAAAAGCTTCAAGAGCATGGGAATCGATATGCTGCAGATCCGCGCCGCCCAGACCGGCGCCGGTGCGGCGGGTTTCGACCGCCACCTGGTCGATACTCTTCCGGCCGACGAGCCGGACATCCTGACCGCCGTGCCCCTGTCGATCAGCCGCGGTCAGGTCACGGCCGCAGGTGTGGCGGCGGACGTGGCGACCATAGCGATCTCACCCGCCTTCGCGACACTCGCCGGACTGCCGCTGCGTAGCGGGCGCACGATCGGCGAGGCCGATGATTGCGGGCTGGTGGCGATGGTCGGCGACGGGGCGGCGACGAAGTTATCGGCGCCGGGGGCCAGGCTTCTGCCAGGCGCGAAGATCGCGATCGGCGATTATGGCTATACGGTAATCGGCATTCTGGCACCGGTGCCGAACGAATCGATGAATCCGACCGACTATAATGATTCGGTGTTCGTGCCCTTCGCCTGCAGCCGCCGCATCATGCCGGGCGGCGATCCCAATACGGCATTGATCCGGCTCAAGCCCGACGTCGATTCGGCTGCCGTGGGCGAGCGGGTGAAGGCGCGTCTTGCCAATGCTTCATCGACACTGACGGTGATCGACGCGCGCGGGCTGGTGAAGGCGATGAAGGCGCAGATGGGTGTCTATACCCGCCTGCTCGCGGCGATCGGCGGCGTCTCGCTGCTCGTCGGCGGGATCGGCGTGATGAATGTGATGCTGATGAGCGTGATGGAGCGCCGACGCGAGATCGGCCTGCGCGCGGCGATCGGCGCGACGCCGCGCGACCTGCAACTCATGTTCCTGGTCGAGGCGGCGGCGCTTGCCCTGGTGGGCGGATTGGCGGGCGTCGCGCTTGGCGTCGGCGCGTCCTGGTTCATGGCCAGGGCGATGGGCTGGGGCTTCGCGGTCGCGCTCTATGTGCTGCCGCTGGGTACCGGGGTGGCCGGCCTGGTCGGCATGGCCTTCGGCATCTACCCCGCCATCACTGCGTCCCGCCTCGATCCGATCGAGGCGCTGCGTGCGGAATAGGCGCCTGATAGGGTTTGAGCTCCGGCAGGGGGACTGGCTGTGCCAGCGTCGGCTGGGCGAGCGGTCGCTTGAGCTCCGCCGGTGTGGCGCATCCGGCGAGCAGCATCGGGACCGCGACGGCCATCATGCCGGTCTTCATCATGTCAATCGCCTCCTCATCCTCGCCATTGCGACCGGCATTGTCCTGTCCCTGGGTAGTTCCATGCCGGCCGGCGCGCAAACCGTCGAACCCCTGTCGTCACCCTATGCCTCACCGGTTCCCCCACCGCCATCGCGCCCGGTGCCGAAGGGAGCCGCTGTCGCGATCAGTCTGACAGAGGCGGTGGCGCTCGGCCTGCGCGACAATCGCACGATCAAGTCAGCCTATTTGTCGCGTATCGCGCAGAAATTCGACCTGTTCGTCGCCGGCACCCGGTTCAGGCCCCGCATCAACGTCGCCGCCGATGTCTTTCGGGCATGGAGCGGCGGCGTGTCGAGCACCCAGTCGAACGTCACGCCGCAAGTGGGAGTGCTCCTCCCGACCGGGGCGAATGCCGGCTTTTCCTGGGCGCGGAACGACCGCTTCCAGGACGGACAGCATTTCGCCAGCGAGGTCAGCACCTTCTCGGTGAGCCAGCCCTTGCTGCGCGGCGCCGGCCCTGACATCAACCTCGCGCCGATCAGGCGGGCTCGCCTGCAGGAGCGGATCAATCAGCTCGGCTTGAAGAACACCGTCTCGAACGCGGTGAGCAGCATCGTGTTCGCCTATCGCGGGCTGGTCCAGGCGCAGGAGCAGGTTCGCCTGGCCGAGCTGGCACTGAAGCGCACCCGGGACCTGCTCGAAACCAACCGTGCGCTGATCGCGGCCGGGCGCATGGCCGCGGCTGATATCGTTCAGACCGAATCCGGGGTGGCGAACCAGGAGGTGGCCGTTCTGCAGGCCGGGCAGACGCGGACGTCGGCGCAGCTCGCTTTGCTTCAACTTCTGGCGCTCGACCTGAGCACGAATATCGTCGCGGGTGACAGTATCGATACAGGCCGTGTCGCGATCGACCTCGACAAGGCGCTCGAGCTCGGCCGGTCAGCGCGGATGGACCTGCTGTCGTCGGAGCTGGCGGTGGAGCAGGGCCGGATATCGCTCCGCGAGGCAAAGAATAACCGGCTCTGGGATTTGTCGGCCACCGGCAGCGTATCGCGTTTCCGGGGCAGCGACGCGCTGCGATCGCCGCTGGACGGCGATACCGACAAACGAGTCGGGCTGACGCTCAATATTCCGATCGGCGGTGACTATGCCCCGCGCCAGGGGGAGATCAACGCGACAGTCGCGCTGCGACAGGCCGAAATCACGTATCAGGACACCAGCCAGGCAGCCGAATCGCAGATCCGCGATGCGGTGCAGAGCGTCGAGGCGAGCTGGCTCCAGCTCGAGGCCGCGCGGCGCGCCAGGAACCTGGCGGCGCGCGCACTGGATATCCAGCGGGAGAAGCTCAACTTCGGCCGGGCCTCCAATTTCGAGGTGCTCTCGTTCGAGGCCGACCTGCGTGCCGCCGATGCGCAGGAATTGTCGGCCAAGATCAATTATCTCAATCAATTGACCTCTCTTGATCAGCAAATCGGAAGTACGCTCGATACATGGAAGATCGATCTCAACGACTGAGGCGGATCGTACCGCAGACGCGCCGCGGCCGGATCGCCGTAGCGCTGGCGATAGCGTGCGGCGTGCTGGCGCTCTGGTGGTGGGCGCGGGGTTCGGGCAGCGCGCCGGGGCCGGCGGCACTCGTCGAAAAGAGCCAGGTGGTGAAACGCACGCCCTTCGCGTCGACGCTCAACGTGACGGGGACGATCGGCCCGGGCAATGGAATCGACATTACCGCGCCGTTCGACGGCACGATCAAATCGATCAATTTCGCTTATGGCGATCTGGTCAATCGGGGCCAGACGCTGGTCGAACTCGATCTTTCCGAGCTCGAGCAAAGCCGCAACGAGGCGGAAAGCGCCTATCTGAAGGCGGCTCAGACCTCGGGCGACATGGCGTCCTGGACGAGCGGCCCTGAAGTTTCCCGCGCCCGGCGTGCGGCCGAGACAGCGATGTTCCAGCTCGACGATACCGAGAACAAGCTGCGGGAAACCAAGACGTTGCTTGATCGCGGCCTTGTCTCGCGATCCGAATATGACGGCATGGTCCAGCAGCAGCGGTCGCAAAAGGCGTCGCTGGAGGCGGCGCGGGAGGATCTGGGAACCACGCTGCGGCGGGGCCAGGGGCCGAACCGGCGGCTGGTTGAGCTCGACCTGACCAATGCGCAGCTCCGTCTCGCCAAGTTGACCGCGCAGTTCGACGGGGCCGTGCTGCACGCGCCGGACGACGGGATCGTGGTCCGGCCGCCGCCCGGGCAAGGCAATGGGGCGGGCAGCGAGGCGCTTCATGTCGGATCCCGCGTCACCAAGGGACAGCTGATCGGAACGATCGCGCGGGCGGGGGGGCTCGGCGTGTCCTTCCGCCTGGACGAAGGCGACATCAACCGGATCAAGGTCGGCATGCCGGTGACGGTGACGGGACCAGGTTTCGGCGAGATCTCCCTTGCCGGGCAGATCGCGAGCGTCGCCGGGGAGGCAAGCAAGGATTCAGCGGGCGGTACCGGCAAGGCAAGCTTCACCGCGACTGCCCGCCTCGACCCGCTGACCCCTGAACAGGCCGCGCGGGTAAAGATCGGGATGACGGCAATGGTGATCGTGATCGCCTACAGCAATCCGAGCGCGATCGTCGTTCCTCCCGAAGCGGTGCAGGGTGCCGCGCCGGCGGCGACCGTCACGGTCCGCGATGGTAAGACTGGCAAGCCAGTCCCGAGGACTGTCCGGCTTGGCCTCGTTTCTCCGACCGGTGCCGAGATCCTCTCGGGCCTGAAACCGGGCGAGGAAGTCTTGTGGTCGGTGGCGCAGCCAGCCGCTCCCGCGACGCCCTGAGCGCCGGCCCCAAAGGCTGAGCCTGCCGGCGCTCAGCGTTGCAACCTGGTCGCGAGGATGATCGACGAGGTCGTCTTCTCGACGCCTTCGAGCATGCCGATCGCATCGATCAGGTCGTTGAGCCGGTTGACATGCGGCGCCTCGACGATCGCGATGAGATCATGCTGGCCGCTGATCGCGAACAGGCTGGTGACCTCGGGTATCGCGGCGAGCTCTTCCTGGGTCTGGTGGGTGACCTTGGGGAAGACCTTGATCATCACATGCGCGCGGATCATCCGCAGGTCGTAATCCGTGCCGAGCCGCACCGTGTAGCCGGTGATCGTCCCGGTGCGCTCAAGCCGTTCGATCCCGGCATAGACGCCCGCGCGCGACACGCCGAGCGCGGTGGCGAGATCGGATACGGGGCGGCGCGAATCCTCGCGCAGCATCGCCAGCAATTGAAGGTCGAAGCTGTCCTGGCCCAGCCGGTCGCTCACGGGATCGGCTCGTCGGCATAGATGGCGGTGCGGGCCGGCGCGGTGCTGGTGGCGAGCCCGCGATACATGCCCTCGGTGTTCATCGCGAACGCCGCATGGCCCTTGCCGTCGATCGCGATCAGCCCGCCATCGCCGCCGATATCGCCGATCGCCTCAATCGTGTCATTGGCGGCGTCCCGCACGGTCTGGCCCTTCCACGCGATACGGTCGCAGACCTGGCGCGCGGCGCTTTCGCGGATGAAATATTCGCCGGTGCCGGTCGCCGATACGGCGCAGGTCCGGTCGGCGGCATAGGTGCCAGCACCGATGATCGGTGAATCGCCGATCCGGCCCCAGCGCTTGCCGGTCAGTCCGCCGGTCGAGGTCGCCGCCGCGACATGCCCGCGCATGTCGAGCGCGACCGCGCCGACGGTGCCGAAGCGATGGGTGGGGTCGAGCGCGGCATGCTCGTCGCGTTTCCAGGCGAGATATTCCTGCCAGCGCTTCTCGGTGCGGAACCAGCCTGGATCGACCTGTTCGACGCCCTGTTCGCGCGCGAACTGGTCGGCGCCCGGCCCGGTCAGCAGCACATGGCGCGAGCGCTCCATCACCGCGCGGGCAAGCGTGACTGGATTCTTCGTCGCGCTGACGCCAGCCACGGCACCGGCCTTGAGCGTCGCGCCGTCCATGATGGCGGCATCAAGCTGGTTCTTGCCTTCGGCATCGAACACGGCGCCGCGACCGGCATTGAACAGCGGATTGTCCTCGAGCGGTCGAAGCGCTGCTTCGACCGCCTCGACGCTCGATCCGCCCCGACGCAGCACCGCCGATCCGGCGGCGAGCGCTTCGGACAGTCCCTGGCGATACGCCTTGTCCTGCTCGGGTGTCAGATCGCCGCGCGAGACAACGCCCGCGCCGCCGTGGATCACGAGCGACCAGGCAGCGTTCGGGGGGAAGGGCGCGCCGGTGAGTCGTCCGGCCTTGACGCTCGCGATGCCGCCGAACGCCGGCCTGGTCACCTTGAGCGTCCTGAGATCGAGTGCGCCATCGGTGCCGATACCGGTCACCTTCACCGCTGCCCAGTCGAGCGGCCTGCCCGCCGTCGCGCCGGGCGCGCCCTGCGGCTCGACCAGCCACGCATGGCCGCCGTCGAGGGTGTGGAGCGTCGCGGTGCCATCGGCGTCGACGCACAGGGCAGCCTTCTCGTCGACGCCGATCCCGATCGCTTTCGCATCGCCGCTCGCGCGAGTCTGCGCCACGAACGCGATCAGCCGGCCGAGCCGGTCGCGTGCGTTGAAATGCGTGTCGGTCACGATGTGGGCGAGGAACGGCATATGAAGGAAGCCGTGGACCATCGTCACCGCCGGCCCCATCGGGTCGGCGAGCGCGGTGATCGAATCGACGCTGCCGCCGTCCATCGCGCCATAGGCAGTGCCGCCCAGGATCGCTAGGCCGGCGCTGGTGCCCCCGATCGGTCGTCCCCGCGCGACATGCGCGTCAATCGCCTTCGCGACCGGGCTGTCCTTCCAGTAGCGCACATAATTGGCCTGGTCGCCGCCGGCGATGAAGATGCCGTCCGCATGAGCAAGGATCGCCAGCACCTTCGGATCGGTCGATGCCTTGCGATCGTCGAACACCAGGGTCTCGACCGAGGCAGCGCCGCCGATATCCTTGTAGATTTCCTCGCCCGCCTCGGCACCGCCGGAGGCGCGCAGCACGACGATATGGCCGTTCCCGGCCCTGGCAAGGAACCAGCGCCATGCATCATGCGGCCAGCCGCCACCGCCCATCAGCATGAGGCCGGTGGCTGTCCGGCCCGGGGTCTTCGCCGCGACGTCGCCGATGCTGTAATAGGTGTAGCCGGCGGGTGTCCCAGCCTGCGCCGCGGGCGCCATCAGCGCGAGCAGCAGTGCGGCAATCGAGCAGCGCAGAGTGTGCATTGTCCCTCCTCAAGGGCGAATCCAACCGGATCGCCTAACAAAATGCGCGACGAATGCCGTCTATCCGCATTTTTCATATTCCATTTTGTTGCCACGCAGTGTCAATATGTCGCGGGGCAGCAATCAGGGGGAAAATGATGCGCATCACCGGGATCATCGCGCTCGCGCTTGCGGGCAGCAGCTTCGGCGCGCTGGCGAGCGCGGCGCAGGCGCAGGTCGCCGATCCGCAACTGCCGCAGGACGAGGCGAAAACCGAGTCGGGCGATATCATCGTGCTCGGCTCGCGCATCCCGCGAATCCAGGGCGAGGGACCGGCCCCGGTGACGACGATCACCGCCGACGACATCCTGCGCAACGGCTATCAGAGCGTGCCGGACGTACTTCGCGCCATCACCCAGAATGGCGGCGAGACTCAGAGCCAGCAGAGCTTTTCCGGCGCAGACTTCACCCCCGGGGCGCAGCAGGTGGATCTGCGCGGGCTTGGCCCCAACCATACGCTGGTGCTGGTCAACGGGCGGCGCATCGCCGATTTCCCGCTGCCCCTCGGTGGCAACAGCAACTTCACCGACATCTCCAACATTCCGGTCGGCCTGATCGACCGGATCGAAGTGCTGAGCGGCAGCGCCTCGGCCATCTACGGCTCGGATGCGATTTCGGGCGTGGTCAATTTCCAGCTCAAGTCGAAGCCCGACGGTACCCGGTTCGATTTCCGCTATGGCGGGACCGAGCAGGGCGGCGGATCCTCGTTCCGGCTCACCGGCACGACCGGGTGGGACACCGGCGCGTTCCACGGCGTGGTTGGCATCGAGGGGCTCGTCCAGCGTCCGCTCTGGCAATATCAGCGCAAGCTGCAGGATTCGACCGCTGACAACCCCGCGACCGCTGTCCCGCTCGCTCGACGTACCTTCCTGCGGACCGACGAATATTCCGGATATATCGATCCGGGCAAGGCGACCTGCGACGCACTGTCGGGCCTGAATCGCGGCACGACCTATTATGCCGCGCGGCCACGCTACGACACGATCAGCGGCCCTGGCCATTTCTGCGGCAGCAACGCATCGGTCGCCTATGGGACGATGATCTCGGAACGCAAGTCGGTCAGCGGCTTCGGTTCTATAGGCTATGACATCAGCGATCGTGCCGAACTGTTCGTCGATTTTCAGGCAAGCTATTCGAAGCTCAAATTGTTCCGTGACGTGCTCGACTGGTTCTATGTCGCCCCGGACGGCAATGAGGAGGGGACCTTCTTCAATCCCCGTTATCTTACCCCGAACCAGACCGACAGCGGGGCGCAACTCGATAACTGGACACGCCAGTTCACGCCCGAGGAGATGGGCGGGTTCGAAGCGGGCATGACGCGCAACAACTCGACCACCTTCAACATCACGCCGGGTATCAAGGGAAAGTTCGGCGCCGATGACAAATGGTCCTACGAATTCACCCTGAACCACGCCGAATACCGTTCGACGATCGCCTTTCCGCAGGTCGTCATCGACAAGGCCAACGCCTTCTTTCTCGGTCCTCAGCTCGGCACCGATCCCGACACGGGCTATGCGCGGTTCGACGCCAATCCGACGCGGCTCTACACGCCGCTGACTCCGGCCGAATATCGCTCGATCACGGCGGATTCGATCTACCGGCCCAAATCCTGGGTCAACAATGTCTCGGCGACGATCAACACGACCGAGCTGTTCCGCCTGCCGGCCGGCCCGGTCGGTTTTGCCGCGGTCGCGGAGATCGGCAACCAGGGCTATAATCTCCGGCCTGATCCGCGCGCTCTTTCACAATATTATGTCGGCCTGATCGATTCCGACGGCAAGGGCACGCGCCGGCATTGGGGCCTGGGCGGCGAACTTCGCGTGCCGGTCTTGTCGATCCTCGAGATCGACGGAGCGGCACGCTATGACCATTATGGTTTCGGCGGCGGTAGCATCGGCAAGTTCACCTATAATCTCGGCGCCGAGTTGCGCCCGATGAAGAGCCTGTTGCTGCGCGGCGCCTATGGCACCGGCTTCCGCGCGCCCGACCTGCATTATGTGTTCCGCGGCCCCGGCAACGTGCACTCGAGCGGTACCGACTATTATCTCTGCCGACAGCCCGGTGCGCCGGAGGATATCGGCGATTGCGATTATGTCGATTCGAGCTTCATCACGCGCAAGAACGGCAATCGCCGGCTTCAGCCCGAGACCTCGACCTCGATCAACGCCGGCGCGGTGTTTCAGCCCTGGCGTGGCTTCGACATCTCGGCCGATTATTTCCGGGTGAAGATGAAGAACCAGGTGCTCGACATGAACATCGACAGCCTGTTGCGCGACGAAGCCGATTGCCGCCTGGGCAAGACGAATTCGGGCTCCCCGGTCAATGGCGGCTCGCCGACCTGCGTCGATGCGCTGTCGCGCGTTCAGCGCTATGTCGGTGGCGCCCTGGACGGACAGATCCAGAGCGTCCTGATCAACCCGATCAACGTCGCCGAGGAAACGACGGACGGTATCGATATCGCCGCGCATCTCCGGGTGCCGCTCCAGGACCAGAAGCTGGGCACGGTCTCGGTGTCGGTTGGCTATACCTATGTGTTCAGCCACACGGTCAAGCAGTATCCGGGCGATCCGACGATCGACAAGCTGGCGTTCGACAGCGGGTACGACATTCCGCGCGACAAGGGCACGGCAAGCATCAGCTGGACTCTCGACGGCTTCACCGCGACGGTGACCGGTCAGCGGCTCGGCAAGCTGCCCAATTATGACCAGGACGGCTATATCAAGCCGAGCTACTTGTTCAACCTGTCGGCGCAGTACAACATCAACGATCACCTGCGCGTTTCCGGCACGGTCAACAATCTGTTCGACCAGAACCCGATCAAGGACCGGACCTATTCGTCCTATCCCTATTACGACGTCTCGTGGTTCGACGGGGTCGGGCGCAGCTATTATGTGCAGATGACGTGGAAGATGGGCGGGGCGAAGCTCTGATCGGGCGGGTGGCGCCGCGCCGGTCGGATGGCAGCGCGGTGCTATCTCATCTTCCCCCCAGTCGCGCTTAGGGCGAGGAGGCCCGAGCGGACTCTAACCTTCGCTGGATGAGGGTTCAGGGTCACCTCAGTGTCTGTTTGAGAATGCGCCCATGGGGCGCACCGCACTCAAAATGCGCTCTTCGCGCATTTTCAAACGGACTCTCAGCCCCCCGGTCAGCTTCGACAGTTTTCGGGCTTCGTTCTCATTTTGCGGCGAAGCAACTGGACCGTTCGACGGCCCAAATTGCTGCGCAACAATTTCGATAGCTTTCACTACCCAATCGCGATAGCCTCGAGTCGTTATCGCAGCTGGGGAGTTGAGTGATGACGAGAGGGTGCAGAACAATCTTGCTGGCCGGCGTGGCCGCGATATGGGCGAATCCGGCCGGTGCGCAGGTGGCGAACGGCCCGAAGACAGCGACCGCCACGGCCCAGGCGGACGCCGAAGGCGATACGGGCAGGTTGCAGGACATCGTCGTCACCGCGCAACGCCGCGAACAGTCGCTCCAGTCGGTGCCGATCAGCGTGAGCGCCTTCAATGCCGACGCGATCTCCTCGCTGAGCGCTGAGACGATCGGTGATCTCGACAAGTTCGTGCCGGGCCTGACGATCAACGACACGTCGGTCACGCAGCCGTCCTTCACCATTCGCGGCGTGCAGACCGACGATTTCGGGATCGGGACCGAGCCATCGGTCGGCATCTTCGTCGACGGCATCTATTCCGGGCGGTCGGGATCGTCGCTGATCTTCTTCAACGACATCCAGCGGGTCGAGGTGCTGAAGGGGCCGCAGGGCACCTTGTTCGGCCGCAACACCTCGGCCGGCGCGATTTCGATCATCAGCAACAAGCCAAGCGACAAGCGGGAGCTCATCGGCACGATCCAGGTCGGCAACTACCGCAAGGTCCGCGCCGACGTGACAGTGAACATCCCGCTGACCGACACGCTCTATCTGCGCCTGAACGGCGTCTCCAACTATCGCCAGGGCTATCTGACCGACGCGATCACCGGGGAAAAGCGCGAAGGCGAGAACAACAAGTCGGGTCGGGCCGCGCTGCGCTGGGCACCGACCAGCGACACCGATTTCGTGCTTGCCTATGACCATGACGATACGAACAAGGACGGGCCGTTCGCGATCGGGATCAGCAAATATGCGCTGAGCACCGATCCCGCCGGCCCTCATGCGAACGACGTGATCGGCGACAAGGAGACGCGCATCCTGCATGCCGTGTCGTTCACCGCCACGCATCACACCGGCCCGCTGACCTTCACCAGCATCAGCTCGTTCAAGCATTTCGAAACGCACAATCGCGAGGACGAGGACGGCACCGCCGACCCGACGCGCTATTTCGATACCGAGAATATCGAGAAGAACAGCAGTCTCTACCAGGAATTCCGCGTCGGCTTCGACAATGACCGGCTGAGCGCGATCGCCGGGGTCAGCTATTTCCACGAACGCGGGCGCCAGACCAGCGCGGTGACGTTGCTGACGGATTCGGTGGATCGCATTCTGGGCGCGGCGGTCGGCTTTCCGATCTTCAGTGCGCTCGACGCCGCCGGCTTGCCGGTATTCGGCCAGCAATATCACGAGGACATGAACAACCGGGCGGCGAACGATTCCTACGCGGCGTTCGGCGACGCGACCTACAAGGTGACCGAGCGGCTGAGCCTGACCGCCGGCATCCGCTATACCCACGACCTGAAGAAATTCACCTGGAGCAATGGCGGATTCACGGCCCCCGGGCTCGAGACGATCATGGCGCCTGGGTCGCTCTACAACGCGATCATCGGTGCTCCTGCCTTTCCAGACGTGCCGATCAGCGTCGCCGATTTCTATCGCACCGTCATCGGCCCCAATGGCCTGGTGTTCGACGAGGGGCCGCTGGAGGGAATTCCCTTCACCCGCCGGGCGACCTTCAGCGATGTCAGCCCGCGCTTCGTGATCCAGTACGACCTGAACGACGACCAGCATCTCTATGCCTCGGCATCACGTGGCTACAAGGCGGGCGGGTTCAATTCGACCGAAATCAACTCGTTCTTCGCGCCCGAAAAGGTGTGGAATTTCGAGGGCGGCTTCAAGACGGAACTGTTCGACCGTCGGGTGCGATTCAACCTTTCTGGCTATTATTTCAAGTACAAGAACCGCCAGTCGATCAGCCTGGAGCCAAGCACCAATCCGGATTGCGCGATGACGCCGCCGCCCGCGGGCACTGTCTGCCTGCCGCAATACCAGACCCGATCGGGCGATTCCCAAGCTTATGGCGTCGATCTCGAGACGAAATTCGTCATCTCGCGCGATTTCACGATCGGCGTCACCGCCGGTGCGATCAACTCGACATGGGTCAAGCGGATCGAACAGGGCGTAGACATATCCGGCCAGCCGACCGGTGAGCCGACCTTCCGTGGGGTGCTGAGCGGTCACTACGATCATGATATCGGGTACGGATCGATCTTCGCCGATGGCAGCTACAGCTACACCTCGCGCCAGCGGCTGAACGACGCGCAGCGCGCGATCGACGCATCGATCGCGCCCTTTGTCGACTGGTCGAAGCTCGGTGCGCTTCGCTCGCCCCGCAACATCATCAATGCCAGGATCGGCTGGCGCTCGCCGGACAACCATCTGACGGTTGCGCTCTATGCCGAGAACCTGCTCAACAAACGCTACTACCAGACGTTGAACACGATCACGAACGACATCTTCAACACCCCCTATGTCCGTGCCGAACGGCCCGGTTTCTACGGGGCCGAAATCGGCTTCCGTTTCTAGGGCATAATCAAGGAGAGAGTGGCATGAGGAACAGGATAGCGCTTCTGGGCTGTGTCGCCGTGCTGGCGCTCGCCGGCGGTTGCAGCGGTGGCCCGAAGACCGATGCGCAGGGTTTCGTCATCGACCCCGATTTCGAGAAGAACCTGCAGCAGAAGCTGCTCGATGCGAAGCCGGGCGACGTGGTCGACATCCCGGCGGGCAAATATGCGCTGAGCCGCAGCCTGAGCCTGACCGCCAACGGCGTGACGGTGAAGGGCGCCGGCATGGACAAGACGATCCTGTCCTTCGCGAAGCAGACGTCCGGCGCCGAGGGCATGCTGGTGACCGGCGACGATTTCACCATCCGGGATCTGGCGTTCGAGGATACGAAGGGCGACGCGCTGAAGGTGAACGGGGTGAAGAACACCGTGATCCGCCGGGTCCGTGCCGAATGGACCGGCGGGGGCAAGACCTCGAACGGGGCCTATGGCCTGTATCCCGTGCAGGTGACCAACGTGCTGATCGAGGGATCGGTGGTGAAGGGCGCGTCCGATGCCGGCATCTATGTCGGCCAGTCGAGCAACATCATCGTGCGCAACAACCATGCGGAGGACAATGTCGCCGGCATCGAGATCGAGAATTCGAGCCACGCCGATGTCTATGGCAACACCGCGACGGGCAATACGGGCGGCATCCTGGTGTTCAACATGCCCAACCTGCCGGTGCCGGGCAGCAAGACGCGCGTGTACAAGAACCAGGTGGCCGCCAACAACCATGCCAATTTCGGGGCGAAGGGCAGCGCGGTCAGTTCGGTGCCGGCGGGATCGGGCGTGATCGTCAATTCGAACGACGAGGTCGAGATCTTCGACAATGACGTGAAGGACAACAAGACCGCCAACGTCATCATCTCCAGCTATTATTCGACCGGCTTCGACACCAAGAAGGGGATCGCCGCCGCCTATGATCCCTATCCCGAGAATATCTATGTCACCGGGAACCGCTTCTCCGGTGGCGGTGACGACCCAGGCGGCCGCTTCGCCCCGATGAAGGCGCTGGCCGGCGGGCGGCTGCCCGACGTGCTGTGGGACGGGTTCGTCAATCCCAAGCTGAAGACTCCGGGCATCTGCGTTCAGAACGGCTCGGCGAAGCTGCTGAACGTCGACGGGCCCGGCAAGTTCACCAGGGCCAGGATCGATGCGAGCGTCGACTGCGCGCCCGCCACGCGCCTGCCGGAGATCGTGCTGCCGGAGAAGATGACGAAGGACAGCGGCAAGGCGTCATGAGCATAAAGTCATGAGGTGGCATCTCGCGGTCGCGCTGGCCGCGGCCTTGCTGACGGCGTCGTGCGCCCGCGCGCCGGCGACCGTCACCTTCCACGCAGAGGACAATCCGGCGACGCTGTCGGGCTGGGGGCTGTTCACTATGTCCGGGGGACGGATCACGCCGCACCCCGGCATGATGACCTATGAACTCCAGACGCCGCTGTTCAGCGACTATGCCCAGAAATGGCGAACGGTGTGGATGCCGAAGGGCGTGCATGCGACCTATCGCGCTGACGGGGCGTTCGACTTTCCGGTCGGTACGATCGTCACCAAGACCTTCTACTACACGACGCCGGCCGGTGCCGGGAAGCCGCAGACCAGCGGCGAGGTGCTGAAGATGACGCCGGCCAGCTACCAGTCGGGTGTCGACGGCCTGGACCTCGCTCATGTGCGCCTGATCGAGACTCGCCTGCTGGTGCGGCGCGCTGGCGGCTGGGTGGCATTGCCCTATGTATGGAATGCGGACGGCACCGATGCGACGCTTGAACGGACCGGTGCCGATGTTCCGCTGACCTTTGTCGACGGCGCGAGCCGGACCCGGTTCGACTATAGCGTGCCCAACCAGAACCAGTGCGCCGGCTGCCACGCCCAGGACTATCGCACTCGTGCGATCGAGCCGATCGGACTGAAGGCGCGTCACCTTAATCGCGCATTCCCGGGCGAAGGTGGCGAGATCAACCAGCTTCGGCGGCTGGTGGCGATGGGATATCTGACGGGTGTTCCTGACAAGGACGTGCCGCGCAACGCCGACTGGCAGGACAAGGGCGCGGGCCCGGTGGCGCAGGCGCGGGCCTATCTCGATATCAATTGCAGCCATTGCCATAATGCGGTCGGCGCGGCGCGCACCTCCGGCCTGTGGCTCGACGCGAAGACGCAGGACCCGCGCCTGCTCGGCATGTGCAAGCCGCCGGTCGCTGCCGGTCGCGGGACGGGCGACCGGCCGTTCGACGTCGTGCCCGGCCATCCCGAGACCTCGATCCTGCCCTATCGCCTCGCCAGCATCGATCCCGGCGTGATGATGCCTGAGCTGGGCCGCGACCTGGAGCACAAGGAGGGCGTGGACCTGATCGTTCGCTATATCACCGGGCTGAAAGGCGCCTGCACCGAGGATGACGGGCCGGCCGAAGCGGTGGCGCGATGAGCTGGACCAACTGGTCGGGCAGCGTGTCGGCATCGGTGCCGGTGCTGCGCCCGAAGGCAGAGGACGAACTGGCGGCGGCGGTACGGGCGGCGGCGAAGGTACGCGCGACCGGGGCCGGCCATTCCTTCATGCCGCTCTGCCAGTCGGACGAACTGATCGTCTGCCTGGAGGACATGGCCGCGACCCTCACCGTCGCGCCCGACCGGAGGACGGCGCGGGCGCCGGCCGGCTGGAGCCTGAAACGGCTGACGGCTGCCTTGTGGGAGGAGGGCCTTGCGCTGGCCAACCAGGGTGACGTCAACCCGCAGTCGCTTGCCGGGGCGATGGCGACGGGCACTCATGGCACCGGTCGCGATCTCGGTAATCTCGCCACCTTTGCGCGTGGTTTCCGGCTGATCGGGCCCGACGGCGCGGCGACATGGTGCGACGCCACCACCAATCCCGATCTGTTCCAGGCACAGCGGCTATCGCTCGGCCTGTTCGGGATTGCCACCGAGATCGAGGTCGAGGTGATTTCGGCCTTTCATCTGACCGAGAGGATCGAGAAGAAAAGCTGGGCTGAGGTGCGCGAAAGCTATGACTCGCTTGTCGAACGGCATCGCCACGTCGAATTCTGGTTCTTCCCCCATGCCGACGACGTGATCCTCAAGACGCTCGAGATGACCGATCCGTGCGATCCACCGCCCTCCACCACCGACATGGAGGAAACCGCGTTTCGACGGCTGCTCAAGATCGGTGCGTTCGCGCCGCCGCTGGTGCCGCTCCTCCAGCGGCTGATGATGAAGACCGGTTTTGACGGCCGTCGCCGTGGACCCGCCCACACCATCTTCCCGTCGGACCGGACGATCCGGTTCGAGGAAATGGAATATGAGATGCCACGCGCGACGGGGATGGAGGCGCTCGACGAAGTGGTCGCCTGGATCCGCCGGCGACGGCTGCCGGTGTCCTTTCCGTTCGAATATCGCGTGGTCGCCGGGGACGATATCTGGATGAGCCCGATGAACCGGGGCCCCGTCGCGGCGATTTCGATGCATCAATATGCGGCGATGCCGTGGCGCGACCTCTTCGCCGAGGCGGAGGAGGTTTTCCGCGCGCATGGCGGCAGGCCGCACTGGGCCAAGCGGCACACGCTTTCGCGGGACGATGTCGACAGCCTTTACCCGCTGGCGGAACGGTATCGCACGGTGCGCCGTGCTGCCGACCCGCAGGGCAAGTTCCTCAACGCGCATTTGGAGGCGCTGTTTTCCTGATGGACGATCGAACGCTTCACGAACATCTGATCGGGCAGCAGGGCTCCCGCGCAGCGCTCAATACGCCGGTGCTGGTGCTCGATATCGAGGCGCTCGACCGCAATATCGCCTATATGGCCGCGCGCGCCGCGGAGCGCGGCGTGGCGCTCCGGCCCCATGCCAAGACTCACAAGAGCGTCGATATCGCCAGGCGCCAGATCGAGGCGGGCGCGGTCGGCCTGTGCTGCGCGAAGATCGGCGAGGCCGAGGTGCTGGCCGACGGCGGCATCGTCGGCCTGCTGATCACCTCGCCGGTCACCGCGCCGGCGGCGGTCGCGCGGCTGGCCACGCTGGCGAAGCGGTCCCCCGGCCTGATCGCCGCGATCGATAACCCACGGATGGTTGCACGGCTCCAGGCGGCGCTCGCGGCAGAGGGCGCGATGCTCGATGTCGTGATCGACATCGATCCCGGCATCCGTCGTACCGGCGTCGCCTCGCCGGAAGATGCGGTGGCGCTGGCGGAGGCGATCGCGGGTGTGGCCAGCATCACCCTCCGGGGCGTCCAATATTATTGCGGGCTGCAGCAGCATATCGAGAATTACGCCGCCCGCCGCGCCGCCATTATCGAGCGCACCGACTATCTGCGCTCGGTCATCGCCGCGCTGACCGACAAGGGATACCAGCCGGAGATCGTCACCGGCTCGGGCACTGGAACGCATCATATCGATCTCGATCTTGGGGTCTTCACCGAGTTGCAGGCCGGTTCCTATGTGTTCATGGACAAGCAGTATCTCGATTGCGACCTGGCCGACGGGCCGGCATCGCCGTTCGAGACGTCTCTCGCGGTCGATGCACGGGTGGCGAGCGCCAACCATTCGGCGCTGGTCACGATCGACGCCGGGTTCAAGTCGCTGTCCACCGATGGTGGCGTGGCGCAGGTTCAGCGCGGCGCGGCGCCCGACACGATGTTCATGTTCATGGGCGACGAACACGCTGCCCTGATCGCGCCGGATATCGGCCTGCGCCTCGGGCCGGGCGATCCGGTCAGCCTGACGGTCCCGCATTGCGACCCGACAGTGAACCTCTATGATTTCTACCATGTCGTGAAGGGCGACACGCTTGTCGCGATGTGGCCGGTCAGCGCCCGAGGCCGCGCCCGGTGACCTTCCGGGCCGATCACGTCGCTGCGATCCTGATCGTCGGCGTGATCGGCGTGCTCATACCGGGTCTCCAGCCGCAACTGCTTGGCGCGCTGGCGCTTGAAGGGCGGCTGACGTCCAACGCGCTCGGCATGCTGGCGACGGTGGAGCTGCTGGCGATGGGAATCGCCGCGGGCGGGGCTGGCTTCGCTCTGCCGATAACGCGCCTGCGCCCGATCGCCGTGATCGCGCTGGTTGCGACCGGCGGCTTCGACCTGCTGACGCCGATGCTCGGCACCGGCGCGATCTTCGCGGCGCGGATCGGCGCGGGGATCGGCGAGGGGGTGCTGATCTGGATCGCGATCGGCTTCATCATCCGCACCCGCGCACCCGAGCGATGGTCGGGCTTCTACCTTGCCATGCAGACGCTTGCCCAGTTCGGGCTGGCCAGCGTGTTCGGGCTCTATGTCATCGACGCCGGCGCGGGGCCGGGGTTCATGTGGCTTGGCATCGTCACGCTGGCCGGATTGCTCGCCGTGCCGTTCATCCCCCGGCATTTCGCGCCGGTCGAAGCGCATGACGAGCCTTCCGGCCCGTTGCCGACAAGGGGGATCGTCGCGCTGGCGGGGGTGGTGCTCTACCTCGCCTTCATCGTGTCGGTGTGGGTCTATGTCGAGCCGCTCGCGCTCGATCGCGGTATCCCGTCGGCCCTGATCCACGTGATCGCGCCGCTGTCGCTGGCGATGCAGGTGCTCGGCGCCGGGGCGGCGACGTTGCTCGCGGGCCGCTTGCCGGCGCGTGGGACGATCATCCTGATCGGCCTCGTCAATCTGGCGCTCCTGGCGATCATGGCAGCGCCGCCGTCGCCTGTCGCCTTCGTCGCGGCGACGGCGGTTTTCGGCTTTCTCTGGCTGTTCGCCCTGCCGTTTCAGATTCCCGTCGTGATCGCTGCCGACCCGAGCCGGCGGACGGCATTGCTGATCGGCGGGGCGCAACTGACCGGATCGAGCCTTGGCCCGCTGTTTGCGAGCATGCTGGTCGGCGGGAACGACGTGACGCCGGTGCTGTGGTTCGGTACAGGCTGCGCCGTCATAGGGGTTGCGGTGCTGCTCGGCGCCGGCACACCGCGTCGATCGTGAGGAGACCAGACAGTGACCGCCGCGTCGGCAGGACCCGGGCGCAGCCACCCCAAGCAGGGGCGCGCGCAGCAGACCTATGAATTGCTGCTCGACGTCGCCGGCGCCCTGCTTGCCGAGGTGGGCGTCGATCGCATCTCCACCAACATGATCTGTGCCCGCGCTGGTGTCACGCCGCCAGCGCTCTATCGTTATTTCGAGGACAAATATGCCGTGCTGGAGGCGCTTGGCCGGCGGCTGATGGCGCGGCAGAATGTCGCGCTCGAGGACTGGATCGCCCGGCATGCCGACCAGGGGCTCGACGCGCTCCGCGACGGGATCGAGGAACTGCTTCGCGAAACGGCGCGGGTCACGCAGTCGGAGCCCGGCGCTGTATGGATATTGCGCGCGCTCCATGCGTCACCGCGGCTGATCCATGTCCGGCTCGAATCGCATCGCTATGTCACCGACAAGCTGGTCGAGGCCTATACGCGCTACCTGCCCGACATGGACCGTGACGAACTCTGGCAGCGCCTGAGGCTGTCGGTCGAGCTTGGTTTCGCGGCCGACGAAATGCTCCAGGAAGAAACCCGCGTGTCCGAGGGAACCGTGCTGAAGAGCGTGGCGCGCCTGTTGAGAAACGACCTGTAGGAAGCGCAGGGCGGATGGACGGGCCGCCGGGCTGGATCATCCGGTCGGGTCGTCGTCCGCTGGCGGCGAGGGCGCCTCGCCGGACGGTGCCGCTGGCGTTTCAGCCGAGAGGATCGCCGGCGCGAGCCAGAAGGGCAGATCGTTGAATTTGTCCGCCTGCACGATGTCGCTGTCATAGGCCACGCCGTCAATCGTGGCGCCATCGATGCTCTGTACCAGGCAATAGCCGCGCATCGCCACTTCGGGCACGTCGCTGCCCGATTGCCAATAGCGTTCGAAACGCGAGCCGGCGAAAAGCTGGAAACCGTCGAGGCCGGCGTTCGCCCCGACATAAAGCCCGGGGACATAGCCCGCCGCCGCCACCGGATCGTACCAGGCGTTGCAATAGGCGATCACGTCGATCGTCGGCGTGCCCTCCGCCACGCCCTCAAGATCGAGCCAGACGCTGACGCCGTACGGCAGGCCGACTGAGCGGGCGTTGGCCGCGGCATAAGCACCATATTCAGCGCCAAGGCTTGCGCTCGGTACCCAGCCCGACGGGGCGACATGCTGGACCGCCATCAGCGCCAGGCCGGCGTCGAGGATGTCCAGCGCTTCCGACCGCGTCAGGTCGGTATCGGCCTCAGGCGCGTCGCGCGTCAGATAGCGGATCGCGAAGCGGAAACCGGCGGCGGCGAAGGCGCTCGCGCTGCTTGCCGTCAGCTTGGTGTCGGTGTCGAATCCCGTCGCCCCCGCAGGCGCCGCTTCCACGGTTCCCGGCAAGGTGAGCGTCAGCGGCGGATTCGGCGCTGGCGCCGGATCGGGTGGAGGCTCTGGCTCTGGCTCTGGCTCTGGCTCCGGCGGAGGGGCGGGCGGCGGGACCGGCGCTGGCTCCGGCGGAGGAGTGGGTACCGGTGCCGGCGTAGGAGGTGACGGCGGAGCCGGTGGTGGAGGTGGCAGGGGTACCGGCGGCAGATGGCGCTGCAGGAAGCATTCGAGATGCCAGCTTGCCTTGGCACGACGCTCGCACTGTCCGTCGCGGAGCGCCTCGATCCAGGCGTGATGAAGGCGCCGGAAATGGCGCATGTGGCGATGGTGGAGGAAGATATCCTGGACGACGATGTGTGCAGGCATGTTGTCCCGGACGATCTCGCGGGCCTGGTCGCACCAGCCACCGTCGGCATCGGGCTCATCGACCGGCATCACCGCGGTGATGCGAAAGCTGTAGTCCGGCGGCTGTTCCTGCGTCGCCTCTTCTCCGTAGTGATGGTGGTGATGATGATGGTGATGATGGTGCCGATGATATTCCTGCGCGTAGCGGAGCAGCGTCCATTCGACGATGTAGAACCGCCGCAGGTCGACGCTCGCGGCGCGTACCAGGCGCGCCGTCATGGCAACCGCTTCGGCGACGTCACGCAACTCGCCCAGTAGCCAGCATCCGTCTTCCAGATCGCGGCACACCAGATAGACCGGTCCCCGGCCGGGTAGCGCCCCGACACTGTAGCGAGTCGGGTCGGCGAGTGCCGGCATCAGCGCCGCGGCGACCGTTTCGCCCGCCAGTGGTGACTGTCCGCCATGGTCGCCCGGATCGCGCGGGTGATCGGCGGTCTCGACCGGCAGGAAGGTCTGCGCCACCACCTCCCCCAACGCGGCAGGCAGCAGGCGCCCGAAACTGGCCTGCGCCGGATCGGTCACCAATTCCGGGCCATCGGCCCGGTTGGCGGCATCGAGCAGCGCAAGATCGATCCGGCAGCGAATAAAGAGATCTGTCGTCTGTGCTGCGTCGTGGCCCGCGCGATAGTCGAGACCCCGCCCGCGATCCCGGGTGGCGGGCACCATCCTGGCGAGCAGCGTCCGTTTCGCCTCGATCAGCGCGGTACCTGGTTCAAGCTCGATGATGCCGCACGCCGAGTCCGCCGGCGGGGTGATCGCCTCGGCATAGAGCGAGAGCAGGAAATCGAGGATCGAGCCCTGTCGTGCCACGACGGGGTCGCCGTCGGCGATCAGCCGCTGGAGACTGACCTCATAGCCCGGCTCGAGCAGCGGTTCGACATTCGGCACGATGCCGCGCAGCGACTGGCTGACATAGGTCCGTCCGCCGCCTGCCGTGATCGAGAAGAGGTGGCGGACGAAAGCGAGCTGGGCGAAGAAATCGGCCATCAGCTGGTCGAAGACCATCAGATAACCCTTGAGCTGCCGGGCCTGGGCCTGACGTTGCGGCGACGATTCCGGCGGCAGGCCGTAGCCGCCGATACCATAGACCGCCGGGAACTGATTCTGCACCGAGCTATAGGTCGCCAGATCCCAGCCATGGCCGGTTGGCGGGGGATAGTCCTGAGCATAGTCGATGGCGAGGTCGTAGGTTCGGCGCTGGTCGGCCCAGGCGCGGGCGAGCTTGCGCGTGACGGTGACCGGATTGGTGCGGCAGATACTGGTGCCGTGCCGGAGCCGGATGTCGCGGCCGGCAATGGCCGCCTCGTCCTGCAGGCGGAGGATATGGCCATCCGGGACGTGGATGATGTCCTTGCCGGTGAAGACCTGCTCGCCCACCTGTACCGACAGGCTATCGACCGAGAGCACGCCGCGCACCTCAGCCATGATCTCAAGCAGATATTCGACGGGTACCGTCGAGGGCAGAGCGGTCAACTCGCCCTCGTCGATGAATCCGCGCAGCATCAGCGGCCCGTTGAAGATATGCGCCGTGGTGAGACCGGCCAGGCGCAACGCGTCGAGCGACTGTCGCTTCGGTTCGGGCGACAGGGCCAGTCCGACCTGAAACAGCAGCTCGGCAAGCACGGTATCGGGATCGCTATTGTCGTCGAGCTGGATGTCGGCCCGCACCCGGGCGCGGAGCGGTCGGAGAATCACCGCGTCCTGCACATCCTCGCACAGGGCGCGATTGGCCGTGTAGCAATCGAGCACCTCGGTCCTGACCGAGTCGGGATCTGGGCCGTGATCCTCGCAGCCGGGATCGAGGTCCGGCACCAGCACCGCGATGCGATACAGTCCGGAAACCCCTTTCGTCTCCCCGGGCGGGACCATGGTGAACCACGCATTGCCGATTTCAGGCACGCGATCGATGATCAGGCGGCGAAGATCGTCCGTCGTCACCGGATTGACTGGCATGATCTCGCGGGCGGGATAGAGCGCCTGCCGGTCAAGCGCGATCCGTCCCGTCTCGGGCGCGCAGAGCAGGTCTGCCACCGCGAAATCGGAACGATAGGACAATTCGGTGAGCGCGTAGCAGAGCTGCTGGAGGATCGTCACGCCCGGGTCGGACCAGTTGTAGTTGGTCCAGATCTGTCCGGTCAGCCGCTGGACCAGCGCCGTGCCCTGGGTGAGCAGCGCGGCATAATCGAGCCCGACGGGGTCGCCATCGGTGGCGAGCACGATGGGTATCGGCTCGGCGCTCATCCGGTGCGTCCGGAGATGATGGCGGGCCGGGACGTCAGCGCCAGTTTGGGTGGAAGCGCCGGCTCGACGCTCGGCTGCGCCTTGCCCCTGATGGTGTGGGCGGAGGCCGAGGTCAGGTAATAGAAGCCGCCGAGCAGGCCTATCGGCGATTCCCGCACCAGTTCAAGCGCCCGGATGGCACGGACATAAGGCCGGTGACGGACGAAATGCGCCACTTCGTTGCGCGTATAATAGTCGTCGGGCCGGGGCGGCAGCGCGGGGGAGGGCCAGGGCGACAGATACTGGATCAGTTCCTGATTCAGCCGTTCCTTGTTGGCCTCGACCGTATCGTCGTCGGTGAACACCAGGTCCGCGACGACGCGCAGCCGGAGATAGGGCGGATTGGTCACCCATAGCTGGATGAACGGGCTGATCCGTTGGCCGAGATAGGTCGCGATCGCATTGAGCGTGGTCGCGTCGCAGGCGGGGATCGTCGGATCGGAAATGGCTGGCGTCTGCGGCCCGGGGACAGGAATGACCCAGACATTGCCCGGCACGGGGGCGATGCCGCCGTCGCTCGCCGGTACGACCGCGACCTGCCACAGTGACGGAAACGCCGCGAGCGCGAGGCGGGAATAGTCCCAGCCCTGGATGCCGCGATCCTTGTGGCGCAGCCGTTCGGCCAGCCAGAGTTCGAAGCCGGCGCCGATCTCCGCCGGCGCGCCGCCGGACGACGGCATCGGCTGGTCGATCGAGCCGAGATCGGGCAGGGGCGTGACGGTTTTCGCGATCGTGCCGGCGGGCAGGGGATCGCCCAGGCGTGCGCCACCGCCCGGGCCGACCCATGTCGCCATTGCCGCATTGGTCACCAGCCCGGCGAGTTTCGGAAAGGCGGTCGTGTGGCTGGCCACGCTCACCCGCAACCAGGGCTGCGCGGCATGCGCTTCGGAAAGGGCGAGGCTGACGATGCCCGAATTGCGCAGGTTGTTGGTGGTGTCCCGCAAGGGCGTCAGCGGCGGCCAGCGCGTGCCGCCATGACCGTCTATTCCATGACCCTGCGCCCAGACGACTGGCGGCGTATCGGTTGGCCAGCCGCCCGCCGGCGGTGCGAGCTGGAACAAGAGGGTCAAGGTCTCGGCCGGGTCGGACAGGCCGATTTCCAGCGCGCCCGCGGGGTCTATCGGGGTGAGCAGCGGCACTGTCCCGCCTGCCTGCCACCGCACCGGCTCCACGCCGTCGAAGGGTAGCAGGTGGAACAGCGTCGCGGGCGGCGCGGCGTCGTCAGGTCCATTGGTCGTGACGGGAGCCGGTATGGCCGTGGTTGCGGTGTAGGTGACCTGGATGCTCGCCGCCATCGGCAGCCAGGGCTGGTTGGGAAAGCCGAGCAGGTCGGTGCCCTTCATGCACTTGTCGATGCAATCGCTGCTGTCCGTGGTGGCGAGCCTGGTCTGCACGTCGCGCAAGCCGGCCGCCGTGACGGGCCGGGCGACCGCCGCCGGCCGGCCCGCTGCCCTGGCCTGCACGTCGAGCGCGCCCGATGCGGCATCGATCAAGGCGCGGGCGCTGTCGAGCCGCGCCGGTGTCGGTGTGGCGATGGTCGACGCATTCCCGGCCAGCCAGGCGTCGAGGCTGGCATGCACGCTGGCGACGTCGGGTGTCGGTTGCCAGATACGGCGAAGCCGCCGGAGGAAACCGGCCGTGTCGACGTCTCCCAGCGCCGATGAGAGGCTGGCGCGCCAGTCAGCCTTGGTTGCCGGATCGGCGTCGTTCGCCGCGATCTCGTCCTCGATCGCTTCGAGCGCGGCGCCGTCCAGATTGGCGACCGCGCGCTGGACCGCCGCCCGGACCGACTGTTCCAGGGTCGAATCAGGCGCGGTGGCGTTTGCCGCGATGATCGGCTCGAGATGCGAGATGATGGGATGGTTCTTGTCCGGTTGTCCGCATTGCTGCGCGCAGGCCGATGCCGCCGCGGTCAACCGCACCGATGCCGCCATCACATTCGGCGCGTAGAGTACGTCGCCAAAGGCGGTCTTGGGCTGGCTGAGGCACAGGCAGACCGTGCTCAGGGTCGGATCGTAATAGGGTGGCGGGGTGCGGGGCTCGACCGTCGCGACCAGCTCGGTGGTGGGATCGATACTGGCGTCGACGATCGGAACCGGAACGCGTCCGCCGGTCTGGAACAGATAATGCGCCGGATCGGACGTCTGCCAAAGGCCAGGGTTGAAGACGTCGAGCTTCGCCCTGAAGCTTTGATTGTCGAACTGGGTTCCCGGCGGCACCGTCTTGCCATCGGCGTCGATGACATAGGCCTTGTAATAGCCTCGGAAGCCGGTGCTGGTCACGGGCAGGCCGAACCATTCGATCGTCAGCTCGAAACTGTCCACCGGCTTGATGAAGAGTTCCGGCGCGGCGATCTGCAGCGTCGCCTCCTGGACCGGGGGCGATCCGAAGACGAGGAAGGGCTGGCTGGTATCGATCGGTCCGGTCGGCGTCGACGCCTGGAGATCGGTAAGGCCGACCACCTCGACGTCGATCGCCAGCGTCGAGAGCCGCATCGTCGCGAGCAGCGAATAGGGATAGACGGTGATCTCGCCCGACGGGCCCGTCAGCGTTACCGGTTCCTGCAGCAGGTCGGCGACCACGGTCGGCATGTCCATGTCGGGGACCGCGCTGTCGGTGGCGGGCGGCAGGGCGTCGGTCGCGGCCGGCTGGGTGGAGAGCGCAACCAGCGGATCGGCATCGGTGTCGAGGATGAACGACAGGGCAAACAACGGGTAATCGTCGCTGGGCGCGGCGACCTGATACCGGGCGATATCGATCCAGCCGCCCGCCGTCGAATAGCGCAGGGCGAACGCCGCCTGCATCAGCTGGATGAAGGCGTCCTCCGCCAGGATGCCGGTGGTTGCGGCGATGCCCTTGAGTATCTCGTTCACTGCCGTCAGGCTCTCCGGCGCCATCTTCAGGGCGAGCGTGACCGCGCGGGTTCCGCTGGCCAGCATCAGCGTCGGGCTGGCGACGGCGAAGCCGAGAGTCGCCTTGGTCGTGGTCAGGACGCCCGAGGTGCCGACGTGAGTCGCGCCGAACAGCGGAAAGGGCTTGGCGATCGCCGGCGCTTTCTCCGACAGGGCGACGACGCCGGTCAGCACCTGCGCGGGAAGACGAGAAGTTCCCACGACGGCCATGTCCGAGGTGACGGTCAGCGTGCGCAGCGCCGCGACAGATGCGAGATCCACGGTGAAGGCGGCGTCGAGCGCATAGGCGATGTCCTCCCCGTCAGCGTCGGTCCCGGCGAGGAATTTTGTGTCGTGCGGCAATTCGACATGAGTCACGCCCTTTGCGGGGGTGAAGGTAAGGCACACCGTGTCGGGCGTGCCAGCCCGGCCGGTCTGGCGCAGGATGTCGGACTGGTAGAAATCGATCAGCCGCGCGGGGAAGCGGTTGATCGCATTCTGCGCGTGGCGGAACAGCCTGGCAAAGGCATCGTACAGGCCGGATTGTGGCGCGTGCGACGGATCCTCGAAAGACTGCTCCATCGCGTGCAGGGCGGCATCGCGACCTTGGCCGAGCGCGGTGAGGATCGCGGAGAACAGATCATCGAGGCGATCGAGAAAAGCGGGAAACCATCCGCCGGAATTGAGGCGCACCGCGTCTTCGGGCGCGCTGCCGCCGAGATGCGTCGCGAGGCTCCGCGCCGGGGCGGCAAGGATGTCCTGGCGATCCGAGCCGGCCAGCGCGGCCAGCGCCGGCTGCAGGCTGGTGTGATCCGCCTTGCTCCGAGTGAGGATACGGATCAGCCGCAAGATCGCGACGAGCGCGGGGCGCAGTGAATCGAGGCGCTCTTCGGCGCCCTCCGCGGCACGCAGGTCGACCAGGATCTGGTCGAAGGTGGCGCGGATCTCGTCGAGGTCGAGGCTGGCATAGCGCGCCTGAGCGATGGCGGGATCGCTGAGGAAGAAGACCGTCCAGTCGCGATGCGGCTGGTTGGCGAGGTCGTAGAAGGTGATGAGAGCACCATATTCGCCGGCAAAGGCGAGCAGGTCAGCCAGGCTGCGTCCGTCGACCTCGACCCGCGCGGGCGCCGGTGCCGCGCGCTGGCGATCGCGCTGGCTCGGCGCGTCGTTCAGGGCACGAACGTCATCCAGCGCGGTCATCGCCCGTCACCTCACATCGGTGGCGGCGCAAGCGTGGCCTCGTTCAGATAGAACGGAAAGACCAGGTTGCTGCGCGCGTTCGTGCGGCGGACGATGAAATCGATCGAGATCGCGAGTTCGCCGTTCAGGGGGGAGACTTCCTCGATGTCGATCCGCTCCACGTCGATCCGCGGCTCCCAGTCGAGAATTGCCTTGGCGATCAGCGAGCGGATGTCGTTGGCGAGCGTCTCGGTCAGCGAATCGAAGACCTTGAGGCGCAGGCCGGTGCCATAGGTGGCTGCCATGATCCGCTCGCCCAATGCCGTCGAGAACAGCACCCACAGGCACTCCTTTATGTTCTCGACGTCGCTCGACATCTCCACCGAAGCGAGCTGACGGTCGAAAGTGGGCGGAAAGGTCCAGCCGGTGCCGAGGAAGCTCTGGGAGATCGATATCTCGTCGGCCATTGCCTAGCCTCCGATCATCACGGTCGGCATGCCGATCACGATGGAGCCGCCATGCGCCGTGCTGTCCCCCATGCGCGCCGCCGGCCGGCCGCCGATCTGCACCGTGGCCGATCCCTTCACGATTGAATCGGGCGGTCCGACGCAGACGCAGAGATCGCCGAGGCACGCCGCGGGAAGCCCACCGATCAGCACGTTCGGCATGCCGGGGCCGGTGACCGGCCCGCCGACATGCGGAATCGGCGGGAGGCCCGGCGTCACCATCGGGCAGGCATGGAAATCGGTCACGCGCGCGGCGGGGGGCATGGCGTGGTTTCCTCGCGCTGGGTCAATTGATCTTCACCAGGCCGCCCTGGACGGTGACCATGCCGCTCGAGGTCAGCTTGGCCTCGGCCGAGCCCTGGGCGGCGAAACTGGTGTCGGCATTGGCCTTGATGGTGAGGCCTGCGATCTCGACGCCGGAGGTTCCCTTGATCGAGACCTTGCCCTGCGCGGTGATCGCGACATCGGTCTTGGCGGTGAGGGTTAGCTTGGCGGCGCTGGCGATGGTGATGCCGCCAGCCTCCATGGTGATGCTGTTGTTGTTCATGTCCTTGATCGTCACCGTCTTCGCCTTGTCGTCCAGCCGGACGCTCTGCTTGGCGGGGGTGGAGACCTCGACCGCGGGGAGATCCTCGAAGAAATCAATGCGCAGCTTGCCCCTCGTGACGATCGCCTTCAGGTTGTTCTTCGCCTCGGGCGTGACCGGAGGAGGATTCTTCTTGCTGTACAGGCTGCCGACGATGACCGGGAAACGGGGATCGCCATTCATGAAGGCGACGACCACTTCGTCGTTGATCTCGGGGTAGAATTCAGCGCCGATCTGGTTCGAGGCGTAAAAACTGCCCAGCCGCGCCCAGACGCCCAGGTCGCCCGCCTGGAGCAACGGCAGCTTGACCTGGACGCGGAACTCTCCGTCCGGATCGCCGTCGATCTTCATCACGATTCCGGTCTGCAGGTTGGCGACCGGCGGCAACAGGCCGGCCGCGCCGGGCGCCGCGACCTCGGGTGCGGCGGCGGCGAACCATTGCGGCGACAGGCCGATCTCCACCGACGTCATCCACAGGCCCTCGGCGACATGCTGATGGACCGCCGAGACATAGGCGTCGCCATTGAACCGGGCGCCGAGCCCGGCGAGCGTGACCATGCATCCGGTCTTGGCGAGCGCATTGCCCTGGAAGCGGATCTCGCCGCGGATCTTGGCGAGCCTGGCCTTGAGTAGTTCGGCCGAGGACCAGTCGGTAAGATCAGCCTTTTCGAGCGTGCCCGCGGTCTGTTGCGGATAGGTCGAGATGCCGAACACCTTGGCGAGCTGGTCCGACGAGATGTTGCCGGGCGTGGTCACGCTGGCGCTTGCCTGACCGGACGTCGCGAGTGCCTGCGTCGCCGGATCCCAGGCGACGCTCTGGATCGCGCCGGCGGTATATTGAGTCGACGCGTCCATGGCGGCGCGGAAATCGAGGATCGATTCGCCATAGGTGAGGCTGAGCACCGGCGCCTTGCTGGTATCGGGCGGCGCCACCGTCACCTCGCCGGACGACACGATCACCACCATGCCGTTCAACTGGGCGCGGATCAGCATCAGATCCCAGTCCGACGCGTAATATTGGACGATCGACGACTGGACCGGTGAGGTCGTGGTGACGGTCGCCTTCAGCCCGGCCGCGCCGATCAGTTTCTTGATCACGTCGCTATCGGTCATCTTCTCGAAGATGGCGTTGTTGCGCGCGAGCGTCATCGCCATCGCCTTGTCCGTCGCGTCGACGACGAGGCGGGAGGGGCCGTCCTGCGTGACCTGAAGACCCTGGCGATAGATGGTGCCGGAAAAGACCAGGGTCTCGCTCGAATCATAGCCGAGCGAGATCGTCAGCGGCTTGCCTGGGATCAGCGCATCGGTCTCGCTGATCGGGAAGGTCGCCTCGGACGGGCTCCCGTCGGAGATCACGACGCGGCACTGGGGCAGCTTGTTGACCCCGGTCCATATGTCGATCGAGACGACCTGATAGGCGCTGTCGAGTGCCTTGCCGTCCGCCGTGATAGTGGTGGCGACCAGTGCTCCGGCGGTCTGGGTAGGGGAGGGAGCGGTCATGTTCCCGTCTCCGTGCCGGCTCCCTTAAGCGGCGGGAACACCAGCTGCATGCCCGGCTCGAGCCGGCGGAAGCCGAGCAGGCCGTTGAATGCCGCGACCTTCAGATAATAAGTGCTGGTACCGTAGATCCGGTGACACAGATCGGGAAGCGTGTCGCCAGCCACCACGGTGACGAGATGACTCAGGTCGGGCGAGGTCATATTAGCCTCGGCGGCCAGTTGCTTCTCGCTGGCGAAGGACATGAAGGTTGCCGCAACCTTGGCCCGGATCGGCGTGCCGTTCGGCTTGAACAGGGTATAGGTGATCTTCAGCTTGCTCAGCACGCACTGGAACTGAAGCTGAGCCCAGGAAAGCTTGATGTAGTTCGGCCGGTGGATGACGCCGTTGACGGTCGCGACCAGCTTGATGAAACTGTCGATCAGGCCCGCCACGCCATCGGTCGGCAAGGGCGTGCCGGGGATCGGCGGGGGGATGACGCCGGTGGCGTCAAAGACCAGATCGAATGAAATGCTCTCCTGCCCGACGCGATTATATTCGGGCGAGGGGCCGTTGCTGCCCGGCGCCTGGCGATCGGCATAGCAGATGGTGAAGTCGTGCGTGTAGCTGGCCGGGTTGATCCACACCGTGAAGGGCAGCCCGGTCTGGCTGTTATATTGCGCGTCGGAATAGGCCGTGACGACCATGCGCTCGAGGCTGCCGGATGTCATTTCAGCGTGTCTCGCGCAGGCTCAGGCTGCGCAGCACCGCGCGCACGCAATCCTCCACCAGCGCATCCCGCTGGGGACCGGTCATGGACCCGGAGGACGATGCGCCACATCCGCTCCCGCCGCCGCCCGAGCCCCCGGTGGGCGGCGCCTCGCCGGGATCGCGCACTGCCATGCGGACCCCTATCTCACTGATATGCAACGGCATGTCGTGCCCTTTCAGTAACCGATCAGCGCCGACACCGCCGGCACCATGCTTACCGCCTCGTTCAGCGGCATGCGCGTGACGGTCGAGTAGGAAAATTCGAGCACTTCAGTCAGCACGTCGTTCTTCTTCGAATCGAACGGGCCGGTGACCCAGCGCACCGGCCAGGCGCGGTCGAAGGTCCAGGCAACCAGCGGGATTCGGTTCGGCCCAAGCAGCATGACGACGATCGTCTGGGTCAGGATCGGCTCGTTCAGCGTCGATCCGACCGTCTGCGCCGCCCATTCCGCAAGGAAGGACGGCGCAGTGACATAACCGCGCCGCAATACGAGATTGGGGGATTTGGTGACCCCCGGAAGCTGGTGCGCGAAGCGGTTCTCGCCGCCCTCGATCACCGTCTCGACCTCGATCTTGGCGTCGACCCCCGATACTTCCTGGAAGCTGGCATCGGCGCCGCTCAACAATTGCAGCGCCGTGCCGCTTCCCGCCACCGCCACGGTAAAGGAAAAGGCGGGTGGCGGGATATAGACGCCGGTGACCATTACGGCGCCGAGACGACCATCGTCTCGAAGGCGATGTCGATGCTCTCGACCGCGACCTCGTTCCCTTCCGATTTCAGATCGGTGCCGGTGACCTTGATCGGGAAGGAGTTGTTGAGGGTCCAGACCATCTTCGGTGCGGCGGTCTCGTCGAGCAGGCTGATCACCACGGTCTGGCGCGCGATCGTGTTGAGCTTGATCGAATCGAACCAGGTCCACAGCGTCGTGTCGTTGATGAAGATGCCCTTGCGCATCGTCACGTTGCCGACCTTGCCAAGGCCGGGCATCTTGATCGGATAGAAGCTCGGGCTGTCACCATGCCGATATTCGATCGGCGTATTCTCGGTGCTGAGGCCGGTCACTTCCTGGAAGCTGACCGTGCCGGTGGGAAAGCCAGCGACCGAGAAATAGAATTTCGGAAGTGGCCATACTGCGTCTTCTACTTCGCCTGCCATCATGAACTCCTGTTATTTGGCGTGTCATTTGGAATGGTTGGATAAAGCGCGTGTCGCGTCGGGCCGCGATCAGACGCCCTGCATCGTCTGGGTGAAGGTCAGCTCGATGAACTCGGCCGGATGGATCATCTGCACGGTGACGTTGACGATCATGTAGCCGTTGAGCACGTCGAGCCCGCTCATCGTCTGCGGCACGCCGCACTGGACGGTGAAGGCATCGCTCGCCTTGTCGCCCATCAGGCCGCCGGCCTGCCAGAGACCGGTGAGGAAGTTCGAGATCGTCGCCGTGACGGTTGCCCAGGTGACGCCGTCATTGGCCGCGAAGACGAACTGCTGGAGCGCCTGCTTGATCGACTGTTCGATATAGTTGAGCGTCCGGCGCACCTGGATGTAGCGATAGTCGAGGCTGTTGCCGTCAAGCGTGCGCGCACCCCAGACGACGGTGCCGCGATTGACCATCGCGCGCAGCACGTCGATCGCATTGCCGTTGAGCGGTGCGTTGAAGCCGCCTTGCTGATCGTCGGTGAGCAGCACCTTGGGCGCGGTGATTTCGTTGAGGGAGAAATTGGCCGGCGCGTTCCATACACCGCGCTGCGCATCGTTCTGGGTCCAGATACCGGCCATCACGCCGCTCGGCGGCACGACGTTGAGCTTGTCGGCGAGGATCTGCTGGATGTTGCCGAGCAGCGGCACGGCGTTGAGCAGATACTGGTCGAGCGACTTGATGCCCGCCGCGTCGGTGGGGGCCGTGTAGATCGCGTCGTTCGGCATCGATACGAACAGCTTGTCGGTCGTGCCGGTCGTGCCGGTGATATCCGCCGGCACCGTGTCGGGGGTCGCGGTGATATCTGCTTTCGCCACCGGGAAGGCGGCGGCGATGCGTGCCGCGATATTCACGAAATCGGTCGAATAATCGGTCTTGGTCTTGTCCTTCTCGTCGACCGTTGGCGGGTAAAGGCCGAGCAACTGAGTCGTCAGCAGGTTGTTCATGGTGGTGATGCTGTCGGTCGCGCCGGTCAGGCTGGTGTAGAGAACGTCGTTGCTGGTGAGGAGCGAGGATTCGAGCGCCGGGCCGTAGGACGCGCCATAGCTGAAATTGGCCGCAGCCGGCGCGATCGAGGTGTAGAGCGCGTTCGCCTGCTCCTGCATGCCGGCATAGTTCCAGTTCTCCGGGATGAGCGCGCCGGGCAGATCGAGGATCGCCACGCGGTCCTGCTGCTTGCCCGCCTGGTTGAGCATGTCGACCGCGACGGCGGCATAGCCGCTGGCGTCATAAGTGCCGTCTTCCTTGACCTTCACCAGCAGGCACGCGTCGGGAACCACGACCATCGTCGGACCCCGCGTGTCGGCGGCGACGGCGAGGCCGGACTGCAGCGTCTTCTGGTCCACGGGGGTCACCGTGCCGCCCGGCGTTACGCTCTGCGTGCCCCAGTAATTGCCGACCGAGACGACGAAGCAATTTCCGCCGCCATTGGCGTAGAATAATTGCATTGCCGAATAGAGGTTGAACTGGGCGGCGAACGATATCTTGTGGGTGCCGTCCTCGGTCGTTCCGACGACATAGTTCTTCGCGGTGGTCGTCTCGCCGTCCGAAGAGCCTGCTTCGAAATCATACACGGTGTCGGTGCCCGCGCCGACGATACCCTTGGTGTCGAACCCATAGCCGAAATAGCTGTAATAATCGGCCATGGAGCTGATCTCCACGGCCTGCATATACATCTGTTTGTTGTTCGAGGGGTTCTTGGCGGTCTCGGTATAGCCGACGAAGATCGGAACCGCGGTGGCGACCCCGACGATCGAAGGGGGGAAAGCCGCGAATTCGGTGACGTAAACGCCCGGTGTCTTCCGGTCTTTCTTGAGGCTCGTTGCCATGACGTTGCTTTCCTCTTGCGGTTAGGCGGCCGAAGTCGCCGGGTCAGACATAAACAAACATTTCCGAGGTACCTGTCGTGCTCTCACCAACAGGGCCGGGCCAGACGGGCGTCCCGGGCGCCACCGGCAGCGGCGCCACGAGGATCGCATTGTTCTGGCCGCTCGCATCGCGTCGCTGGCCGGTGAGATGGAATCGCTGCCCGGATTTCTGGCGGAGCGGCAGCAGATCGCTGGTCCTGAACAGGATCGCGGCGGACCCGTCCGGCAACAGCACTGGTTTCGGGTCCTGCTCGAACCGCGCATTCGATCCGTCGATGCGCAGATCGTTCAGGCGCGACCCGGGAACCTGGGAGACGATGTAATATTGCCAATAGGTATGACGCGCGTCGAACGGCAGCCGATAGGCCAGTTCGCCGGTGGCGCCGAGCGGCGGATCCGATTCGAACAGCGGTGGAATCGGATAGATTCCGTCGCTTTCCGGCGTCGGCTGCGTGAACAGCATGTCGAGCAGCACCATGCTCTCGCCATCGGACGGGACATAGAGAACCTCGCGCGGGTAGGTGGGCGCCTTGATCGGATTCCCGTCCTTGCCCTGAAGCGAGATTGTGTAGAGATCATAGGGCAGGTCGCTGAGATCGACCGATACACGCTTCGGGGCGTCGATGCCGGTCGAGGCGAGCGCCGCCGGTTCGGTTCCGGGTGCGGGAATGACGACCGCACCCGAAATATCGCTTACGATCACACGGTGGGTTTCCGGCGGTACCGTCAGATTCAGCTCGTTGCCGACCACCGGGTGAAGCGCGTCGGCACCCATGAAATCGCCTTGCGACAGCAGGGCGACCGGATCGGGAGGACCGCCGGTGTCGCGCCGATGGGCGTCGAGGTTGCAGCCGAAGAGGTTGGCTCGCGACTGAGTCGTCTGGATCGGCAGCGCGGTGACGCCGACGAATTCCGCATTGGTGAGCAACAGGAGGAAGGTAAGCCTGCTCCAGAAGCCGTTCCGTCCCCCCGGATCCTGCGCTTCGTGCCGGAGATAGTCGATGATGTTGTGCAGGTCCTGGGGCTGATAGAAGACGCTGAACCCGGCGCCTTCGTCCTTGAAGGCCATGCCGAGCGACGCGAGGATCTGGCTGGTCGAGGATGTCGGCGTCACTCGAAAGTCGGGGCACTTCCCTTCGTTCTGGGTATAATAATTATGAGTGATGGAGACGCTGAACAGCCGCCTGAAACGGTTGGCCGATTTCGGCGGCGCATAGGTGAACGATCGCGATGCCCCCGCTATGCTCATAGCGAGGCGTCCGCGTCTGGTTCTTCCGAAATGCCGCCGCCGGCGACGGGATAGGTCCGCGCCCGCATCGCTGTCGACGCGAAGGGAAGCATCCGCAACTTGTAGAACACGCTTGGCAGGTATTTCGTGCCGAGCATGCCCATGACATAATTGACTTCGACAGGATCAAGGCTGGACATCTCGAAGGTTATCTTGTCGATTTCGATGGGAAGTTCGGGTGCGTTAGCCTGTGTGAACCACGGATTCTGCTGGAAGAAGGAAATGATGCGCGAAATGGCAGACAATCCATCTGAATAGTTATGCGCTGCGAAGTTTGCCATGAAAACAAGGTGCAGATCTATGTAAATGGGTGGTTGCACGATGGCGTAGGCATCAGCTCCGGCCTTTGCAGACGAGTAAGAACTAATAATGTTCTCACGCGTTATATTATAAAGAGTCATCACGACTTTGTCTCTGGTCGAGTCGTTGACCGAGCCATCATGATAAACGGTACTGGTGAGCGAAACCCAATCGTCCCCACGTCGATCGAGATTTTGCATATACTCGTTGGCGAGCCTGCGGATGACTTCCAAGACTCCGCGTATGCTCGACATCAACTGATTTTTTACACCTCCAAGACAGGTGCGCAAGCGAGAGAAGCAACCGAATCTGTGTGATTCCCGCTGGCATTCAGCGATGCGGCCGTGCGGCAATCCAGCGGGAAGGATATGTCATTCAATGCAATGGGATATCGATAACGCTCGATCAGTTGCCGAGATAATGTCCTTCCTTGCGAAGCTCCTCGCGGACTCCACTCATGATATCGGCCAGTTCGATTGTCTGTGGTGAGCGTTCAACTGCAAGAAGGCAGGCATGGCGCAGGACATTGACTATCGCGCCGCCAGCCAATTCATATTTTGTTGCCAGCGCATTGAAGTCTACTTCTGCCGACACCGCGAAGCGCCCGGTGCAGAACATGTCCCGCCAGAGACGCAGCCGCGACGGCATATCGGGCATCGGGAACAGAATGGCGGACTGGAAACGGCGGGCAAAAGCTTCATCCATGTGGCTGCGCACATTGGTCGACAGAATCACCAGCCCCGGGAAATCCTCGAGTCGTTGCAGCAGATAGGCGATCTGCTGGTTGGCGGCGCGGTCATTGGCGCTGCTTGCATCGGTGCGGCGGCCGAACAGGGCCTCGGCCTCGTCGAAGAACAGGATCCAGTTGCGATGCTGCGCCTGGTCGAACAGGCCTGCGAGATTCTTCTCGGTCTCGCCGATCCATTTGGAGACCACGCGCGACAGATCGACCCGATAGACGGGTACGCCATGGTGCTTGCCCAGCAGGCTTGCGGTGAGTGTCTTGCCGGTGCCCGGCCCGCCATAGAAGAGGCTGCGATATCCCGGCTTCAACCGGCCGCCCAGACCCCAATCGTCCAGCAGGGTATGCGAATGGCGAACCCAGCTCCCGATCATCTCGATCTGCGCCCGCGTGGCTGAATCGATGACCAGATCGTCCCAGTCGAGCGGAGTGGTGATTCGCTCCGCGGGAAAGCCCTCGCCGGGCGGGAAGATATAGTCCTTCCCGGTCAGCAGTCGTTCCAGATACTCGCGTGACAGCCGCAACGGCCCGGCAGCGGGCGGCTCGTTGGGGTTTCGCTGATCGATCGTCAGGACGCCTTCCAGCAACAGCCTGTGCTCGGGTGCGAAAAGGTCTCGCGCGCGAATGCGTTCCGGCAGGTCGGTACCGGCAATGAGGAAGAGCGCGGTTTCGACGGTGGGCAGAAAGCCCGCATGCGACTGGTCGGTGACGCCGCCGAACTCGCTGAACCGTCGCCCGGTGGCCTGATTCTGCAGCAGGAAAGGATCGAGCACTTCCGGGGCGAGGTGCGGTACCAGCGCGAGCATCAGGACCAGGCGTTCGCGCGGGTCAAGCGCCATGTCGCGGAGCAGGTGCGCATAGGGGCCCTTCGCATGCGTCAGGCCGGGTGGCTTCGGCATCTCCGCGACGGCCATGTCAGCCGCGTCGCGATAGGCGGCGAAGCGCCGGGTCATCACCCGCTGGAACCAGGCCAGTTCGCGTTCGATGGCGTCGTGGTCGGACGGTGCCTTGGTCATGGCGATCTCACCAGTTCACGTGCAGGGGCTGGGGCATCCAGCGATGATAGACGACGGCACGATTCCACGGAATCTGGTCGGTCAGTACGTCGACCGTCTTGCGTTCGACATCCAGCGTCCAGCGATTTTCTTCCCGGCGCAACCGCCCGTCGCGTTGCAGGAAGGTCTCGCGCAGGCCCGTGGGAGACGTGTTGCGAACGATCGTCCAGTTGCCGATCATCGCCCTGATCATCTCGTCGCAGATCGCCCGATCGCCGGCGTCGGGCACGATCGATCGCGCTACTGGCGCCGCTGCGTCAGCGCCGCACAACAGCTTGTTGAGAATGAGATCGGGCTCGGGCCGGTCGCACCGTTCGTCGACGAGATATTGCAGCAGATGAACGGCGCGCGAGATGGATTCGATGCCGGTGATACGGGCAATCCCGTCGGCGCCGGCCGTCAGGACTCCAAGGCGCTCGAAGAAGTGCGGCAGGAACGGGTTGAACAGGACCAGCCCTGCATTCCGCACATAGGACATCGCACCGGTCTCCGTTGGCGGCGGCGGATCAGGTTCCACCCGCCGTTCCGCTTGTTGTTCCGCCCGGGCGGGAGGGCGGGGCGTTTCGGTCGCCTTGTCCCGTTGCAGCGCCGCGACGATATTCGCGTGCCCGCCCTGGCGTGCAACCAGGGTCGCCTGGGCGCGCAATCGCGGCGCATTGTCCGGCACATCCTTCGCGACCGCGGCAATCAGCCGGGCTGCGATGGCGCGGGGCGTAGGGGTCTCCCGCTCCGCCAGGATGGTGAGGACGAGTGACCATAGTTGCTCGCCATTGTCCGACGCGCCCGACGGCGCGGCCTGTCGCCGCGCTGTGGCGAGTACTATCGTCAGGTCGAGGACGAAACGCGCCCGTGCCGGTGCGATCCGGTGCACGATACGGGCGAGGATCTCGCCCGGCATGGCCGCGGCCCAGCGTGCCCTTGCTTCCGGGCGAGCCAGTCCGTCGCGCAGGGCGGTCTCGAGTGCCGGATCACCACGGTCGGCCATGTCGGCGAGCAGCCTCAACAGGCGGGCCAGCGTTGGCGGGTCGGCGGGCCCGGCGCCTGAAAGCCAGGCGAACAGGATCGATCGATCTTTGCGGGCGGGAGGTGTCGGCGGTATCGCTTCAAGATCGGGGGGCATCGGCACGGGGCGGGCGAGGCGCGCCATGTCGAGCGCCGCGCCGGCCATCGCCGCGACGGCGGCGCGAATGCGCAGATCCTCAAGCGCGCGGCCGGTGAGACCGGCCGAAAGAGCGGCGAGTGGTCCGGAGGAGGCGAAGGCCCATGGCGCCAGGCGTTGGAGCAGCGCCGCGCCGTCGGCCGGCTTCATATGGGTGAGGATGCGGCGCAGGCGTGCCGAAACCAGTTCCGGATCGGGATCGTCGAACAGTTTTCGCAGGACGGCAACGGTTTCTCCGGTCAGATCGCCGAGCAATGTGGCGATCCGTGCCTCTGGCGGTGTCCACCATGGCAGCGTGCCGCGGTCGAGCCAGTGAGTGAGCAGCGCGAGCCGATCATGGCGCTCGCCGGGCGCAACCGGCGCGTGGATCAACTCGGGGTCCTTGCCCAGGAGAACTGCATCGAGGATCCGCGTCCACGCGTCCGTCATGCTTCCACCCGGCCTGTCGGCGAGATGTCCGGCCAGGGCCGCCGCACGGACGACGAGGTCCGGCTGCAGCGCCTCCAGTATCTCTTCGGGCAGCATCCAGGCCAGAAGACGGTCGATCAGGACACGCGTTTCTCCTGACGCAGCGGCTGTGAGACGGCGGAGCAGCGCGGTGAAGCCGGCTGGGTCGCGATTCGCCGCTTCCGGCAGGCGTGGTCCGAGCGCAAGCGGCTGGCCGGTGCGCAGGAAATGCTCGGCAAAGCGCAGCAGCTGATCTGCCGGCATCTCGGCTGGCGCGTTGGTGGCGGTGGTCCCCTCGACAGGGCCGGCGGCGGTGATCGCGGCCAGCGATCGCCATTCTCCAAGCTCGCGAATCGAGACGCCATCGTGGCGGGCCAATCCCGCGATCAGCGCTCGCCGCATACCGGGCTGGTCAAGGCGGCTATCGCCCCGCGCCAGGGTCGCAAGGGCCAGCGTCCAGATCAGGTGGCGGAATTTGTCGGCGTCGAGGCGCACCAGCGGCGCAGCCGAATGCCAGCGCAGCAGCGAGGCAAGGTCGGGCTCGATGACGGCGGCATGAGCGCGGCCAAAGGCGCCGAGTGCCGCGACCAGCACGGTATCGTCCGATATCGCGATAACCCGCCGCAACAACCCGATGTCCCCGGCGAGCCAGCGGAGCAGACCCAGCTTGCCGGCGCCATCGGCCTGCGACAGCTGCCGCGCGAGGGCGGTTGGGTCGCCCGTTGTCCCGGCCACGGTTTCAGCGGTGGTTGGAACGGCCACCGGCTTGCCCTGCGAAAGCGCCCGCGCGAGGATCGAGTCGCGGGGCAATGTCGATCCGGCCTCTGCCAGCGAGGCGAGCAGCCGGGCATGATCCGCGTCGATGGCCGGCGCCAGGTCGCGCAGGAGCTGCCTGAGCCAGGCAAGGCGATGGAAGGGGGGTGGCGGTTCGGCCAGCAGCGACCGCAACGCCAGTCGCCTGAGTTTCTGCTCGAACGCCGTATCGGAGAGGCCGAACAGGGATCGCCCGCGCTGCACCTTGGCGAGGTCATCGAGATCGGCCAGGATCGCTGCCGCGTGACCGGGGCGCAGGCGTTCCACGAGGCGCCGGAAATCGCTCGCCGAAAGTCCCTGGAGCAATGTCGCGACGGCGGTCTGATCCTGTCCGTGACGCCGCAGGCCGGAAAGCAGCATCGCGACCTTGTCGGAATCGGCTGCCGGCTGGTCGCCCGGGGCGGTGGGTGGCAGGTCGGCGGCGAGATCCGCCACCGCCAGGGGAAGCGATCCGGCCGGCTGACGAAGGATGGCGAGGGTGCCAACCAGGGTTTCCAGCAGGAAGGCATAGGAAACGCCTCCGGCCGCGGCCAGGCCGCGCAGCAGGCGACGCAGCCAGCTCCGCCGGTTGAACTGGGTGCCGGCGTCGCGCAGCAGATAGCGGAGGACAAGCAGCCGCACCTGGCGTTCGAAGCCGGCGTCCGACAGCGCCAGCAGCGCGGCTTCGTGGTGCAGCAGGGTCAGGCCGTGGACATAGGCGATGATCAGCGCGGCATGCGCCGGCTCGAGCCGTTCGACCAGCCAGGCGAAGGCTGGCGCGGTCAACCCGCGCACCAGCGCTTCCAGCGCGGCTGGATTGCCAACCGCCGCGCGCAACCGACCGAGCAGGGTTTCAAGGTCGGCGGTTTCGGCTCCGGCGGCTGGCTGGGCCGGCATGGGTGCGTCGGACAGCGTATCGGTGGCGGCATCGTCGCCACGGCGCGCGAAGAGATCCTCGATCACCCCGGGCAGCGACCCTGTGATCGGCCGCTGTCGCCGGGTCCGGTGCAGCGCCTCGCGCAGCAACCCAAGCAACACCGGATAGGCGATGCCTTCAGCCACGGCGATGCCCTGGATCAGATGGTCGACAAAGGCGCGGCGATTCGATTGGGTCCCGGCGTCGCGCAGCAGGAATTCGAGTGTGAGCACCCAGAGGGCGCGACGTAGCACAGGCTCGGCGAGCGGCGCCGGCGTTTGCAGATACAATCGTCGCAGATCGGTATGATAGGTGAGGATGACGGCGACATCGATCGGTGCGAGGATGGTCAGCAGGGCCCGCAGATCTTCGGTCGTCGTTTGCAACACGAGCCGTTCGAGGGCGTGGCGATACCGGGCGAGCCGGCGCAGCGTTGCCACCAACGCTCCGGGCTGTTCGGCGATCAGCTGCCTGAGCGAGCGGGCCGGATCGAACAGGTCGGCCGTGCTGTGGAACCGGGGGGCGCCATGGAGGAGATAGGTATCGAAATCCTCGAGCCTGGCCTTTTCCATCGTCGCGCCGGGGGCGTCGTCGGCGGCGTGCCGCGCCGCGGCGACGGCATTGCCGATGGCCTCGGTCAGAGCGTGTTCCAGCGCAGCGCTGACCTCTTCTTCCATCCGCTCGGCGGCGATGCTGCCAAGATCGAGGTCGATCCGATCGAGCCTGAGGAGGAGGTCGACAGGGACGAGCGAATCGAGAATTCGTTCGAGCGCGGCGGGAAAGAGCGTGCGCGACATCTCTTCGGCGCGCGCGCGTAAATTCAACGCCGAGCCGAGGCCGGCGAGGTCGATGTCGAGGGTCAGGCGTTCGACATGATGCGGTCGCGGCGGCATGGCGGCTATTCCGACGCGGTTCGGGAACGCGGCGGCACGGATCGCAGGGTGGTCGGCCGCCGTTCCAATGAACCTACTTCCGTCTCCCTCTTGCCGCCGCCATGGAGGTGCCGGGAGGGCGGACCATATTCAGCCCGTCAGCGACCGTCGAGCCGATCGGGTCCAAGTTGGTTCTTCTTGTATGGCGGCGCGATGGAGATCAGGCGTGCGACGGGGCCAGATCGGCGGCCTCGCACCATCTGGCCCAGCCTTTTTCCACCTCGACCCGGGCTTCCTTCGCGCTGGCGACGTGGCCATCACATCGCGCCAGGCGATTCATGACGACGCCATCGAGCGTATACCACCAGGCGCTTGGGGCGTCCGTCAGGGTACCGATCATGCCAACGCAAAGGTCTCCGCTGAAGGCCCGCTCGGCATTTCCGAGGCTCTGGTCTAGCTCCCAACGCAACATCGTTTTCTTCTCCGCCAACAATCGGCCAACAAATGGCCAATTTTCAGGTGTGTTACCTCATTGAGGTGCCGCACCGGCCACGCGTTCGCGCACTCCGGAATCTGACGCGATTGTCAATGCCGGGGTGTGTCGGCGGCGGCCGATTTCGGTTCGAAAGTGACCTCTTTCGTTGCGTCTGCACCCGCTTCGACTAGGAAGGGTGCATGAGGAGATCCGGTTTTAACATGAATCCCGATTTCAAAACGCCGTTGTTGGATACGGTGATCACGCCTGCGGATTTGCGCGGGTTACCTGTGGCGAAGCTGCGGCAGCTGGCGGATGAGCTGCGTGCGGAGACGATAGCGGCGGTTGGGGTGACGGGAGGTCACCTTGGTTCTGGTCTTGGCGTGGTGGAGCTGACGACGGCGATCCATTACGTGTTCGAGACGCCGCGAGACCGGCTGATCTGGGATGTCGGGCACCAATGCTATCCGCACAAGATCCTGACGGGGCGGCGAGACCGGATCCGGACGCTTCGGGCTGGCGGCGGGCTGAGCGGTTTCACGAAGCGCAGCGAGAGCGAGTATGACCCGTTCGGCGCGGCGCACAGCTCGACCTCGATTTCGGCGGCGCTCGGCTTTGCGATCGCGAACAAGATCAAGGGGGAGCCGGGCAAGGCGATCGCGGTGATCGGGGACGGGGCGATGTCGGCGGGCATGGCCTATGAGGCGATGAACAACGCTGAAGGGGCGGGCAACCGTCTGGTCGTGATCCTGAACGACAACGACATGTCGATCGCGCCGCCGGTTGGCGGGTTGTCGGCGTATCTGTCGCGGATCGTGTCGAGCCGCGAGTTCCTGAGCCTGAGGGAGCTGGCGCGTCGCTTTGCGCGCAAGCTGCCGCGTCCGCTGCATTCGGCGGCGAAGAAGACGGATTCGTTCGCGCGCGGGATGGCGATGGGCGGGACCTTGTTCGAGGAACTGGGCTTTTATTATGTTGGTCCGGTCGACGGGCACAATCTGGACCAGCTGATCCCGGTGCTGGAGAATGTGCGCGATGCCGAGGAAGGCCCGATCCTGGTCCATGTGGTGACCAAGAAGGGCAAGGGCTATGCGCCGGCGGAAGCGGCGGCGGACAAATATCACGGGGTGCAGAAGTTCGACGTGATCACCGGCGCGCAGGCCAAGGCGCCGCCGGGGCCGCCGGCGTACCAGAATGTGTTCGGCGCGGCGCTGGTCGCCGAGGCGGCGAGCGATGCGAGGATCTGCGCGATCACGGCGGCGATGCCGTCGGGGACCGGGCTGGACAAGTTCGCGGCGGCCTATCCGGACCGGTTCTTCGATGTCGGCATCGCCGAGCAGCATGCGGTGACGTTCGCGGCGGGTCTTGCCGCGCAGGGGATGCGGCCGTTCTGCGCGATCTACTCGACGTTCCTGCAGCGGGCGTACGACCAGGTGGTGCACGACGTGGCGATCCAGAACCTGCCGGTCAGGTTCGCGATCGACCGGGCCGGTCTGGTCGGGGCCGACGGGGCGACCCATGCGGGCAGCTTCGACGTGACCTATCTGGCGACCCTGCCGAACTTCGTGGTGATGGCGGCGGCCGACGAGGCGGAGCTAGTGCACATGACGCATACCTGCGTCCATCACGACTCAGGGCCGATCGCGGTGCGCTATCCGCGCGGCAACGGCACCGGGGTGGCGCTGCCCGAGGTTCCCGACCTGCTGGAGATCGGCAAGGGTCGGATCGTGCGCACGGGGCACAAGGTGGCGATCCTGTCGCTGGGGACGCGGCTCGGCGAGGCGCTGAAGGCGGCTGACGCGCTCGATGCGCGGGGGCTGTCGACGACGGTAGCCGATCTTCGGTTCGTGAAGCCGCTCGACGAGGCGCTGATCCGCAAGCTGCTGAGCACGCATGAGGTTGCGGTGACGATCGAGGAAGGCGCCATCGGCGGGCTCGGCGCGCATGTGCTGACCCTGGCGAGCGACACCGGGCTGGTCGATGCTGGCCTGAAGATCCGCACCCTGCGCCTGCCCGACACCTTCCAGGACCAGGACAAACCCGAGAAACAATATGCCGAGGCTGGCCTCGATGCCGACGCCATCGTCGATACCGTCCTCAAGGCCCTCCGACACAATTCAGGGAGCCTCATCGAAGAAGCGCGCCGCGATGCTGTCTGACCGGGTGCGAGCCGCGATTGTCGTCGCGATCGGCTTCATCGGCGTTGCCGCGGCGCCGGCGCCTACCGGCACGCTGACCCTGCGGATCGACAATGTCCGCAATTCGACCGGCGTGGTCCATGTCGATATCTGTCCCCAGGCGCAGTTCCTGAAGGACGATTGTCCCTATGTCGGGGATGCGCAGGCACATGCCGGCGTTACGGTGGTCACCGTCCACAACCTGCCGCCCGGCCGTTATGCGGCGCAGATATTCCATGACGAGAATCGCAACAAGAAGGTCGATCGCGCACTGTTCGGCGTCCCCAAGGAAGGGGTCGGGTTCTCGAACGATGCCCGGATAAGCCTCGGGCCGCCGAAATGGGCTGATGCCGTGTTCGCCTTCAACGGCGGAGAACAGACGATCGGGTTGAAGATGCGCTATTTCCTGGGTCCCTCCGGACCGGCAAAGGCGCGCTGAGCGAATGCGTTCGCCGATTCCCGCGATCGTCTCCGCCAGTGTCCGCCGTCCCTGGCTGACGCTGCTGCTGTCCGTGGTGCTGGCGGGACTGGCGCTCCTCTATACAGCAGCGCGGTTCGACATGACGACCGATACCGGGGCGTTGATCTCGCCCGATATCGACTGGCGCAAGCAGGAACGGGCCATGGAGGCAGCGTTTCCGCAACTGCGCGACGTGATGGTGGTGGTGATCGACGGCCAGACACCCGAGCTGGCCGAGGATGCGGCGGCGCAGCTGGCGGTCGGGCTTGCGGCGGACAAGGCGCATTTTCGGCTGGTGCGCCGGCCCGATGGTGGGGATTTCTTCGCCCGTGAAGGCCTGTTGTTCGGATCGCGCGAGGATGTCCGGCAGGCGATGGCATCGCTGATCGAGGCGCAACCGATGCTTGGGCCGCTTGCCGCCGATCCGTCGCTGCGCGGCGTGAACGGTGCGCTGTCGACGATGCTCGACGGCGTCGAGGCGAAGGCGGCGACGCTTGGCCAGATCGACCGGCCGATGCGCGCGCTGGCCGAGGCGACCGAGCGGTCGCTTGACGGCAAGCCGAGCTATTTCTCGTGGCAGCAATTGTTCGCGACTGGCGCAGGGCCGCTCAGTCCGCCCAAACGCCGCCTGATCCTGGCCCAGCCGATCCTCGATCATGGCGCGCTGATGCCGGGCGAGGCGGCGAGCGACGCGGTCCATGCCGCCGCCGCTGCGCTGAAGCTCGATGCCGCGCACGGCGTCAGCGTTCGGCTGACCGGCGAGGTGCCGCTCGCCGACGAGGAATTCGCAACGCTGCAGGAGAATATCGGCGCGGTCGGAATGGTCATGCTCGGCGCGATGCTGCTGACCCTGTGGTTCGCGACCCGGTCGGTGCGGCTGGTCGCGGCGATTTTCGGCACGATCGTGCTTGGGCTGATCGTCACCCTTGCGGTGGGGCTGTTCGCGGTCGGGCGCCTCAACCTGATCTCGGTCGCCTTCATCCCGCTGTTCGTCGGCCTCGGCGTCGATTTCGGCATCCAGATTTGCGTGCGCTACAATGCTGAACGTGTGGCGGGGCTGGCTCCTGCGGCTGCGTTGCAGGCCGCAGCCGCTGCATTGGGCGCGCCGCTGCTGCTGGCGGCTGGGGCTGTATTCCTCGGCTTCGGGGCGTTCCTGCCGACTGCCTATGTCGGCATCGCCGAACTGGGTGTGATCGCTGGCCTCGGCATGGTGATCGCGCTGCTGTTCAGCGTGACTCTCCTGCCCGCCCTGGTCCTGCTGCTCCGTCCGGGCGCGCCGCGCCGGGAGGTGGGTTTTGCCCAGTTCGCACCCGCCGACCGATTCCTCGAACAACGTCGCAAGGCAGTGCTCTGGGGGTTCGGCGTGTCGATGGTGGTCAGCATCGCGCTGCTTCCCTGGGTCGTGTTCGACTTCAACCCGCTTCACCTGCGCGATCCCAAGGCGCCGTCGATGCAGGCGCTGACCGACCTGACCCGCGACCCCGACCGGACGCCGAACACGATCGATGTCCTCGCGCCGGATCCCCAGGCGGCGGCCGGCCTGGTGAAACGCCTGTCGGCGCTGCCCGAGGTCGGTCAGGTGATCTCGGTCGACAGCTTCGTGCCGGAGGACCAGCCGGCCAAGCTCGCCCTGATCCAGGACGCGTCGGTATTGCTCGACCTCACGCTCAACCCGTTCGATGTGGCAGCGGCGCCGGACGACGCGGCGCTGGTGGCGTCGCTCCGACAGGTGGCGGGCCGGTTGAAGGCAGTTCCCGGCACCGGGCAGGGTATGGCGGATGCGCGGCGCCTCGCCGTCGCGTTCGACCGACTGGCATCGGCCACGCCGGCCAAGCGCGCTGAAGTGAATGCGATGCTGTCACGACCGCTGGCGGTCATGCTCGATCAGGTTCGCTTGGCCCTCCAGGCGGAGCCTGTCACGCGGGAAAACCTGCCATCGGATATGGTCCGGGACTGGATCGCGCCTGATGGCCGCGCCCGGCTGCAGGTCTTCCCCAGGGGGGATGGCAATGACAATCAGGTGATCAAGCGGTTCCGCACCGCCGTGGCGACGGTGACGCCGGCGATTTCCGGCCTTCCGGTCGCGACCCAGGCTGCCGCCTTTACGGTTGCCGGCGCGTTCGTGCAGGCCGGGGTGATCGCCTTCGTGCTGGTCAGCCTGTTGCTGCTGGCGGTTCTGCGCAACCTTCGCGAGGTGATGTTCACGCTGGCGCCGGTGATCCTCTCGATCTTCCTGACGCTGGCCACCTGCGTGCTGATCGGCCAGCCGATCAACTTCGCCAACATCATCGCCTTCCCGCTGCTGTTCGGCGTCGGCGTCGCCTTCCACATCTATTTCGTGATGGCGTGGCGGGGCGGGGCGACCGACCTGCTCCAGTCGAGCCTGGCGCGCGCAGTGCTGTTCAGCGCGCTCGCCACGGGGACGGCGTTCGGCAGCCTGTGGCTTTCGCATCACCCGGGAACGGCAAGCATGGGCAAGATCCTGATGATCTCGCTCATCTGGACGTTGATCTGCGCCCTGGTGTTCGAGCCGGCCCTGCTTGGCCCGCCGGAGAAGAAGGCCGCCGCGGAACCGACGCCAGCCTAGGGATTATTGGCCGGTGCCGGCGTGGAGGCGGCCGGATCGGACAGCGGATCATTCAGAGGATTCGCCGGATCGGTCTTGTCGGCGCCGGGAGAGGGCGAGGGTGCAGGGGATGTCGCTGCCGGATCGTTCAGCGGATCGGCGAGCGGGCTTGCCGAGCTACCCGCCGGATCGCTGAGCGGGTCCTCGAGCGGATTTTCCCCCTGCGCGGCAGCGCCGCTGTGCAATGCCCGAATCTCGGCCGTGCGATTCTGGAGATAGACCGAACGCAGCGTCGCATAGGGGTCGATCGCGCCGTCGAGGAGCGCCTTCATGTCGGCGTCCGATTCCGCGCGCTGGTCGAGTGCCGAGACGATCCCCTTTGGTACCTGGAATTGCCAGCGATCAAACGGTTTGCCCACGGCAACCGGCAGTACGAAGCCGTCGCCCTGGCCGCCGATCAGGTCGCGCAGGGTCGTCGGGCCGACAAAGGGCAGGAACAGATACGGCCCCGGCCCGACGCCATAATAGGCCAGGGTATTGCCGAAGCCATTGTCGTGATGTGGCAGTCTGACGGCCGGCGTCTTCGCGACGTCGACCAGGCCGCCGATGCCGATCGTCGAGTTGGCGAGGAAGCGCACCAGCGTCTTCACCGCCCGACCCGGCTTGAGCTGGAGCAGGTCGTTCAGGAAGACGATCGGTTCGTTCAGGTTGCTCAGGGCGTTGCGAAGGCCCGACCTGACCAGCTTGGGCACGACGTGCTTATAGGCCATCGCCGCCGGCCGGATGAACTTCCGGTCGGTTTTCTGGAAGGTCGAGAACATCTTCCGATTGAAATTTTCCAGCGGGTCGCCAGGCGCGCGCTCAATAGTCCGGATCGCTACTGGAGCCGTCGTGGTGGGGGCGATGGCGGAATCGATCAGCGGCCCGGGCAGGGCCGGGTCGAGGGCCGGGTCCATTGCCTTGGCCGGAGCGGGTGGGGTGGAATTCGGCCCGGACTCAGGTGTCGCAACCGTTTGTTGCGGCTCGGCCGCAGGCGAAACCTGCGCTGGCGGCGCAGGCTGCAAGGGGGCGACGGGTTGCTCCGGCGACGCGCCAAGCAGCGCGATCGCCGGCAGAACGAGTCCGACGCTCAATTGCCACCCTTGGCAGCCAGTTCGTCCAGGTGACGGATCAACGCTTTCGCGCCGCCCGTGGCCAATACGCGGGAAAAATCGGACCGGCGGGTGGCAAGCTGGCTGATCGCGTTGCGATAGAAGACGTCGACGATCTTCCAGCCCCCGCCGCTCGCGCGTAGGCGATAGGCGATCGGGACCGGCGCCTCGCCTGACTGTATCAGGTTGGTGCGGACCAGTTTGTCGGTCCCGCGAGTCTCGACGGTAGGCTCTACGGTGAATTTCTCGCCGGAGAACGAATCGAAGTTCGTGGCATATTGCCCGATCACCATGCGCCGGAAGGCGGCGACCAGGGCGGTCTGGTCCGCCGGGGCGATCCCGTTCCAGCCGGTGCCGACCGTCAGCCGGGTCATCAGCGGCACGTCATAGACCCGGTCAACGACCGGGCCGATCGCTGCCGCGCGGCCCCGCACGCCCATCGTCTTGCCGCCCTTCATGATCGAGACGAGCCCGTCGCAGAGCGCCTGAACCGGCGCGCGGGCAGGGTCGCTGGCCTGGGCCTGGGCGGCCGAAGCCGGCGCGACGAGCGCGGCAATGAGGAGGACGGGGGACAGGTTGCGCATCTTCTACTCGCTCCATTTTCTGCCCCGGACGCGATGTATCGGCGCTGTGGCCCAAAATCCACCCTTCTTGAAAAGATAGGGCCGAAAGGCGACGTTCCGGCACCTCCTTGTGCTTTTATACCTTTTGCTTCGGTCGCCGCGTCGCTATCTCCTGCGTGCAACAGCGAAGGGATGTCGCTGGAGCGGGGGCTGGTGCAGGACTAGTACGGGGACTGGGCACGAGTTTGATGACCGCCAATAACAATGCTGTGCTTCGTGTGATCCTGGCCAAGCCACGGGGCTTTTGCGCCGGGGTGGTCCGGGCGATCGATATCGTTGAACGTGCCCTCGATCTCTATGGCGCGCCGGTCTATGTCCGGCACGAGATCGTTCACAACAGGCATGTCGTGAACAAGCTAAGGAGCAAAGGGGCGATCTTCGTCGACGAACTGGCCGAGATTCCGGCCGGCGCGCCGACCATTTTCAGCGCGCATGGCGTCGCCAGGTCAGTGCAGGACGAGGCGCGGCTGCGCGACCTGCCGGTGCTCGACGCGACCTGCCCGCTCGTCACCAAGGTTCATGTCCAGGGGCGCCGCTACGCCAAGGCTGGCCGCACCCTGATCCTGATTGGCCATGCCGGTCATGCCGAGGTCGAGGGCACGATGGGGCAGGTCGATGCGCCGATCCACCTCGTCTCGACCGCGGCGGAAGTCGATGCGCTGCCGCTGCCGACGGATACGCCGGTCGCCTATGTCACCCAGACCACGCTCAGCGTCGACGATACGCGCAGCGTGATCGCCGCGCTCGGCGCGCGGTTCAGCGATGTGCAGGGCCCCGACGTCTCGGAAATCTGCTACGCTACCCAGAATCGCCAGACGGCGGTGCGCGATCTTGCGCGGGTCAGCGAGCTGCTGATCGTGGTCGGGGCGGAGAACAGCTCCAATTCCAACAGGTTGCGCGAGATCGGCGTGGAGATGGGCGTGCCCAGCTATCTCGTCGCTGACGGCAGCGGCGTCGATCCGGCGTGGCTCGAGGGTGTCGACGCGGTCGGCATCACGGCGGGGGCTTCGGCGCCCGACGAGCTGGTCGATGACGTCATCGCCGCGCTCGCACGGTTGCGGCGGATCGAGGTGTCGCAGCTTGACGGCGTCGAGGAAAACATCGAGTTCAGCCTGCCGCCGGAACTCAGGAACGTGACGCCGCGCGCTGCCGCCGCAATGGCCAAATAGGACAGATCCATGAGTCTCCCGCTCTCGCCCCTCGTCCGCATCGGTGCGTACACCGTCAAGCAGCACATCAAGGGCGGACGCTATCCGCTGGTGCTGATGCTTGAACCGCTGTTGCGCTGCAATCTGGCCTGTCCCGGTTGCGGCAAGATCGATTATCCCGATGCGATCCTCAACCAGCGGCTCAGCTTCGATCAGTGCATGGAGGCGATCGACGAGTGCGGCGCGCCTGCGGTGTCGATCGCGGGCGGCGAGCCGCTGCTCCATCGCGACATGCCGAAGATCGTGCAGGGCTATATCGCGAAGAAGAAGTTCGTCATTCTCTGCACCAACGCGTTGCTGCTGAAGAAGAAGATCGACGACTACGCGCCGTCGCCCTTCTTCACCTGGTCGATCCATCTCGATGGCGACAAGGGCATGCACGATCACGCGGTCGATCAGGACGGCACCTATGAGGTGGCGATCGAAGCGATCGAACTGGCCAAGGCGAGGGGTTTCCGCGTCCAGGTCAACTGCACCGTGTTCGACGGCGCCTCACCCGACCGGCTTGCCGGTTTCTTCGACGAGATGCAGAAGCGCGGCGTCGAGATCACCATCTCGCCCGGCTATGCCTATGAGCGCGCCGCTGACCAGGACCATTTCCTGAACCGTACCCGCACCAAGCAGTTCTTCCGCGACGTGTTCGCGAAGGGCGATGGCGGCAAGAAATGGACCTTCACCAATTCGCCGCTGTTCCTCGACTTCCTCGCCGGCAACCAGAGCTATGAATGCACGCCCTGGTCGATGCCGCTGCGCACCGTCTTCGGCTGGCAGAAGCCCTGCTATCTGGTCGGCGAAGGCTATGTGCAGAGCTTCAAGGAACTGATGGAAGGCACCGAATGGGACGATTACGGCGTCGGCAAGTACGAGAAATGCGCCGACTGCATGGTCCATTGCGGGTTCGAGGGCACGGCTGCGACTGATTCGATCCGCCATCCGCTGAAGATGTTCGCGATCGGGCGCAAGGGCGTGCGGACGAGCGGGCCGATGGCGCAGGACATCGACCTCAGCAACCAGCGCCCGGCACAGGATGTTCACTCATCGCATGTCGAGCGGGAGCTCGAGATCATCCGCAAGGCGAATCCCAAGGCCAGCAAGCACGTCGCGAACGCGGCGTAACGCGGAAAAGGCTCGGCCGGCGTCGCGTCCGGTGCGAATCAGGGCCGGTAGCTGGCGCGGGTTCCTGGCGAGGGACGCCAGGACGGCGCCCAGCGCCATGCTTCCATCGGGCCGCATGCCGACAAGCGCAGCCGGCGGGAGTGCGTGATCGGCGGTGTCGGAGATCGCCCTGACGATCGCGAACGGCAGGCCATGACGCGCCGCGACCCGGGCGGCGATATGCGATTCCATATCGACGGCGAGGGCGTTGGTGGTCGTGTGGAGGGTGTGCTTTTCCGCGACTGATGCGATGATGGTGTCGCTGCCGACGATCGTTCCGACATGGGACCCGATGAGATGCGTGGTGAGCGCGTCGAACAGGGCTGCATTCCCTCTCCCATTGGGAGAGGGAGGAGGGAGCCGCGAAGCGGCGGAAGGGTGAGGGCGATCGTCAGGATCGGTCTTACCCGTCGCCCTCACCCTTTCCATGCCTTCGGCATGGGCCCCTTCCCTCTCCCCAAGGGAGAGGGAACCAATCACGAGATCGCCGGCCTTCAGGGCCCGGTCTAGCGCTCCCGCGAGGCCGCAGGACAGGATCGCCCGTGCGCCAGGGGCCGCAGCCTCCAACTCCTGCTCCAGCCGCGCGCCATCGCCACCGCCGGCGATCACCGTTACCCCCGGTCCGCCCAGGATCGCGGCCTCCTTATGGAGGCCGGTCGCGACCAGGATGGTCACATGCCGTGCGCGACGCGGCGCGTGTTGGAGCGTTTGAGGTTGCGATAGCGCGCCATCGCCCAGAGCGGGAAATACTTCGGATAGCCGTGGTATCGCAGATAGAAGACCCGCGGGAAACCGCCGCCGGTGTACATCTCCTGCCCCCAGAGCCCGTCGGCTTCCTGGTTCGCCGCGAGCCAGTCGATCCCCCGGGCCACCGCCGGCGAGTCCACGTCGCCCGCAGCCATCAGCCCGAGCAGCGCCCAGGCGGTCTGCGAGGCGGTCGAGGGGGCGGGGGTGTGGCCCTTATAGTCGAGCGCATAGCTCTCGCAGTCCTCACCCCAGCCGCCATCCGCATTCTGAATCCGGGTGAGCCAGTCGACCGCCTTCGCCACGATCGGCTCATCGGGCGCGAAACCCGCCGCGTTGAGAGCGCACAGCACCGACCAAGTGCCGTAGATATAGTTCACGCCCCAGCGCCCGAACCAGCTGCCGTCGGGCATCTGCTCCTTCGCGAGGAAATCGAGCGCGGCGCGCATTCGGTCGCTGTCGCGCGTCTCGCCGAGTTGCGCGAGCATCGAGACGCAGCGCGCGCTCACGTCCGAGGTTGGTGGATCGAGCAGTGCGCCGTGATCGGCGAAGGGCAGGTTGTTGAGATAATGATAGCTGTTGTCGGCATCGAACGCGCCCCAGCCGCCGTCGCGGCTCTGCAGGCCGACGGTCCATTCGACGCCGCGATCGATGGCCTCCTGATCGTGGCTGGTTCTGGCGCGATCCATCGCCATCACCACCACGGCGGTGTCGTCGAGATCGGGATAATGCGCGTTATTATACTGGAACGCCCAGCCACCGGGGCGGACATCGGGCTTTTCCTCGGCCCAGTCGCCCTTCACGTCGAGAATCTGAAGCGGCCTCAGCCAGTCGAGTCCCCGGCCCGCGCGCGCCTCGGCATCGTCGCCGCCAGCCTCAAGCATCGCGTGCGCGGCGAGCGCTGTGTCCCACACCGGCGACACGCAGGGCTGGCAATAGGCCTCGTCCTCCCGGATCACGAGGAGCTTCTCGATCGATTGTCGCGCGATCGCGCGGGCGGGGTGATCCTCGGCGTAGCCAAGGCAGTCGAACATCATCACGCTGTTCGCCATCGCCGGGTAGATCGCGCCAAGCCCATCCACGCCGTTCAGGCGCTCAAGCACGAAATCGACACAGGCCTTGATCGCCCGGGCGCGAAGTTTTTTCGGCCAGAGCCCGTTGCCGACCTTGAGCACGCGGTCGAGCGCGTTGAAGCCGTGGGTCCACAGCCATTTGGGGTCGGCAGCCTTGGTGCCGGGGCGAATCTTCTCGCCGGTATAAAGCTCGTCGACCTTCACCCCGAGCGCATTGCGGGCGACCGGCTGAAGCGCGCCGAGCACGAGCAGCGGCACGACCACGGTGCGAGCCCAATAGGACATCTTCGAGAGATGGATAGGGAACCAGCGCGGCAGCAGGATCAGCTCGGGCGGCATGGTCGGCACCGCCGACCATGGGCCGGCAGCGAACAAGGCAAGCTGGATACGGGTGAAGACGTTGACCGCCGCCGCGCCGCCGACCGCCAGGATCGCGGCGCGCGCACGCGCCATATGCGGCGCGTCGATCGGGTCGCCAATCATCTTCAGCGCATAATAGGCCTTTACCGAGGCACTGACGTCGAACGCGCCGCCGTGGAACAGGCCCCAGCCATGATGGTCGGCCGACTGGATACGGCGCAGATAAGTGCCGATCTTCGCTTCGAGCCCGGCGTCGACCGGCTCGTCGAGATAATGACGAAGCAGGACATATTCGGCCGGGATGGTCGCATCGGCTTCAAGCTCGAACACCCAATGGCCGTCGTCGCGCTGCAGGTTGGCGAGCGCCGCGGTCGCGCGGTCGACCGCTGCCTCGACCGTGGCGAGGGGGGCGGTCGAGCCGCCGATCTCGGAAAAGCCCTGATGCATCGCGCCCTCCTAACGCGCGAGCGCGAGGCGCGCCACGGTTTCTCCCGACCGCAGGGCGCCCTCGATCGTGGCGGGCAGCCCGGTGTCGGTCCAGTCGCCCGCCAGGAACAGGTTGCGCCAGCGCGTCGCGGCGGACGGGCGCTTGGCATTCTGCTCCGGCGTCGCGGCGAAGGTCGCGCGCTTCTCCTTCACGATCTGCCAGGTCGGCATCGGCGCTTCGATCGCCAGCGCGGCGCAGACGTCGGCCCAGAACGTCCGCGCCAGCGTCTCGCGATCAAGGTCGACAAGCCGTTCCGCGGCGCTGACCGTCACCGAGAGGCGGTCGGGAAAGGCGAACAGCCATTCGGCGGTGCCGCCGAACAGGCCGAGCATCGCCGGCGCATCAGCGGGCGCGGGCAGAGCGAAATGGCCGTTGACGATGGCGCGGAAATCGTCGGGGGCCTGAAGGTTTGGCACCAGCGCGGTAGCGACCCAGGGCGGCACGGCGAGAATGACGGCTTCGTCCGCAGCGACCGGCTCCATGCCCGCGCCCCAGTCAAGGCCGGTCACCCGGTCGCCATCGAACGCGACCGTGCGAAGCCGGCGGCCCAGCGCTACCGCGCTTCCCCGTTCATCGAGCCAGGCAAGGGCAGGATCGATAAAGGCGGCGGCCAGGCTCGGTTCCGCAATGCGGGGGCGCATGGCGCGGCCACCCTTTGCGATCGTTTCGCGCAGGATATTGGCGGTGAGCATCGTCGACGATTCGCCGGGGGCGGTGTTGAGCGCCGCGAGCAGCACGGGCTCAAGCAGTTTCGACCAGGCCGGTCCGCTGGTGGCGATGCGCTGGTCGATCCGGCCTTCGCGGTGCGACAGCAATCTGGCGAGAGGCAGATAGTCGGCGATCCCGCTGCCCGGTACGCGGCGGGCTGGTGCGGCGATCCACCAGGGAAGGGGGCCGTCGTTGATGCGTACCGTCCAACGCCTGGCTGTCGTCAGGTCCTGGAAGGTGAAATCGGCGTGCTCGGGCCCGGCCAGCGGTGTGGTCGCACCCACGGCCGAGCGGAAACGCGCCACCGCGGGATTGCCGGACAGAACGAGATGATTGCCGTTGTCGATCGTCAGGCCGAGCTGAGGATCGTGATAGGAGCGGCACCGTCCGCCCGCCTGCGCAGCCGAATCGGCGATAGAGACAGCGATGCCGGCTTTGCGCAGCGCGACCGCGGCGGAAAGCCCCGCCAGCCCCGCTCCGGCAATCGTCGCCCGGGTAAAGGTCAACGCGTCAGCCACAGCCGCGCGACAGTCAGGAGGAGTGCCAGCTTTGACACCTTTACCCGGCGACGCGGCGGCTTCCAGCCGATCGCCTCAGTCTGTTTCAGCACCTTGGCGTACGCTGCCTCCATCAGGCGCGGTGCGATCAGGTGGCCGCGCGGGCGGGTCGCGAGCAGCGCATGCGCCTTGCGATAATGGTCATGCGCCGTTGCAGCGACCGCCCGGCAGACGGCATCGATCCGGGGATCACCGACGACGTCCACGGGAGTGGTAAAGGGAATGCCGGCCGCGGCGATCTCCTCGGCGGGCAGATAGACCCGGCCGATACCCGCATCCTCGTCCACGTCGCGCAGGATGTTGGTCAATTGCAGCGCGCGGCCGAGATGATAGGCCAGCGCGATTCCGGGCGCTTCGTCCATGCCGAAGATCCGTACCGACAGGCGCCCGACCGCCGAGGCGACCCGGTCGCAATAGAGATCGAGCTCGGCCATGGGCGGCCAGCGGATGTCGCGATCGACATCCATCGCCATGCCGTCGATCACCGCCTCGAAGTCGGCGCGATCGAGCCTGAAGCGCTCGACGGCATCGGCGACCAGCACCGCCTGGCCGGGCGGACCACCGGCATAGAGCGAATCGAGATCGGCGCGCCAGGCATCGAGCGCCCTGGCCCGGCCTTCGCGATCGCCCTGCTGGTCGTCGGCGATATCGTCGACCAGCCGGCAAAAGCCGTAGATCGCGTACATCGCCTCGCGCTCGGCCTTGGGCAGCACGCGCATTCCGGCATAGAAGGAACTGCCCGAAACCTGCTGCTGCAGGGCGGCCGGGGTCGAATCGGGATTCATGCCGCGCGCCTGAACAGGCTGCCGACGGCGGCACCGGTGGCCAGGAAGGCGGCTTCCCAGGATTTGTGATGCACCCGCTCGCTGAGCGGATCGCGCGTCTCCAGCCGGCCGCACAGGCTGACGGCAAGGCGGTGGATGATCGCTACCTCGGCCGCGAGGCGGCGATCGGCGATCGTCGCGGCAAAGCCGGCTGAGGTGCCGAGCAGGATCCGGGTCTTGCCCACGAGCGAGACGATCGCGGCCCGCAATGCCGGCGTGGCGCGATCGGCGCTCAGATCTTCGATCCGCGCGCCGGTTTCGGCGAAGGTCTCGGCCGGGATATAGACGCGGTCGAGCGTGCGGTAGTCCTTGGCGCAATCCTGAAGGTGATTGATCACCTGCAATGCGGCGCAAAGCGCGTCGGAGACTGGCCAGGTGGCGCGATCCTCCCCATGCACGTCAAGCACGTAACGCCCAGCCGGCATCGCCGAGAGGCGGCAATAGCCCATCAGCCCATCCCAATCCTCGTACCGCGTGACCGTCACGTCGCGTTCGAATGCGCCGAGCAGGTCATGCGCATGAACCGGATCGAGCCGGTAATCGGCCATGACTGTGCGCAGCGCGAGCGCTTCGGCGCTACCCTCCGCCTTGCCATCGAGACCGGCGCGCATGCGGCCAAGCTGGGCGAGCTTCTCCGCCGCCGGCAGCGTCTCGTGATCCGAGATGTCGTCGGCCACGCGGGCGAAACGATAAAAGGCCATCACCGGTGCGCGGTGTTCGGATTTGAGCAGGACCGAGGCGACCGGGAAATTCTCGTCACGATGTCCCTTGCCCGAGGCGAGGTCGGCCGCTTCCATCAAAGCGTCCCCGTCGCCTGCGCGCGGCCTTTCCACATTCCACCACGTCCTCGCATATGCTGCCATGCCGATAGCAAGGTGCAGCCGGCGTAGAAAGCCGCGATCAACGGAAGGGCAATTCCCCAGAGCGGGGACCGGCGATAGAAGCGCAACATCGGCTGGAACGAGATCGCCATCAGTAGCCACGCGGTCGCCCCGGCGATCTGAGCCCAGCCGGTGCCGGCCAGCGCCAGCACCGGGGGGGCGCCATAGACCAGGGCCAGGCCGATCAGCGTGCCGAGCAGCATCAGCGGCGAATAGCCGAGCTGGGCATAGGCCGAGCGCGAGATCATCGCCGCGATCACCCCGGTATCGTCATAAGCGCGGATGCTGCGCGAGCGATGAGTGAGGCCGAGCCAGATCGGACCCTGTTTCTTCAGCAGGGCGCCAAGCGTGCAATCGTCGATCAGGGCGGTGCGGATCGCGGCGATACCGCCCGCCGCCGCCAGCGCGTCGCGTCGCACCAGCATGCAGCCGCCGGCCGCGGCGCCGGGGCCGTTCGGGCGATTCACGCGGCCGAACGGGTAGAGCATCTGGAAGAAGAACACGAAGGCCGGGATCAGCGCCCGCTCCGCCAGGCTGGTGCAGCGCAGTTCCGCCATCAGCGACACCAAAGTGAGGTGGCCCGCCTCGCCCCGTGCGACGAGGGTGCGAAGCGTGTCGGGTTCATGCGCGATATCGGCATCGGTAAGCCATAGATAATGTGGAACAGGGCCGGCATGCTCGACTCCCTGCGCCACCGCCCAGAGCTTTCCGGTCCAGTCCGGGGCGAGTTGCCGGCCGGTCACGATGTCGAGAGGATGGGCTCCGCTGGTGGCGCGGGCGATGTCGGCGGTGCCGTCGCTGCTCGAATCGTCGACCAGGATCACATGGAAACGGCCAGGATAGTCCTGCGCGCGCAGGCTGGCGATCGCTCGGCCGATCACCTCGGCCTCGTCGCGGGCGGGGACGATGGCGACCACGTCGGGCCATTCAGCGGGATCGCGCGGCTGGTCGTTCGTGTCGCGTTCGCGCGCCAGCCAGAAGCCGCCATGGGCGAGGACCAGGCCGAGCCAGATGACGAGGCTCACGCCACCGAGGGCGAGCGCAATCACCGGATCATTCCCGCATTCCTGAACCACCCGATCGCGTCGGTCAGCGCCTGTTCCCAGGGGCGGGCGTGATATCCCAGTTCAGCCTCGGCCTTGGCCGAGGTGAAGAACATGTGGTGCTTCGCCATCTTCAGCCCGTCGACCGTGAGGAACGGGTCCTTGCCGGTCAGCCGCGCCAGCGCTTCATTGGCATAGGCCAGCGGGAAGAGCGGCGCGCGCGGCAGGCTGATCGTGGGCGGGCGGCGCTTCATGATCCCGGCGATGACGGCCAGCATATCGGCCAGGCGCACGTCCCGGCCGCCAAGGATATAGCGCTCGCCGATCCGGCCCCGGTCCAGCGCGAGGAGATGGCCTGTGGCGACATCGTCGACATGGACCAGGTTGAGGCCGCTATCGAGATAGGCCGGCATCTTGCCGTTCGCCGCCTCGACGATGATCCGCCCGGTTGGCGTCGGCCGCACGTCGCGGGGGCCGATCGGGGTGGAGGGGTTGACGATCACCGCCGGCAAGTCGCGTTCGGCGACCATTCGCTCGACCAGCCGTTCGGCCACGACTTTGCTGCGCTTATACGCGCCGACCGCCTGTTCCGGGGTGGCCGCGCGGGTTTCGTCGGCCGGACCGGTGGGATCGGGCTTCAGCGTCGCCACGCTGCTCGTATAGACCAGCCGCTCGACCCCAGCGGCAAGTGCCGCCTCCATCACGGCGCGCGTGCTGGCAAGATTGTTGCGGACGATCTCCTCGGGGTCGGGAGCCCAGATCCGGTAATCGGCGGCGACATGGAACAGATGTCTCACCCCGCGCATCGCCTCGGCCATCGCTGCGGGATCGCGCGCATCGCCTTCCACGAGCGTGCCGGGAAAATCGGCAAGATTGGCGCGCGGGCTGGTCGCGCGGACGAGACCCCGGACCTGCCGCCCTTGTGCAGCAAGCGCGCGCGCCACCGCCGATCCGACGAAACCCGATACGCCGGTGACCAGCACCGTACCTGAATCCTGGTTCACCCCGCCTCCGCATCCTTCGATCGCGCGCTCTACACAGGATGGGCCGGGGGCGATAGGGAGGCGCGATGCGGGATGTGATTAGTCGGTCGTACTGCTCATTCCCTCTCTCCCTGTGGGAGAGGGGGGGAGGAGCGCAGCGACGGAAGGGTGAGGGGGACATTCGCGCGCGTTTTGAGCCTCACTCCCCATCATTCGGCGCGTCGCGCCACCTTCTTCCGCAAGGGGAAAAGGATTTGCAGAGTTCATCTGAATGATCGCGTTCGTGATCCTCGGTTGGGCTTTGCTGGGCCTCGGCATCATCGGCACTTTCTACATGATCGCCGCCACGATCGTGTTCCGGCGTTTCATGGCGTCGCGAACCGCATCATCGCCTCGCGCCGAAGCGGTGACCCTGCTCAAGCCACTCCACGGCGCCGAACCACGCCTGCTCGAAAACCTGGCGAGCTTCCTCGTGCAGGATCATGCCGGTCCGGTCCAGCTCCTCTGCGGCGTGCAGGCACATGACGACCCGGCCATCGCCGTGGTCGAGGCTCTGCGCACCCGATATCCGCATATCGCGGTAGATTTGGTGATCGACCCTGCGAATCATGGCGCGAATCGCAAGATTTCCAATCTCATCAACATGATGGGCAAGGTCCGACATCCGATCCTGGTGCTGAGCGATAGCGATATGGTCGCTGAGCCGGACTATCTCTCCCGGGTCCTGGCCGCGCTCGACGTGGCGGGTGTCGGCGCCGTGACCTGCCTGTATCGCGGGCGCGGCGATGCGGGCTTCTGGTCGCGGCTCGGCGCCGCGGGGCTCAGCTACCAGTTCCTGCCCGGGGCCGTGTTCGGCGTCGCGATGGGGTTGGCCCGGCCGTGCATGGGCTCGACCATCGCGATGCGGCGCGAAACGCTCGATCGGATTGGTGGTTTCGAACGCTTCGCCGACGTGCTGGCCGATGACTATGCGATCGGCGAGGCGGTTCATGCGCTCGGGCAGAAGGTCGCGGTACCGCCGATGCTCGTCACCCATGCTTCGGCCGAGCGAAGCTTTGCCGAGCTGTGGCGGCACGAACTGCGGTGGGGCGCGACGGTGCGTGGTGTGGTGCCGGGCGCTTATGTCGGATCGGTGGTCGGCATGCCCTTCCCGCTCGCCTTGCTGGGGGCAGCCTTGGTCCCGGCCCATCCGGTCGGGCTTGCCATTGCCCTGTCGGCGCTGTTTGCCCGCATCGCGATCGCCCGTTTCGTCGACCGCGCGGCTGGTGTAACGACGGCGCCATGGTGGCTTCTACCGATGCGCGATTGCCTCACCGTCGCTATATTCGTCGCAAGCTTCTTCGTCGCGTCGGTTGATTGGCGCGGACAACGGCTTAAAATGGAAGATGACGGCCGCGTTTCGGCCGATCCGGAGATTTCCGCATGATGCGTACCTTGTTTCTGCAGGCCCCTTCGTTCGACGGTTACGACGGCGGCGCCGGCGCGCGCTATCAGATGAAGCGCGAGGTGAAGTCCTTCTGGTACCCCACCTGGCTCGCCCAGCCGGCGGCGATGGTCGAGGGTTCGAAGCTGATCGACGCGCCCGCGCATGACCAGAGCTGGGACGATATCAAGCACGAGTTCGACGATCGCGACCTCGTCATCCTCCACACCTCGACGCCAAGCTTCGGCCAAGACATCCGTACCGCCGCGCTGATCAAGGAGCGCAACCCGAAGATCCTGATCGGCTTCGTCGGCGCGAAAGTCGCGGTCGAGCCCGACAAGAGCCTTGCCGCGACGCCGCACGTCGATTTCGTCGCGCGCGAGGAATATGATTTCACGATCCTCGAGATTTCCCAGGGCGCACCGCTTGCGACCGTCGACGGCATCACTTGGCGCGCACCCGACGGCGCGTTCGTGCGCAACAAGGATCGCGCGGTCATCGAGGACATGGACGTCCTCCCGATGGTCTCGCCGGTCTACAAGCGCGACCTGACCATCAACAAATATTTCGGCGGCTACCTCCTCCATCCCTATGTCAGCTTCTACACCGGTCGCGGCTGCAAGAGCCGCTGCACCTTCTGCCTGTGGCCGCAGACGATCAGCGGCCATAATTACCGCTTCCGCTCGGTCCCCAAGGTGATCGAGGAGGTGCAGTACATCCTGGAGAACATCCCCGAGACCAAGGAGATCTTCTTCGACGACGATACGCTGACCGACAACCACGACCGCGTCGAGGAACTGGCGATCGCGCTCGGCAAGCTCGGTTTCGGCAAGAAGGGCTTTCCCGTGTCGTGGAGCTGCAACGCCAAGGCCAACGTCCCGCGCAAGACGCTTGAGGTGCTGAAGGCCAACGGCCTGCGCCTGCTGCTCGTCGGTTACGAGAGCGGCAACCAGCAGATCCTGCACAACATCAAGAAGGGCCTGCGCACTGACGTGGCGCGGCAGTTCACCAAGGATTGCCACCAGCTCGGCGTGGTCATCCACGGCACCTTCATCCTCGGCCTGCCCGGGGAGACCGAAGAGACGATCGAGGAAACGATCAACTACGCCAAGGAGATCGATCCGCACACCATCCAGGTCTCGCTGGCGGCGCCCTATCCCGGTACCTTCCTGTACAAGCAGGCGACCGAGAATGGCTGGTTCGACAACAGCAACGATCTGTTGACCGACGGCGGCAACCAGATCGCGCAGCTCAGCTATCCGCATCTGCCCGCAAGCGTGATCTTCGACAAGGTCGAGGAATTCTACAAACGCTTCTATTTCCGTCCGTCCAAGATCTGGTCGATCGTGTCGGAGATGCTGCGCGACTGGAACATGATGAAGCGCCGCCTGCGCGAGGGTGTGGAATTTTTCGACTTCTTGCGCCGGCGCAAGGAAGCGGCGTGACCTTTCTCCCTCTCCCCTCCGGGGAGAGGGTAGGGGAGAGGGGCAGTCCTAAGCGCTGCCGCTCGTTGCTGCTCCTCTCCCAACCCTCTCCCCTGAGGGGAGAGGGCTTGTGGTGAAGCGCCTCGTCGTGACCTCCGACGATTTCGGTGCTGCCATCGCGGTCAACGAAGCCGTGGAGCAGGCCCATTGTAACGGCATCCTGACTGCCGCCAGCCTGATGGTCTCGGGCGCTGCCGCCGCAGACGCGGTTGCGCGGGCGAGGACGATGCCGAAGCTCGGTGTCGGCCTGCATGTCGTTCTCGTGGAGGGCAGGCCCACGCTCCCGCCCGGGCAGGTGTCGGAACTGGTCGACGCGACCGGACATTTCCGCACCGACATGGTTCGCGCTGGCATTACCATCTTCGCTAATCCGACCGCGCGCCGGCAGCTTCTCGCTGAGGTGGAGGCGCAGTTCGCTGCGTTCGCCGCGACCGGCCTGAGGCTTGATCACGTCAACGCGCACAAGCATTTCCACCTGCACCCGACCATTGCCTCCGCGATCCTGAAGACTGGCAAGCGCTACGGCATGAAATCGGTCCGCGCCCCGATCGAGCCGCGCGACGTCCTCGAGAAGATCGAACCCGGCGCTGGCGGCGTCGATATTGCCAGGCTCTGGGCACTGCTCGTCCGGCGTCGCATGCGCGCTGCTGGAATGTGCGTGCCCGATCAGGTGTTCGGCCTCGCCTGGTCCGGGGCGATGGATGCGGCGCGGGTTCGTGGGCTGATCGAGCATCTTCCGGACGGCCTGACGGAAATCTACACGCACCCGGCCACTGACGATCACTATCCGACGCACGCACCGGGCTACGCATACCGGGACGAACTGGCGGCGTTGACCGACCCTCTTGCACGCGAGGCCGTGGTGCGCGAGAGGATCATGCTGGGGGGCTTCACCGACTTCGCTTGAGACCAGTGCCATGAATATCGCCAACGGCTTCCGCCACTTCGCCCAGCCCGAGCCAGTCCCCGCCGGCCCGATCCGCCTTGGGAGCGCCGCGCACCGGGCGCTGTTCTGCCAGACCATGCTCGACACGCATGATCCCTATCGCCCCGCGCTGATCGACTGGCCAAAGCTCGATCCCGAGACACGCGACAAGATCGTCTCGCTGCCGATCTGGGACATCGCCGTCGCCACCGAGGGCCGGGCCGGCATGAACGTGAAGACCTTTGGTGAAGGGATCGCCGACCCGCTGCTCAAGGCGGCGGTCGACATGAACGGGTTCGAGGAGAGCAGGCACAAGATCGTGCTTGCCGACATGGTCCAGGCGTACGGCATCGAGCTCGCGCCCGAGGCAGAATATAAGCGCCCGCGCGACCCGGAATTCGCTTTCATGCGCACCGGCTATTCGGAATGCATCGACAGCTTTTTCGGTTTCGGCCTGTTCAAGCTGGCCAAGGATTCCGGTTTCTTTCCGGAAGAGCTGGTCGACACCTTCGAGCCGGTGATGCGCGAGGAGGGGCGGCACATCCTGTTCTTCGTCAACTGGGTCGCCTGGTGGCGCCGCAACATGCCCTGGTGGCGCCGACCGCTGTTCGAGGCAAAGGTGCTGATCGTCTGGATGTTCCTGATCGGCGAGCGGATCAGCATGGCCAAGGGCATGGGTGACGACAATACCAAGGCGCAGGAGAACAACTTTACCCTCAACGGCTCGAAGGAGCTGGGGGTCGAGGTGACTTTTCCGGAGCTCGCCCGGATTTGCCTTGCCGAGAATGACCGGCGTCTGGCACCTTATGACGATCGACTGATCCGGCCGCGTTTCGTGCCGGCGATGATGCGTCTCGCGCTGCGTTTCGCGGGTGGACGCAAGGGAGGCATCGCCTGAAGAATTTCGCACGCGCGGGCATGCTGCTCGCGACACTGGCTGGGTTGGCTGCCGCGGTCTGGGCCTTTGGCTCGATCGGGCTCGGCAGCGTGCTGGCGGTCGCGGGACGGATCGGGATCGACGGATTCCTGATCTTCTGCGCCTTTTCGATCGGTACCTTCTTCATTCTCGGCGGCGCCTGGCTGGCGGCGGCGCCCGGGGAGCCGCTCGACCGGATCGGCCTGTTCGCCTGGGCGCGGGCGGTGCGGGAGGCGGTATCGGATCTGCTGCCCTTTTCACAGATCGGTGGCATCGTCGTCGGTACGCGGACTTTGACGTCCGCCGGTATCCCGGCATCCCGGGTCTACGCGTCGTTCGTGGTCGACATGACGACTGAAATGGGCGCCCAGCTCGTCTTCACCCTGTTCGGTCTTGCCATGATGGTCACCCTGCTCGCCGGTGGTGGCGAAGCGGCGGCGCTTCGTCCGCTCATCCTGGGGGGCACCGGGGTGATGATCGCGGGGATGGTGATGTTCTTCTTCGCGCAGCGCCCCGCGCTCGGCCTGGCGGGGCGGGTCGCCCAGCATTTCCTGCCCGGGTCGGTCGTCGCCATGACCGGGATCACCGACGCGTTGCGGGAGACCTATTCGCGCCGCAGGCGCGTCGCGCTTGCCTTCGCGCTCAATTTGCTGGGGTGGATCGCCAGTGGAATCGGCGGTTGGATCGTGCTGCTGATGATGGGGGCGGATATCTCGATCTGGTCGGCGCTTTCGATCGAGAGCCTGATCTTCACGCTGAGGAGCGTTGCGTTCGCCGTGCCGGGCGCGATCGGGGTTCAGGAGGCTGCCTATGCGCTCGCTGCCCCGCTGTTCGGCCTGCCGCCGGAAACGGCGCTTGCGCTGTCCCTGGCCAAGCGTGCCCGCGACCTGGCGATCGGTTTGCCGACGTTGATCCTCTGGCAGGTCGGCGAGATGCGAGCGGTCGTGCTTGCGTCCCGAAGGGGGTAGCCGGCACCGGGCGCGGAATTTTGCTGCCGATATTGGTACCGCGGCGTCAGTCCAGCTCCAGGTGAAGTGCTCCTTCGGTTACGCCTCATATGCCTGGATTGCGGGACTGGTCCTGATCAGGCGAGTTCCTCGCCGGGAAGCAGTTCGGTGCTGACCTGAGCCTGCAACGGCGCCGCATATCGCGCGCCCCGGATCGTCCCGGGGGCGAAGATCGCATCGATCCGCGCGATCGTCTCTCCGCTCAGGGTGACCGATGTTGCCTTCACATCCTCTTCGAGATGCGCTGGATCGCGCGTGCCGGGAATCGCGACGACATGCTCGCCGCGTGCCAGGACCCAGGCAAGGGCAAGCTGGGCCGGGGTCAGCCCGATCTCGGCGGCGAGCGCGTCGAACGCTGCGACCGCCTGGAGATTGTGCGAGAGATTGGGTTCGACGAAGCGCGGCATATAGCTGCGGATGTCGCCCGTCGCGTAGCGGTCGTTGTTGATCGCGCCGGCGAGCAGGCCGCGGGCGACTGGCGAAAAGGCGACGAAGGCAATGCCGAGATCGCGACAGGTTTCGAGCACCGCCACTTCGGGATTGCGCACGATCGGGGAATATTCGGTCTGGACCGCCGCGATCGGATGGACCGCCTGGGCGCGACGGATGGTTTCGGCGCTCATTTCCGACAGGCCGATCGCGCCGATCTTGCCCGCCTCTTTCAGGCGGGCGAGCGCACCGACTGAGTCCTCGATCGGCACGGTCCTGTCGGGGCGGTGCAGATAGACCAGGTCGATATGGTCAGTGCGCAGCCGGGCAAGCGAGCATTCGACCGACCGGGTGATTGCTTCGGGCGAGCCGTCGAGCACGCGTTTGCCGTCGATCACCTCGAGCACGCATTTGCTCGCCAGGGTGAATTCGGCCTTGCGGTGCATGATCGCGCCGGCGATCAGTTCCTCGTTACGCCCGGCACCATAAAGCGCGGCGGTATCGATCAGGGTGACGCCCAGATCGAGCGCGCGGTTCAGCAGGCGCGCGCCGTCTTCCGCCGAGGGCGCGATGTCATAGGCATGGCTCAGGCCCATCGCGCCGAGGCCGATGGCGGAGACGGAGAAGGGGCCGATCCGGCGGATGGGCAGGGTCATGGTTACAGCGGCAGTCCCACATAATTTTCGGCGATCGCGGTCTGCATTGCCTCGGACGAGGCGACATAGTCCAGCTCCGCGATCTGCATGCGGTGTTCGAACGGGCCATCTTCCGGGAAACGGTGCATCAGCTTGGTCAGATACCAGCTGAACCGCTCGGCCTTCCAGATGCGGGCGAGCGCCTTCGCCTGATAGCCCTTCAGCCCGGCTTCATCATTGCGCCGATAATGGGCGATCAGCGCGTCGGAGAGATAGGCGACATCGGAGGCGGCGAGATTCAGGCCCTTGGCGCCGGTCGGCGGCACGATGTGCGCTGAATCCCCCGCGAGGAAGAGGCGGCCATGGCGCATCGGCTCGAACACATAGGAGCGTAAGGGGGCGATCGAGACTTCAAGCGCCGGCCCGCGTGTGACGCCCCGGCTTGAGATCGGGTCGAAGCGCAGCGCGAGTTCGTCCCACAGTCGCTCCTCGGGCCAGTCCTCGACCGTGTCGGTCAGCGGTACCTGGACATAATAGCGGCTGCGCGTCGCCGAACGCATCGAGGCGAGCGCGAAGCCGCGTTGGCTGTTCGAATAGATCAGCTCGTGATGACAGGGCGGCACATCGGCCAGGATGCCGAGCCAGCCGAACGGATATTCGCGCTCGAATTCGCGGGCGACCGACGCGGGGAAAGCCTTGCGCGAGGGGCCGTGGAAACCGTCGCAGCCGGCGATGAAGTCGGCGTCGAGGCGCTGGGCCACGCCGTCTTTCGACCAGGTAACGAAAGGGGTGTCGCTATCGACGTCGTACAGCCCGACGTCTTTCGCCTCGAAGACGATCTCCAGTCCGCGCCCCGGCGCGGCGGCGATGAGGTCGCGGGTCAGCTCGGTCTGGCCGTAAACCATGACATGCTTGCCAGTGAGGCGGGTGATATCGACTCGGATCAGCCGCTCGCCATCGGCGAGGTTGAAGCCCGCCTCGATCAGCCCCTCGGCGTTCATCCGCTCGTCCACGTCGAGGCGGCGCATCAGGCCTGTCGTCATGGTTTCGAGGACGCCGGCGCGGATGCGGCTTTCGACATGGTCGCGCGTCTGGCGTTCGAGGATGACGCAGTCGATCCCTTCGGCGCGGAGCAGATGGCCGAGCAACAGGCCGGCCGGACCAGCGCCGATGATCGCGACCCGGGTCTTCACGCCTGGAGTTGCCGCTCGAGCGAGTCGAGCACGCGATAGCAGGGCAGCACCTGCGCGACCGAGCTGTTGGGCTCGCGGCCTTCGCGGATCGCGGCGACGAATTCGCGGTCCTGCAACTCGATGCCGTTCATCGAGACAGCGACCTTCGAGACGTCGATCGCCTCTTCCCTGCCGGTGAACAGATCGTCGTAGCGGGCGATATAGGTGGCGGTGTCGCCGATATAGCGGAAGAAGGTGCCGAGCGGCCCGTCATTGTTGAAGCTGAGCGAGAGGGTGCAGATCGCGCCGCTTTCCGCCTTCAGCTGAATCGACATGTCCATCGCGATGCCGAGTTCGGGATGGATCGGCCCTTCGATGGCGTTGGCCTTGACGATCGGCCCGGCCTGCCAGGCGAACAGATCGACGGTATGCGCGGCGTGGTGCCAGAGCAGATGGTCGGTCCAACTCCGCGCCTCGCCCTTGGCGTTCATGTTCTTGCGGCGGAAGAAATAGGTCTGCACGTCCATCTGCTGGACGGCGAAGTCGCCCGCCTCGATCCGGTTATGGATGAACTGGTGGCTCGGGTTGAAGCGGCGCGTGTGGCCGACCATGCAGGTCAGGCCGGTCTCCCGCTGCTTCGCCAGCACCGCCTCGGCATCGGCCAGGCTGTCGGCCAGCGGGATCTCGACCTGGACGTGCTTGCCGGCGTTCATGCACTGGATCGCCTGGTCGGCGTGCATCTGAGTCGGGGTACAGAGGATCACCGCATCGACATCGTCGCGCGCGAGGCTGTCGGCGAGATTGGTCGTGGCGTGGGCGATGCCGTATTTGTCGGCAATCGCCCGGGTGGGTTCCAGACGACGGCCGACAAGGGATACGACCTCGACGCCGTCGATCAGCTTGAGGCCGTCGAGGTGTTTTTCACCGAATGCGCCGGCACCGGCCAGGGCGATCTTCATGGGCTTTTCCTTCTTCACCCCTCCCGCTTGCGGGAGGGGCAGGGGTGGGCGCCCGCTATCCGCGAGCGATGTCTTTGGAGGAGAGCGCGAGCCCACCCCCGACCCCTCCCGCACGCGGGAGGGGAGAAAGGTCAGATCGGCTCAAGCACGATGTGCCCGACGGCGGTGTTGCTGGCGGGCACATGGTAATGGCGGTGCAGCACTTTGGTCGCCTTGCCGAGCGCGCCGCGCATGACGAGCCACATCACCATCTCGATGCCCTCGCTGCCCGTCTCGCGCAGATACTCGATGTGCGGGATATGGCGCAGGCGATCGCTGTCGCCGATCAGGCCGTCGAGAAAGTCATTGTCCCATGCCTTGTTGATCAGCCCGGCGCGCGGGCCCTGGAGCTGGTGGCTCATGCCGCCGGTGCCCCAGACCTGCACGTTGAGATCTTCCGGGAAACTCTCGACAGCGCGGGCGATCGCCTCGCCCAGCGCCCAGCAGCGATTGCCGGAGGGTGGCGGGTAGGTGACGACGTTGACCGCGAGCGGGATGACCTTGACCGGCCAGGCATCGGGCTGGCCGAACATCATCGACAAGGGCACGGTCAGGCCATGATCGACGTCCATCTCGTTGATGATGGTCATGTCGAATTCGTCGAGGATCAGGCTCTGCGCGATATGCCAGGCGAGATCGGGATGGCCGATGACGGTCGGCACCTTGCGCGGGCCCCAGCCTTCGTCGGCTGGCTTGAATTCCTCGCCACAGCCGATCGCGAAGGTCGGGATGATCTTCATGTCGAAGGCTGAGGCATGGTCGTTATAGACCAGGATCACGACGTCGGGCTTGGCCTCCTTCTCCCACGCCCTGGTCCAGTCGTAGCCGGCAAAGGCTGGCTTCCAATAGTCCTCGTCCGTCTTGCCGAGATCGACCGCGGCGCCGAGCGCGGGGATATGGCTGCTCGCCACACCGGCAGTGATGCGCGCCATGTCAGTACCCCTTTTTGATCGAGCGGACGCCCTCGGGCGACCTGCCCCCGGCGATCATCATCGCCGAATACTCTTCCAGGCTCATGCCGCTCATCGTGCTGACCGCCTGGAGGAAGCTCTGCCCATCGGTCGAGAAGACCTTGGCGAGGAAATAGATGTTGCCGCCCAGGTCGAGCAGGCGGTTGTAATCGCGGTCGAGCACCGCCTGTTTCTGTTCCTCGCTCAATTTCCACTGGTCGAGATAGGCGCGCTCATCGGCCTTCCAGCGGTCGCGATTCTCCGCCTTCATCAGGCTCATCGCGAACTGGTTGAGGTGATAGCCCTGCCGTGCCCGGGCGGCGGTGAAGACGCGCGTGCCGGGAATGTCGTCGAATTCGGCCAGATAGGCGTGGATGTCGCGCGGTGTCGTCACAGGCCCCGCTCCCGGAGCTTCGCGTCGAGGCGGGGGAACACCCGCCGGGCATTGCCCTCGAAGATCGCGTGCTTCCGCTCGGGGCTGACGGGCAGCGCGTCGACATAGCGTTTAGTATCGTCGAAATACTGGCCGGTCTGCGGATCGATGCCGCGCACCGCGCCGACCATCTCGCTGCCGAACAGGATATTCTTGGTGTCGATCACCTCGGCGAGCAGGTCGATGCCGGGCTGGTGATAGACGCAGGTATCGAACCAGACATTGTTCATCACATGCGTGTCGAGGCTCGGCTGCTTGAGCATGTCGGCCAGGCCGCGATAGCGCCCCCAATGATAGGGCACCGCCCCGCCGCCATGCGGGATGATGAAGCGGAGCGTCGGGAAATCCCTGAACAGGTCGCCCTGGATCAGCTGCATGAAGGCGATGGTGTCGGCCGCGATGTAGAAGGCGCCGGTCGCGTGAAGCGCCGGGTTGCAGGAGCCCGAGACGTGGATCATCGCCGGCACGTCAAGCTCGACCATCTTTTCGTAAAAGGGATACCAGTAACGATCGGTCAGGGCAGGGAAGGCGAAGTGCCCGCCGCCGGGGTCGGGATTGAGATTGCATCCGATGAAGCCGAGCTCCGTGATGCAGCGATCCAGCTCCTCGATCGATCCCTGCAGATCGGCCTTGGGCGATTGCGGCAGCATGCACACGCCGGCGAAGGTCTCGGGATAGAGATCGCACACGCGGGCGATCAGATCGTTCGAGACGTGCGCCCAGGCCTTGCTGACGGCTTCATCGCCGACATGGTGCGCCATGGTCGAGGCGCGGGGGCTGAAGATCGTCATGTCGGCGCCGCGCTCCTTCAGGAGCTTGAGCTGATTCGCCTCGATCGTCTCGCGAATCTCGTCGTCGGAGATGGCGGGGAAGGGCGGGGGCGTCTCGCCGGCCTTGAACGCGGCCTTTTGCGCGTCGCGCCACGCGTCGTGCTGCGCGGGCGCGGTAGTATAATGGCCGTGGCAATCAATGATCATGGTCATGCTGGGTCCGCTTCCTGGTCCGGGATCGTGAAACCTCCGTTCGTTTCGAGCGACGTCGAGAAACCTGCACGGGACGCCTGTTTTTCGACGTCGCTCGAAACCAACGGCGAAAGGGCGGTGCATTTTGCTTTGAGGCCTTCAGGCGGCGTCAGGCCGAGCACACCGATCGCCCGCTGGCGCTCGACCGTGCCGCGCGTCATCGCGGAACCGGTGCCGAGCGCGTCGAGCGTCTTCACGACCTCTTCCATCTCCGCCGCGCGGCGAAGGCCATGCACCATCATTCGGTCGAGATTGTAATCGGCCTTGTCTGCCCAATCGATGTCCGGCCAGCCAGCGTCGAGCGAGGCGGCGACCTCGCCGGCCACGCCGGCTTTCTCCGCCGCGAGGAAGCATTCGGCGGTCAGCGCCTCGAGCCCCTTCACCATCACGGAGCGGATCATCTTGATCGAAGACGCCGCGCCGACCGGGCCGGCCAGGACCGTGACATTGGTGAAGCCGAACGCCGTCAGCATTTTCGCGCCGATCCCGGCATGCGGTCCGCTCAGCAGCAGGGGCACGGCGCGCCGGGCGGGGTGGACGGGCGCCATCACCGCGACGTCGACATAGCGCCCGCCGGACGCTTCGATCAGCGTTGCCGCGTCCCGCTTCGTGTCGGGCGCGACGCTGTTCATGTCGAACCAGAAGGTGCCGGCTGCGATACTGGACGCGCCCGACCGCGCGGCGGCGAGCGCCTGGTCGGCCGTAACCACGGAGAGGATGGCACCGGCGCGCCCGATCGCCTCGGCGGCATCGGCGCAGGCCGTTACGCCGGCCCTGGTGAAATCGTGGAGCTTTGTGGCGCGCAGGCTGGGCTCGTCGGTCTTGCGATCATAGCCGAACGCTGCGGAGCCTCCGGCAAAGGCCGCGCCGGCTTCTCCGAACCCGATAAAGGCGAATGTCGCGTCCATGAAGCAGGCCTAGGTGACACGGGCCCGCACCCGCCAATCCAATTGTCGACCGGGCTATTGGTTTTCCCGAATTCTTGTATCGGAAACGGCGGTTTGCAGCAGGGCGATAAAACGACGTTGTGCCGCCGTGGGCCGCCAGCCGGTGCGGGTGGTGATACCGATGGTGCGCACGCCATGGTCGAGCGGCCGGCTGATCGCGGCGAGGATGCCGCCCCGTATCTCCATGGCCACCTGATCGGGCGACAACAGGGTAAGCAGGTCGCTGCCGCGCAGGACACCGCGGATCACCATCACCGACCCGCATTCGATCGGCGCGTCGGGCATCGGGCGCCCGGCAAACAAGGCGTTCCAGTGGCCCCGAAGAGGCGTGTCGGCCTGGCCGACGATCCAGCCATAGCGGGACAGGTCGTCCAGCGTCACCACTGGTTTTCCGGCCAGGGGATGGCCCGCCCGTCCGATCACCACCAGCCGATCAGTGAACAGCGCGCGCTGGTCGAGCCCGGGCGGAGTCTCGTCGCGCAATGCCCCGATCATCAGGTCGATCACGCCGTCGCGCAGCGGTTCTACCAGTTCGCGCCAGGAGCCTTCCGCAACATCGACCAGCGCACGCGGCGAACCCTGGACGAAGGCAGCGATGGCGGCGGGCAGGATCAGGGCGCGCGATAGTGGCATCGCGCCGATCGCGATCCGGCCGCTGTCCTGCTCTCCGGCTGCTTCGGCAATGCCGGCGGCGAGTTCCTGCGCCGCCAGCCTTACCCCGCGCGTGAGCCGCCGTCCCATGGTGGTGAGGACGACACCGCGCCCGCGCCGCTCGGCCAGGGCGACGCCGCAGATCTGCTCCAGGTCGCGCACCGCGCGATGGAGAGAAGGCTGAGACAGGCCGGTTGCCGCCGCGGCGCCGACGAAACTGCCGGCATCCGCCAAAGCCAGAAGGGCATGAAGTTGACTTGCCGTCATGAGCTGCTCAGGTCGGGCGAAGCCGCGCCCGCCACGCCGCAGTGCGGGCTTGGTCGCGACGGTGAGATACTCGACCGCGGTCGTCGCCCGATCGGCCATCAACACTCCTGCTTCGGTTGGGCTGACGCCGTCGGGATGGCGGTCGAACAGGGGCACGCCGAGCTGGCGTTCGAGCTTGGCGAGCCCCTGGGTGAGCGCCGGCTGCGACAGGTTAACGGCCTGTGCCGCAGCGTTCATGCTGCGATGCGCGGCGATCGCCGAGAGGGCCCGGAGGTGGCGCAGATTCATGTCGAAAGGCGTGACCATCAACGCATCTATAGCAAAAACTTATCAGGTGGGTGCAATTGTGATTGGGGGCACGATGCGACTACTGCCTAGGGCTGATGCTTCTGCAAGGAGATCAGCATGGCGGGTCGTGTCATTCGCACTATCGAGCGCGCCGAGGCATCGGTGATCGACGGTCTCGCCGCGTGTGGCGTCGCGACGGTGCATGAGGCGCAGGGCCGGATCGGCTTGCTCGCCAGCCGGTTGCGGCCGATCTATCCGGGCGCGCGGATCGCCGGGTCGGCCGTTACCATTTCGGCACCGCCGGGCGACAACTGGATGATCCATGTCGCGATCGAGCAGCTACGCGCCGGCGACATCCTGGTGCTCGCACCCACCTCCCCCTGCGAGGACGGATATTTCGGCGATCTGCTGGCGACGTCGGCGATGGCGCGGGGATGCCGTGGGCTGGTGCTCGACGCGGGTGTCCGTGACGTGCGCGATCTGACCCATATGGGCTTTCCGGTCTGGTCGAAGGCGGTGTTCGCTCAAGGCACGGTCAAGGCGACGCTCGGATCGGTCAATGTGCCGATCGTCTGCGCGGGCGCGGCGATCGAGGCGGGTGACGTGATCGTGGCGGATGACGACGGGGTGTGCGTGGTCAGGCGGGCAGATGCGGCGGCGGTCCTGCAAAAGGCGCAGGCGCGCGAGGTGGCGGAGGAATCGAAGCGACAGCGATTGGCGGCGGGCGAACTGGGGCTCGATATCTATAATATGCGCGGGAAGCTGGCCGAGCTGGGGCTGACCTATGAGTGACGTCACTCGCCTCTCCGTCGCTCGACGCGAACGGAGGTTGTGATGCGAGACGGCACGCGCTGCATGTGGATGCGCGGGGGCACGTCGAAGGGTGCCTTCTTCCTCGCGGACGATCTGCCTGTCGATATCGCTGAACGCGATGCCTTTCTCCTGCGCGTGATGGGATCGCCAGATCCGCGCCAGATCGACGGCATGGGTGGTGCCGATCCGTTGACTTCCAAGGTCGCGGTCGTCTCCAGATCCACGCGAGACGGCGTCGATGTCGACTATCTTTTCCTCCAGATATTCGTCGATCAGGCTATCGTCAGCGATGCGCAGAATTGCGGCAACATGCTTGCCGGGGTCGGGCCGTTCGCGATCGAACGCAGGCTGTTTCCCGCGAGCGGCGACGAAACCCGCATCGCGATCTTCATGGTCAATACCGGCCAAGTCGCTATCGCCAGCGTGCGGACGCCAAATGGTGTTCCGACCTATGCGGGCGATGCGCGGATCGACGGTGTGCCCGGCACGGCCGCGCCGATTCCGCTTGAATTCCGCGATACCGCCGGGTCGTCCTGCGGCGCGCTGCTGCCGACGGGCAATGCGGTCGACATGATCGACGGCGTCGCCTGCACGCTGATCGACAACGGCATGCCCTGCGTCGTGTTCAGGGCCGGGGATGTCGGCGCGACGGGATATGAGGATCGCGAGACGCTCGACGCGGCGAGCGATCTCAAGGCGAAGATCGAGGCGATCCGGTTGAAGGCCGGGCCGATGATGAACCTCGGCGACGTGGCGGAGAAGTCAGTGCCGAAAATGATGCTCGTCGCGCCGCCCGTGCATGGTGGCGCGGTGACGGTGCGCAGCTTCATCCCGCACCGCGCCCATGCAACGATCGGCGTGCTCGGCGCGGTCAGTGTCGCGACGGCCTGCCTGGTCGAAGGATCGCCGGCGGCCGGGGTCGCGTCGATCCCGGAAGGGGCGCGCAAAACATTGTCGGTCGAGCATCCGACCGGAGAAATGAGCTGCGTGCTTGAACTGGGCGCTGACGGACAGGTCGCGACCGCCGCCCTGCTCCGCACCGCACGCAAATTGATGGACGGGGAGGTGTTCGCATGAGCACGGACGACAAGGGCCGCATCCGGAGCTGGGCCGAGCATCCCTCGGCACCGCATTTCGTGCCGCCACCCGGCGCGGTCGATGCGCATTGCCACGTCTTCGGCCCGGCCGCGCAATTTCCGTTCAGCCCGCTCGCCAAATACCAGCCCCAGGATGCCGGCCCCGACATGCTGTTCGCGCTGCGCGACCAGCTTGGTTTCGCGCGCAATGTCATCGTCCAGGCGAGCTGCCACGGCACGGACAATGCCGCCACGCTGGACGCCATCGCCAGGTCGGGCGGCAAGGCGCGCGGCGTTGCCGTGGTCGACCCAGCGATCAGCGAGGCTGAATTGCGGGACCTGCATCGGGGCGGGATGCGCGGGGTGCGCTTCAACTTCCTCAAGCGGCTGGTCGACAACGCGCCCAAGGACAAGTTCCTCGAGGTGGCGGGGCGCCTGCCCGAGGGCTGGCATGTCGTCGTCTATTTCGAGGCGGATATCCTTGAGGAAATGAGGCCCTTCCTCGCCGCCATCCCGGTACCGGTCGTGATCGACCATATGGGCCGGCCGGATGTCACGCAGGGGCCGGACGGCCCCGACATGTGGGCGTTTCGCGCCCTGCTCGACAGCCGCGACGATATCTGGACCAAGGTGACCTGCCCCGACCGCCTGTCGCCACAGGGCGAGCCGTATGACGATTTCGTCGCGGCGGTGCGGCCGCTGGTGGAGGAGTATCAGGACCGCGTGCTGTGGGGCACCGACTGGCCGCATCCGAACATGGAACACCGCATCCCCGACGATGGCGGGCTGGTCGATGTGATTCCCCGCATCGCGCCTTCCGCCACGCTCCGGCACAAGCTGCTCGTCGCGAATCCGATGCGGCTCTACTGGCCCGAAGAAGCGATCGGAGTGGTGAGCGGCTGAGGGGGCCAGGATCCGGCACCGCATGCCGATGCGCCGTGGCCGGACTGGACCCATCCACTCCGCGAAAATTGGATGTTTCGTGATCCGCCGAGTCGGCCCTCTATGGTCGACATGAACCGAACCCATCACCTTTCCGCGTGTCGTCCATGATCGATCGTCGCCAGTTCATCGGCGCAAGCGCTGCGATGATGCTGACCTCGCCATTGCTGGCGGCGGCGCCCGGCCTTGATATCGCCCTGGTCAATGCCCGGGTGTGGACCGGGCGGCGCGAACGGGACACGATCACCGCGGTGGGGGTCGTAGGCGACAGGATTGCCGCGATCGGTGCTGGTGCGGTTCGTGCGGCGACCACCCGGGCGACGCGCGTGATCGACCTGGACGGCGCGTTCCTGATGCCGGCCTTCACCGACAATCATACGCATTTCCTGCGCGGATCGGCGATGCTGCGTCAGCCGAGCCTGCGCGATGCGCGCACGCCGGCCGCCTTTGCCGAACGGGTCGGCGCGGCGGCGCGGCTGCTCAAGCCCGGCCAATGGGTCGAGGGCGGCTATTGGGACGAGCAGCTCTGGGGCGGCGACCTGCCGACCCGCGCGTGGATCGATGCGGTTACGCCGGACCATCCGGTGGCGGTGAACCGGCTCGACCTGCACATGATCCTGCTCAATTCGGTCGCGCTGAAGCTGGCCGGGATCGATCGCAACACCGTGCCGCCGGAGGGCGGGGTGATCGTGCGCGACGCAGCGGGTGAGCCGACCGGCATCCTCAAGGACAATGCCGCCTGGCTCGCCGAGCGCGCGATCCCGAAGCTCGACGAGGCGGGGATCGAGGATATCCTGCGCGGCGGCATCGCCGAGGGCCTGTCGAAGGGTGTAGCTCAGGCGCATTCGCCCGAGATCGACTGGTCGATGTACGATGCCCTGCGGCGCGTGGGCGCGAAGGGGCGCCCGGACATGCGCTTCTATTCCTTCGTCCCGCTGGCCGACTGGGAAAAGATGGCGGCGATCGTTGCGGCCGAGGGCAGGGGCGACGACTGGATTCGCTGGGGCGGGGTCAAGGGCCTGATGGACGGGTCGCTCGGATCGCGCACCGCCCTGTTCCGTGATCCCTATAGCGATGCGCCCGACACGCGCGGCGTGCGGGTGACGCCCCGCGCTGACATCGCGACATGGGTCGCCGCTGCCGATGCGCGCCACATGCCGGTGACGGTCCACGCGATTGGAGACGAGGCGAACGACGAATTGCTGGACATCTATGCGGACGTCGCCCGCGTCAACGGCAAGCGCGACCGGCGTTTCCGCATCGAGCATGCCCAGCATCTCAGCCAGGCGGCGATCCCGCGCTTCGCGCGGCAGGATGTGATCGCCTCGGTCCAGCCCTATCACGCGATCGACGACGGCCGCTGGGCGGTGAAGCGCATCGGTGAATCGCGGCTGCGCGGCACCTATGCGTTCAAGTCGCTGCTCGACGCCGGTGCGCGCGTCACTTTCGGGTCTGACTGGCCGGTGGCGCCGTTCGACCCGATCGCCGGCATTCATGCCGCGGTGACGCGCGCGACGATCGACGGACTCAACCCGGACGGCTGGCTGCCAGACCAGAAGGTCACGGTCGAACAGGCGCTCACTGCCTATACCAGTGCCAACGCCCATGCCGGCTTCCAGGAAGACCGGCTCGGGCTGATCGCGCGCGGGTATCTCGCCGACCTTGTCGTGCTTGATGCCGATCCGCGCAGCGTTCCCCCGGCGAGCATCGCCCGGACGAGGGTGCTGCGCACTTTCGTCGGCGGGAAACAGCGTTTCGGGCCGCAAGACGGCTGACCGGAAAAGGCCGTCAGAGGGAATGGCGGCCAAGGTGCGGGCAAGCGGCAAAGGCCGCAGCCCGCATCACCATGAAGGGGTATGCGACCATGATTCGAACCGTATCGCGCTATCTGCCCGCCGTCCCGGCGATCGCCCTGCTGGCTGCCGGCTCGGCATCCGCCCAGGCCCAGGCCACCGTCCAGGCGGAACCTGCCGCCGAAAGCGGCGGTGACATCATCGTTACCGCCAACAAGCGGGCCGAGAAGCTGAGCAATGTCGCCGGGGGTGTCTCGGCCGTGACCGGTGCCCAACTCGAGGCGATCGGCGCGCAAGACTTCAAGGACTATCTAACCCGCACGACGGGTGTCGCGTTCAACGAAGGTCCCTCGAACAATTCCACTGCCGTGATCCGCGGCATCGGCACGACGGCCGGGCTTGACCAGGGCCAGGGCAGCACTGGCTATTTCATCAACGATATCCCGATGAACGAGCCGGGTTACACCATCGTCATCCCGGACATCGATGCGTTCGACGTGTCGCGGGTGGAGGTGCTGCGCGGCCCGCAGGGCACGCTGTTCGGATCGGCCTCGCTCGGTGGGGCGATCAACTTCATCTCCAACCTTGCCGACCCCAGCGGCTTCCACGCCGCGGCTGAAGGATCGATCGGCACCACGCGCTTCTCGGCGGGCGAGGTGAACTATCGCGCCAAGGGGATGATCAACGTGCCGCTGGTCGCCGACAAGCTGGCGGTGCGCCTGGTCGCGACTCAGCGGGTGGACGCTGGCTATATCGACAATATCGGGACGCACATCCGCGGGTCGAACGATGTCCATACCTTCGGTCTGCGCGGGTCGATCGTCTTTACCCCGGATGTCGATACGACGATCAGCTATCTTGGCCTCTACCAGAAGAGCCGCACCGACGACCCCAGCGTCAGCAATCTGGGGCTCGGCCTGTTGCAGCGCTCGACCAGGTTCGAAACCCCGGTGATCTTCAAGACTCAGCTCCACAGCCTGCGGCTCGACCATGATTTCGGTTTCGCCACCGCCACGGTGATCGGCACCTACAACCGCAAGACCGGCGATATCTTCGACGATTTCACACCCTTCTACGGCAACCTCAATCCCGGCAATCATTATTTCCTGCAGGCAGGGCAGAGTAATACCTATTCCTATGAAGTCCGCTTCGCCTCGCCCAAGGGCCGGACGTTCGACTGGCTGATCGGCGCCACGCATATCGATACGACCAAGGGCTTTCAGGAACATCTGTCGTCGCCGGGCTATGCCGCGGCGCATCCGGCGGATGTGGCGGCTGGCCTGACGCATGGCGACGAATATTATTACGCCGCCTCGCATACCAAGGGTGACGAGGACGCGCTGTTCGGCGAGGCCAATCTGCATTTCGGCGATGTCACCATCACCGGGGGCGGGCGCCTGTTCCGCACGCGGACCGACACCTATACCGACCAGTTCGGCATCTTCTTCGGCGGCACCGTCATCAACCCGCCGTACAAGGTGCAGGATTCGGGTTTCGCGCCCAAGGCCTCGATCAAATACCAGCCACGCCCCGACCTGATGTTCTACGCGCTGGCGTCGAAGGGCTATCGCTTCGGCTCGCCCAACACCCTGCCGCCGCTCGCCGGATCGCCGATCCCGGCCGGGACGACATCGGACAGCCTGTGGAATTATGAGGTGGGCACGCGCTTCAGCCTGGTCGACCGGAAGCTCTTCGTCAGCGTCACGGGTTTCTATATCGACTGGACCAATTTGCAGGTCAGGCTGCGTCGTGTCGGCGACGGGCTGACCTATGGCGCGAATGCGGGTGCCGCCGAGATCTACGGCGCCGAAGCGTCGGCCACGCTCAATCTTGGCGGTCTCTCGCTCGTGTCGAACCTGACCTATCTCGATGCAAAGCTGACCAAGGACATCCCCACCGCGGCACCGCCCCTGGCGTCGGGCAAGACGCTGCCTTCGGCCGCGAAATGGCGCATCTCCAACACTGTATCCTATAATTTCGGTGGTGTCGCGGAACCGACCGTCACCTTGCTCCATCGCTACGTGTCGCGCTCGCCCGGCTTCCTTAACGAGGATACGACCTTCGCACCCTATCATATCTTCGATGCGCGCGTGTCGGTGAAGGTCGCCGATTTTACGGTCGCCGCGTTCGCCGAGAATATCGGCGACAAGCGCGCCATCACCTTCGGCTATCAGGACTTCGGATCGGGCGCGAGCCGGTTCATCGTCAAGCCGCGCACGCTCGGCGTGCAGGTCAACTGGGCGATGTAGGACAGTGCGAAGGCGGTCGGAAGGTCGACCGCCTTCGGCCACGATAATGAATGGGAACGACATGATCGACCGCCGACATCTATGCGTATCGATGCTGGCCCTTGCCGCGGGGACGCTGGCACGGCCGGGCCGGGTGCTGGCCGCGACGATGCGCTGGCCGGTTCCGCCGCAACCCCTCCGCGTGCCGGCCGTGGTCGGCAATTTCGGTCACAAGCGCACCGATGATTATGCGTGGATGCGCCCGAAGGACTGGCACGCGGTGCTGCGCGATCCGGCGACGCTCGACGCGCCGATCGCTGCCGCGGTGAAGGCCGAGAATGCCTATACCGATGCGATGCTTGCGCCGTCCGGGCCGCTGCAGGCAACGCTGCTGGCGCGCGCCCGGGCTGTGGAGGCGGGGGCGGACGCGCCGATCGAGGTCGAGGATGGCGGCTATTTCTATTATCAGCGCCAGCCGGGCGACAGCCAGTATCCGGTCTTCGCGCGACGTCCGGCCGGCGGCGGGGCCGAACAGATACTGCTCGATGTCGGGGCGGAGGCGGCCGGCAGGAAATTCTTCGCGCTGCACTGGGGCGGGACCTTCCACAGTCCCGACCAGAAACTGTTCGGATGGTCGCAGGATCTGACCGGTTCCGGCATCTTTGGCATCCGCGTGCGGGAGATCGCGACCGGCCGGATGGTGGTGGCCGATATCAACGAAGGCCATGGCAGCTTCGCTTTCGACTCGGGCGGCCGCTATCTCTTCTGGGTCGGTCGCGACGGCAACGGTCATCCGAATTCGGTGTGGCGGCGGGATATGCGGGACGGCACTGACGTCCAGATCCATGCCGAGACTGATCCTGCCTTCTTCATCGAGTTGAAGACCACTGCATCCGGCGGCTTCGTCGTGATCCGCCTGCTCAACAGCGCGCAGACCGAAGCCTGGCTGGTGCCGGCGAGCGATCCCATCGCGAGGCCGATTCTGGTCGAGAAGCGCGCCGAAGGCCTGCGCTACGATGTCGATCACTGGAACGACCGGCTCGTGATCCTGACCGATGTGGACGATGCAGTCGACATGAAGATCATGACCGCGCCGGTCGCCACGCCGGGGCGGGCTCACTGGAAGGAGTGGGTCCCGCACAAGGCCCGACGGTTCATCGCCGCGATCCATCCGTTCCGGGACACGCTGGTGCGGGAGGAATGGCGTGACGCGCTGCCCCGGCTGGTGATGATGGGCAAGGACGGCAAGGAGCGCGAGGTTGCGTTCGATGAGCCCGCCTATGCCTTGTCGGTGCCGCATGGGCAGGGCTGGGCGGCATCCGCGCTGTCCTTCACCTATCAGTCGCCGCGTCTCGCGCCGCGCGCCTATCGCCTGGCGCTGAACGACGGCGCCTCGGCGCCGGCCGCGGCTGTTGCTGCCAATCCCGCCTATGATCCCGGCGGATATGATCTCGAACGGATCGAGGCGACGACCGAAGACGGTATGCGGGTGCCGATCACCATATTGCGCCGGAAGGGCGCGCCGAAGGACGGCAAGGCACCCCTGTTCCTTTATGGTTATGGCTCCTACGGCGCGACGGTCGATGCAGCGTTCGAGGCCGGCAAGATCGCGCTGGTCGATCAGGGCTGGACCTATGCGATCGCCCATGTCCGGGGCGGTGCAGAGCGCGGCAACGACTGGTGGCGGTCGGTCCTGAAGACAGGGAAGAAGAAGACCTTCACTGACTTCATCGCCTGCGCCGAGCATCTCGTGGCTAAAGGCTATGCTGCGAAGGGTCGGATCGTCGCCCATGGCTATTCGGCGGGCGGGTTGCTGATGGGGGCGATCTACACGATGCGGCCTGATCTGTGGGCGGGGGTGATCGCGCAGGTGCCGTTCGTCGACCCGCTCAACACGATGGATTATTTCGAGACGCACCCGCTCGGGCTGACCGCGCTGCCGATCTGGGGGGACCCGCGCGTGCCGGCGGAATATGCCTATATCGCGAGCTATTCGCCCTATGACCAGCTCAGATCCGCCGCCTATCCGGCATTGTTGGCGACGGGCAGTGTCGCCGATGAACGCGTCGCCTTCTACGAGCCGCTCAAATTCGCGGTGCGCGCCAGGTCTCTGACCACCGCCGGCAATCCCATGATGGCCCGCATCGCCACGACCGGTGGTCATATGGGCGCATCGGGTGCGGCGGCGGCGCAGGAGCAGGAGGCGGTGTTCCATGCCTTCGCGATCTGGGCGGCAGACCGCAAATGGGGCATCGTACCGCAACGATGACCGGGAAATTCTCGCCGAGATCGCCGGAGGATGTCGCTGCGTTCGTGCGCGCGCAGATGCTTGGCCTTGTCATATCCGATGGCCCGCAAGGGCATGTGACGACACCGTTGCCGCTCCTGCCGCAAACCGATGAGACCGGGGCTGTCATCGAATTCTTCGGCCATTTCGCCCGCGCCAATCCGCAGGTGGGGATGGTGCGCGACCGACCTCGCGCACTGATTCTGTTCCAGGGGCCGCACGCCTATATTCCGCCGGCCTGGGTCTCCACCCCCGGCTGGGCGCCGACCTGGAACTATGCGCTGGCTCAGTTCGAGGTCGACATCAGCCTGCTCCCCGAGGAGAATGATCGTGCGATCGCTGAACTGGTGAACGCGCTGGAGGGGCAGGCGTCCGGTGCCTGGACCGTCGATACGATGGGCGACCGCTATGCCAGGATGTTGCCACACATCGTTGCGTTCCGCGCGAGGGTGATCCGCAGCGACGCGAAGTTCAAGCTTGGCCAGGACGAATCCGACACTGCCTTTGCGGAGATTGTCGACGCGCTGGGCGAGACGCCCCTGTCGCGGATGATGCGCGACGCGCGGCGGCCGTGACATCCGACGATCTCGATCCCGATATCCGGATTTTCCAGCGGCGGCTGACGGCGGACTATGCGCGGCATGGCGCGCCGGCTGACGTCACGGATCGTCGGCGTATCGCGGCGCTCGTGCGTGAGCCCTGGAATCTCGGCGGCCCGGTGATGGCTTCGACCGTCGACCTGCATATCGGGGGCGTGACGGCACGTCTTCACCGCCCCGACGACGCCCCGGATCTGCCCGTGCTCGTGTATCTCCATGGCGGCGGCTGGGTATTGTTCAGCGTCGACACGCATGATCGGCTGATGCGGGAATATGCCGCGCGCAGCGGCTGCGCCGTGCTCGGCGTGAACTACAGCCTGAGCCCCGAGGCGCGCTATCCGCAAGTGCTGGCGGAGGTTCACGCGGTGCTCGAATGGCTGCGGGCCGAGGGTGGGGCATTCGGGCTCGATCCGCGCCGGATCGCGATCGGCGGCGATTCCGCCGGCGGGAACCTCTCGGTCGCGACCGCGCTGCGGCTGCGCGATGCGGGCCAGGATTGGCTGGGCGCCGTGCTGGTCAATTATGGCGCGTTCGACACCAGACACCGCGCCTCGCACGGCCTTTTCCAGTCGGACGACTATATCCTCAACCCGGAGGAGATGGCTGCCTTCTGGTCGGACTATCTGGGCGATGCGGACCGTGACGATCCCTATGCCCGGCCGCTCCTGGCCGATCTCGCCGGTTTACCACCGACCTTCCTGTGCATCGCCGAATGCGACATCCTCGCCGACGAGAATCGCGAGATGGCGGCGCGGCTGGCGGCTGCGGGTGTGCCGGTCGAGGCCAGACTCTATGCCGGTGCCACCCACAGCTTCATCGAAGCGGTCGGTATCTCACCGCTCGCCGCGCGCGCGATCGACGATGGCGCGCGCTGGCTGGCGGCGCGGTTGAGGCCCTGAGCGGGTCGCTTGCCGCTCCTGGCGGCGTGGCCCATAGGATGGTTGAATAGTCGAGCAGGTGAGGGTCCAATGCTGCGACCATGGAAGGTGATGCTGTCCGAGCGGATCAGCGCCACGCGGGCGATGCCGCTCTACCTCCAGATCGTGCATGCGCTGATCCACGAGATACAGCGCGGGCGGCTGGCGCCCGGCACCTATCTGCCCAGCAGCCGGGAGCTTGCCGCGACGCTTGAAGTCAACCGCAAGACGATCGTGCTCGCCTATGACGATCTGACCGCGCAGGGGTGGCTCGAATCGAAGGGAACGCGCGGCACGATGGTTGCCGCGAACCTGCCGGAACAGCCGCTCGAGCCGCAAGGCGTGGCGGGACCGCCCGACACAGCCGAATTTCCCTTCGCGATGACGGCGACCGCACCCTTTGTCCTGTCGGGCAGCGACTGGCTGACCTTCGACGAGGGGAGCCCTGATTGCCGGCTGTTTCCGACCGAGCTCCTTGCCCGAGCTTATCGCGACTCGATCGCGCGGGCGCGGCGCGGCAACCGGTTGCGCTATGGAGATCCGCGCGGATCGGCCGTGCTGCGTCAGTGCATCGCCGACATGCTCAATGCGCAGCGCGGGGTGGTCGCCGGGGTTGATAATATCTGCATCACGCGCGGCAGCCAGATGGGGGTGGCGCTGGCGGCGCGGATCCTGCTCTCCCGCGGCGATACCGTGCTGATGGAATCGCTCAGCTACGCGCCGGCCGCCGTCGTCTTCCAGGCGATGGGCGCGACGGTGGTCGGCGTCCCGCTCGATCGTGACGGTATCGATGTCGAGGCTGTGGAGCGCATGTGCCGGCTGCACCGCGTCAAGGCGATCTTCCTGACGCCGCATCACCAGTTTCCGACCACCGTGGCGCTGCGGCCCGAGCGACGGCTGCGGCTGCTCGAACTGGCGCGGCAATTCGCCTTTGCGATCATCGAGGACGACTATGACCATGAATATCATTTCGAATCGCAGCCGCTGCTGCCGCTTGCCAGTTACGCGCCGGGCCGGATCATCTATATCGGGTCGCTGTCCAAGCTGACCCTGCCCAGCCTGCGGATCGGCTATATCGTCGCGCCGACGCGGGTGATCGACGCGATCGCGCATCAGGTGATGTCGCTTGACCGACAGGGGAACACCCTGACCGAGGATGCGGTTGCGGAATTGATCGACGCCGGCGAGCTGCGTCGCCACGCGCGCAAGACGAACATCGTCTACGGGGCACGACGGCGAGCCTTCGCTGACGCGCTCGATCGTCATTTCGGCGGGCTGGCCGAATTCGAGGTGCCCGATGGCGGGCTGGCCTTCTGGCTGCGCTTCGCGGATTCAGCGCTGCTCGACCGCATCGACCGGAACGGCGCGGCGGTGGGTCTCCGCTTCGCGCCGTCGACTTCCTATGCGATCGCACCTTCGGTCGAACGGGGGGTGCGTCTTGGCTTTGCGAGCCTCGACGAAGTCGAGGCGGACGATGCGCTCCGCCGTCTGCGAGCTGCCGCCGACCTGCCCACACAGGCTCCCGCTTGACCCAATAATTTAGGAGAATTGGACCCGTCCCGCCGCTTGTTCGACAGGGCGCGCTGCGCTAACGATATCTGATAATGCCTCTCAATATAGCTCGAGATGCTCGTCGATGAGCCGGAGCACGATCCGGGCGTGGTATCTCGTCCATAAATGGTCGAGCATCGTCTGCACCGGCTTCCTGCTGATGCTCTGCGTCACCGGCCTGCCGCTGATCTTCCACGATGAGATCGACTCGCTGACGGGTGGCCGGCCGGAGATTGTCGGCGTCCGCGCCGATGCGCCGCTCAAGTCGCTCGACGAACTGATGCAAACGGCGCTTGCGACGCGACCGGGCGAGGTCGGGCTGTTCATGAGCTTTGACGAGGACCGGCCGGTGGTCAACATCACCACCGGGCCGACACCGGACGCGCCGGCCGCGAAGATGACGACCCGCGCGTTCGATCGGCGCACGGGCGCGCTGGTCGGTACGTTCGACGGCGGCGGGGTTATCGCGTTCCTGCTGAAGCTGCATACCGACATGTTCCTCGGCCTGCCGGGCATGCTGTTTCTGGGCCTGATGGGAGTGCTGTTCTTCGTCGCGATCGTCTCGGGCGTGGTGCTTTATGCGCCGTTCATGCGGAAGCTCGCTTTCGGCACAGTGCGCGTTTCGCGCAGCACGCGGCTCAAATGGCTCGACTATCACAACCTCCTCGGCATCGTCGTGCTTGCCTGGGCCAGCGTCGTCGGCGTGACCGGTGTGATCAACACACTCGCCACGCCGATCATCCAGCTCTGGCAGAGGAACGACCTGGCCGAGATGACAGCCGCCTATAAGGACACGAAGGCGCCGTCGCCCGGCCGGCTCGCGTCGATCAACGCCGCGGTCGAAACGGCGAAGGCCGCCGCGCCCGGCAACCAGCCGCAATTCGTCGCCTTTCCCGGCGGCGGTTTCAGCAGCAGGCATCATTATGCCGTGTTTCTCCAGGGCGAAACGCCGATCACCAAGCGCCTGCTCACGCCCGCGCTGGTCGATGCCGAGACGGGGAAACTGACCGCGATTCGGCCGCTGCCCTGGTATGCGCAGGCGCTGCTCGTGTCGCAGCCACTGCATTTCGGCGATTATGGCGGACTGCCGCTCAAGATCCTCTGGGCGATACTCGATCTGTTCACGCTCGTGATCCTCGGGTCCGGCCTGTACCTCTGGCTGGGCAAGCGGCGGACGCCGCTCGACGCACGGGTGCGCGAGGTCGAGACCGGGGGTGCCGTCGAGCCGGTGGCGACCGCATGAGCACCGCTCGCAAGCTCGGCGGACAAACGACCCGCCAGATCTTCGCCGTGCCCGTCGCCATCGCGGTGGTCAGCACGGTCGGCCTGATCAGCGCGCTCGCCGGAGACGGCATCGAGGACGTCGCCTCATGGATTGCGCTGTCGGTCCCGGTCGTCGCGGTGGCCTGGGCGATGCGTGCCCGACGAACCTGAACTCCATGCAGGCGCCACGCGCCGATGAAAGGGATACCCGTGTCCAAGTCCATCTTCAGCTTCGTCTCGCGCCTCGCGCTTTCCGGCTCGGCGCTGGCGCTCGCCACGCCGGGCTGGGCACAGGAATCGGCGCCGTCCGACGCCGACATCATCGTCACCGCGCAGAAGGGCAACCAGACCGAGGTGAGGCGCGGCGGGCAGGTCGGCGTGCTCGGCGACAAGGCGGCCGAGGACGTGCCGTTCAGCATCACGAGCTACAACGCTGCGCTGATCCTCAACCAGCAGCCGCAGACATTGGGTCAGGTACTGGAGAATGATCCGTCGATCCGCACGACCTATGGCTTCGGCAACGCCGCCGAACAGTTCGTCATTCGCGGCTTCACCCTGGCCGGCGACGATGTCGGCTTCAACGGGCTCTACGGGCTGGCCCCGCGTCAGCTCGTCGCGCCTGAGCTGTATGATTCAGTGCAGGTGCTGAACGGCGCGAGCGCCTTCCTCAACGGCGCCGCCCCGGGCGGGACAGGTGTCGGCGGCAGCGTCAACCTCGTATCGAAACGCGCTGGCACCACGCCGCTGACCCGGGTGACGGCCAACTACAGCAGCGGGTCGCATTTCGGCGGCAGCTTCGACGTGTCGCGCCGCTTCGGCGACGACGATGCCTTCGGCATTCGAATCAACGGCGCCTATCGGTCGGGCGACGTCGCGATCGACAATGAATTCCGTCGTACGGCAGTGCTCGGCGCCGGCCTCGACTGGCACAGCGATCGCGTTCGGCTCTCGCTCGACCTTGCCTATCAGCGCGTGCAGATCCGCAATCTCAGGCCGAAGGTGACTGTGGGCGCGGCGATCCCCGCAGTGCCGGCCGCCGATCACAATTACGGCCAGGCTTTCTCCTACACCACGCTCCGCGACATCTTCGGTGCGGTGCGCGGCGAATATGACCTGTCCGACAACGCCATGCTCTATGCCGCGTTCGGCGCGCGCGACGGGTCGGAGCGGGGCATTTACGACGGCATCACCGTGACCAATGCGGTGACGGGCGACGCCAACGGCAACGCGCTGTTCGTGCCGCGAACCGACAATAACGAGACGGCGCAGGCCGGGATTCGCGTCAAGCTGGCGGCCGGCGGCGTCACCCAGGAATTCAACCTTGGCGGTTCGATGATCTGGCAGGTCAACCGCAACGCCTATGACTTCCTCTATGGCCCCGGCTTTGCCGGCTATGCGACCAATCTCTACAACACGCCCAGGGTCGCACTGCCCGGCTCGACTCTGGTCGGCGGCAATCTGGCCGATCCCTTCCCCGTCGGCCGCTCGAAGCTGGGCAGCATGTTCGCGTCGGATACGCTCGGTTTCTGGGACGACAGGATCCTGCTCACCGCCGGCCTCCGGCTGCAGACGATCGACACGCGTTCTTATGCCTATAACGCCGATCCGGCGAACGGGATCGCGGCGGGCGACCTGACGACGAAACTCAGGACCAGTGCCGTGACGCCGGTCGTCGGGCTGGTGATCAAGCCGGTCACTGGTCTGTCGCTGTTCGCCAACCGGATCGAGGGCTTGCAACAGGGCGCCGTCGCAGGTGCCGGCAACATCAATGTGGGCCAGATCTTCCCGGCCTACGTATCGACTCAATATGAAATCGGCGGGAAGGTGGGCCTTGGCCGGTTCAACGCCTCGCTTGCCTTGTACCAGACCGAATTGCCGAGCGCGTACAGCGTGCCCACGCCGACACCGGCCAATCCGACGGCAACGACGTTCGGCCTGTTCGGCCTGCAGCGCAATCGCGGCATCGAGTTGAGCGTCGATGGCGAGATCACGCATGGACTTCGCGTTATCGCCGGTGGTTCGGTGAACCAGGCGAAGTTGCGCAAGACGCTGGGCGGCGCGAACGACGGCAACACCGCGGTCGGCGTCCCCGATTATCTCGCCAACGCGAATGTCGAATGGGATCTGGGCTTCCTGCCCGGCGCCACATTGACCGGCCGGGTCGTCAATACCGGCAAGCAGCAGGTCAATGCCGCGAACACGCTGGAGATTCCATCCTGGACCCGATTCGATCTCGGCGCGCGCTATGTCCTGCTGGTGGGCGGCAATCCGCTGACCCTGCGCGCCACCGTCGATAACGTCGCCAACAAGCGCTATTGGGCTTCCTCGTTCGACTCGTTCGGCACCTCGTTGCTGCAAGGCGCGCCGCGTACGGTCAAAGTATCGGCTTCCATCGAGCTCTAGCTGTCCTCTCGCCTGCCGAGCCGGAAGAGGCCGAGGTAGACTCCCGGCGGGCGCCGGTCATTTGCGAATGATACTTCGACGGCAAGATACATTACACACTTGTAACTTGAAATCGCAGGTGAGGCGCCGAAAAGGCGCCGGCACTTGTGCGGCAGCTGTCAAGAAGATCGAGAGGATGGACGGTGAATACGGTTCGCCTCGACTATGTGTCGGGGAATTCATCGGTAATCCACTTCGCCGGAAAAGCATAAGGCAATGGAATCCGGAGGAATCATGCGTAATTTACTTGCCTGCTCCGTTGCCCTGGTCATGCTTGCAGGCTGTCATTCCGCGTCCACCAGCGGCGAGGCCGCGTCCGCCGGCAATGCGACGGCGGCGGCCCCCATCGCCTTCCGGGTCGCTAGGGTGCCGCTGCCCGGCGACGGCCGGGGCGATTATCTCACGGTCGATTCCGACTCGAACCGTCTGTACGTCACTCATTCAACGACGGTGCATGTGCTCGATCTCGCCACGCTGAAGCCGCTGTTCCAGGTGGACGGGCTGAAAGTGTCGCATGGCGTCGCGCTCGATCCGGCGCGGGGCCATGGCTTCGTCACTGATGGCGGCCAGAACGCGGTGGTGATGTTCGACCTGGCGAACGGCAAGGCGATCACGACGATCCCGGCCGGGCAGAAGCCGGATTCGATCGTGCACGACACGGCATCGGGAATGATCTTCGCCTTCAACGGCGGCTCGGCCGATATCAGCGTGATCGATCCGGCCAGGGCTGCCGTCATCAAGACGATCAAGCTGCCCAAGGCGCCCGAATTTTCGCAGGCCGATGGCCAGGGCAAGGTCTGGGTCAATCTCGAAGAGGGCAATGCCATCGCCGAGATCGACACAAAGACCCTGACGCTCGCGCGGACGATCAAGCTCGACGGATGCGATGGCCCGGGGCCGCTGGCATTCGACCCGTCCGATCGTTTGCTGTTCAGCGGCTGCACCGGCAATTCGCTGATGGTCGTGGTCGATGCCGACACCGGCAAGATCGTCGCGACCGTGAAGGTTGGCGACGATCCCGACGGTATCGCCTACGATGATGCGAAGGACCGGATCTTCGTCGCCAACCGCAAGGGCGGCTGGACGATCATCGACCAGGTCGACAAGACTCATTACGCGGTCAACCAGACGCTGCCGATCGACGATTATGCCAAGACGGTATCGATCGACCCGAAGAGCCACCGGGCCTTCAGCTCGACCGCCGACCTCCTCTGGACGAAGGACGCGAGCGGCAAGCCGCGGCCGGAGGCGAAGCCGGGTAGTTTCCGCCTGATGGTCGTATCGGAAAAATAGTCGCGGTCGCCGCATCCGCGACGAGGATCCAGCTACCGTCGCCGTCCAATATTGGCGATTTGTATAAAGCGCGAAAAGGGTGACCAATCCGCGCTGGTGCAAAGCCGATACAGGAGGACGCGGTGTTGAAAGTGCTGGTCGCTGAAGATGATGCCGAGACGCGCGACTATATCGAGCGCGGCCTGCGCGAGCTCGGCCATGTGGTGACCACCGCGGCCGACGGTCGTGACGCGATGTTTCTCGCGACCGGCGAACCGTTCGACGCGATCATCCTCGATCGTATGCTGCCGGTGCTGGACGGCATGACGATCCTGCGGTCGATCCGCTCGGCGGGCATCGCCACCCCGGTGCTGATGCTGACCGCGCTGTCGCGGGTGGAGGATCGTGTCGCGGGCCTCGAGACGGGCGCCGACGACTATCTGGTCAAGCCCTTCGCCTTCACTGAGCTGACGGCGCGGCTCAACGCCCTGTCGCGGCGGCCGGCAGCGGTCGCGACGGAGACCGTGCTGCGCGCGGGCGATGTCGAGATGGACCTGCTGAAGCGCGAGGTGCGTCGCGCCGGGCAGCGCATCGAGGTCCAGGCGCGGGAATTCGCCCTGCTTGAACAATTGATCCGCAATGCGGGGCGGGTGGTGACCCGGACGATGCTGCTCGAACGCGTGTGGAATTTCCATTTCGATCCAAAGACCAACATCGTCGAAACGCATATCAGCCGGCTCCGGTCGAAGCTCAACGCCGGTTCCGGCCGCGACCGGATCCAGACGATCCGGGGTGCGGGCTATCTGTTCGACGCCGATGCCTAGATTGCCTTCCTCGACCGCGTTCCGGTTCGCGGCCTTTTACAGCCTCGCCTTCACGGTGCTGATCCTCGCGCTGGGCACGGCCATGTACTGGGCGATCCGGCAGGAACTGCGCTACGAGCTCGAGCAGCGCGTGGTGACCGAACGCGGTGCCATTCTGCGCGAGGCGGACAACCTCGGGGCGGGCGGGCTGGAGAAGATCATCGCCGAGCGCGTCCGCCAGGAGCGGGGCGATATGCGCTACGCCGTGCTTGATGCCACGGGCCGGTTGCAGGCCGGGCGCAAGGTGACCGCGATCCCGCCGCCCGGCTGGTCGAACATGTGGTTCGTCAAGGACGGCGGCATGCTGGACGATACGCGCGCCTTCGCGTCGCGTACCGTCGGCGGCGGCACGCTGATCGTCGGTGCCGACCCCGAAGCGATCGAGGAACTCGACGGCCGGATCATCCCGCTGTTCGCGATCGCCTTCAGCCTGATCGCCGCTATCGGCGTCATCGGGACCTTCCTGTTGAGCGGTGCTCTCGGACGGCGGCTCGGCGCGATCAATCGGACCGCTGATGCGATCATCGGCGGCGATCTGGCGCAACGCATGCCGTTGTCCGGCACCGGCGATGAATTCGATCGATTGTCCGAAACGCTCAACCAGATGCTTGACCGGATTGCCGGGCTGCTCGACAATCTGCGCCAGGTGTCGGGCGACATCGCGCACGATCTGCGTACGCCGCTCGCGCGCCTGCGGCAGAAGCTCGATATCGCGCTGGCAAGCAACGCCGATGCGCCGGCACTGCGGACGGCGATGCAGCAGGCAATCGAGCAGACCGAGGACATGCTCGACCTGTTCGCCGCGATCCTGAGCATTTCGGAGGTCGAGGCGGGCGGGGTCGTCGTGCGCATGACTCGACTCGACCTTAGCGCGCTGATGACTGATCTCGCCGATTCCTATCTGCCGTCGGCGGAGGATTCCGGCCGGCAATTGCTGCGCAGCATCGCGCCCGATGTCGAGATCGACGGCAATCGGGAACTGATCGCTCAGCTTGTCGTGAACCTGCTCGACAACGCGCTTCGCCATACCCCGCCCGGCACCGCGATCGGGATCGCCCTGGCTGCCGGCGAGGAGGGCGTCCAGCTCGTCGTGAGCGACAGGGGACCGGGTATCCCCGAAGCCGATCGCGAGCGCGTGTTCGCGCGCTTCGCGCGGCTGGAAAGCAGCCGTACCACACCCGGTCACGGCCTGGGTCTCAGCCTCGTGGCGGCGATCGCCAGGGCGCATGGCGGCACCGTTCGCCTCGACGACAATTATCCCGGAGTGACGGCCCTGGTGAGCCTGCCCCGGAGGTCACGATGAGGCGCGCGTCGCTCACCCTGCTGCTGGCCGGCAGCCTGCTTTCGGGCTGCGTCGGGTACAAGGCGGCGCCGCTTTCCACCCCGTCGGATGTGCTTGCGCCACCGGATGCGGCGCTCCTGTCGGCGGATGCCGCGAAGATCGACCGCCCCTGGCTGGCGCCCCAGTCGATCGACCTGTCGCGGGCGCTGACACCCAATGCGCTGGCGGTGATCGCGGTGCTGGAGAATCCCGAACTGAAGGCGCAGCGGGCGAAGACAGGCGTGACCGATGCGCAGGCCTTTGCCGCACGGCTGCTGCCGGATCCAAGCTTCCAGGCCAGCTTCGAGAAGATCCTGTCGGGCCCGGATGTCTTCAACGCGCTGGGCGCGCAGCTTGGCCTCGATATCGCGCAGCTCCGTACGGCACGCGTGACGCGCGAGGCGGGCGATGCGAGCAAGCGGCAGGTACGGCTCGATCTCGCCTGGGCCGAATGGCAGGTTGCTGGGCAGGCCCGGCTGCAGGGGGTGCGGATTCTCGCGCTGGCCGACCAGCTCGTCATTGCGCGCACCAGCGCGGCCGCCGCCGAAAGGCTGTTCGAGGCAACGCAGCGTGCCGCTGGACGGGGCGACATCGCCGGGGGCGAACTCGACACCCGCCGCCAGTCGCTGGTCGATCTGACCGACAAGATGCGCGTTGCCGAACGCGATCTCGCCGCCGCGCGCGGCGACCTCAACAAGATGCTCGGCCTGCCGCCCGAGACCAGCCTGTCGCTTGCCGCGCCCTCCGATCCCATCGTGCCGCCGGACGGTGCGACGCTCACCGCGCAGGCACTCGCGCGCCGGCTCGATCTCCAGGCGCTGCGCGCGGGCTATGGCGTGGCCGAGGCTGGCCTGCACAAGGCAGTCCTCGACCAGTTCCCCAATCTCTCGCTGACCGTGGCGGGTGCCCGCGATACCGCGAACAACTACACTGTCGGTCCGGCGATCGGTTTCACCCTGCCGCTATGGAACCGCAACCGTGGCGGGATCGCGATCGCCAGCGCGACGCGGGAGCAGCTCCATGCCGAATATGATGCGCGGCTGTTCCAGACCCGCGCCGAGATCGACGCGGCGGTCACGGTTCTCGTCACGGTGCGCCGCCAGAGGGGCCAGCTGATCGCGCAGATGCCGGAGCTTGAGCGTTTCGCCGCCAGTACCGAACGCGCCGCGAAACGCGGCGATCTGGCGCCCGCAACCGCAGAGACCGCCGCGCAGTCCCTGCGCGACCGGCGCCTCACCCTGCGCCAGCTGGACCAGCAGATCGCCGAGCAGACCATCGCGCTCGAATTGCTCTCGGGCGGTCCCGCCGAAGGATGGACCCAATGAAGTCGTACCTGCCGCTCCTTCTTCCGCTCCTGCTGGCCGGCTGTGGCGGCAAGGCCGCGACCGAGGCCGAGGCGCCCACAGCGGTCGCGCAGGTTCGCACCGGCATTGCCGAAGCCGGCGCATCCAGCGATTCCGTGACTGTCTATGGCGCGACCGAGGCCGGTCCGGGCGGCGAGCGATCGGTGGTGGCGCCGGCGGAGGCAATCATCGCCTCGATCGCCGCACCGACAGGAACCGCGGTGGGTGCCGGCCAGGCGATCATGCTGCTGCGGCCCAGCCCGGCGTCCCGACTCGCCATTGCCAGGGCGGGTACGGAGGCGGCGGCGGCGCAGGCAGCCTATGCCCGTGCGCTCCGGCTGCGCGCCGACGGGCTGGTCAGCAACGCCGATGTCGAAACCGCTCGTGCGGCCGCCGCCGTCGCCAGCGCGACGCGCGCCAATCTCGGGATCAAGGACGGCGGACTGGTGTTGCGCGCGCCGATCGCCGGCACGGTGCGCAACCTGACCGCCAGGCCGGGCGACCAGGTGGCTGCCGGTGCGGCCGTGGCGACGGTCGCGGTACAGGGCGATCTGCGCGCACGCTTCGGCGTCGATTCAGCGATCGCGCAACGCCTTCATCCGGGCCAGCCGATCGATATCGATACGGTCAACGGCAATATGCCCGCCAGGGTGGCTATGGTCGGCATCGATCCGCAGATCGATCCGGCCACGCGGCTCGCCTCGATCTATGTCCGCATCCCGGCCGGCCTGCATCTGGGGGCCGGCGAGCCGCTGCGTGCGACGCTTCAGGTCGGCGCGACGAGCAACGGCATCACCATCCCCTATGCGGCGCTGCTCGACGATGGCGGGCGAAGCTATGTCTTTGTGGTCAGGAACGGCGTGGCGAAAAGTCGAGACGTCTCGCCGGGCAATTCCTCGGGGGACCGTGTCCAGATTCTTAAGGGGCTCCAGCCGGGCGAGAAGGTCGTGACTGAAGGCGGCACCGCGCTTGAAGATGGCATGAAGGTCGCTGAAGGCGCCGGAGCCGCCAGGTGAGGGAGGTGCTGCAACGCCATCGCCGGTCGATCTGGCTGAGCGTCTTCCTGATAACGCTGGCGGGTCTGGTCGCGGCGACCCGGCTGCCGGTCACCCTGTTCCCGCATATCGATTATCCGCGCGTCGTCGTCTCGATCGATGCGGGCGAGCGCGATGCGGCGCAGATGGCCGCCGATATCACCCGCCCGGCCGAGATTGCGCTGCGCGGAATCCCCGGCGTGACCGGGATCCGTTCGACCACCAGCCGCGGCTCGGCGGAGATCGCGATCGGCTTCGCCTGGGGCGACGACATGGTCGCCGCGACGCTGGCGACTCAGGGCGCGCTGGCGACGATCGCGCCCGATCTGCCGGCCGGGACGCGTTTCAGCGTGCGCCGGTCGGACCCGACGATCTTCCCGGTGCTCGGAATCTCGCTGACGTCGGGCAAACTGAACGGCGTGGCACTGGCGCAGCTTGCTCAGTTGAAGCTCAGGCCCTTGCTCTCGACCGTGCCGGGCGTTGCCGGCGTGGATGTGCTCGGTGGAGCAGCGCCGGAGATCGAGGTCGACGTCGATCCGGCGCGGCTCCAGTCGCTCGGCCTTACCGTCACTGATGTCTCGACAGCGCTCGGCAGTGCCAACAGCGTCGCCGCGCTCGGCCGGATCGAGGACCGTCACCGGCTGTATCTCGCCCTGGTCGAAGACCGGCTGGCAAATGAGGCCGACATTGCCGCGATCCCGGTCAAGGCTGGAAACGCGCCCGGCGCGGGGGTCGCGACGCTTGGCCAGATCGCGACGATCCGCCGCGCGCCGGCGCCTGCCTGGACCAAGGTGACCTCCAATGGCGCTGACGCGGTGCTCATCAATATCCGCCAGACCCCGACGGCTGATGCGGTGACGCTGGTCAGGCAGGTCGACGAGCGGCTGAAGGGCATCGCGCTACCCGCCGATGTCAAGGTCAGCGCCTATTACGACCAGTCGGAACTGGTGACGGGCGCGGCCAATGCGGTGCGCGACGCAATCCTGCTCGGCGCGATCCTGGCCGGCGTGGTGCTGTTCCTGTTCCTGCGAAGCTGGCGGCTGATGGTCATCACCGCCGCGCTGTTGCCGGCGGTGCTCGCGGCGACCTGCCTCGGGCTCTACGCGCTGCACATGAGCTTCAACATGATGACGCTCGGTGGCATGGCCGCGGCGGTCGGCCTTGTCGTCGATGACGCGGTGGTGATGCTCGAACATCTCATGCGCCGCCTCCAGGAGGCGGAGAAAGGCGAGCGTCCGTCGATGCTGGCGGCCGCGCGCGAGATGGCGAAGCCGCTGTTCGGATCGACCATGGCGACGATCGTCGTGTTCCTGCCGCTGGCTTTCATCACCGGCGTGACCGGTGGTTTCTTCAAGGCGCTGGCGGTGACGATGGCGGCGGCACTGGTCGTCTCGCTGCTCTACGCCCGCTTCGTCCTGCCGATCATCGCCGATCGCTGGCTGACGCTGAAGGATGCCGAGGCAGCGGACAGGGCCGATCGAGTCACGGGGGCGCTTGGCAGCCGGTACGAGAAGCTGGCGGTTCGTGCCTTCGCCAGGCCCCGCCTGTTCGCGGCGGTCGGGGTGGGCGTCCTGATCCTGATGGGCCTGTTCGCCTGGAACAATCTGCAATCGGGCTTCATGCCCGTGATGGACGAGGGCGGCTTCGTGCTCGACTATAAGGCGAAATCGGGTGCGGCGCTCTCGGACACCGATCGGCTGCTGCGCCAGGTCGAGAAGATCATCCGCGAGACGCCGGAGGTGACCGGCTATTCGCGGCGTACCGGTGTTCAGCTCGGCGGTGGACTGACCGAGGCTGACGAAGGCGATTTCTTCATCCGCCTGAAATCCGGATCGCGCCAGCCGATCGACGAGGTAATGGAGGAGATTCGCGGGAAGGTGGAAACGACCGTCCCCGGCCTGAAGATCGAGACCGTCCAGTTGATGGAGGATCTGATCGGCGATCTCACCGCCGTACCGCAGCCGATCGAGGTGAAGCTGTTCGGCGACGATCAGGCGCAGCTCGCCGCTGCGGCCGGCAAGGTCGCTGAGACGATCGGCAGGATCGGTGGCGTGGTCGAGGTGCAGGATGGCCTTCGGGTCGCGGGCGATGCGATCATCATCAAGGTCGATCGCGCCGCCGCCGCGCTGGCGGGGCTCGACCCCGATGCGGTGGCGAAGCAGGTCGAGACTCAGGTCGGCGGCACGGTCGCGACGAAGATTCTGTCTGGTGAACAGGTCATCGATGTGCGCGTTCGCCTGCCGCGCGAACTGCGTCAGCGCGCGGACGCACTCAAGGCGCTGACGATCCGGGCGGCGGATGGTCGGGCGGTGACGCTGCGCGCGATCGCGCAGGTGAATATCGCGGCCGGCCAGCGCCAGATCACCCGCGAGGATCTTGCCCCCTTCATCCCAGTCACCGCGCGGCTTGAGGGCAAGGATCTCGGGTCAGGCATCAAGGAGGTGCAGGCGGCGGTCGCCGGACTGAATCTGCCTTCAACGATCCGGGTCGATTATGGCGGGCTCTATGCGCAGCAGAAACAGTCGTTCAGCGACCTGACGACCGTCTTCGTCGCGGCGTTGCTGCTCTCAGCGTTATTGCTGACCCTGCTCTATGAGCAATGGGCCTTCACCGCGGCGGTGATCGGGACGGTGCTGCTGTCGACCACGGCGGTGTTCGCCGGCTTGTGGCTGACCGGGACTGAACTCGACATCTCGGCGCTGATGGGGCTGACCATGGTGGTCGGCATGATTACCGAACTGGCGATCTTCTATCTGGCCGAGCTCGTGCCCGATGCGCCGGTCGATGCGGCCAGCCTGCTCGCGGCCGGCAAGGCGCGGCTTCGCCCGATCGTGATGTCGGCGCTGATCGCGATCCTGACCCTGTTGCCGCTGGCGCTGGGGATCGGCCGGGGATCGGGCCTGCAGAAACCGCTGGCGACCGCGATCATCTTCGGTCTGGCGATCGGCGCGCCGCTGGTCCTGACGATCCTGCCGACCCTGGTGCTGGTGCTGACGAAGCGGGCGCGCACGATGGAGGTGCAGGGGGGCGATTCTGCCTTGGTGCCGGGCTGAGTTTCCGAGGCGTGGGCCGCTTCGCGGAACGGGCGACGGGCTCACAGGGTGTTGATGCCCCCTCGATAGCCAGGATCGAATCGACTAAAAGCTGTTGTGGAAAAATGGAGAAGCCGGTGCCGATCCCTGAAACGACGGGCGCGTTCGCCATCGTCCCGCACAATGATCTGTCAGGCGCCATTCCGTTCTGGGAGCGTCTCGGCTTCGCCAGGACAGGTGGTGACAGCGCCTATATCATCATGACCGGCTGGGGATGCGAGGTTCATCTGACACAAGCGGGAACCGGCCCGTGGCGAGTTCCCGAGGAGCACAATCCCTTCGGTGTCTTCATCCGCACGCCCGAGGTGGACGCGATCGCGGCGCGGATCGACGATCTCATCATTCGTCCCGGCGGCGTTCTTCGTCACCGTGAATGGGGGCTCTATGAGGTCGGGATCTGCGGCCCCGATGGTATGCTCGTCCGAATTGGCTGGCCCTCCCGGCTGATGCGGGAACCAGCGCCGGCAGGTGGCGATCGGGCCTGATATTCAGGGGCCCGCCTGACCCGGCACGATATGGGCGGCGATCGACGGACTATGGCAGCGTCAGCGCCGGCGAGGATATCCGAAAGTGCTGCTTTCGAACGACACCGTCGCCCCTGCATTCTCACCCAGGGGGATGTTCGCGGTGCCATAGGCGCCACGCGTGCCGTTCGTGCCGATCATGACGCCGATTTCGCCATGGATGCCCCGCCCGGGGGCGTCCGCTCCGACAAGTTCGCCCCGGGCCGCCGCGGCTTTTTCCACGGTGTTGTTGTTCAGTATTTCCATCCGCTGCTCATCCGTCAGGCGAATGACATCGCCGCCCGAGGATGGCGCGGCTTGTGTCGTCGTTGCCGCCTGTTCGGGGGCGGATTGAGCGAAGGAGGCCGTCGGCCAGAGGGAAACTGCCGCCACAAGGACGATCGCTGTCGGAAGGGCACGAAAGTGCCGGGGCGTCGAACGGGTCATTCGTGTCTTATAGACCGGTCATACCCGAGCACAACCTGAACGGAATGAACGCGCGCCGCGACAGGCTTGCCGGGCTGGGTGGTAGCTCAGCCATTGCCTATGTCCGCAACCCTCGCCCGATGGTCGGGCTCAGATCGGCAACCGCGTCGTCGCTTTCACCTCCTCAAGCACCGCATAGGTGCGCGTCTCGCGCACCCCGGGAATGCTGGTCAGGATCTCGCCGAGGAAGCGGCGATAGGCGGCCATGTCCGCCACGCGCACCTTGAGCAGATAGTCGAACCCGCCCGCCACCATATGGCATTCGAGCACTTCCGGAATGTCGCCGACCTGCGCGGCGAACGCCGTGAACACATCGTCGGTGGTGCGGTCGAGAACGACCTCGACGAAGATCAGCAGCGCCTGGCCGAGCTTCGCCGGATCGAGCAGGGCGGTATAGCCGGCGATCACCCCGCTTGTCCGCAACCGCTTCACCCGGTCGAAACAGGCTGCCGGCGACAGGCCGGCGCGGCTCGCCAGTTCCTGGTTGGTGATGCGCCCGTCTTCCTGAAGGATGCGCAGGATTCGGAGATCCACGGCATCGGCCGAAGATTCCACGGTGCGGACGTTCAAAATACAAACTCCTTCGGAATATGTGGCAATATAACGAAGCACGTTCATCGCTGAAAGCGGTATGACGAAGATGTTCAGCCATTTCGCCATTCGCCAAGGAAACCCTGATGCCACGCTCGCCCTGGGACTCGATCGACGACGCCAAATATCGCGACGAGGCGGAAACCATCGCTGATCTGCTTGCGCGCCAGCCGCTTTCGGTTCCGGAGCGCAAAGCTGTCGTGGCGGAGGCGATCGCGCTGGTGGAGTCGGCGCGCTCGGCGGCGAAGAAACAGGGCGTGGTCGAGGATTTCCTCCAGCAATTCTCGCTCGGCACGCGCGAGGGCCTTGCGCTGATGTGCCTCGCCGAGGCGCTGCTGCGCGTGCCCGATGCCGAGACGCGCGACCGGCTGATCGCCGAGAAGATCGGATCGGCCGACTGGGCAAGCCATGTCGGCAAGTCGGACAGCCTGTTCGTCAACGCCTCGACCTGGGGCCTGTTGCTGACCGGCAAGCTGGTAGAGGCGGACGAGACCGCGAAGAAGGATATTGGCGGCTATATCAAGCGCATCGCGGCGCGCATCGGCGAGCCGGTGATCCGCCAGGCGGTGGCCGCCGCGGTGCGGATCATGGGCGAGCAGTTCGTGCTTGGCCGCACGATCGAAGCGGCGCTGGCGCGGGCGAAGAAGGAAGACACGCTCTGCTCGTTCGACATGCTGGGCGAGGGCGCCCGGACCGAGGTCGACGCGGCACGCTTCGAGCAGATCTATGCCGATGCGATCGAGACGGTGGGCAAGGCCGCGGCGGGCGCCGGTCCTGAGCTTGGGCATGGCGTGTCGGTCAAGCTGTCGGCGCTCCACCCGCGCTACGAGGCAGTGCAGGAAGCGCGCGTCTGGGACGAGCTTTATCCCCGCGTGAAGCGCCTCGCGCTGATCGCGGCCCGCTACGACCTGAACTTCGCGATCGATGCCGAGGAGGCCGATCGCCTCGTGCTCTCGCTCAAGCTGGTCGACCGGCTGGTGCGCGAGCCTGAGCTTGGCGACTGGAAGGGTCTCGGCGTCGTGGTCCAGGCCTATCAGAAGCGCGCGCCGCTGGTCATCGCCGCGCTGGCCGATCTGGCGAAGGAGACGGGCCGCCGGATCATGATCCGCCTGGTCAAGGGCGCCTATTGGGACAGCGAGATCAAGCGCGCCCAGGTCGCGGGCCGGCCGGATTATCCGGTCTATACCACCAAGGCAGCGACCGACCTCAGCTATCTGGTGTGTGCGAAGGCGCTGATCGACGCCTCGCCCGCGCTCTACCCGCAATTCGCGTCGCACAACGCCCATACGCTGGCGGCGGTGCGCCACATGGCCGACGCGGCTGGTGTCCGGATCGAGCATCAGCGGCTGCACGGCATGGGCGAGGCGCTCTATGCCGGGGCGGACAAGCGTTATGGCGGCATCATCCTGCGCGCTTATGCGCCGGTCGGCGGGCATGAGGAACTGCTGCCCTATCTCGTCCGCCGCCTGCTCGAGAATGGCGCGAACACCAGCTTCGTCCACGCGCTGCTCGACGAGGAAATCCCGGCCGCCGAGGTCGTCCGCGATCCGGTCGCGATCGTCGAGGTCCATCCCCGCGCGCATGACAAGATTCCGGTGCCGTCGCGGCTCTACGGTGCCGCCCGTCGCAACTCGGAAGGCCGCGACTTTTCGTTGCTGGCCGCGCGCGACACGGCTGGCAAGGCGCTCGCGATGGTGCGTGCCGAAAAGCTCAAGGCCGGGCCGCTCGTGGGCGGCAAGCTCGTCACGCGTCCGACCGAGCCAGTCACCAATCCCGCTGACCGCAGCCTGACGATTGGCCAGGTCGGCAGCGCGACGCCCGCCGATATCGACGCGGCGATCAAGCTCGCGCGCAAGGCGCAGCCGCGCTGGAACGCTCTGACCGGCACCGGTCGCGCCATCGTGCTGCGTGCGATGGCCGATGCGCTCGAGGCGGAGGAGGATCGCCTCGTCGCGCTGCTCTCGCTCGAGGCGGGCAAGACGCTCAACGATGGCGTCGCCGAAGTGCGCGAGGCAGTCGATTTCTGCCGTTATTACGCGGTGCTTGCCGAGCGCCAGTTCGGTGCGCCGGTGATCCTCGACGGCCCGGTCGGCGAGGTGAACAGCCTGGAATTGCACGGCCGCGGCGTGTTCGCCTGTATCTCGCCATGGAATTTCCCGCTGGCGATCTTCACCGGCCAGATCGCCGCCGCGCTGGCGGCAGGCAATGCTGTGCTGGCCAAGCCGGCCGAGCAGACCCCGCTGATCGCGGCTGAAGCGGTGCGCATCTACCACAAGGCCGGGCTCGACACGGCGCTGCTCGCGCTGGTGCCGGGCGACGGCGCTATCGTCGGGGCGGCCTTGGTCGCGCATCCCGGTATCGATGGCGTCGCCTTCACCGGCGGCACCGACACCGCGGGCGCGATCAACCGGACGTTGGCGGCGCGTCCGGGCCCGATCGTCCCGTTCATTGCCGAGACCGGCGGGCTCAACGGCATGTTCGTCGATTCGACCGCGCTGCGCGAGCAGGTGGTTGACGACGTCATCCTCTCCGCCTTCGGTTCAGCCGGGCAGCGCTGCTCGGCGCTCCGCCTGCTGTACCTGCCAAAGGACACTGCCGAGGAGACGATCGCGACCCTGGTCGGCGCGCTCGAAGCTCAAATCCTCGCCAACCCGGGCGACCCTTCGACCGATATCGGCCCGGTGATCGACGAGGAGGCGCGCGAGGCGCTGAACAGGCATGTCGTCAGGCTGGAAAAGGAGGCGCGCATCGTTGCCCGGCTCGATCCCGGCGCGCTTGCGACGCGGGGCAGTTTCTTCGGCCCGGTCATCGCCGAAGTGCCGACGCCCGATTTCCTTGAGCGCGAGGTGTTCGGCCCGATCCTGCACATCTACCGCTACGACCCGAACGAACTGGAAGCAGTTGCGGGCAAGCTGGCTGCGCGAGGTTACGGCCTGACGCTCGGCGTCCACAGCCGGATCGACCGTTTCGCCGAGGAAGTCCGCGAGGCGGTGCCCGCCGGCAATGTCTATGTGAACCGCTCGATCATCGGCGCGGTCGTCGGTGTCCAGCCGTTCGGCGGGGAGGGGTTGTCGGGCACTGGCCCCAAGGCAGGCGGCCCCCACGCGCTGCTGCGCTATGCGCTTGAACGGGCTGTCTCGGTCAACATCACCGCCCAGGGTGGCGACCCCGCGTTGCTCAACCTCTAGCACGGGGAGCTTGACCTCCGTCGGCGCGTTACGGATAGGCGGGGCAGGGCGCCCGTGGCGCGTAACGGCAAAGAGGGAAGATCGGCGTGGCGGCAGACAAGATGGACATCGACCAGTCGACGATCCTCGACAATGAGCATGAACAGCTCGTCGAGTTCACCGGCGAGGTCGATGGCGACGAATATGAATTCGCTGTCCAATATGCAGTGCTTGAGGCGCTGAGCGGTGACGCGCCGGATGATGATGCGGTCGACATGTTCAACCGCTTCAGCGACGTGATCGCTGACGCCGGCCTGGTCGCGCTTGCGCGCAACAGCGATCAGGCACTGATCGTGATCAGCGAGAACGACTTGGAATAACGCGCCCGCCGCGTTATCTCCGGAACTGCCGGGCGCGCTCGACAGGGCGCGTCCCGGCTATGACATCCGACACGGCAACCCACGCGGCGACAGACCGCCTGCGGCGATGGCGCGTGCCTGAGGGCACGCCCACAGGGACGGGCAAGGCCGCCCGGCTATGGCGGGTCAGTCCGATAGAGTCCGAAAATGAACTCCGCATTCTCTGCGCCCTCCGCGCGAATCCTCCTTTTTGCTGCAACCGCGCCAGTGAGGTGAATGTCGATCCGACCTAACTCGAATCGTCGCCCCGGACCTGCTCCGGGGCTCGCCGTGTCGCGTATCCATCGCGCTTCGATGCTCTCGCCTTGCTGGATCAGGCCGGCGGGGGCGGGGCCGCTTATTCCTGTCGACCAGTGGCACAATTCCGTTTGACAGTTCTCCAATTGGGATCATACCATCCCGATCAATCAAATAATCTACAGAGAGGCCGCCGTGAAGAAGCTACTCCCCATGTCGCGACGTCAGCTTCTCGGCGGAGCCACCGCGCTCGCGGTGTCCGGTTTTCCGATGATCAATTTCGGCCAGTATCGCCTCGATGCCGCCTCGCCGAAGACCTATTCGAAGCGCGCGGTCGACCTCACCCGGCAGTCGCTCGTCATCGACATGCTCGGCGCGCTCAAGATCGACATGGGCCCCAAATTCTTCGCCGTGCCGCTGAGTGAAAAGGACGCGAAGGAATTCCTGTCCAGCGGCATCACCGGCTTCCACCACGCGATCGGCCTGGGCGGCCCGAATCCGCGCGAAGCCGCGCTCGATTTCTTCGCCACCTGGCAAGGCTATGCCGGGCGCAACAGCGATGTCTTCACCCTGGTCGACAAGGCGGCCGACCTGGTCCGCGCGAAGAAGAACGGCAAATGCGCGGTCATCATGGGCTTGCAGAGCTCGGACCATCTCCGCCGGGCGGAGGATGTCAAATATTTCTACCAGATCGGCCAGCGCTGTTCGCAGCTCACCTATAACAGCCAGAATCTGCTTGGTTCGGGCTCGACCGAGCGCGTCGACGGGGGCGTCTCCGATCTCGGCGCTGAGATCATCGCCGCGATGAACGAGGTCGGCATGCTAGTCGACGTGTCGCATTGCGGCGATCGCACCACGCTCGACGCCATCGCGATCTCGCCCAAGCCGATCGCCATCACGCACAGCAATTGCCGCGCTCTCGTCAATCATCCCCGTTTGAAGACCGACGAGGCGATCAAGGCGCTTGGCGCCAAGGGCGGCGTGATGGGCATCACCGGGGTGCGCATGTTCGTCAGCGAGAAGGAGCCGACCACGATTGTCGACATAGTCGACCATATCGATCACGTCGTGAAGCTGATCGGCATCGAGCATGTCGGTATCGGCTCCGATGCCGATCTCAACGGCTATGACGACACCCCGCCGGAAGTTCAGAAGCAGATCCGTGCCGCGTACAAGTCAAGCTACGCCTTCCGCGACAAGATCGACACCGACGGCTTCGATCATCCGCTGAAGATGTACGACCTGACCGAGGAACTGATCCGCCGCAAATATTCCGACGCGAACATCGCGGCGATACTGGGTGGCAACTTCCAGCGCCTGCTGACGGCGACCTGGGGCGGATGATCCGTCGCGACCGACCTCGCACCCATAGCCGGATGGAGCCAGCCATGATCTTCCGCCAGCTCCAGGGCGCTCGCCGCTCCGGCTGCCTTTCCATGCGCGGCTGATTCATGGCCCAGGGTGACGGCGCCGTCCGCTCGAGCTGGTTCCAGCGTTTCCTCCTGCCCGGCTTTGCCTTCAAAGCGGTGGTGATCGGCGGCGGCTATGCCACCGGGCGCGAGCTTGCCGAGTTCTTCCTGCCGAGCGGCCCCTGGGGCGGGCTTGCCGGGATGCTGCTGGCGATGATCATCTGGAGCACGGTCTGCGCCGTCACCTTCGCTTTCGCCCGTGCGGCCCAGGCCTACGACTACCGCACCTTCTTCGAGCATCTGCTCGGTCCGGGCTGGATCCTGTTCGAGATCGCCTATGTGGCGTTCGTCATCCTGATCCTGTCGGTATTCGGCGCCGCGGCGGGGGCGATCGGGGCGGCGACCATGGGCTTGCCGCCGATCGTCGGCACGCTGACGCTCGCGGGCGCGATCGCGCTGTTCGCGACCTTCGGCAATGCCTCGGTCGAGCAGCTGTTCAAATATGTCTCGTTCCTGCTCTACGGCGTCTACGCGCTGTTCGTCGTTCTGGCGTTGACCAGCTTCGGCGATCGCATTTCGGCCAATCTCGCGCTGGCGACGCCGACGGACGGCTGGGCGGTGGGTGGCCTGACCTATGCCGGCTATAACATCGTTGGCGCGGTGGTGATCCTGCCGGTAATGCGCCATCTGACCAGCCAGCGCGACGCGATCGTCTCCGGCCTGATCGCCGGTCCGCTGGCGATGCTGCCAGCGCTCCTGTTCTTCATCTGCATGATCGCCTTCTACCCCGGCATCGCCAGCGAGACGCTGCCGTCGGATTTCATGCTCCAGCAGTTGCGCATCCCGGTCTTCCACCTGCTGTTCCAGCTGATGATCTTCGCTGCCCTGCTGGAAAGCGGCACCGGATCGGTCCACGCGATCAATGAACGCATCGCGGCGGTGTGGCGTAGACGACGTGGCGTCGATCTGTCGCACCGGGCACGGGCAGGCATCGCGACCTTGCTGCTGATCGGGTGCATCTTCGTGGCTGACCGCTTCGGTCTCGTCACGCTGATCGGCAACGGCTACCGGATTCTCGCTTACGCGCTGCTCGCGGTCTACGTGGTCCCGCTGCTGACACTGGGGCTGTACCGGGTGGTCAAGGGCATGCCGACCTAGACGCGTCCGAAGGCCGAAGCTGCCCGAGGCGGGGGAAATTTCCGGGAACATCGTCAATCACATGGTCGAAAGGTGGGGAATGAGGATCAGGACGTTGGAGCGCACTTGTGTCGCGGCCTTGCTGTGCGGGGTGGCGGTGCTGCCCTTCGCCGCGCCGGCCCTTGCCCAGAATGCGCCGCTTGAAAGCGTGATGAGCGCTCCCTTTCCGATGGACCTGACCGCATCCCGCACCGACGGACGTGTCGCCTGGGTTTCCAACGAGCAGGGCGTGCGCAACATCATGGTCGCGGCGCGCAAGCCGGATGGTTCCTTCGCGCCGGCCAGCGTCACGAGCTACAGCCGCGACAATGGCTATGAACTGGATCACCTGACCTGGGCGAACAGCGGCAAGGCGATCGTCTATACTGGCGGCGGCAGCCTCGAAGGCGGCGGCCCGGTCAACACCGAAAGCCTGCCGTCCGGCCCGATGGTCAAGGAAGTGCTCGCGCTGACGATCGGCGAGGCGACCTCGCGCACCTTCGGTCCCGGCGAAGCGCCTGAGGCATCGCCGGTCGACGATCGCATCGCCTTCGTTCGCGGCGGCCAGATCTGGCTCGCCCGGCTCGGATCGAAGGATGTGGCGACTCAGTTGATCCACGATCGCGGTTCCTCAAGCGGCATTTCCTGGTCGCCTGACGGATCGAGGATCGCGTTCATCAGTCATCGCCGTGACGGACAGGCGCTGCTCGGCATCTACGAATTCGCCAGCGCGAAGATCCTGTGGATGGCGCCCGCCACTGATCGCGACGGTGCCCCGCAATGGTCACCTGATGGCAAGCGCATCGCCTGGGTACGCATTCCGGCGGGCCAGCCGGCGTTCCGTGGCTTCCTGCCGATCCGCGCCGCGCCGCCCTGGTCGATCTGGGTCGGCGATGCGACGACGGGTGAATCGCGCCAGGTCTGGCGCGCGGCGTCAGGCCCGGGCAGCGCCTTCCGCCAGGTCGAGGACGGCACGATGCTGTTCTGGGCCGCCGACGACCGCCTCGTCTTCCCGTGGGAGAAGACCGGATGGATCAGGCTCTATTCGGTCCCTGCCGATGGCGGCGAGGCTACTCCGCTGACGCCGGACGGCTCGGAACTGTTCGCGGCCGATCTCGATCCGTCGCGCAGGAAGATCATCTTCTCGTCCAATTCGACCGATGACGACCACCGCCATCTCTGGGAAGTCCCTGCCGCGGGCGGCACCGCGCGGGCGCTGACCAGGGGGGCGAGCGTCGAGGACCTGCCGGCCGTCACGAAGGACGGTGTGGTCTATGCGCTGCACGGCACCGGTCGCGATCCGCTGACGCCGGTCGCGCTCAACGCCAGTGGCGCGATGGAGCCTGTCTATGCTCCGGCAGCCTTGAAGAACTTTCCGCGCCAGGCGCTGGTCGTGCCGCAGCGGGTGGTGTTCGACGCCAGCGACAGGCTGCCGGTCCATGGCCAGCTCTTCCTTCCGGAGGGCAAGGCGCCGGGCAGGAAGCCCGCCGTCCTGTTCTTCCATGGCGGGCCGCAACGGCAGATGCTGCTCGGCTGGCATCCGATGGGCGCCTACACGCATCTCTATGCGATGAACCAGTTCCTCGCGAGCCAGGGCTATATCGTCCTGTCGGTAAACTTCCGCGGCGGTACCGGCTACGGCCTCAACTGGCGCGAACCGCTCGAGTTCGCCGAGACGGGGGGCAGCGAGGTTCGCGATATCGCCGGGGCGGTCGCCTATCTCAAGACCCGCCCGGACGTGGATGCGTCGCGCATCGGCGTCTACGGGATGAGCTATGGCGGGGTGATGACCTCGCTCGCGCTGTCGAAGCTGCCGAACGACTTTGCCGCCGGTGTCGATATCGCCGGGGTGCACAACTGGAAGACCTTCCTGCCTTACCTTACCGAGCCGGGCGCACCTCCCGGACCGGCCGAGGTGGCGGTGAAATCCTCGGCGATCAGCAGCGTCGCTGACTGGACCGCGCCGGTGCTGATCGTCCAGGGCGACGATGATCGCGCGGTGAACTTCGCACAGTCGGTCGAGCTGGTCGGCGCATTGCGTGAGGTCGGCAAGGTCGAGCCTGAGTTGTTCGTCCTGCCCGACGAGGTGCACGACTTCATCCGCCACCGGAGCTGGCTGGCGGTGTTCGACAGGACTCAGGAATTCCTGCAGCGCAAGTTGATGAAAAAGGGCGTGAGCGCGGGAAAGTGAAACCGGGGCCTGAAGAGCGATCTTCAGGTCCGTAGCCGGTCCACCAGCGCCCGGGCGGCGGTGGTGACATCGTTCCAGGTCGTCTCGAATCCCTCGTCGTCACCGTAATAAGGATCCTGTACCGCCTGGCCTTCGCGACCCGGCGCGACGTTCAGCAGAAGGTCCAGTGCCGCGGTCGAATCCGCCGGTGCGATTGCCTGCAGGTCAGCGAGATTACTGGCGTCGAGCGCGAAGATATGGGTGAATCGGCGAAAGTCCCCGGCGCTGACCTGCCGGGCGCGATAGCCCGAAATGTCGATGCCGTGGCGCTTCGCCGTCGCCACCGCACGGCGATCGGGACCGGCGCCGATATGCCAGTCCCCCGTCCCGGCGGAATCGGCCTCGGCCGACAGACCCGCTCGATCCGCTTCGGCACGGAATGCCGCTTCGGCCAGGGGTGAGCGGCAGATATTGCCGAGGCAGACGAACAGGATGGCGGCCTTGGATGCGGTCATGTCCGACGGATACGCGCTGGCAACCGGTTTGTCGCGTTCCTCCGAACGCCGGATTCCGGCAAGCCATGCCGTCAGCGCGGCGTGAAATCCTCGACCAGGTCATAGCGGTCGCCCGGAAAGAGCTGCCGCGCGAAGGTGACCGCCGCATCGCTCCGCCAGGTCCAGCGCTCGATCTGCAGGCAGGGCGAGCCGGCGGCGACATGGAGGTGGCGCGCGACGGCGGGCGAGGCGGCAACCGCGCCGATCCGGTGACGCGCGTCGGTCCAGGGCACATGGCCGAGCAGCCAGGTGCCGGGCGCGACCTCGTCGAAGGAGATCTCCGCTGCCTCGGGCACGGTGTCCAGGTCGAGCCAGCGCTCTTCCCAGCCAAAGGGCTGGCCGCTCGCATGATGGATACCGCAGAGCCGCAGCCACCGCGCGGCGGGGCTCGTCTCGACCTCTCCCGGCGGGCTCATGTCGAGACTCTTCGAGACCAGCTTCCAGCGATAGGCCTCGCCGCGCGCCGCGATCAGCGCGCCGATATCCGGCACGCCGACCACCGCCGACTGGATGCGCGGATGTGCCACGAACGATCCGGCGCGACGGCGGCGCTCGATCAGCCCTTCGCGCGCGAGGCGGCTGAGCGCCTTGTTCACGGTCGCGCGGGCGCAGCCATAGGTGACGACAAGCTCATGCTCGAACGGGATGCGTGTGCCGGGCACCCATTCGCCTGACCGGATGCGCTCCTCGATATCGCGCCGGATGCGCGCCTCGATCGTCATCCGTCCATCAGGCGGGCGAGCACGGCAGAAAAGCGCCGCCGTGTTTCTTCGCCGCGCACATGCCTGCCACCCTCCACCAGCCGGGTGCCCCGGCGCCAGACACAGTCTATCCCCGTGCGCGTCGCGAAAATCCAGCTGTCGAGCAGCCTGTCGCCCGAACGCGCGACAAAGGCGGGGTCGTCGGCATCGAGTGAGACCAGGTCGGCGGGACGACCGACCGCGATCCCTCCCTCGACACCCAGCGCGCGCGATCCGCCGGCCAGGGCGCCCGCGAACAATGTCGCGCCGATCGAGGGCCGGTCGCCGGCAAGGACGCAGCGCTGGTGCAGGCTCAGCCGCTGGCCATATTCGAGCAGGCGCAGTTCCTCGGTGGCGGAGATCAGCACGTTGGAATCGCTGCCGATCCCGAAGGCGCCGCCTTCGGCGAGATAGGTGGCAGCCGGAAAGATGCCGTCGCCGAGATTGGCCTCGGTGATCGGACAAAGCCCGGCGATCGCGCCGCTACGCGCAAGGGCGAAGCGTTCCGCGTCAGTGACATGAGTCGCATGGACCAGGCACCAGCGGGGATCGACCGGCATTTCGCCCTGCAGCCATTCGACCGGCCGCCGGCCGCTCCAGGCCAGGCAATCGGCCACTTCCTTGCGCTGCTCGGCGATATGGATGTGGATCGGGTTGGCTCCAGCGAGCGGCAGGATCGCACGAAGCTCATCGGGTGTCGCCGCGCGCAGGCTGTGCGGCGCGATGCCGGCCACGGCGTCGGGCAGGGCAGCGACGGCGCTGCGGCTTCCGTCCAGCAATCTGGCATAGCCGTCGACATCGTTCAGGAAACGGCGTTGCGCGGCACCGGGCGCCGCGCCGCCAAAGCCGCCATGGGCGTAGAAGACCGGTAGCAGCGTCAGGGCGATGCCGCTCGCCTGCGCCGCCGCCGCGACTCGAGCCGCCATCTCCGCCGGGTCGGCATAAAGGCGGCCGTCGGGATCGTGGTGGAGATAGTGGAACTCGCCGACCCGCGTGAAGCCGGTCTCAAGCATCTCGACATAGGCCAGCGTCGCGATCGCCTCCACATCCTCAGGGCCGAGCCGGTCGAGGAAGCGGTACATCAGGTCCCGCCACGACCAGAAATCGTCGCCGGTCGTGCCGCGCTGCTCGGCGAGACCAGCCATGCCGCGCTGGAATGCATGGCTGTGGAGATTGGGCAGGCCGGGCAGGCCGATCGCATGGCGCTCGTCGCCGGCGGCCGGATCGACGCCGGTCGCGATCGCGGAAATCAGGCCGTCTGAAATCTCCAGCCGAACCCGGTCGACCCAGTCGTTATCAACGAACGCGGTCTCGAACCACAATGCCGGCATCATCTTCTCCTGCCTGTCGGTACGAATATGTCTAGACATATTCATCGGATTGGCCAAGTCTGTATCGCATGACGACTCCGAACCATCCCCGCTGCGACCGCCTGTGGCGCAATGCCCGGCTGGCGACCTGTGTGGGCGAGGGGCTTGGGCTGGTCGACGACGGCATTGTCGCGGCGTGCGACGGGCGAATCGCTTATGCCGGGCCGGCAAGCGGCGCGCCGGCCTTCGAAGCGGACGAGTCGATCGACTGCGAAGGCCGCTGGATCACGCCTGGCCTGATTGATTGCCACACCCACCTCGTCCATGCTGGCGACCGCGCGCGCGAGTTCGAGATGCGGCTGGACGGCGCAACCTATGAAGAGATTGCACGTGCGGGCGGCGGCATCCGCTCGACCATGGCCGCGACCCGGGCCGCCGGCGAGGCAGAGCTTGTCGGGAGCGCGCTGCGCCGTCTCGACGCGTTGATCGCTGAAGGGGCGACGACCGTCGAGGTGAAGTCGGGCTATGGCCTGACGCTCGATGACGAACTGAAGATGCTGCGCGCGGCACGCGCGCTCGGCGAAACCCGGCGGGTCCGTGTCCGCACGACCTTCCTCGGCGCCCATGCCCTGCCGCCCGAATGGGCCGGCGATCCCGACGGCTATGTCGATCTGGTCTGCGACACGATGATCCCGGCGGTTGCCGGGGCGGGCCTCGCCGATGCCGTGGATGCGTTCTGCGAGGGGATCGGCTTCACCGTCGCGCAGACCGAGCGCGTCTTCGCCGCCGCTACCGCGCAGGGCCTTCCGGTCAAGCTCCATGCCGAGCAACTGTCGAACCTGCATGGTGCCGCGCTCGCCGCACGCTACGGCGCGCTGTCGGCCGACCATCTCGAATATCTCGATTCGGACGGTATCGCGGCGATGGCGCGAAGCGGCACGGTCGCGACCCTTTTGCCCGGCGCCTATTATTTCGTGCGGGAAACCAAGCTGCCGCCGATCGCCGCGCTGCGCGAGGCTTCTGTGCCGATCGCGCTCGCGACCGACTGCAATCCCGGCACCTCGCCGCTCACCTCGCTGCTGCTGGTCATGAACATGGGCGCGACGCTGTTCCGCCTGACCGTGACTGAATGCCTGCGCGGCGTGACCGTCAACGCGGCCCGCGCGCTCGGCCTGCAGGACGAGGTCGGCACGCTTGAGGCGGGCAAGGCCTGCGATCTCGCCATCTGGGACGTGGGTCACCCGTCCGAACTCGTCTATCGCATGGGGTTCAACCCGCTCCATGCCCGTATCTGGAGTGGTCTATGAAAGCGATTGTCCTGAAACCCGGTGCGGTGCCGCTGAGTGACTGGCGTGCCATTTATCGGGGCGCGGCGGTATCGCTCGATCCGGTGTCCGCCGGGGTGATCGCCGCCAGCGCCGCGGCGGTCGAGCGGATTCTCGCCCGGGGCGAGCCGGTCTATGGCATCAACACCGGTTTCGGGAAGCTCGCCAGCGTTCGCATCGAGGCGGGCGATCTCGCCACGCTCCAGCGCAACATCGTGCTGAGCCACGCCGCCGGAACCGGTGGGCCGTCGCCGGTGCCGGTGGTGCGGCTGATGCTGGCGCTGAAGCTGGCCAGCCTTGCCCAGGGCGCGTCGGGCGTGCAGCCCGCGACCGTCGCCCTGCTCGAAGCGATGCTGGCGCGCGGGCTGACGCCGCTGATCCCGGCACAGGGTTCGGTCGGCGCCTCGGGCGATCTCGCGCCGCTCGCGCATATGGCCGCGACGATGATCGGGGTCGGTGACATCCTGGTCGACGGGCAGCGGCTGTCGGCGGCCGAAGCGCTGGCCGGCGCCGGGCTGGCGCCGGTGACGCTTGGCCCCAAGGAAGGGCTGGCACTGCTCAATGGCACGCAATTCTCCACCGCCACCGCGCTGGCGGGGCTGTTCGAGGCGGAACTGCTGCACCAGTCGGCGCTCGTCACCGGGGCGCTTTCGACCGAGGCGGCCAAGGGATCGGACACGCCGTTCGATCCGCGCATCCACACGCTCCGCCGCCATGCCGGGCAGATCGAGACGGCGGCGGTGCTGCGTACCCTGATGACGGGGTCGGCGATCCGCGCCTCGCATGCGGTAGGCGATCCGCGCGTGCAGGACCCTTATTGCCTGCGCTGCCAGCCCCAGGTGATGGGCGCGGTGCTTGACGTGCTGCGCCAGGCCGCCGCCACGCTGGAGAACGAGGCGAACTGCGTTTCCGACAACCCGCTGATCTTCGCTGATACCGATGAAGCGCTGTCGGGCGGCAATTTCCATGCCGAGCCGGTTGCCTTCGCCGCCGACATGATCGCGCTCGGGCTCTGCGAGATCGGCTCGATTGCCGAGCGGCGCATCGCCATGCTGGTCGATCCCGCGCTGTCCGGCCTGCCCGCCTTCCTGACGCCGCAGCCGGGGCTCAACTCCGGCTTCATGATTCCGCAGGTGACGGCGGCGGCGCTCGTCTCGGAGAACAAGCAGCGGGCGTATCCGGCGAGCGTGGATTCGATCCCGACCTCGGCCAATCAGGAAGACCATGTCTCGATGGCGGCGCATGGCGCGCGCCGGCTGCTCGACATGGCGGAGAATCTTGGCGCGGTCTTGGGCATCGAATTGCTCGCCGCCGTGCAGGGCTGTGAATTCCATGTGCCGCTCACCTCGTCCGACGCGCTCGAGGCGGCGCGGGCGCGGCTGCGGCGCGAGGTGCCGTGGCTTGACCATGATCGCCACATGCATCCCGATATGGAGGCGGCGAACGCGATCATCCGTTCCGGCGCGCTGGTCGAGGCAGTGGGGATCGCCCTGCCGGGAGTGGCGGGATGAGCGTGGAGATCCGGCGCGGCACCGCGCCGCTCGTCGTCAGCTTTCCGCATACCGGCACTGATCTTCCGGCGGAGATCGAGGGCGGGTTCGTGTCGCCGTGGCTCGCGCGCCGCGATGCCGATTGGTGGATCGACCGGCTCTACGACTTTGCCGGCGATCTCGGCGCGACGACCGTCCGTACGACCGTCTCGCGCAGCGTGATCGACGTGAACCGCGATCCGTCGGGCGCGTCGCTCTATCCCGGACAGGCGACGACCGAATTATGCCCGACCACGACCTTCGACGGCGGACCGCTCTATCGTGTCGGGCGCCAACCCGATGGCGAGGAGATCGCGCGGCGTCGCTCGCTATGGTTCGATCCCTATCACGAGGCGATTGCCGCTGAACTGGCGCGCCTGCGGAAGGAACATCCGCGCGTGGTGCTGTACGATGCCCATTCGATCCGCAGCCATATCCCCCGGCTGTTCGAGGGCGAATTGCCGCAGTTCAATATCGGCACCTTCTCCGGCGCGAGCTGCGATCCGGCGCTGGCCGGCGCGGTGGAGGCTGAATGCATCGCGTCCGGCATGAGCCATGTGCTGGACGGCCGCTTCAAGGGGGGCTGGACCACCCGCCATTATGGTCGCCCCCTGGATGGCGTCCACGCGATCCAGATGGAATTGGCGATGCGCGGCTATATGGCGGAGCCCGAGATGCCGGCGCCTGACATCTGGCCTACCCCGCTCGATCCCGACACCGCCGCGCCGCTGCGTGCGACGCTTATCCGTATTCTGGAGGCGTGCACCGCCTTCGCGCTCAAGGACGTTCTATGACTCGTTTGGACAATAGCCGCATCATCCGCCCCGCCACCGGTACCGCCCTGTCGGCGAAGAGCTGGCTGACCGAAGCGCCGCTGCGGATGCTGATGAACAACCTCCATCCGGATGTGGCGGAGCGGCCTGAGGAACTAGTGGTCTATGGTGGGATCGGCCGCGCGGCGCGGGACTGGGAAAGCTATGACAGGATCGTCGCGGCGCTGACCCGGCTCGAGGATGACGAGACCTTGCTGATCCAGTCGGGCAAGCCGGTCGGCGTGTTCCGCACCCATGCCGATGCCCCGCGCGTGCTGCTCGCCAATTCCAACCTGGTGCCGCACTGGGCAACCTGGGAGCATTTCAACGAGCTCGATCGCAAGGGCCTGGCGATGTACGGCCAGATGACCGCCGGGTCGTGGATCTATATCGGCACCCAGGGCATCGTGCAGGGCACGTACGAGACGTTCGTCGAGATGGGACGTCAGCATTATGGCGGCGACCTGAAGGGCCGCTGGCTGCTGACCGCCGGGCTTGGCGGCATGGGCGGCGCGCAGCCGCTGGCGGCGGTGATGGCGGGTGCCTCCTGCCTCGCGATCGAATGCCAGCCGAGCCGGATCGAGATGCGGCTTCGCACCGGCTATCTCGATCGTGCCGCCGAGACGATCGACGAAGCGCTGGCGATGATCGAGCAGGCAAGGGCTGACGGAAAGCCGGTGTCGGTCGGCCTGCTCGGCAACGCCGCCGAGATCCTGCCCGAGCTCTACGCACGGGGCGTGCGGCCCGATTTGCTGACTGACCAGACCTCGGCGCACGACCCGATCAACGGCTATCTGCCCGCCGGCTGGAGCGTCGCCGAGTGGATCGAGCGGCGCGAACGCGATCCGGAGAGCGTCGCCGTGGCCGCCAAGGCATCGATGGCGGTGCATGTCCGCTCGATGCTCGATTTCCAGGCGGCGGGCGTGCCGACGGTCGACTACGGCAACAATATCCGCCAGGTGGCCAAGGACGAGGGCGTTGCCAACGCGTTCGACTTCCCCGGTTTCGTGCCGGCCTATATCCGCCCGCTGTTCTGCCGGGGCGTCGGCCCGTTCCGCTGGGTGGCGCTGTCGGGCGATCCGGAGGACATCTACAAGACCGATGCCAAGGTGAAGGAACTGCTGCCGGACAACAAGCATCTCCACACCTGGCTCGACATGGCGCGGGAACGGATCCATTTCCAGGGCCTGCCAGCGCGGATCTGCTGGGTCGGGCTCGGCGACCGGCAGCGGCTTGGCATGGCCTTTAACGAGATGGTGGCGAGCGGCGAGCTTAAGGCGCCGATCGTGATCGGGCGGGACCATCTCGATTCAGGATCGGTCGCCAGCCCCAATCGCGAGACCGAGGCGATGCGGGACGGGTCGGACGCGGTTTCGGACTGGCCGTTGCTCAACGCGTTGCTCAACACCGCCTCGGGCGCGACCTGGGTGTCGCTGCATCATGGTGGCGGGGTCGGCATGGGCTATTCGCAGCATGCCGGCATGGTGATCGTCGCCGACGGCACAGAGGCTGCGGCGCGCCGGCTTGAGCGCGTGCTCTGGAACGATCCGGCCACCGGCGTGATGCGCCATGCCGACGCCGGATACGACATCGCCATCGACTGCGCCCGCGAGAAAGGCCTCGACCTGCCGTCGCTCCGCTGAGACTCCCCACCGGGCCGGTCCTATCCCCGGATTGCACCGTCCGATATGTGCGTATAGTCTGAGTTTCTATGACCAGAGCTATATCGCATGGAGAATATCCCGGTTGGGACGGAATGAGCCGGTTTAGAGAGCGCCCCGGCATGGGCCTGGACCAGCCAGTGCGACCGCTGCGAGCGGCCGCGTGAAGGCCAGCCAGCCCACGCTGGGCGCGCTGTTGCGCGCGCTTCGGTCGCGCAACAGCTGGACGCTCAAGGAGATGAGCGAGCATAGCGGCATCCCGATCTCGACCTTGTCGAAGGTCGAGCATGATCGCCTGACGCTGACCTATGACAAGCTCCTCCAGCTCAGCCAGCGGCTCAACATCCGCATGTCGGAGCTGTTCGCGGAGAATGATGCCGGCGCCGAGCCGCCCATCACGGCGCGACGCAGTCTTGGCGATCTCGATCATGCGGTGCGGGTGAACACCCGCAACTACGACTATTATTATCTCTGCACCGAGCTGCGGCGGAAGCGGATGATCCCGCTGATCACGCGTATCCGTTCGAAATCGGCCGAGGAATTCGGCGAGCTGATCCACCATCCCGGCGAGGAATTCATCTACGTCGTCAGCGGGCGGATCGTGGTGCACAGCGAATTCTACGATCCGGTTTCGCTTGAGGAGGGGCAGTCCATCTACCTCGATTCCACCATGGGCCATGCCTATGTGACGGGTAAGGACTGCGAGGAGGCGGTCGTGCTGGCGGTCTGCTCCAGCGCGGAGGACGGCCTGATGGATTCGCTGCTGAACCTCCACGGCGACGACGTCGAATATGAGACCGCCAGGGCCTGAGGGCCGCCAGGCGCTGCAACAGGTTGCGTATCGGTCGCTCCGGGCTCGTTTCCGGAAGGCGCTGCCCCGTGCATATCGTGAATGGACGTCCCGCTCTCGGTTGCGTCAAACTCGCGCCCGACGGGCATCGCTAACTCGATCAGCCACAAATTTTCCAATTTAGCTATGATTTTCCATTTGGAGAATTCGTGTCATCCCCTATAGCATTGGCGAGCAAGCGAAGGGGCAGCTTTCGCTGATGCGCGATGGGGCGATTGCCCGGAATTGGGGATGTCGATCCGAATGGCGAAGATTGATTTCCTCGTAATAGGTGGAGGGATTGCCGGGGCATCGGTTGCCGCGACGCTTGCCGACGAAGCAAGCGTGACGCTGCTCGAGGCCGAGGAGCAGCCCGGCTATCATTCGACCGGCCGGTCGGCCGCTCAATTCTCCGAAATCTATGGAAACGCCGCGATCAGGGCGCTGTCCCGGGCAAGCCGGTCCTTCCTGTTCGATCCGCCAAGGACCTTTACCGACCAGCCACTGGTCAGGCCGCGCGGTACGCTGTTCCTCGCGTCGGAGGCGCAGCTCGATACGCTTGCCGCCTTCGCCGCGCTTCCCGATGTCGCCCCGGCCACGCAGATGCTGACACCTGGGGAGATGAAGCTGATCTGCCCTTTGCTGCGCGACGACTATATCGCCGGTGGACTGCACGAGCCCTTGTCGACCGACCTCGAAGTCCATGAACTGCATCATGGGTATCTGCGGCAGTTCCGGCAGCGCGGCGGCATCCTGCGTACCGATGCGCGCGTGTCTGCGATCGCCCGGCGCGGGGAGGCGTGGCATGTCACCGCTGGCGGCGAGGAGTATGAGGCTGCCACATTGATCAATGCCGCCGGTGCCTGGGCTGACGAGATCGCCATCATGGCCGGGGTGCCGCTGATCGGGCTTCAAGCCCATCGGCGCACCGCAGCCCTGGTCGCCGTGCCCGCCGGCGTGGTCGCTGACGACTGGCCGTTGCTGATCGACATCGACGAGAACTTCTACGTCAAGCCGGACGCGGGCCTGCTGCTCGTGTCGCCCGCGGACGAGACACCTACCGAACCGTGCGACGTCCAGCCCGACGACCTCGACATCGCCATCGCGGTCCACCGCGCCGAGGAGGCGATGACGCTCGATGTGCGGAGCATCAGGCATAGCTGGGCCGGTCTCCGGAACTTCGTTCCCGATCGTACGCCGGTCGTCGGCTACGAACCCGGGGTGGAGGGGTTCTTCTGGCTGGCGGGACAGGGTGGCTATGGCATCCAGACCGCGCCGGCGCTGGCACGTACCGCCGCCGCGCTCGCCTTGGGCCGGGATCTGCCGGACGATCTCGCCGCGTTCGGCGTGACGACCGCAGCGATCGCCCCGTCCCGGCTGCGCCCGCCGGCCAGCGCTGATTGACATTGATAACCGCTCGCAATAGCGGGTCTTTCGACCGAAAGGGCCCGAGCTTGCGCGCAACCACACCCATCCGACGCGGCCCCGCGCGATGCTGATCGCCATTCCCGACCTGCTCTCGCCCGATCAGCTTGCCGGAATGCGCGGGATCATCGATGCGGCTGCCTGGGTCGACGGCAATGTGACGTCGGGGCATCAGTCGGCCCTTGCCAAGCGCAACGAACAACTGCCCGAGGATTCGGACGCCGCGCGCCGTGCCGGGGCGATGGTGCTCGATGCGCTCGCCGCGTCGCCCCTGTTCGTCGCGGCTGCCCTGCCGCTCAAGGTCTTCCCGCCCCTGTTCAATCGCTACGCCGGGGGGCAGGCCTTCGATACGCATGTCGACAATGCGATCCGTATCAGGCGCGGCAGCGATTTCCGTATCCGCAGCGATCTTTCGGCAACGCTCTTCCTCGCCGATCCGGGGAGCTATGACGGCGGCGAACTAGTGATCGAGGGGCAGTTCGGCGAGCAGAAGGTCAAGCTGCCCGCCGGCCATATGGTGCTCTATCCTGCCTCGAGCCGCCATCATGTGACGCCGGTCACCCGGGGCACCCGCGTGGCGTCCTTCTTCTGGATTCAGTCGATGGTGCGCGACGAGAGCGCACGCAATATCCTGTTCGATCTGGATTCCGCGGTGCAGGCGGTCGCGGGCGATCGGGGGCAGGACGACGCCGCGGTGGTACAGTTGACGGGAGTCTATCACAATCTGCTGCGCCGCTGGGCCGACGCCTGAGGGCGGGGCCTTAGCCGAGCATCTCGTCCAGCGCAGGCGACAGGATTTCCCGATATCCGGAGGCGTCCCGCACGATGAAACGTGCGGCAAGACCCTCGCGGACGGCCAATTCCAGGCCCTCTTCCGGCCCGAGTACCGTCAATGCCGTCGCCCACGCATCGGCCAGCATGCAGCTCGGGTTCAGTACGGTGACCGCGGCGACGCCGTTGGCCACGGGGCGGCGGGTCCGCGGGTCGATGCTATGGGCGTAGCGTCGCCCGCCTGTTTCGAAGAAACGCCGGTAATCGCCCGAGGTGGCAACGGCGAGATCATGCAATGCCACGCGCAAGGGGGCGATTCTTGCACCGGGCGGTGCTTCAAGCTCGACCCACCACGGTTCGCCGTCCGGCTTTACGCCTGCTCCTACCAGCTCGCCGCCAATCTCCGCGAGGAAATCGCCGGCGCCGAGGCCGTGCAGCGCGCGGGCCAGCGCGTCGACCCCGAACCCCTTGGCGATACCCGACAGGTCGAGCCGCACATCGGCGGTTCGCCGCGCGCGCGTTTCGGAAATCTCCAGCTTCCGCCAGCCGACCGATGCGGCCATCACCTCGGTTTCCGCCGGAAGGTCGCCCCGCCCCGCCGGCCCGAAACCCCACAGGTCGACCAGCGCACCCGCTGTCGGATCAAAGGCTCCGCTACTGGCGCGGGCGACGGCCAGCCCCGCGTCGAGCACTCGGAGGAGATCGGCCGGAAGCTCCTGCCACAGGCCGGGCGGCGCGCGGTTGAACCGCGACAGGTCGGAATCCGGTTCCCAGTTGCTCATCTCGGCGATCACGCCGTCCAGCGCGCGCCTGATTGCCGAGCGTATGTCACTGCCCGGTCGCGAGGAGACGACCCGCGCCGACCAGCTCGTCCCCATCGTGTCGCCGCCGAACAGGGTGATCGTCGCCCCGGCGTCGCGTCGCCGGAACGACTCGGGCGAGACGTGCAACGGCACCGCGACCCGAGGCGCCCCTGTCATCAGGGTTGCAGCACCTCAAGCACGGTAGTGTAGCTCATCCGCTTCTCGCCGTCCGGGATGACGGTGCTCGGCGCGGTGGTCGATGCTGACATCCAGTACATGCCGGCGCCCGGCCAGGTGATCGCGACCTGCCCCTGGGCGTCGGTCTTCAGCGCGATCTCGTTGACCGAGGTGCGATAACGGCTGCCGCCGGGGATGACGGTGACGGCGATATTCGCGGCCGGCTTGCCGTCGGCGATCAGCTTGAATGTCGCCGGCTCGCCGGCCACCAGGTCGTTGGGATGAGTGACGGGGACCAGCTCGAGGCCCTGGCCGGTCGGCTTGAGCACGGTGTCGGTCGGCGCGCCTGATGTGACGAACACCTCGTTGCGGCTGATCGATTCGCCCAGCTTCACGTCGGTCGCGCCGGCCGGCACGGCGGTGGCCAGCTTGTCGGCGGTGGTGCCGCGCGGCAGGCGCTGCTCTACGCCGTTGACCTTGAAGCTGCCCATGATCCCGGCATTCTGGATCACGATCTTGTAGGTGCCCTTCTGGGTCATGTGCAGGTCGAAATTCGCCCGGTACTGGCCGATGTTCATATGCTCGACCTTGCCCGGCGTGCCGTCGGGCTGGACCACCGCTGGCTCGGCGCGCAGCGGCTGGTGGTCGGGGAAGAACAGGTCGTTCGACGCGGCGGCGTCGAACGTGATCCAGTCATCGTCACCCGATACGATCGTGGTCGAAGGCAGCATCCAGAGGCGATGCGCCTGCAGCGGCGCGGCGATCGCGGCCGTGCAGACGGCGGCGGCAAGCAGTTTGTGGAGGGTCTTCATGGGCGGATCCTTCCGGAGCGATTATGATCAGGGCTTGAAGGTGACGGAGACGGCGCCGAGCTCGGTCTTGCCGGTGGCGCGGGCTGTCTGGCCCGGCTTGGCCGGCCAGGCGAAGGGAAGGCGCAGGACCTCGCGCCCGCCGGTCTCGCGCGCGGCTTCGACGACCAGGGTGTATTCGCCCGGCTTGAGCCCGAGCTTGGCGGCGTTGAAGCTCAGCGCCTGGACGCCGGGCGCGCGCGTCGCGCCCGATGTGCCGTCGGCGACGAAGGCGTTGGTACGGCCGGAGGCGCGCCACCAGGACCGCACCTCGTTCAGCCATTTGCGGCCTTCGTTCTTCGCCTTTTTCACGTCGTACCAGACCGATAATGTCCTGGCCGGGGCGCCATTGCCCTCGACGAAGATCGCCACATAGGGGCGGTGATATTCGGCGACCGACAGGCGCGGCACGGTGACGACGACGTCGATCGTCTGGGCGAAGGCGGGCGTGCCCGCGGCCAGCCCGGCGACGGGAATGCCGGTGAGGATCAGGCGATGGCTGAGCTGCATTGACGGAACTCCCGATGGATCAGTGGATGAAGAAGATGGCGAGGCCAGCCGGAATGGCGAGGCCGAGGGCGACGAGCGGCCAGGTGATCGGGCGCTTGGCCGCGTGGAGCTGGAGCAGGACCAGCCCGGTCAGTGCGAAGACGAGGCAGGCAAAGGCGAAGATGTCGATGAACCATTTCCACGCGGCGCCCGAGTTGCGCCCCTTGTGAAGGTCGTTGAGATACGAGATCCAGCCACGATCGGTGAATTCCGACGTCACCGCGCCTGATGCCCGGTTGATCGAAACCCAGCCGTCGCCGCCGGGCCGGGGCAGCGCCAGATAGATTTCGTCGGCTGACCATTCGGCGTCGCCGCGCGCGCTGGCGGGGAAATGCGCCTCGACCCAAGTCGCCACCTCGGGCGGGAGGGGTTTCTTGACGTCGGGGCCCTCGACCGGGGCGACGGCGCGCAGCAGCGGCGCTGGCAGCGCCGCGGCCTTTGCGACGACCGTCGGTTTGGCTTCGATATCGGCCGCGTGGTTCAGCGTGAATCCGGTGACGGCGAACAGCAGGAGCCCGACAAGGCTGACCGCTGAGCTTATCCAGTGCCAGGTGTGAAGCTGCTTGAGCCAGAAGGTCTTGCGCCGTGGCTTCTGCCGCGCGGCCTGGATAGTCATTACTGGCGGACGGCCCCGGCTCGAATTGAGAGTGAGTCGCGATAACGCAAACGACTCGCAGTTGCAAGACTTTGGCTGGGCCTGTGCCGTGGCGGCGAAGGCCGACGTACTGATAACAAGGCTTGCCCCGATCATGCGCAAGGCGGCATAGGCGCCCCCTTTGTGTGCTGAATCGGAGGTCGGCAATGGAACATGTTGCCGCAGGCACCGCGATCGGCCTGGATTTCGGGACCACCAACAGCGTGCTCGCGCGGGCGGGTGCTGATGCGGGCGCGACGCTGGTCGAGTTCGATGGCCCCGAGGAACGCGGCGCGGTGTTCCGGTCGGCGCTGTGCTTCTGGCATGACGATGATGTGCGGGGCGGCCTGGCGGTCGAGGCGGGGCCCTGGGCTATCGCCGAATATCTGGATTACCCGCAGGACACGCGGTTCATCCAGTCGTTCAAGTCGGTCGCGGCCAGCGCGGTGTTCGAACATGCCTCGGTGTTCGAGAAGCGCTACCGCTTCGAAGAGCTTGGGCGGCTGTTCCTCCAAAAGCTCGCGGCGCATGCCGGGGGCGGCCTGGATGTCAGGCCCCAGCGAGTCATCGTCGGGCGTCCGGTAGAATATGCCGGCGCGCGGCCCGATGTCGCGCTCGCCCGGCAACGCTATGACGCGATGTTCGACGGTTTCGGCGCCGAGATCCACTATGTCTATGAACCGCTCGGTGCGGCGTTCAGCCATGCGACGCGGCTTGAGGAACCGGCCACGATCCTCGTCGCCGACTTTGGCGGCGGCACCAGCGACTTCTCCGTGGTGCGCGTGGCGGAGCCGGGGGCGGCCAAGCGCTGCGTGCCGCTCGGCCATGCCGGCATCGGCATCGCGGGCGATCGTTTCGACCAGCGCATCGTCGACCGGCTGGTTCTGCCGATGCTCGGCAAGGGCGGCAGCTATCGTTCGTTCGACAAGGTGCTCGATATCCCCGGCGGCTATTTCAATGATTTCGCTGACTGGTCGCGGCTCGCGCTGATGCGCAATCGCCGCACGCTTGAGGAGCTGAACCGGCTTCAGCGCTCGGCGATCGATCCAGCGGCGATCGGGCGGATGATCGCGCTGATCGAGAACGAGCTTGGTTTCCCCCTATATGACGCGGTCGGTCGTCTGAAGCGGAGCCTGTCCACCGACGACCACGCTCATTTCCATTTTGCGGGCGCCGGGCTCGAGGTCGAGGCGGACGTCGCGCGGTCCGAGTTCGAAGCCTGGATCGCCGAGGATCTGCGCCGCATCGACGCGACCGTCGATCGTGCGCTGTCCGCGGCCGGGCTTGGCGCGGACGGCATCGACCGGGTATTCCTGACCGGCGGTTCGTCGCTGATCCCCGCCGTCCGCGCGCTGTTCTCGCGGCGCTTCGGCGATGCGGCGATCAGCTCGGGCGACGAGCTGACCTCGATCGCCCATGGCCTCGCCCTGATCGGGCAGCAGGACGATATCGCCGCCTGGTCGGCCTGACGCCGAATCGCAACGATAACGTCATCAAAGCTGCATTGATTGCCGGTAGAATTCCCAGACGATCGCCAGTGTTCCCGCCAGAGGCGAGACCGCGATCGTCTTGATGTTACGGGAGCGAACCGCATGATTCACCTCGGCGAAATAGCAGCTGACCGGACCGACATGCTTGCACGGTTCCACGCTACCTTCGGACAGGACAACTGGGTTCATCGCACCAGCGGCTGGACGCTGATCGGCGTCAACCCGGCCTCGTTCGACACTGATCCCGACAGCCCGCAAATGGCGTGGCTGGGCGGTGTGCTCGATGCGAGCGCGGGCCCGATCGGCCTGTTCCTGAACAAGCCGTGGTTCAAGACGGTCGATGGCGATGTCTCGCGCGATACGCGGCGGGGCCTTGAGGCGCTTTTCGACGGCCATGACCTCCGCTTCGTCGCACAGGGCCATGTCCATCAGGTCAATGATCGGCCCACTGAGGGTATCGGCATCGACTGGCTGCCCTCGGTCGCGGTCGTCGAGCACGGCGGAACGGAAGATGGTGGCGCTCGTCTGGCCGGTCTCGCCCGGCTGACGCTGGATCGCACCGGCCACCGTTTCGACACTTGCGACGTGGTTGGCATGGCCGATCATGTCGTCGAGTTCCCCGGCGTTCCGGCGGCGCGCGCTCGGCCCGAACTCGCCGACGCCTGAGGGCCCGCGCCTCATGACAACGGTGGGGCGTCGCAGCAATACTGCCACGGTGAGCCTATAGGCTGATGGTGCCGTCCTCGTCGCGAGAGACGAGCACTGGCCTAGCCGCGCAACGCTGCCGAGATGCCCTTGAGCCCGCCCTCCAGTTCCTCGGCGGTCGGCCAGCCATAGCCGAGGCGGAAACAGGTGTCGGGTCGCTCGAACCAGTGGCCCGGGCCGACATAGCAGCCATGCTCCTCGAGCAGGCGTTTGTAGAAGGCCTCGACGCCGCCGGGCGGTTCCTGGCGCATGCGGGGGAAGCAGACGACGCCGCCCCTGGGCGCGACCCATTCAAGCAGGTTTTCGCCCGCCATCCATTCGGTTATCCGGGCCAGGCGGCGGCGCATCTCGGCCAGCACTGGCTGAAGAATATCGTCGCGACGCGACAGGATCTGCTCGCCGACCCATTCGTCGATCACGCTGCCGCAGATGCTGATCTGTTCCTTGGCGGCGAGGAATCGTTCCTGCAGCGCCGGGTCCCTGCAGACGATCCAGCCGATCCTGATGCCGGGCACGCCATAGGCCTTGGAGAGCGACGCAACGCTGATGACATGGTCGCCGAGGGAGGCGGCCAGCGGCAGCGTGCCGTCAAGCGACAGGTCGCGATAGGTCTCGTCGACCAGCAGGATACAGCCGCGCTTCTTCGCCAGCGCGACCAGTTCGTGCAGTTCGACCTCGGCCAGCATCGTGCCGGTCGGGTTGTGCGGGGTGGTGATGCTGATGATCCGGGTCTGCGGCGTGATCGCGGCGACGATGGCGGCGGGATCGATGCGGAAGCCGGTCTCGAAGTCGAGGTCGACATGGGTGACCTTGCAGCCGATCGCGCGGGGCGTCTCCAGGTTTGTCGCATAGTTCGGCCTGATCACGACGAGGTGATCGTCCGTGCCGAGCAGGGCGGTGGCGATGATGAACAATGCCCCGGCCGCGCCGACGGTGACGAGGATGTCGTCGGCCTCGATCCCACCGCTTGCCTCGGCGATCAGGCGCCGCAGCGTCGCGCCGCCGCGATGCTCGCCATAGAGCAGGGTCAGGTCGGGAATGGTCAGGCCAAGGTCGGCCAGGCTTCGGTCAGCGACCGAGCTTTCGGAAAGATTGTAGCGGATCCGGCCATAGCCATATTCCTCGGGTGACTCGACCTCGATCGGCATCCGGACATAGCGCATCGGTTCCTCCCCCCACTCTGCGACCGCGAACTCTGGCATCGCGATCCTGCACGCGCGGTGCCGCCGACACCATCCCCCGAGAGATCGGAACGAGCCGCGGCGCGCGCGGCTGAGCCGGAGAGGGGCTCATGGCCGCTACCGGACGGTAACGGCCATCGCTCTCAGTCGCGGATACCCCGCAGGTCGTGCACCTGGTCGGCCACCCGGTCCGCCTCGAAGCTCGCGACCGGATAGGCGCAATAGTCCGCGGCGTAGTAGGCGCTCGGGCGATGATTGCCCGAGGCGCCGAGGCCGCCGAACGGCATTGATCCGGCAGCGCCCGTGGTCGGGCGGTTGCGGTTGACCACGCCAGCGCGAATATGGCTCTTGAACCGGTCCCATAGCGAGTCATCGTCGCTGATCAGCCCGGCCGACAGGCCGAAGCGGGTGGCGTTGGCCGCGGCGATGGCGGCGTCGAAATCGGCCACGCGCGTCACCTGGAGCACCGGGCCGAAAATCTCTTGGTCCGGCACGTCGACCCCGGTCACGTCGAGGATCGTCGGGCCGACGAACGCGGTCGACCGGCCGGGTCGGCCCTCGAACGGACGGATCGCCTGCGCGCCGAGCTTCATCAGTTCCTCGGCCTGGAGCGACACGCGTGCCGCCGCCCCGGGGGAGATCAGCGGGCCCATGAAAGGCTCCGGCGTGTCGTCCCACGCGCCGATCGTGATCCGGTCGGACAGGGCGGCGACCGCGGCGACGATCGCCTCGCCCTTCGCCCCCTCGGGCACGATCAGGCGGCGCGCGCAGGAGCAGCGCTGGCCGGTGGTGATGAACGCTGACGCGACGACGATCGAGGCGATCGCTGCCGGATCGCCGTCCCAGGCGATCAGCGGATTGTTGCCGCCCAGTTCGAGCGCAAGGATCACCTTGGGCCGGTCGGCGAAGATGCGGCTGAAATGAGCGCCGGCGCCAGCCGATCCGGTGAACAGCAGCCCGTCGATATCTTCGGCGATCAGGGCAGCGCCGGTGTCGCGGCCACCCTGGACGACGGTGAACACGCCCTCGGGCAGCCCGGCCTTGCGCATCGCCGCGCCGATCAGCTCTCCGACGAGAGGAGTCTCCTCGGACGGCTTGAACAGGATCGTGTTGCCCGCCAGCAATGCGGGCACGATATGGCCGTTGGGCAGGTGGCCGGGGAAATTATACGGCCCAAGCACCACCATCACGCCGTGCGGGCGATGGCGCAGCACCGCTCGGCCGAACGGCGCATCCTGTTCGCGGCTGCCGGTGCGCTCGGCATGGGCGGCGACCGACAGGTCGACCTTACCGATCATCGAGGCGAGCTCGGTCCTCGTCTCCCACAGCGCCTTGCCGGTTTCGCGCGAGATCGCCGCGGCGATGGCCTCGCCGTCCTCCTTCAGCGCGTCGCGGTAGCGATGGACGAACGCGATTCGCTCTTCCACCGTCGTCGCCGACCAGCCGTCAAAGGCGGCGCGCGCCGTCGCGACGGCGGCGGCGCAATCGGCCGCGCTCGTCTCGGGGCCGGACCAGACCATTTCACCGGTGGCAGGGTCGAAGGAGTGGAACAGGTTGGTCATATCGGGTCGTCATCTCGCTAGGTGTCGCGGTTCGAACGCAATGTCGGCTTCGGCGGGCGAGAGATCAAGCGCGGGAAGCAGCCTAATGCACGTCCCGTCCCATCGCCCGCCGGAATGGACGCCGGGCAGGGGCAGGGAGGCAGGTCAGCCGGGCCGGTCTCTGATGAAATCCACGAACGCGCGGAGCGGCGCGGGCAGGTAACGGCGGCCGGGATAATAAAGGAACGGGCCGGTGAAGCGCTGCCACCACGGCTCGAGCACCGGCACCAGCGCGCCATTGTCGAGATGCGGCTTGAGCCAGTCCTCGAACAGATGGACGATGCCCAGCCCGCCGATCGCCGCATCGACCAGCAGGTCGGCCGAGGCACCCGGCTGGATCAGCAGCGGCCCGGCCGGGTCGATCCGCACGATCTCCCCGTCGCGCTCGAATTCCCAGACGGCGATCCGCCCGCTGGAGAAGCGCCCGCGCATGCAGGCATGGTCGAGCAGGTCGCGCGGATGATCCGGCCGGCCATATGCCGCGAGATAGGCGGGCGCGGCGGCGGTGGCGATGCACTGGAAACGCGGGCCGATCGGCACCGCGATCATATCCTGCTCCAGCCGCTCGTCATAGCGGATGCCGGCGTCGTGGCCGGTGGCGAGGATGTCGATGAAGCCATCCTCGCTCGTCACCTCGAGGCGGATCTCCGGATAGGCCTTGAGGAACGGCGTCACGATCGACGGCAGCACGATCCGCGCGACATTGGCCGGCACGTTGAGCCGCAGCGTGCCGGCTGGCCGGTCGCGAAAGGCGTTGACCACGTCGAGCGCCGCCTCCACCTCGCCCAGCGCCGGGCCGAGCCGTTCGAACAGGCGCGCGCCGGCCTCGGTCGGCGTGACGCTGCGGGTGGTGCGGTTGAGCAGGCGCACGCCGAGCCGTGCCTCGAGCCGGCGGATCGCTTCGCTCAGGCCCGATGCCGACGCCGTTCCGGCGCGTGCCGCATCGCGAAAGCCCCCGGCGCGCACCACCGCGGCAAAGGTCGCCAGATCGTCGAGCTCGGTCGCCATTGTGCATATTATCGCACGGCTTGTCCCGATTGTCCTGTCTTATAGTCCGGTGACGTCAGGCGCATATCCTGCGCAGCGAAACCCCGGAGACCCGATATGACCGACACCACCACCTTCCGCCTCGGCGACCGCATCGTGAACCGCATGGGCTATGGCGCGATGCAGCTTGCGGGGCCGGGCGTGTTCGGCCCGCCCAGGGACCGCGCCGCGGCAGTCGCCGTGCTGCGCGAAGCGATCGTGAGCGGCGTGAACCATATCGATACCAGCGATTTCTATGGCCCGCACGTCACCAACCAGATCATCCGCGAAGCGCTTCATCCCTATCCCGAGGCACTGACGATCGTGACCAAGGTCGGCGCGGTGCGCGGTGACGATGCGTCCTGGAATCCCGCCATGAGCCCCGCGGAATTGACCCGGGGCGTGCACGACAATCTGCGCAACCTTGGCGTCGAAGCGCTCGACGTGGTGAATCTGCGCATCCTCGGCGATGGTCATGGGCCAAGTGAGGGTTCGATCGCCGAGCGATTCACCACTCTGGCCGACCTGCAGCGCCAGGGACTGATCCGGCATCTCGGTCTGAGCAACGTGACATCGGCGCAGGTCGCGGAGGCGGAGCGTATCGCGCCGGTGGTGTGCGTGCAGAACCAGTATAACCTCGTCCACCGCGAGGACGACGCGCTGGTCGACGAACTAGCGGCCAGGGGCATCGCCTATGTGCCCTTCTTTCCGCTTGGCGGTTTCTCGCCGCTTCAATCCTCGTCCCTGTCGGACGTCGCGACGCGGCTCGGCGCGACACCGATGCAGGTCGCGCTCGCCTGGCTGCTGCGGCGCGCGCCAAATATCCTGCTGATCCCCGGCACTTCCTCGACCGGGCATCTGCGCGAGAATCTCGCCGCGGCCGATCTTGTGCTGTCGGAGGAGGTAATTGGTGAGCTCGACCGGATCGGCACGACCGGCGGCGCATGAAAGGTCAGGCGCCGCGCTGGCGCACGAAGCGCATGTTTTCGGCGACCGGCCCCGATATCAGCACGCCGGTGACGCTGCCGTCGGGTCCGCGTTCGAAGACGAGCCGTTCGAGGAAGAATTCGGGGCTTGAGAAGGTGTCGGGCTGATACGGGGTGAGGCCGATATCGTCGCGGCGCGGGTGGCGGGCGATGAGCCGGCCATCCTTCACGACAAGGTCATAGGCGGTCTTCAGTTCCTCGCTCCAGTAGCGGCCGGCATAGTCCGCCAGCCGGGCGCTGGACGGGGCAAAGGGTTTGAGGTCGATCCGTGGCGCTACGAGAAAGCCGTCCATGCCGACGCGGTACACGAAGTGCGGTGCCTTGCCCTTGACTGGCGCGGGGAATTCCAGCGCGATATCCGCCCTGGCATCGAGCGCGAAGCGGTCGCCCGACAGCGCTGGGAGGGCGACCGGCTTGTCGTCGCCGAGCGGGGCGAAGAACAGGCGCTCGCCGTCGGTCGAGACCGTGAAGATCAATCCGGGGAACAGCTCATAGGCGCCGGCATAGGTCGCGAGTTGCCGGGGCGTCGGTGCGGTGGGGACCGCCGCCGGCTCGGCCCGATAACCGGGCTGGTCGGCCAGATAGAGGTCGGCCAGCGCGAAGGCGAGGTGGGCGCTGTTGAGATCGGCGACATTGCCCAGCACCGCGACCGAGAATCGTTCCCCCGGCACCCGCAGCAGGAAGCTGCGAAACCCCGCATCCCGGCCGCCATGCATCCAGACGTCGAGACCATGCCAGCGGCGATATTCCTGGCCGATCGCATAGGCATTGACCGTGCCGTCGCGCAGCACGCCGCGTTCCTCCATGCGACGGAACAGGCGCGTGGAGCCGATCGTCGCCGTTTCGAAATTCCGCGCCCAGCGCCCAAGGTCGCCCGCTGTGGTCGCCAGCCCGGTCGGGCCGGTCAGCGTGTAGCTGAGCGGAGACCGGGCATAGCCGGTGCGCGTGCGGCGATAGGATTCGGCGCGGCCCGGGATGGTCGCCGTCACATCGTCCTGGAACCGGGTGTGTTCCATGCCGAGCGGCAGGAAGATGCGCTCGCGGCAAAAGGCGTCGAGGCTCTTGCCTGACAGGCGCCGAACGATCTCGGCGAGGAGCGTATAGTCGGAATTGATATATTGATATCGGGTGCCGGGCGCGAAATTGGCGCCGCGCTGGGCGAGCAGCATGGCGACCGCCTGGCCGTCGGTCAGCAGGTCCTCGGCGCGCCAGCCGGCGGCCGCCATCAGCGTATATTGGTCGCGCAGGCCGCTGGTGTGATTCAGCAACTGGCGCAGCGTGACCGGCCCGAGCGGCGCCGCTTCGGGGATATGGCGGGTCAGCGGATCGTCGATCGACAACAGCCCGTCCTGTTCGAGCAGCAGGATGGCGAAGGCGGTGACCTGTTTCGACAACGACGCGGCATGGAAGACTGAATCCGGTGTCACGGGGGTCTGGTGTTCGAGGTCTGCCGCGCCGGCGGCGAAGCTGCCGACGACCTTGCCGTCGAGCATCACCGACACCTGCACGCCGGGCCCGTCGGCCTTGCTCCACGGCTCGAGCAGGGCGGCGATACGCGGGTCCGTTGCGGTAGACCCGGCAGGAGGCGCCGCAAGTGCGATCGGTCCGCAGGGCAGCATCAGGGCCGCGAGGACGATGAGGATCCGGTTGGGGAATCGGGTTGGCATGAAGGCTCCGTCACGAAGGAGCCGATGGCATCGCCCGCCCTGGGGGCGGTGGCGACCGACTTCGCGAAGTCGGTCGTCGATCCTGATGGTCAGCCGGTGACCGCCGTCGCGCCCGTGCGGCGAAACACGGTCGGGGTCACGCCGCAATGCTTGCTGAACGCGGTGTTGAAGGAGGATTTCGAATTGAACCCGGCCTCATGGGCGATCTCCAGGATGGTCTTGTCCGCATGGGTGGGGTCGGCGAGCAACGCGGACGCCCTGCGGACGCGATGCTGGTTCACGAAATCGAAGAAATGCTGGCCGAGATGCCGGTTGAGCAGCGCTGACAGGTCGCGCTCGGCGATGCCGGTGCGGCGCGCGAGGCGGCGCACCGTCAGCGCGGGATCGAGAAACGGCTCCTGCTCGATCATGTAGCGATTCAGGCGTTCGAGGGCATGGGCGTCGATCGTCGCGAATTCCGATCCCGGTACGACCGGGCGACCGCGGCCTTTGGCGGGGGGCATGTCGATACCGACGAACAGGCTTTGCCGGGTCAGGGCGACGAAGGTGAGCGCGCAGTTCACGCCGACTGCCACGATGCCGGTGCAAAGCTGCAGCCATGCATAGGCTTGCCGGTCGTCGCCGAGCCAGGCCCAGCTCTTCGCGACGACCATCATATGCGCGGCAAATGATATGCCGAGCAGGGTGGCGACCCAGTAGAGGGTGGCCTGGCCGGCGCGATCGTCCGTCTCCCGACGGCGCGCGCGATACCGCATCAGCAGCACGGCCATGACCGCCAGATAGAGATAGAATTGCAGGTGGAGTGCAACGTCGTTGCCGGCCAGGTCGAGTCCGGTCGCGACGAACTGATCGGTGCTTCCGCCCGGGGAGAGGCCCGGGGAAAGGATCGTCCGCGCGCGCGGTATCAGCGAGATCGCTGACAGGATCGCGGCAAGCCCTCCGGTCATGTCCGCCCTGGAGCGCTGCCCGGGAAAGCAGAGCGCACGGACATAGGCGCACAGCAGCGGCATTTGCAGATAGCCGAACGGCAGGCGCAACGGAAACCAGACCTGCCAGCCGGGCGGGAAGAGCAGGATCGTCCAGCCGAGCAGGTCGATCGCGGTGAGCAGCAGGAAGCCGGCGAGGAACCGGTTGGCACGCCGCAATGGTCCGGACACCGCCAGCAGGAACGCCGACATCAGCACGCACAGCCCCACCGACAGCGCGCCCAGGGCGGTCATGACAAGATCCAGCGCCACGCGACTCCGACATTCACGATCAGGATATCCGTCGCGCTTAGTCCCAGGCGGCCAAGGGATACAAATGCGGCGTTCGGAATCGCCGGCAGAGGCGCCCGCGCTGGGTACAGGTTGCCGTCGGTGCCGCGCTGGGTCAGGAATGGACAGGAAGGCTGCCAGGGGATTCCCCGCGGTGGCGCCACTGTCCCTGTTTCGAAAGCCAGCACATGCGCCGTTCCGCTATCCTGCCCCTGCTTCTGTTCGCTGCGATGCCCCTGCCCCTGGCGGCGGCCGCACCCGACAGGACCTGGGTCGAAACCAGCAACCGGAATGCGTTGCTGGTGGCGGAGGCGCAGGCACGGTTCGATCCGGAATCGGCGTCGCAGAACGGCATGACTGCCTTTGACGGACTGGCGACCGATCTTGGGCCCAGGCTTGACGAGCGCACCGCCGCGGCGATGGACAAGGTGACGGCCGAGCTCAGGCAAAGGCTGGCTGTCGAGAAGGACCCGAACGTCAGGCAGGATCTGGAGATACTGATCAGGTCGGTCGATTCCGATCTTGAGGGGACGCGCCTCAGGCGGAAATATTTCCTCTCCTGGATCGATGCGCCAAGGACGCTGTTCGGCGGGATCAAGGGGGTGCTCGACGATCAGGTCTCGCCCGCACGGCGTCTGAAGGCGGTCGAGCTGCTGCGCCGCTATGTCGGGGATTATCCGGGTACGACGCCATTGACTGATCTTGCCAGGGCGCGCTTCGCCGAGACTCGGGCGCCGGGCCTGCTTGGGCCGGACAAGGTCGCGCTGGACGATGCGCTGACCAATGCCGGAACCTATGCCGAGGGGATCCGGAAACTGTTCGCCAAATACCGGATCACCGGCGCCGAGGCGGCGCTGGCCAGGCTCGACAAGCAGATCGCCGACTATACCGCCTGGGAACGTGCCGAGGTGCTGCCGCTGGCACGGGCCGATTTCCGCCTCCCGCCCGAGGTCTATGCCTATCGGCTGAAGCAGTTCGGCATCGATATCGATCCGCGCCTGCTGATCCAGCAGGCTGAGATCGAGTTCGCCGAGACTCGCGCCGCGATGATCGCGCTGGCGCCGCTGGTCGCGAAGGAGAAGGGGCTGAAGGGCGGCAGCTATGCCGACGTCATCCGCCAGCTCAAGCAGGCGACCATCCCGAACGACAGGCTCGAGGCGAGCTATGCCGAGGTGATCCGCGCCAACGAGGCAGCGATCAGGCGCGAACATATCGTCGACCTGCCCGACCGGCCGATGCAGATGCGGCTCGCCAGCGAGGCGGAATCGGCTGCGTCGCCCGCGCCGCACATGGAGCCGCCGCCGCTGATCGGCAACAAGGGCGAGCGCGGCACCTTCGTCCTGCCGCTGAGCGTGGCGAGTTCAGGTCCCGATGCCGCCTATGACGATTTCAACTTCCCCTCGGCGCAATGGACCGTGGCCGCGCATGAGGGGCGGCCCGGGCACGAGCTGCAATTCACCGCGCTGGTCGAGCGCGGCGTATCGCAGGCTCGGATCTACTTCGCGTTCAACAGCGTCAATGTGGAAGGCTGGGCGCTTTATGCCGAGGCCGAGGCGCTGCCCTATCATCCGCTCGACGGGCAATTGATGGCGCTTCAGGCAAGGCTGTTGCGCGCGGCGCGGGCGATGCTCGATCCGATGCTCAACCTCGGGCTGATCTCGAAGGAGGAGGCGCGGCGAATCCTGCTCGAACAGGTGGTCAGTTCGCCTGCGATGGCGAAGCAGGAGATCGAGCGCTACACCTCTCGCGCGCCGGGCCAGGCGGGCAGCTATTTCTACGGCTATACCCGCATCCTGCGCATCCGCATGGATACCGAGCTGGCATTGGGGGCGAAATTCGACCGGCTGGCCTTCAACAATTTCCTGCTCGACCAGGGGTTGCTGCCGCCCGACCTGCTGGCCAAGGCGGTTGCCGAGCAATTCGTTCCGGCACAAAAGGCGAAATGACGCCGGACCCCTGGGGGAGACCGGCGCCATTGCTTCGGGAGGAGCGGGATTATTCGGCTGATCCGCGGGCGGCCTTCTCGATGACCGAAGCAACCACGGCCGGCTTCGAGACATAGATTGCGTGGCTGCCCGGCGCTTCGTCGACCTGAGAGCCGGCGCGGGCTGCCATCCGGTGCTGGACGGCGGGCGGGATCATCTTGTCGTTGGACGACACGAGATACCAGCTCTTCTTCTCGCGCCATGCGGGCGCGGTCACCACGCCGCCCGCTGCGTCGACACCGAAGGGAACCTGCGCTTCAGCCATGAAGCTGGCGACCTCGGGCTTCACGTCGGCGGCGAAGGACGATGCGAACTTGGCCTTGTCGAGGAAGAGATAGCCGTCGACCGGCGCCAGGATCGGCGGCACGGGCTCGCCGGGTGCCGGGTTGGCGAGCAGCGAGATGATCGACTCGCCCTTATCCGGCGCGAAGGCGGCGATGTAGACGAGGCCGGCGACCTTCGGGTCGGTGCCGGCTTCGGAGACGACCGCGCCGCCATAGCTATGGCCGACCAGGATGACCTTGCCGTCGGCCGCGGCGATCGCGCGCTTGGTGACGACGACGTCGTCCTTGAGCGAGTTGGTCGGGTTCTGGACGATCGTCACCTTGTATCCGTCCTTCTTGAGGATCTTGTAGACATCGGCCCAGCCCGACCCGTCGACGAAGCCGCCGTGCACCAGCACGATGGACTTGACCGGAGCGGTGTCCTTGGCGGACGCGACGGCGGGGACCATGCCGAGGACGAACGAGGCAGCGGCGGCGAGAAGCATCTTGGACTTGGTCATTGTCAGTCTCCTTGCATTTGGTTGCCGCGATATTCTTTATCGCGATATTCATTAAATAGGAGTCCGGTTCCCCCTTGTCAAAGGGTGATTTATCGCGATATGCATTTTTGCAATAAGCAACTGATATGACGAGGTTTCCGATGGACGATCCCGGCAAGGACCCGCTGCCGCTCGACGCGCAGCTCTGTTTCTCGCTCTATTCGACGACGATCGCGATCAACCGGCTCTACAAGCCGATGCTCGATTCGCTCGGGGTGACCTATCCGCAATATCTCGTGCTCAGCACGTTGTGGGAGGCTGACGGCCAGACGATCTCGGCCATCGCCGACCGGCTCGCGCTCGAACCGAGCACGATCACCCCGTTGATGAAACGGCTCGAAGCCGCCGGCTTCGTATCGCGCCAGCGCAATCCGCAGGACGAACGCCAGGTCCAGGTATTCCTGACCGCGAAGGGGCGTGGATTGCGCGCCAGGACTTCGTGCCTGACTGACGCGCTGCTGGAGAATTCAAGGCTGACCGTACCGGACATGATCGCCCTCAACGATCAGGTGCAGCGGTTGCGCGACGCCCTGACGACGAGGAACGCATAGCCGGGTTCTCCCGCAGCGCGTCCTTGCGCGTCAGCGGCTTCGGCCCGGCTGGCCCCGCTACTGCCGCTGACCGAGCCGGGGACTCGGCGCGGTGGGAACGCCATCACGGCGGTCGGCGCGATTTGTCATTATTGCATGACTTATGGCGCGTGCTACGCGCCTGTCATGGCGATCCCGATCGATCCCGAGATCATTGCCGCGCGCGCGGCCCAGGCGGCCCGTTTTCCCGCCTTCGACGTGACGGTCCTGCCGCCGGCCGAGGCGCGGGCGCGGGCGAACGCGGCGGCACGCTATTTCAATGATGGCCTGCCCGAGATGGGCGGCGTTGAGGATCGCCGGATCCAGGGACCGGGCGGCCTGATCCGCCTGCGCATCTATACTCCGATCGCCGCCACCGCGCGGGGCGCGATCTTCTATCTCCATGGCGGCGGCTGGTGCGCCGGCGACGTCGACACGCATGATCGCATGCTGCGGTTGCTGGCGCAGCAAAGCGGTTCGGTGCTGTTCGGTGTCGATTATCGCCTCTCGCCCGAACAGCCGCATCCTGCCGCGCTCGACGACTGCCTCGCGGCATGGGAGTGGATCGAGCGTCGTGCCAGGCGCTACGCGCTCGATCCGGCACGTTTCGCCTTTGCCGGGGACAGCGCGGGGGCCAATCTGGCGCTGTCGCTGGCGATCCGGCTGCGCGATGCCGGGCGGACGATGCCGGTCGGCTGCGCGTTGCTTTACGGGTGCTTCGCGCCGGGGCTCGATACGGAAAGCGCGCGGACTTTCGGCATGGGTCCCTATGGGCTGACAGCGGAGAGGATGGCCTGGTACTGGGGAAGCTATCTCGGACCGGCGAAGGATGCGCCGCCGGTCGAGGCGACGCCGCTATATGCCGATCTCGCCGGCCTGCCGCCGATCTTCCTGGGCGTTGCTGAGGCGGATACGGTGGCGGACGACAGCCGGTTTCTGCTCGAGCGGCTGGAGACGGCGATGGTGCCGGCCGAGCTGGTGGTGTGGCCGGGCGCGGTGCACGGCTTCCTGCAGATGACGCGCGACGTACCGCTCGCCCGCGCGGCGATCGACGATGTCGCGCGGGCGATCAAAGGGTGGATTGTCTAGCAGGCGAGGCGGCAACGCCGCCTCGCCAGCGAGATCAGGCGGGTCGGATCAGGGCTTGAGGCCCTTCGCCATGTTGAGATGCGCGGTCACGGTCGGGATCAGGCCGGTCGCGAAGGTCTTCAGCGCGGGAACGTCGCCGGCCGTCGAATAGCCGCGTACCGCATCCAGCGTCGCCTGGTGCGCGGCGACCTGGTCGGCGGCATAGGCTGTGTCGAAATCGGCGCCGGTTTTCGTCTTGAGCGCGTCAAGCTTCTGCTGCTGGTCGGCCGTCAGTGTCGCATCCGGCGTGATCGCCGGGGTCGCGCTCGCGGCGGCCGTCTTCAGCTTGGCGGTCGAGGCGGTATGCGCATCGACCATCTTCTTCGCGAACGACTTGATCGCGGCCGACTTCGATGTCGTCAGGGCGAGCTGCGATTCGGCGATCTCGAACGCGTCGCCTGAAGCCGCGGCGTTGGCGAAGCTCTGGCCGGCGCTCGGCAACGGTGCCGCCAGACTGTCGTTGCCGGCCGTCATCGAGCTGCCGACCTCGGTCGAGACGGTGTTCGTGGTGGTGGTGCTCGTCTCGCTCTTCTGGCCGCATCCGGCGAGTGCAAGCGTCGCCGCCGACAGCATCGCGATGGTTTTGTAGCGCATTATTCCGTCTCCTGTTGATCGCGCACAGCGGCGCCCCGCGCACCAACCTTCGGCGGCGAAGGACGTTCCGCCCGGTAAATTTTCGTGCGATGCTTCGGGACGGACCTTTTGGCGTCCGGCCCCGTTCTACGAGGCGCGCGGCCCGGCCGGGCGACGGCCATCATGAAGGAGAAGAGCAATGGGCATTTTCGGCAACATCATGGACAAGATCTTCCATCATCAGTCAGCCGCACCGCAGCCTGCGCCCGCCGAGGCAGCACCCGACGCCGCGGCACCCGAAGCGGCGGCGCCCGAGCCTGCTGCCGCGCCCCAGAATGTCGATGTCGGCGCGGTGCTCAGCGAAATGGCGTCGATGAAGGACGATGGCGGCGGCAACTACCAGACGTCGATCGTCGACCTGCTGAAGCTGCTCGATCTCGATTCGAGCCTTTCCGCACGGAAGCAACTGGCGGACGAGCTTGGCGTGAGCGGGGAAGATGGCAGCGCCGAGAAAAATATCGCGCTCCACCAGGCGGTGATGGCCAAGCTCGCCGAGAATGGCGGCGTCGTGCCGGACAGCCTGCGCAACTGAGCCGGTGCCGGGCGAGGTCGCCCGGCCTGTCTCATATGCCAATTCCGCGATGACGGGCCGGCCAACCGGTCCGTCATCGCGGATATTCAATTAAACATCTGAAAACAAACAATATAGCCCGAATGAAAATGTCAGCTACCCTCATGACATTTCCAGCGGGCACCTGATCCGACCCGGCGGTGCCGGGCGCTATCCGGCCTCATGGTCGATCCGCTCGTCAGCCTTCCACCTGGGCCAGTACCTTGAGCGCCTGGTTGAGATGTGGCCGGTCGATCATCTTGCCGTCGAGCTTGAGCGCGCCCGCGCCGGGGTTGGCGGCGAAGGCCTCCACCACCGCATGGGCATGAGCGATCTCCGCCTCGCTCGGGCTGAAGCCGGCGTTGATCGCGGTGACCTGTGCCGGGTGGATCGCCATCATGCCAGTGAAGCCGTCGCGCCGCCCGCGCGCGACATAGGCGGCGAGGCCGTCGGTGTCGGCGATGTTGGGATAGACAGTCTCGATCGCCGCCACGGTGGCGGCATGCGCGCCGAACAGGGTGAGCGCGCGGACCATCTCATAAGGCGCTGTATAGCTGCCGTCCTCGTTGCGCGAGCTGGTCGCGCCGATCGCGGCGGGCAGGTCCTCGGCACCCCAGGTCAGGCCGGCGAGATGATCCGCGACCTCGCCATAGGTGGAGAGCTGGAATACCGCGGCGGGGGTCTCGCTGGCGATCGGCAGGATCGGCGGTGTCGTGCCGCCGACCAGGTCGATCAGCGCGCGGACCGACGGGGCGCCTTCGGCCTTGGGCAGGACGAGGCCGTCGGGCGCGGCGGGGAGGATTGCCTCCAGGTCGGCCCGGGTCTCGCCGCTGCCGAGCGGGTTGATCCGCACGAAACAGGGGACGGTACGCCCGTCCTTCAGCCAGGCGGCGATCGCCGTGCGCGCTTCGGGTTTCTTCTCCGGCGCGACCGAATCCTCGAGATCGAGGATCAGCGCATCGGCGCCGCTCGCCGCTGCCTTGGCGAAACGTTCCGGGCGATCCCCGGGGACAAACAACAGCGACCGAAGCTTCATCTTTTCACCTTCATCGACACATCTCGCGGCCGCTCTGGCACAGGCGCGACAATCCCGTCCACCGCGGCGGTCGGCGCGATGGGCGCGATTTTCGGTATGTGGTCGCCGCTGGCGAGGCAGCGTGACGGATGGGGAGCACGGAACCACGGCCCGACCGCGCTCGTTTTCGCATCGCCCTTCATCGGGCGTGTAGCGTAACCAGTACCGAGAGGTCATTATGAAGACGCTTCTAGCAATCGCGCTCGTCACGGGCGCCGCCACCGTTTCGATATCGCCGGCCGATGCCAGGCAGGGATGCGGGCCGGGTTATCACCGGGGGCCGGCGGGCCATTGCCGCCCCAATCGCGGCCCCGCGGTGGTCGTCGCGCCGGGGCCGCTCGTGGTCGGCAACTTCTATCATGGCCGCGGCTACTGGGATGGTCGGCGTTATTGGCAGCACCGCTATCGCGGGCATGGTGGCTGGCGCTACCGCTGATAGCACCGGCACCCGCCTGATGGCGGTACTGTTGCGGACGATCGAGCGCGCGACGCGTTCGATCGTCCCTGTCGCATGTTTCCCCAATTTGCACAGGACAATCTGGTTCAAGCCCATGCGCTCCACCCATTAATATTCACACTCTAGAGAGTGAGTGTTGACTCCAGGCAAGGCGCGCGGCATTCTGCTGCCAACGAGCCGGCATTAACGACCGGTGTCGATTGGGAGAGACAGGATGAGGGCCATTCTTCTTGCGTCGGCTTGCGCCGCCGCGTTCGTCGTATCGGCAACGCCGGCGCTGGCACAGGCCATCGCACCGCAGGCCGATACCCCGGCCGCCACGCAGGAAGAGGCTCATGACGCGAACGACATCGTCGTCACCGCCACCCGCCGCAACGAACGCATCCAGGACGTTCCGCTCAGCATCACCGCCTTCTCGCAGGAACAGCTGACCGAGAAGGGAATCGTCGGCTTCGAAGGCATCGCCCGGGAGACGCCGGGTGTGGTGCTCAATCGTCCAACCCAGAATTTCAACAATTTCACCGCGCGCGGCATCGCCACCAACGGCTACAACGCCAATCTCCAAAGTTCGGTCGCGGTCTATATCGATGAGCTGCCGGTCTCGACCATCGGCAACACCACGGTGGTCGATCCCAATCTGTTCGACGTGGAGCGCGTCGAGTTCCTGCGCGGGCCGCAGGGCACGCTGTTCGGCTCCGGCTCGCTGTCGGGGGCGATGCGCATCCTGACGAAGAGCCCCAACCTTCATGAGTTCGACACCTCCGCGCTCGTCGATATTGGTCTGACCGGGTCGGATTCGGTGCGCCAGCGCTATAATGTGATGGTCAACATCCCCGTCGTGACCGACAAGCTCGCGATCCGCGGCGTCGGCTTCTATCGCCATGAGGACGGCTATCTCGACAATGTCGGCACCGGCATCCACAATTCGAACAAGCTGATCGACTGGGGCGGGCGCCTCGTCGCGCTGTGGCGGCCGACCGACCGGCTGTCGATCAAGTTGCTCGGCTCGTACGAGAACAGCGATCCCAAGGATTCCTCGCTGACCAGCCCTGCGCTCGGGCGCGAGAAACGCGTTTCGGACCAGCCGGACCGCTTCACCGGCAAGCAGCTCGTGCTCAACGGCACGCTCGACTATGAGTTCGATTTCGCCAAGCTGACCAGCTCGTCGACCTATTCGAAGTTCGACCAGCGCTTCTGGGTCGACCTCGGCGGCACCTTCCCGCGCGGGTCCTTTCCCGGTGCGCCGATCGCCTTCGGCCTGGATGCGAACGGCTATGACAAGGTCTTCGTGCAGGAGACCCGGCTCGTGTCGTCGCTGGACGGCCCTTTCCAGTTCGTCGTCGGGGGCTTCTACATGCACCGCCGCCGCGACGTCGATTACTTCTACCGCTCCAGCTTTCCGTTCCTGCAGTCACGCGGCTTCACCGGATTGCCCGACCAATATTACCAGAAACAATATACCCATCAGATCAGCGAAGAACTCGCCGGTTTCGGGGAGCTGACCTATCGCTTCTCGAGCAAGTTCTGGCTGACCGGCGGTATGCGCTACGGCCGTACCTCGGCCCAGGGGTTCACCGAAGCCGGCGGGTATCTCGCGACGGCGGCGGGCTTCAACTATTTCGATTACGCGCTGGGCGGCTTCAGGAATGTGAACTTCAACCAGTTCACGCCCTATGCCGCGGTCGCCGGTGTGAAGGCATCGGGATCGAAGCCGTCCTGGAAGGCGAGCGCCAGCTTCAAGCCCACCGAGTCGGTGACGACCTATGCCACCTTCTCCACCGGTTTCCGCGCCCCGATCGTGAATGCGTTCGCCGGGCGTCCCAGCCTGGTAAACCCCAACGACATCATCATTCCCAACGGCGCGTCCTCGGACGATCTGAAAAGCTATGAGGTCGGCGCCAAGGGGCGCTTCCTCAACGGGCTGGTGACGATCAATGTGGCGGCTTATCTGATCGACTGGAGCAATATCCAGGCACAGGCCAACCGCGTATCGGACTCAGTGCAGTTCGCCACCAATATCGGTGGGGCACGCAGCAAGGGCTTCGAAGTCGAGATGGGCATCATCCCGGTCAAGGACGTCTTCATCGGCCTGAACGCGGCGTATAATGATTCGAAGATCACCAAGCTGAGCGCGACCGAGGCCGCGATCTCCGGCGCGGTGCTCGGCCACAGGCTCTCCGCACCCCGGCTTCAGGGCGCGCTCTACGCATCCTACGGTTTCGATCTCGGCAACGACACCAAGGCGAACTTCGCCGTGAACGCGCAATATGTCGGCTCGTACAACAGCTCTTTCCCGAACACGCCGGGCGCGCCGACCGTGCCGTTGTCGACCTTTGGCAAGACCGATGAATATGTGAACACGAACCTGACCTTCGGCCTCAAGCGCGGCGACATTTCGGCGCAGCTCTATGTCGAGAATGTGTTCGACGATCACTCGATCACCTACATCCATCCCGAAGCGTTTCTCGTCAGCCGCTTCGGTACATTGCGGCCGCGTACGATCGGCATCCGTCTCGGCTACGGGCTCTGATCGGTGGCCGCCGGTTCCGTTCCCCCGATCGGCGTGACGGAGCCGGCCGCCGCGCGTTCCGCCCCGGCCACCAGCGCCCGTCCGTGGCTCATGCTGGCCGCGCTCACCTTCGTCTATGTCCTCAATTTTCTCGATCGGCAGCTGATCGGCATCCTCGCCAAGCCGATCCAGGATGCCTTGCAGGTAAGCGACGGCCAGCTCGGCCTGATCGGCGGCCTGTATTTCGCGATGTTCTATTGCTTCATCGCGATCCCGGTGGGCTGGCTCGCCGACCGGACCAACCGCATCAACGTCCTGTCGCTCGCCTGCGCGATCTGGAGCGGCGCGACGATCGCCTGCGGCATGGCCGGGAACTACACACAGCTCGTCGTCGCGCGCATGGTCGTCGGTTTCGGCGAGGCGGGCGGCGTCCCGCCATCCTACGCGATCATCACTGATACCTATCCGCCCGGCAGACGCGCCGCGGCGCTCGGCATCTTCAATCTCGGCCCGGCGATCGGCGCCGCGATCGGCGTGGCGTTCGGCGCCGCGATCGCTGAGCGGTTCGGCTGGCGCATGCCGTTCATCATCATCGGCATCATCGGCATCGTCACGGCGTTGCTGGTGCGGCTGTTCTTCCGCGAGCCGGAACGCGGCGCGACCGACCAGGTGCGCACGAGCCACGGCTCGGACAAGGCTGCCTTCTGGCCTACCTTGCGCATGTTCTTTACGCACCCGGTGCTTATGCTCGCGGCGCTGGGTAGCGGCGCGACTCAGTTCGTCACCTATGGCCTCGGCAATTTCGCGGTGCTGTTCCTGATGCGCGACAAGGGCATGGCGTTGAGCGACGTCGCCATCTGGTACGCGCTGGTGCTGGTTCTCGGCATGGGCGGCGGGATGGTCATTTCCGGCCGGGTGATCGACCGCATGACGCGAACCTCGCGGGCGGGCTATGCCATCGCGCCCGCGCTGTCGCTCGCGGTGGCGATGCCCTTCTACCTTGCTTTCATCTGGGCGCCGACCTGGCCGCTCGCCCTTGCGCTGCTCGCGGTGGTGATGGTCTTCAACTATTTCTATCTCTCGGCGTCGGTGGCGCTGGTGCAGGATGAGGTCAGGCCCAACCAGCGCGTGCTGGCCGGCGCGCTGCTGCTGCTGGTGATGAACTTCATCGGTCTCGGTCTCGGGCCGACCTGGGTTGGCCAGGCGAGCGACTGGTTCAAGGCGCATGGCCATGCCCAATATCTGCAATCGGCCCTGTACACGCTGACGCCCTTCTACCTGATCGCGATCGCGCTCTTCCTCCGGCTCGCGCGCATCCTGCGCCGCGAGAGCCGCAACCCCGTCGAGATGTCAGCATGAAACAATTGTGCCTTGCCGCGCTGGCGGCCTTCCTGCTTCCGGCGGGTCCGGCATTTGCCCAGTCGGCCATCGTCGATGCTCCTGCGGGAAGCGTGCAGGGCAGCGTCCAGGGCGATGTTCGTGTCTTCAGAAGCATTCCCTATGCACAGCCGCCGGTTGGGGCGATGCGCTGGAAGGCCCCGGCCGCGCTCCCGGCCTGGGAAGGCGTGCGCAAGGTGACCGATTTCGGGCCGGCCTGCGTCCAGCCGCATTCGAAGGCGGTCGGCATCTACACCAATCCGCCCGAGAAGATGAGCGAGGACTGCCTGACGCTCAATATCTGGGCACCGAAGGACGCGAAGAACCTGCCGGTCTTCGTCTGGATCCATGGCGGCGCGCTGGTCGGCGGCTACAGCCATGAGCGGACGTATGACGGCGCCCGCATGGCGGGGAAGGGGGTGATCGTCGTCTCGATCAACTACCGGCTCGGCGTGCTCGGCTATCTCGCCCATCCGGCGCTGAGCGCTGAGTCTCCTGAGGCAATCTCCGGCAATTACGGCCTGCTCGATCAGATCGCGGCGCTCGACTGGGTGAAGCGCAACATCGGCGCGTTCGGCGGCGACTCCGGCAATGTGACGATCGCGGGGGAGTCGGCGGGCGGGCTCAGCGTGATGTATTTGATGGCCTCACCGCGCGCGCGGGGGCTGTTCCACAAGGCCATCGCCGAAAGCGCCTATATGATCTCAACGCCCGAGCTGAAGCAGGCGGCGCACGGCACGCCCTCGGCGGAAGCTGCCGGGACTCAGATCATGACGGCGCTGGGGGCGGCCGATCTGCCGGCGCTCCGCGCGATGGACGCGGAAAAGCTCACGGATTCGGCCGCGGCCAGGGGTTATGGCCCCTGGGGCGCCGTCGATGGCAAGGTGCTGACCCGCCAGCTCGTCGACACCTGGAATCGCGGCGAGCAGGCGCCCGTGCCGGTCCTCGCCGGCTTCAACAGTGGAGAGATCCGCTCGCTCCGTGTCCTGTTGCCGCCGGCGCCTGCCAGTGGCGCTGCCTATGAGGAGACGATCCGCGGCCGCTATGGCGATCTCGCTGACTATTATCTCAAGCTCTATCCCGCCGGCACGATCGACGAGAGCATGCTCGCCAATACCCGCGACGCGCTTTACGGCTGGACTTCCACGCGGCTCGCGATCGGCCAGACAGCGATCGGCCAGCGCGGCTATCTCTATCTGTTCGATCATGGCTATCCGGCCGCGGACGATAACGGTTTGCACGCGTTCCATGCCTCGGAACTGCCCTATGTCTTCGGCACGGCCGGCCAGACGCCGCCTTATTGGCCGAAGGTGCCCGACACGCTGGCCGAACGGCGCCTGTCCGATGCGATGATGAGCTACTGGACGTCGTTCGCGACGACCGGCGATCCGGTCGCCAAGGGCCAGCCCGCCTGGCAACCTTATGGCACCGACGCGAACTACATGGCCTTCGCGCAGGTGCCGGTGCCGGGCAGGAAACTCTTCCCGGGCATGTTCGCGCTGCACGAAGCGGCTGTCTGCCGCAGATCCGCGGCGGGCGACCAGCCGTGGAACTGGAATACCGGCGTCATCTCCCCGGTGCTGGCAAAGGCGGCAAACTGCAAATGATCGACGGTGAAATGCAGCCTTTCGACCTGACGCTCGACAAGTTTCTGGAACATGCAGCCAAATGGCATCCTCGCCGCGAGGTGGTGACTGCCTGCGAAGACGGGCGGATCGCCCGGATCGGCTATGGCGAATTACAGGCGCGCAGCAAGCGCGTGTCGGCGGTGCTCGACGGGCTTGGCGCGCGGGCAGGGGACCGAATCGCCACGCTGGCGTGGAACAGCCAGGCGCATGTCGAGACCTGGTATGCCGTCATGGGCATGGGGGCGGTCTGCCATACGCTCAACCCGCGGCTGACCGGCGCGCAGCTCGCCTCGATGGTCGAGCAGTCGGGCGCGCGGATGCTGATCGCGAGCGCCGACCTGATGCCGCTCGCCAGCCAGATCGCCGAGCGGGTGCGCGCGATCGAATGCGTGCTGGTGATCGACGGGCCCGGCCAGGGCGTGGCGGGCGGCGCGCGTGTCGTCGAACTCGAACCGCTGATCGCCGAGGCTTCCCCGACCGTGCCCTGGGGAGGCTTCGACGAAACCGCGCCCTGCGGCCTGTGCTTCACTTCCGGCACCACGGGCGCGCCCAAGGGGGTCACCTATACCCACCGGTCGAGCTTCCTGCACACGCTGCGGCTGCTGCAGGCGGACGTCATGGCGATCTCCGCCAAGGACAGAGCGCTGGTCGTCGTGCCGATGTTCCACGCCAATGCCTGGGGACTGCCCTTCGCGGTGCCCGCGGCCGGCGCGAAGCTGGTGCTGCCCGGAAGGCGGACTGACGGCGCGAGCCTGGCGCGTCTGATCGTCGCCGAAGGGGTGACGATCGCGGTGGGCGTTCCGACCGTCTGGCTCGGTCTGCTCGACCATCTCGAAGCCACCGGAGAAGAGGTGCCGACGCTCCAGCGGATCATCATGGGCGGTGCCCCGCTGGCACCGGCGCTGATGGAGCGGATCGAGCGCCGGCTCGACGTGACGGTACAGACGAGCTGGGGGATGACCGAATTGTCACCCTCGGGCACCGTCTCCCCGCCCAATGATCCCGACCGATCCGCCGCGCTGGCGGGACGCCCGGCGATCGGGGTTGATCTGTTGCTGGTCGATGCGGAGGGAAACGCCTTGCCTGAACAGCGCGGGCCGGAGGGCCATCTGCGAGTCCGCGGCGCGGCGGTGATCGAGCGCTATTTCGGCCAGGAGCAGAGCGCGACCGATGCCGATGGCTGGTTCGGGACCGGCGATCTCGCGCGAATTGATGCTGACGGCAATCTGATCATCACCGGCCGGGCCAAGGACCTGATCAAGTCGGGCGGCGAGTGGATCAACCCGGCGGAGATCGAAGCGGTGGTCGGCGCGCTGCCTGAGGTGTCGCTGGCCGCGGTGATCGGGCGGCAGGACGACAAATGGGGCGAGCGCCCGATCCTGCTGGTGGAGATGCGCGATCGCCAGGGGATCAGCGACGAAGCCCTGCTGGCGCCCCTGAAAGGGCGGGTCGCGCCCTGGTGGATCCCCGACGCGATCGTGCGCCTGCAGCACATGCCTCTGGCGTCGACCGGCAAGATCGACAAGATACGCCTGAGATCCGAATACGGCAGCGCGTGAGCCGGGGTCCGGTCGCCGGTTCGGCGCTGGTCACGGCAAGACAGAAAGGCCCTCATTGCCCGAAGACGTGAAACCCCGCCGACGCAACACCAAGGCGGAACAGCGTGCCGAGACGATGGAGCAGATCCTCGACGCGGCCGAATATCTCTTCTCGCAGCACGGCCTGTACGGCGTGACGCTGAAGGATGTCGCGAAACGCGTCGGCGTCCACCACACGCTGCTCAATTACTATTTCGAGGACAAGAAGAAGCTCTTCGACGCGGTCTTCGCCCGCCGCGCCGTGGTGACGAGCGAGCGGCGCATGAAGGCGCTCGACGAATATGATGCGGCGACCCAGGGCAAGCCCAGTGTCGCGGGGGCACTGCGCGCGTTCCTCGATACCGATCTCGACCTCTATATCGAGGGCGGGGAGGGCTGGAAGAACTATGCCGCGCTGGGCGCGCAGGTGGCGAACGCACCCCAATGGGGTGCCGAGCTGATGGACGAGCATTTCGATCCGGTCGTGCTGCGCCTGATCGGACTGCTGAAAAAGGCGCTGCCCGATTGCAGCGAGCAGGACATCTTCTGGGGCTATCATTTCGTCACCGGCGCCCTGATGTTGACGCTGGCGCGGACCGGGCGGATCGACAAGCTTTCCGGCGGCATCTGCAAGTCGGACGATTTTGTTGCCGTCAAGGATCGCATGGCGTCGTTCATGGCCGCCGGCTTCCTGGAATTGTGCCGCCAGCATTCGGGAAAAGAGCCGTTCTGACGGCGCGATGAAGCTGATTCCCGCCGGCTGCATCAGCGGATGTTACATATAAAAGACACTAACTAGCTTGAGAGTGAATATGAATCGAGCTAGCGACGAACGCAGGTCAAGAGGGAGGAACAGTCACATGTCACTGCAAGGACGCGTCGCGATCGTAACCGGGGCCGGCGGCGGACTGGGGCGGGCGCATGCCCTGTTCCTGGCCCGTCACGGGGCCAGGGTGGTGGTCAATGACGTGGCGCCGCAGGCAGCGGAGACCGTCGCCGCAGAGATCGCCGCCATCGGTGGCGAGGCGCTTGCCGTCGCCGGATCGGTCACCGACGAGGCGGCGGTCGCCGCGATGGTCGCCCGGGTGATGGACCATTGGGGGCGGATCGACATTCTGGTGAACAATGCCGGCATCCTGCGCGACAAGAGCTTCGCGAAGATGAGCCTCGACGATTTCCGCATCGTGATCGACGTTCACCTGATGGGCGCGGCGATCTGCACCAAGGCTGTATGGGAGATCATGCGCGAGCAGCGTCACGGGCGCGTGATCATGACGACCTCCTCGTCCGGCCTGTACGGCAATTTCGGCCAGGCTAATTACGGCGCCGCCAAGATGGCGCTGGTCGGGCTGATGCAGACGCTGGCGATCGAGGGCGAGAAATACGGCATCCGGGTGAACTGCCTCGCGCCGACTGCCGCCACCCAGATGACTCACGGCGTCTTGCCCGACACCAGCCTCGACCTGCTCGACCCGGCGCTGGTGAGTCCGGGGCTGCTCGCGCTCGTCGGCGAGGATGCGCCAACCCGTGCGATCCTGTGCGCCGGTGCAGGTCATTTCGCGCGGGCGAGCGTCACCTTGTCGCAGGGGCGGCATATCGGCGGTACGGCGGATGCCGGCGAGCAGGTGGTCGCCCATTGGAACATCATCTCCGATCGGGCGGGCGAGATCGTCCCCGAATATGGCTTCGTCCAGGCCGAGCGCGAGGTCGCGAGCGCCGGCATGGCATCGGCGGAAGCCGCCCTGGTGGAGTGAAGGAAATACCGCCGATCCGCTCCCGCTTTCCCGAGCGGAGGGCGTGGGGCGCCGGTCCGCGATGGCATCACGGGCGCGAATGATGCACAGAGCGGCCTGTGGGAGATACGGCGACAGTCATGCGCATGCGCGCCGGCCCGTATGGCGGCCGGCGCTGACTCGTGGCGGATACGGGGGACGATCCTGACGTTGACCTGATCGCCGCCGCCACGGGCGGCGATCGCGACGCCTTCGGCCTGCTGCTGCAACGGCATTACAACCGGATCCACGGCCTGGCCTGGCAATTGACCGGATCGCGTGCCGATGCGGACGATATCGCGCAGGATGTCTGCTGCACGTTGGTCGAGAAGATCGGCGGGTTCCGGGGCGAAGCCAGGTTCACCACCTGGCTGTGCGGCATCGTGGTCAACGCCTGCCGCGACCAGAAGCGCCGCCGCCGTTCCTTTCTTGGCTTTACGGAGCGGCTTGGCGTTCTGACCGGGCTGACGCGCGGGCCGGACGGGCGCGACCTTCACGATGCGATGTGGGTGAAGAGCGCCATCGCCCGGCTGAAGCCGGCCTATCGTGATGCGGTGGTGCTCGTCGCCGGACAGCAGCTCAGCCATGCCGAGGCGGCTGATGTACTGGGCGTGGCCGAATCGACCATATCGTGGCGGATGCACGAGGTACGGCGACTGCTTGCCACCGACCGGGCCGAAGGCGGCTGAACGGCAGGGGCGGCATTCGAAGAAATATTTTCAACCGGACCCAAGGATATCCCGGGGAGGGGCGTCGAAGGGACATGCGGACGATCGTGCGCCGCTGTCACCAGGGAGAGTTCCCCATGCCCCGCCAATATATGTCCCGCCAGCACCCCGCCATCGCCATCGGCGTGACCGCCCTGCTCCTCGCCTCCTGCGCGAGGTCCGGCATCGAGACCGCCGCCCCGCCCGCCGCGCCGGCGGATGAGAATATCGTCGTCACGGGAGCGCGTGTGAACCAGCCAGCTGCCGCGCGGGCCGAAGTCGCCGCGGATGTCGCGGTGGCGATGCCCGCTCCGCCCCCGCCCGCCCCGCCGCCGCCACCTCCGCCGTCCATGATCGTGACCGGCAAGATGATGGCGCCGCAGAGCTATCTGGCGCGGATCGCGCCCGAACCCGGCATGCCGATGCCCTATTATCAGGATGTCGGGCGCGACAAGTTCACCACCACTTCCCAGAACCCGTTCAAGGTCGTGCGGGAAGATCCGGTCTCGACCTTCTCGATCGATGTCGACACCGCGTCCTATTCCTTCGTCCGCGCCTCGCTCAACCAGAACCTCCTGCCCCAGCCGGCGGCGGTGCGGACTGAGGAGATGGTCAATTATTTCCCCTACAGCTATGCGGCGGCGCGTTCGGCGGACCAGCCGTTCAGTACCAATGTCGCTGTCTTCCCCAGCCCCTGGACAGCTGGGCGCAAGCTCGTCCGCATCGGCATCCGGGGCTATGAGCTCCAGCGCGCGACCAGGCCACGCGCCAATCTCGTCTTCCTGATCGATACCTCGGGGTCGATGAACGCGCCCAACAAGCTGCCGCTGGTGAAGCAGTCGCTGGCGCTGCTGCTCGACCAGCTCGATGCCGATGATCGGGTCTCGATCGTCACCTATGCAGGTTCGGCAGGCACCGCGCTCGAGCCGACCCGGGCGAGCGAAAAGGGCCGGATCCTCGGGGTGATCGACCGGCTCGGCGCTGGCGGCAGCACGGCGGGGGCCGAAGGAATCCGCCAAGCCTATGCCCTAGCCGAAAGCAACTTCGATGTGAAGGGTGTCAACCGGGTCATCCTGGCGACTGACGGCGATTTCAATGTCGGCATCACCAATCAGGAGGAGCTGAAGGGCTATATCGAGCGCGAGCGTGGCAAGGGGGTGTTCCTCTCGGTGCTCGGCTTCGGCATGGGCAATTACAATGATGCGATGATGCAGACGCTGGCGCAGAACGGCAACGGCGCGGCCGCTTATATCGACACGATCGGCGAGGCGCGGAAGACCCTGGTGGACGAGGCGACCTCGACCCTGTTCCCGATCGCCAAGGACGTGAAGATCCAGGTCGAGTTCAACCCGGCGACCGTCGCCGAATATCGCCTGATCGGGTATGAAACGCGCATGCTCAACCGCGAGGATTTCGACAATGACAAGGTCGATGCTGGCGATGTCGGTTCGGGCCAGACCGTGACCGCGATCTACGAGGTCGTGCCGGTGGGCGGGCCTCGCGCCATCGGCGATCTGCGCTATGCGCGGCCGGCGCCGGCTACGGCGCCGTCGCGCGGTACCGAGTATGGCTTCGTCAAGATCCGCTACAAGCTGCCGAAATCCGACACGAGCCGCCTGATCTCCACCCCGATCGACCGCACGTCGGAGGTTGCCCGCTTCGAGGACGCGCCGCGGGAAGCGCGGTTCGCGACCGGGGTCGCGGCGTTTGCCGAACTGCTTCGCGGCGGCAAATATAACGGCTCGATGAGCTATGATGATGTACTGCGGATCGTCACGGCCGCGCGGGGCGAGGACGATTTTGGCTATCGCACCGAGTTCGTCCAGCTTGTCCGGGCGGCCAGGTCGGCCGGGGCGCTGGCCCAGTTGCGCCGATAGGCAATGGGGTGCGGCGGCAGCCGCTGCCGCCGCACCCGATCGCCATTCGACCAGTCGGCAATTGAGGCTATAAGGCCGGCAGATGTTGCTTTCGTCTCCTCATTGCCTCGGGCCAGTGGCGGGTTTCCATGCGATCCGTGCCGCAGACGGGGCGTTGTGAATGGAGAGCGATAGCGACCTCTCGGCTTCGCTGCCCGAACCGCCGCCGCCAAGGCCCGCCGCCCGGGATTCGGCGATCGAGGCGGCGATGCAGCGGTTCGATGCGGTCGCCGGCTCCCCCGGCGCTGTCGATCGGCCCCGCGCGGCAACGCCGCCGCGACGGTCATGGATCGGCGGTCCCAGGATGGGCGCGCTGGTCACCGTCGCGCTGGTTGCGGTGGTCGGCGTGCCGGTCTGGATGACGACGAGTCCCCGTCTTGCCACCAATACGCAGGCGCCATCGCCTGTGGTCGTGCCATCCCGGCCCGCACCCGCGTTGCCCTCCGGGCCGGTCGCGGCCGACATTGCGCCGCCGGTCGTCGTGCCGCGCGCCGAACCGACCAAGCTGCTTTCGCCGCCCGCGAAGGTTCAAGCGGCGCTTCCCATAGCGCCGGCGGTGACGGCTGATGTGGCACCAGCCCCGCCAGCACCGCCACCGCCACCGCCACCGCCGCCACCCCCACCACCAGCGCCGATGGAGATGAAGCGCAGCGCTCCCTCCGCGCGGGCCGAAAGCTCGTTCCTCGCCGCGCCGGTGGCGGCCCCGCCCGCTATGGCGGCGCCTGCCCTGGCGGTGGAGGATTCCGACGACGCGAATATCGTGGTCACCGGGACGCGGGTGAGCAGATCCGCCTACAAGGCGGCGCAGGGCCGCATCGCATCGAAGCGCGCGCGGCGGGGCGACTGGAATGCGTGCACGGTAAATGATCCGGGCCGCGATCTCGCTGCCTGCAGGAAGCTGGTCGATCCGGCCGCCCCGGGCCCCGCTGGGCGTGCGGCGGCACAGGTGGCCGATGGTCTTTCGCTCGCGTGGCGTGGCGATGTCGACGGCGCGATCGCGGCATTCGACCGGGCGATCGAGGCATCGCCGCGGCTTGCCATCGCCTGGCTCAATCGTGGCCTGTCACGGGAGCGCAAGGGTGAGCTTGCTGGCGCCATCGCCGATCTGGACCGGGCGGTGCGCTATGCGCCGAATGCGGCGCGCGGCTATTATAATCGCAGCCTGTTGCTGCGCCGGCAGGGCGACATCCGCCGGGCGGATGCCGATGCGGATCGCGCCGTCGATCTCGATCCGCGCTACGAAGACGTGGTGGACTGAACGCTGATACCGCCCTGCGCTGCGATCGACCCCGCGGCGGATCAGCGCGAGGCGCCGACCCGCTGAACGAACCGCTCGGCGACTGACATGCGGATCGGCTTGCCGTCGCGCATCTTGACCCAGGTGTTCACGCTGATGCCGAGGGTCTCCATCACGCAATCCGCCGTCTGGGCGCGCAGCCGGTCGCGAGCGTCCCTGACCAGGTCGGGATGGACATAGCAGAGCCGGGTACGGCCGGAGCGCCCGGCCGGGATCGTTCCTTCGCCGACGCCGATCGGGGCTCTGGCGGCGCGTCCGGCGGCGGATTGCTTGGTGTCGGACCATGGGTCCATCGCTTGGGTCGTCACAATGGTTGCTCCATCGGGGACTAGAAGGTCTTCTTGCGCGCCTCTTCGATGATCCGCCTGGCGCGCACCGGGTTGAAGATGCCGCACGAGCAGAAGCGGCTCAGCGCCGCCGTCACCTTGTCGGGCGAGGCACGGTTCTCCTTGACCATGTCGATCATCTTCTTGGCGAGCGACTGGCTGATCATGCCGTGGCCGCACATGGTCGACAGGGCGAGCACATGGCGGTTCGGCGCATTGTCCTGAATGCCCTCGAAGCCGAGCGAATAGCCGACGCTGTGCCGCGTGATGCCGGCCGCCTTGCAGCAATTCTGGGCATTCTCGATCGAGGAGGAGATGTTGATGCTGAGGCCGAGGTCCTCTTCGACGATGCGCTGGACGAATGCCTCCGCATCCTCGCGTGTCGCGAACACGGCGGAATAGGTCGTCGGCTCGCCCAGGCCGTCCATCACCCTTTGGAAATCGGGCTTGGTCGGGCGCCTGGCGAAATGCTCCATCGCGTGGCTATGTTCGGTCGGCCGCGTGCCGCCGCCGTGGATCGCGTCGCCGATGTTCACCGGGTTATAGTCGAGCGCGATCTCCAGGAAGCGCCGCAACGCCGGCTTGGGGTCGCCCGTCTGCGCGCCGCCCTTGGCGGGCAGCGCGAAGATCACATAATCGTCCTTGAAGCTTTCTGCGGTGCCGTAGCGGTGAAGGGTGTTGGTCATGCCGCGACCGACTCCTGTGCTTGATTGGCCGGTTCAGCGTTCTCGCGCGCAAGCTCGCGGATCTGCGGACGGCCCAGGCCGAGATTGGTCTTGGCGCGCTTCAGCGTGTAGCCGAGGCTCTCGAGGATCGGGGCGACCACGCGCTCCTCGCCATCCTCGTCGCAGCGCGTGCCGACGCCGAGCACAACGATCGTGTCGATCCTCTTCTCGACCGCCCAGACGGTGCGGATGATCTCCTCGGTGCGCTCGACCGGCACTGTGATCTCGAGGATCGCGGAGAGCACCTTCTCGTTCAGGATGTCGTCGCGGATCTTGCCGGTCTCCACATCGCTCATCATCGCGGTGACCGGATTCTTCGGCTGGATCTTCACCCCAAGGGCGGCGAGCGCCATGCTCATCTCCTGGATCTGATGGAAACGGACGCCAACGCCCGGACGGCCGAACTCGATGGTGAAGCCGACCATGCCGACCGCGATCCGGTTGGAGATCTCGTTGGTCTTCACCTCCTCGGTGCCGCGGCCGGTGACGCCGGTCGATTCGTGCGGCACGCGTGGATCGGAAAAGGCGCGGCGTACGACGCGGGGCCAGCTCAGCGGATCGGGCTCGAGCGCGTCGGTCGGGCAGATATCGGGATCGGGTTCGAACCGGAGCCACAGCTTCGACATCATGCGCCGGGTGAAGCGCACCGTCCTGGGCGGCAGATGCTCCTTGCTCAGCCCGTTATAGCACGCATAGCATTCGACGCATTCGTCGCTGTTGACCGTCGCCTTGCGCGTCGTCGGGTCGACATAGATCGCCCCCATCGGGCAGGCGTAGGTGCAATTGCCGCAGCCAACGCATTTCGTCTCGCTGATCTTCATATCCTGCCTGACCTCCCCAGACCCCCGGCGGTGCCAATCGCTTTCGCCTGCCGGCCTTGCCCATCCCGATGGCGCGGGCGCCTTCCGGTTGCCGACGATAGCGATCTGCTCTCGGCGATTTTTGCATACTAAAATAACTGTTTGTATGCATCAAGCCATTGGCCGAACGTGTCAATGGTCTTGATGTCCGATTCCGATCAAACCTCTCAAATTGGGCGACGAAAGCCCTTCACGCGGCGTCCGGTTCGCCCCGGTACAGGGGCCTGGCGGCGTCGATCCGCAGGAACAGCAGCGCTGCCGCGAAACACAGCACCGCCAGCACGAAGAAGGCCGGATTCCAGCCGGCATAGGTGACGATATAGCCGGTGGCGAACGAGGCGATGGCGCCGCCGATATTGCCGCAGCTGTTCATCACCGCTGAGACGGAACCGGCGTAATTGCCGCCGATATCGAGCGTCACCGCCCACGACACGCCGACCGTCAGCTCAAGCCCGAACACCGCGAGGCAGAACCAGGCGACGCTGGTCAGCGGATCGGCCGACAGCACCGCCATCGGGATCGTCGCCGCCGCGATCAGGAATCCGGTCATCGCGACGATCCGCCGCGACATGGTCAGGTTGCCCGACCGATGCGCCATGCGGTCCGAAATCCAGCCGCCCGCGATGTCGCCAGCGACGCCGGCCATCAGCGGCAGGCTGGCGTACAGGCCCATCCTGGTCAGGTTGAAATCATGCGCTTCCTTCAGATAGGTCGGGAACCAGGTGAGGAAGATGCCGATGCTGTAGGCATAGCAGAAATACATCGCCGACAGCGTCCAGATCTGCCCGTTGCCGAGAAGCTTCGCCCACGGCACCTTGACCGTTCGGCTCGGTGGAGGCGCTGCCCCCAGCGCGTCGGTGATCATCGCCAGTTCGGCCGAGTTCACCTTCCGGTGCTCGCTCGGCAGGTCGCGGTAGAAGAAGAACCAGAGCGCCGCCCAGAGCAGGCCCACGGCCGCGAACACGAAGAAGGGCGCGCGCCAGCCGAAATCGGCGATCAGCAGCACGACGAACACCGGGGTGATCGCGCCGCCGAGTCGCGCGCCGGCATGAGTGACGCCCTGCGCGAAGCCGCGCTCCTGCGGCAGCATCCAGCGCGAGAGGGACCTCGTCGCGATCGGGAAGGCGCCCGCCTCGCCGGCGCCGAACAGCGCGCGGCAGACCAGCATCGATCCGGCCGACCAGGTCATCGCGGTCAGCGCGGTGAAACTCGACCACCATATCACGATCCAGGTCAGCGCGCGGCGCGGGCCGAACCGGTCGCCCAGCCAGCCGCCCGGAATCTGGAACAGCGCGTAGGTGATCTGGAAGGTACTGAAAATCCAGCCCATGGTGATCGCGGAGAAACCGAATTCCTGCTGAATCGCGGGCGCCGCGGTGGAGATGACCACCCGGTCCATATAGGTGATCATGTACGCGGCGACCGTCAGCCACAGCACGGCATGGCGGACGCGCGTCGGCCGCCGTGCCACGGGCCGGTCGTCATTCGCTTCAACGGTCATTGCGCGACCGAGCGCACCTTGCGGCCCGCGATATAGACCGAGTTGATCTTGCGGGTGTTCCTGATGTCCTTGAGCGGATCGGCGTCGAGCACGACGAAGTCGGCCCATTTCGCGCGCTCGATCGTGCCCAGGTCCTTCGCCCCCAGGATCTCGGCGCCATATCCGGTCGCCGCCTGGATCGCCTGGCCGGGGGTGAAGCCGTCCTTGACCATCAGCTCCATTTCCCAATGGCCCGAATAGCCGGCGACTCGTCCTGGAGGACCTGAATCGGTGCCGACGCCATAATGCACCCCGGCGGCCGCTTCGTGTTTCAGATTGGCCATCGCGGTATCGAAGAAGCCGGGCAGGCGGGGGAAGGCGGGCGCCGAGGCGACGCTCTTCTGCCGCTCCGGGCTGGCCAGCAAGCGCAATGCCTCGGGCGAGAGCGACTGCTTGAAAAAGGGATCGTCGAGTTGCGGCGCAGGCTTGCCATAGGCGAACATCGCGGCTTCGCGGCTGAGCGTCGCCGCGACCTGGACGATGCCCTTTTCCTTCATCGCGTCGGTCAGCTCCTTGTCGACCGGCTTGTCGCGCACGCTGTGCACGAAACCGTCGACGCCCTGCGCGGCGAGCCGCTTGGCATCCTCCAGATAGAAGATATGGGCGAACACCTTCAGCCCGTTGCGGTGCGCCGCGTCGATCACCGCCTGGCTGATCTCGGGGGGCATCTTGGGCATGGTGGCCAGCTCGTCGTCGAGCCAGAACTTGATATAGTCGGCACCCTTGGCCGCCTGCGCGTCGACCTCGATCGCCGCTTCCCTGGCATTGGCCACGGGGCGGTTGATCCCGGGCACGCCGCCATAGCCGCCGCGGAACACGATGCCCTGGCCGGCGGTGAACAGCCGCGTCATGGTCGGGCGTCCGGCACGTTCGGCGTTGCGCACGGCGAAGACCGAATCCTTGTCGGTGCCCATCACCGCGACCGTGGTGAAGCCATAGGATGCATAGGTCCTCAGGTCGGCCTCGACATTCTCGGTCGTGTAGAAACGCTCGTCCTGGGTCAGGTCATGGACATTGCCCATATGGATATGCGTGTCGATCAGGCCGGGGATGACGAACTTGCCGGTCAGGTCGACCGCCGCCGCATCGACCGGCGCCTGGGCCGACGGTCCGACCCAGACGATCCGGCCATCCTCGACCACCATCGCCGAATTCGGCGCGGCGGCGCCCCCGCGGCCGTCGATCAGCGTGAAGTTCTTCACCACCAAAGTTTCCGCCAGCGCTGGCAGGGCGGCGAACAGGCCGATCGCGCCGGCGGTCGCGGCCAGCAGGCGCCCGGCCAGCCGCGTCTTGCGCCCATGCCGCGCGGTGTTGTTCGGCAAGATGGCGTTTCCCATGGTCACTCTCCTGTTGGACCGTCCCGTCTCGGCGGGCGTATCGTGCTTACGGTCGGGTCTTCGATCGATCAGGCGCGGACGGCGTCCCGTCGGGCCAGGTCGCGCATCAGCACCGCGATGCCATAGGTCCAGGGCGGCGCATCCTCGCAATGGCATACCCTGTTGGTCAGCGTGCCGAGCCTCGGCGTCGACACCGTCACGGTATCGCCGGCCTTGTGGGTGAAACCGCGCCCCGGCTCGCCGCGATCGTCGCCCGGCGCGAACATGGTGCCGAGAAACAGCGCGAAGCCGTCGGGATATTGGTGGCTCTTGCCGATCGTCTGGCCGACCAGGTCAATCGGGTCGCGGCTGATCAGCCGCATGTTCGACCTGCCTTCCAGCCGGTATTTGTCCTCGCCTTCGATCAGCAGCGAGACCTCGGCGGTTCGGATATCGTCCATGGTGAACCGGTCGTCGAACAGGCGGATGAACGGTCCCAGCGCGCAAGAGGCGTTATTGTCCTTCGCCTTGCCCAGCAGCAGCGCGCTGCGCCCCTCGATGTCGCGAAGGTTCACGTCGTTGCCCAGGGTCGCGCCGCGCGCATTGCCGGCTGAATCGGCGATGATCACCACCTCGGGCTCGGGATTGTTCCAGTGCGAATCGCTGCGGATGCCGACCCACGCGCCCGATCCGACCGCCGAGAGCACTGGCGCCTTGGTGAAGATCTCGGCGTCCGGCCCGATCGCGACCTCCAGATATTGCGACCAGGCGCCGCTCGCGATCAGCATGTCCTTGAGGTTCATCGCCTCGGGCGATCCGGGGCGGACCGACTGGATATTCCCGCCGATCTTCTCCTGGATTTCCGCGCGGAACCGCGCCGCGCCGGCTGAATCGCCGCGCGCGCGCTCCTCGATCACCCGTTCAAGCGCCGAGACCGCGAAGGTCACGCCCGATGCCTTGATGCAGTGCAGGTCGATCGGCGCAAGCAGGCGGCCCGATCCGGCCTCGTCCCAGACGGCCCTCAGGTCGAGCGCCTCGATCGGCCCCATGGCCCGGCCGGCGGGCAGCGTGCCGCCCGGGCGTAGCATCTCAAGCAGGCCGGAAACCGTGTCAGCTTCTCCCGACAGGTCGAAGACATGCCCGTCGATGACGGAGACGGGAATCGGGCCCTGATCGCTCGCCAGTCGTCCGATCAGAGTCGCGTCCCGGCTGTCGTCTGGAAGCAGGTCGCGCACTCGTCATTCTCCCCGTTCCCGGGTCGCGACAGGGCGCCCGATTTGATGTATGCATATCAATAATCTTGCATACAGACAACGGGGTATTGCCGGATTTCTACCCCGGCCAGGGGTGTGACGCTACAGGAGTGACGAATGCCCCATCATGAGTCGAGGGAGGGCACGCGATGGCCCGTCACCTGTCGCCTTCCCCGGCGAAGGCCGGGGGCCGGTTGGGAAGGCTGATGTAACGACACGTAACGCCAATTATCATCGCCCCCCGACTTGACCCCGGCCTTCGCCGGGGAAGCAATATTCCCTCGATCGAAACTTGTCCTTACGCGATGACGTTCGACCCCGCCTTAACCGACCACGCCCGCATAGATCTCGGCGCGGCGATTGGCGCGCTCGCGGGCCTCGTTCTTCTTCATGCTCTCGACGCCCTTGGCGAAGTGGCTTTCGAGCAGCTGCTTGAGCAGCTTCTCGTCGCGTGCCTGGATCGCGGCGTTGATCTCGCAATGCTCGGCGAACGCCTCGGCCCAGCGGTCATGGTCGAGCGTGGTGACGTGCCGGGCGCGTTCGGCGCGCGGCAGCAGCAGGCGCCAGGCGAGCATCAGCGACGGGCTCTCGGCCGCCTGAACGATATGCTCGTGGATCAGGCGGTTCGCCTCGAGATAGCTCAGCCTGTCCGATTTCTCGAAATAGGCGGCCAGGTCGGCCTGCAGCTCGTCGAGGATCTCGATCTGCTCGGGCGTCATCCGGCGGCAGGCGAGCTGCCCGGCGAGCCCTTCGAGCACGCCGAGCACAGTGAAGACGTCAGCCGCCTCCGACTTGTCCGGCACGCTGACCACGACGCTGCGGTTCGGCAGCAGGTCGATCAGTCCTTCGGCCGCCAATGTGCGAAAGGCCTCGCGGATCGGCGTGCGGGACATGCCGAGCGCCTCGCTCAGCGCGACTTCGCGCAGGCGTTCGCCCGGCGGCAGCTCGCCGAGCAGAATCATCTTCCGAATTGTCTTTACCGCATCAAGTCGAAGCCTGCCTTTGCGGGGTCCTGCACTGGCGCCGTTCTTTAATGGAGCCTTGCTCCGCACGGTCTTGGTCTTGGTGCCAGTTTTTGCAGTTCGGCTCATCATCTCAGCGCCCAATTGTGATTTTTTGGAGGTTAACGTCGTGAGACAGCGTTTACCTAAAGGTCCGAAGGGGACTTATCAAGCTGGCGCGCCCGGCCACGGCCCGGGTTTCCCGATCGCCTCGCATCGACCATATCCGTATCCCGCATCCCCGCCATGTTTCGGTCCGACGAATAACCTAATCTGTTCAGCGGGCTAATGCAATTTGCATGCAAGTTATACGATATCCTATATGTTACATGCAATATTGAGGAGAAGGCCGGGTACACCGTGATCGCATCATGCTGAATGGATGGTGATGGATGAACCGGTCGGATTCACCATAGCCGTTCGTGCTGAGTAGGGACTGAGTAGGCGAAGCCGCTTCGACAGGCCCGGCGGCTGCTCGCGATGAACGGATATGGCGAGTCCCCCGGAAGAAGGGGAGGCCGCCGCGCCACCCCTTCTCCGTGATGGCTTTTCCCTTATTGATTGCGCGATTTCATCATCTCGGCGAGTTCGGCGCGGGACATCTTCATCTGGTCGGGATGGTCTTCGGTCCATTTGAGGAAGGCCGCGTTGATGTTCGGTGTCCAGCGCTGATCGATCTCGCCCGGCGTGAAGCGCTGCTCGCGCAGCATCTGATGGCCGAAGGCATCGCGCATCGCGATATACTCGGCGCCCTTCACCACCGTCTCGGCCATGATCGCGGGGATGAACACGACGCCTTCGCGCTTCGCCAGGATCAGGTCGCCCGGCAGCACCGTCGCGCGGCCGATGCGGATCGGCCCGTTGATCCGGAACATCTCCATCTCGCGGATGGCCGAGGGGTCGTATCCGCGGGTGAAGGCGTTGAACCCGTCGATCTCGGCAAGGCCCGCCACGTCGCGCACGCCGGCATCGAACACCACGCCGGTCTTCGACTTGGCGTAGATCGAATTGCCGAGATTGTCGCCGATCAGCGTGCCGTCGATGATCTTGCCATAGCCATCGCCGACATAGACGTCGCCGACCTGCAGCATGTCGATCGGCCAGCTGTTATGGCCACCGGAGCGCTTCTCTTTCGCGCCCAGCGCGCTGATCGCCTTGTTCATGTCGGGGCGCAGCGGAAGATACTGGACGGTCAGTGCCCGGCCGACGAACGGCCGGTCGTTATGGACCATCTGGAATCCGCCCTCGAACTGGTTGTTGTACCCGGCCTGGCGCAGGATGCCCCAAGCCTCCTCGGTGTTGACGTCGAGCAGGCGCTTCAGGATCGCATCAGGCACCCTGGGCCTTCCGTCGGGGAAGCGCTCCCCGGTCCAGTCGGCCGTGTAGAACAGGATATCCTCCCTGGTCGCCTGGATCTGCGCATGGGCGGGTGCGGTCATGGCGACGGCTGACGCGCCCAGGGCCATGGCCAATAGAAGCTTTCTCACTGCATCTCTCCCTTTGTTCTGTTGTCGATATCGCATCCGCGCGGCCGGGGTCGTCGCCCGGAATAGTGGCGGGCCATGCATTGTCTGCTGTGTCGTTCCCCCCTTGCTTGGGCCCCGGAAGGATGGTCGAGCCGGCCGGCGCCGCTCGTCAAAATTTGCATACAATTATTGTCATTTCAATACATTTACTCCTGATCTGCTGCAGGTGCCGGCAGGTGCAGGGGTGCGACAAGTTGCCGAAACCGGCCGTGCGTCGCTGCGTGCATGACGGCACCATGTATCCGGTATTTGTGCCCGTCTGCATGGCGCGAAGGCGTGACTCCCGCTGAATGAAAAAGGGAAGAAGATGCGGATTAAGTGCACGTAGAAAATGGGGAAAATCGCGAATCATGACATGCCGGCAGCTTGCCTGAAGCTGTAGCTCGTGCCGCACGGATCGGCCGGGACTGATGTTCGCCCGACGGTCGTATTTCCTGCATCGCAACGCAGCATGAAATATCATCTTGTATTCAATGAATAGAATTGTATCCAAACATACTGTCGTTCGGACTCGGGCGACAGGCGGGCGGCGGGAAGCCGGTGTCAGCAACGTCAACGGCAAAAGCCGCGGCGATAAAAAGGGGAGAATGCCTTGATCGGATTCGCATCGCGATCCGTTGCCGGAACCTCGTGTCCGCTTGCCGGGAATCCGGGAACCGCGGCGCTGCGCCGCTCGGCCACGACATCTTCCCGCCGCTCTTCCTGCCGCGCCGCGCTGCGCCGGATCATCCCGATCGCGTCATCGACCCACAAGAACCAACCGGGGGAGAAGATATTGTGACCAAGCTGTTGCCTACGCTCAGGCTGAGCGGTTCGACGATCGCCGTTGCGGCGATGTTTGCCTTCGCATCGGCAGCGCAGGCGCAGGACACGCAGAGGGCGCCCGACACGACTGCCCAGGCTGCTCAGGTGCCCGCGTCCGCCGGCTCCGGCCAGGATCTGCCGCCCGAGGATTCGGCCAGTCCCGGCGAGGATATCGTGGTCACCGGCTCGGCGATCCGCGGCGTGGCGCCGGTCGGGTCGAACCTGGTGTCGGTCGGGCAGGAAGCCCTGATCAAGACCGCCGCGATCTCGACGAGCGAGCTGGTCAACACGGTTCCGGCGATCACCACCGCCGGCTCGACCCCGCAGGCACAGAGTTCCTATTCCTATTACGCGCCGCAGATCCACAGCCTGGCGGGCAGCGGCAGCAACACCACGCTTGCGCTGATCGACGGGCTGCGCATGCCGGGCGGCGGCCTGCAATATGCCCAGACCGATCCCAACATCATCCCGACCCCGGCCCTGCAGCGGGTCGAGGTGCTCGCTGACGGCGCCTCCTCGATCTACGGCTCGGACGCGGTCGCCGGCGTGGTCAATTTCATCACCCGCAAGACCTTCGAGGGGCTGACGGTCAACGGCCGCGTCGGTTTCGCCGACAGCTATCGCAGCTACGATCTCAACGGCATCTGGGGCACCAAATGGGATAGCGGCGGCGTCTATATTGCCGGGCAGTTCCTGAAGCAGCAGGAGATCACCAGCGACAAAAGGCTGTTCCTCAGCCGCGGTGATTATCGCGACATCGGCGGCAGCAACACCAACACCTATAATTGCTCGCCCGCCACGGTGCGCGGCAGCTCATCGGCGACGGTGATCTACCCCGGCGCCGACGCCACGACCACGCTGCCGAACAACCAGGCGCTGAACGGCATGTGCAACACGTCGCTCTACGGCAGCGCCGTGCCGGGCGTGCAGCGCGAAGGCGTGCTCGTCGTGGTCAACCAGGAACTGGGCGACCGGATCAGCTTCACCGGCAAGTTCGTATTCAACCACCTGCAGCATTTCTCGACCGGGACACCGGGCACCCTGTCGAACGCGCAGACCTATGGCGCGGGGTCGGGCAAGGGAACGCAGATCAACCCCTTCTTCCGCGCCCCGCCGGGCAGCGGTTTCACCCAGGAACTGGTCAACTGGCTCGCCCTCACTCCTACCGGGGATTATGGCACCAACAACTACCAGAACACCACTTTCTACACGACGGGCGTGATCGATTATAAGGTCACCGACAAATGGTCGATCACGGCCAGCGGCGCGCTGGCCCGGTCGAACAGCTACCAGCGCGGCAAGAACACCTTCTGCAGCACCTGCGCGACGCTGGCGCTCAACGGATCGCCGGCGCTGAACGGCACGATAACCAGCGTTCTGCCGGCGCCGGGCCAGACGGGGACGGTCAGCCAGGCGCTGACCACGTCCAATGCGCTCGACGTGTGGAACGGCCTCGGCACCAATCGCACCGCGGCGTCGGTGTGGCAGTATCTCTATTCGAACAACACCAACAACGAACACCAGAACAACATGTACCAGCTCAAGCTGGAGGCGCAGGGCGAATTGTTCGATCTGCCGGGCGGCGCCGTGCGCATGGCCGTGGGCGGGGAATATATGCACGTCACGCAGGACGTGTACGGCCTCAATCCGAACAGTACCGGCACCGGCTATACCAATTTCATCATGAACCTGGGGCCGCGCCGGGTGAAGTCGGGCTATGTCGAGCTCTACGTGCCGGTGGTCGGGGAGGATATGGAGGTCCCGCTGGTCAGGAAGTTCGACCTGAGCATTTCCGGCCGTATCGACCATTATAGCGACTTCGGATCGACGACGAACCCGAAGGTCGCGGCCAACTGGCAGATCAACGACTGGATCAAGGTCCGCGGCAACTGGGCCGAATCCTTCGTGGCGCCGCCGCTCAACCAGATCGGCGACGCGCGCCAGGGCTATCTGCGCGGCGCGACCGGCACCGGCGCCAGCGCCGTGCTCGACGTGCCGGTCGCCGCCTATCCCGAGGTGAAGCAGCTCCCGGGATGCGAGACGGCGACGGTCACCTGCCGAGTCGGTGCCAATACCGGGCGCGAAGGGCTCGACCGCTCCCTCGGCGCCGGCTTTGCCGGTGTCGTGCCGCAAACCGGGAGCAGCTGGTCGGTCGGTGTCGATCTGACGCCCGACTTCATTCCCGGCTTCACCGCGAACGTCACTTATTGGGCGAATGTGTTCAAGGGCGGCGTCGCCTCGCCGGCGCAGCCGCTGATCATCAACTCGGCGGCGTTGCACGATCGTCTCACCATCTGCCCGACGAGCTGCACCGCCGAGCAGATCCGCACCTTCACCAATGTGGCGAACGGCGCGACGACGGCGGCGACCCTGCCGTCGACGGTGTATTTCCTCATCAACCGCGATGTCGGCAACGTGCTCAATCTCAATGTCCAGGGCATCGATGCCCAGTTCCAGTATCGCGTGCCGACATCGGGCGCCGGCATCTTCACCGTTGGCGGGTCGATCACCTATTTCACGCGCTTCATGCAGGACTTCGGCGATCAGCCGTTCAGCATCCTCAACACCTCGGGTTATAATTCGCAGTTCCCGTCGATCCAGACCAAGGGGCGCGGGCAACTCGGCTGGGAGAAGGATGCCTTCTCGCTCGATTTCTTCGCGAACTACACCGGCGCCTATCGCAACTGGATCCAGACATCGGTCAAGCCGGTGACGCTCGGCCCCAACGGCAACCCGACCGGGGGCGGCGACCGGGTGAAGCCCGACCTGACGATCGACCTGCACGCTGCCTACAACTTCAAGGGCAGCTTCATGAACGGCAGCCAGGTCTATATCGACGTGAAGAACCTCTTCGATCGCGACCCGCCTTTCTACAACGGCAACACCACCGGGGCCGGGGGTGTCGGCGCCTGGGGTTTCAACGGATTCACCTCGAACCTGCTCGGCCGCCTCGTCTCGGTCGGCTTCCGGGCGAACTTCTGACGAGCCGAATCCACGTCATGACCTGAAACCGAAAAGGGGATAGCTGATGGATATCAACAAGCGCGAATTGCTGGTGGCCGGTGCGGTCGTCGGCGCCGGCCTCGCCGCGACCCGGGCCGTGGCGCAGGGCCGTGCCGCCCGTCCGGTCAATAGCGGCAGGCAGCCGTCGTCGGTCGACATGACCTACAAGCCGCGCCGCCTGAACAAGTGCATCGAGCTGTGGGAGGACGGGCAGCCGATCTACTATACCGGCTCAGGCGTCGGCCCGAACGTCGATCCGTACGAACAGGGCAGGAAGATGTGCAAGACCTGGGCGGACGCGATCAGCTATGAAATGGAGCATGGCTGTTTCGACCTGAAGGAACTGCGCGAGTTCATGCGTGGCCTGAAGGACGGCGGCGGCACGAAATCCGGCCACCGTTTCCCTACCGTGTTCGTCTCGCCCCCGGTCATCGGCCTCGATGAGGCTTATGCCCGTGCCAACACCTGGGTGATCGAGCAGCTTCTCTGCGCCGGCGTGATGGGCATCCATATCTGCCACGCGCGCGATCCGAGGGCGATCGAGACCTATATGCATATGGGCGCGCGCTACCCGTTCCCCGATTTCCCTAATACGCCGAAGGTCAGGATGCGGGGCCTGCGCGGCAACAGCGCCAGCTATGCCGCCGATATCTGGGGCGTGTCGGGCGGCACCTATCAGCACGTTGCCGATCTCTGGCCGCTCAACCCGCGCGGCGAGATCATCTTCGGGGTGAAGATCGAGGACACCTATGCGGACGAGACCGTCGCCCAGACTCTCGCCATCCCGGGCATGGCGATGGCCGAGTGGGGGCCGGGCGACCATAATCTCTGGCTGAACGGCTATCACGGCGTGGAGGATGGCGGCCCGTCCGGCCATCCGGTGGTCCGCGATGCCGCCGGCAAGGTGATCGAGGATGTCTCCGCCCTGCCCAATATGGAGGCGGTCCGCGCCAGGGTGCTGGCCGAGTGCAAGAAGAACAAGGTCATGTTCCTCAATGCCGCGGAGACCGAGCCGGGCCACAACAATGTGGTCCAGCAGATCAGGGACGGCTGCATGGTCGTCGCGGCTGGGCAGGGTGGCGAGGACGTCGCGATCATGGGTCGCGAATTCACCAAGCGGAAAATGCCGGTCTGAATCGATCTCATGGGGCCGCCCGTGCCGGGCGCCCCGCCTCGTCGGTCCGGCCGCCGCGTCGACGAATCTGTTGACAATCTCGGGCACGCAGAAGATGCATGCACGCAGGATTTTTTGTATGCAGTATTGGTGGGGCAGCACGGTGGAAGCCGGGCTTCCTCCGCCGGCACACAGGATATCCGCCACCGATCACGAGGTCAAAAATGGCCCGCACCTATCGATAGAGGATCGACCGTGACGCGTCGCCCGCCACGGCCGCGATCCTCCTTCAGCCCAAGAACGATCGAATACCCCCAGGAGAGAGAAATGACCCGACCCGTTCAGCCCGCCACCGCCTCGAGGATTGCCCCCAGGATCGCAGGCACCACGCTCGGCGCGATCCTGCTGGCGACGGGCGCGTTTGCGCAGACTGCGCCGCCGACAAGGGGCCCGGCGGCGAACGGCGCGCCTGCCTGGTTCATGCAGGGTTCGTTCCCCGATCCCGGCGGGCGCACCTCGGTCGACGCCAATGGCGTGGTGACTGTCCTGCCGCGCCCCGAAGGCGCGCCCTTCGCGGCCGGCGCGCGTCCTGCGGCCGTGCAGGGCTGCAGCCACACCACCGTCTGCCAGAACCGCAACGGCCCGAAGCGCGGCGACATGCAGCGAGTCCAGTGGGAACAGAAGCTGGGCTACAGGTTCACCTATCCCATCCAGCTTCCGCCGGGCATTGGCGGCGTGCCTGCGGTCGCGCTCGATTCGAAGAACAATCTCTGGGTGTTCCAGCGCAAGCCGGCCGGCAGCGCGCAACTCCTGCGCTATTCGCCCGCCGGCAAGCTGACCCAGTCGATCGGTGATGATGTGGTCGGCCATGCTGACAAGGCGCACGGCATGGCGATCGATGCCGACGACAATATCTGGGTGCTCGATACCGCCAACGCCACCGCGAAGAAAGTCAGCCCCGATGGCAGGCTTCTCCAGACGATCGGCGTGTCGGGCCAGCCGGGCGACTGGGACGAGGCGAAGGGCCAGCGGCTGCTGTGGGAACCCGTGATGATCGCTTTCGGGCCGAAGGGCGACATCTACATCGCCCAGGGGCATGGCAATGAAAGCCCGAACGTCGTGGATTCGGATAACCCGACCAACAATATCGGCGCGTCGCGGGTCCTGCACCTCGACAGGAACGGCAACTACATAGGCCAGTGGTTCGGCCACAATGTCGGCGAGGGCAAGTTCGTCAACGCCCATGCGCTAGGCATCGACCCGACCAACGGCGATGTATGGGTCGGCGACCGGGAGGATTATCGCATCGTCGTCTATAACAGCCGGGGCCAGTTCCTGCGCACGATGCAGACCCGCAACCTGGTCTGCGCGATCCAGTTCGACCGCGACGGCAATCCCTGGATGGCGAGTGGCCAGGACGGCCAGTTCCTGAAGCTGACGCGCGACGGCAGGGTGGTCGGCGCGGTCGGCAACGGCATGGGTATCGGCCCGGGCCAGTTCATCGAGGCGAGCTACTGGGTGTTCGACAAGCAGAACAACATGTGGGCCGGCGATACCAGTGTCGGCCGCGTCACCCGCATCGCGAAATAACCCCATGTACCGGCCGGCTGGCACCCCCATGCGAGCCGGCCGGTACGTCCGGCGGGCTGTTCTGGAACACCTCCCGGGAGGTGTTCCAAATCGGCCCCGGAGGTGTTCCACATTGCTTTTCGGGTGTTCCATGGCGCACGTCCCGCTCATCCGGATGGGTGGGCGCTGATCCCTCCAATATCGACTTATTCCCCGCATCCTCTCAATAAAGGGCGGAATTCCGTCGATTATTACCTCCAAATCTCGTTATTTTAGCGCCTCGGGCGCCCCACGGGTTGCTGGCGCTTGTTGAATGGCGCAGGTGACGCGGTGGAACACGGTGTTCCGACTTTGGCATAACGTGGATTCCCGCATTGTTCCTTATAGTTGCGGGGTCGCCGGGAATGGGGGAACCAATATGCTGATCCAGGAATTGCCGGTCGCTCATATGCGGGTCGGTCTGCGTACCGAATTCGGATTGATCGAAAAGGCACGCCATATCCACAACCAGCGCCGGCTTCGCGACGAAGTGCTCGGCAACGAATTGTTCGGTGATCCGGGCTGGGACCTGATGCTCGATCTGTACATTGCCCAGGCGAGCGGCAAGCGCGTTTCGGTGACGAGCGCCGCGATCGGTTCGGGCAAGCCGATGTCGACCGGGTTGCGCTGGGTGAAACTGCTGATCGAGCGCTCACTCGTGGTGCGCGAGGCCGATCCTTATGACGGCCGTCGCTCCTATCTCCGCCTGACGTCGAGCGCCTTTGACGCGATGGAGGATTTCCTCGCGCGCTGTTGAGTGTTGACGGCGTCCGACGTGTCCTGACGCCCGGTTTGGATGCATCTTTTGGATAGCAGGGGCCTGCATCCAGCCTCCGCAGCCGTTGCGAAGGCCGGATGCAGGCCCTAACGCTCTCCCGGCTTGGGGGAGATGATGATGCTGAACGGAACTGTGCTGGTAACGGGCGGGGCGGGCTATATCGGGAGCCACGCGGTTCTCGCACTGCTCGACGCCGGGCACCGCGTGGTCGTCGTCGACAATCTCGTCACCGGCTTCGACTGGGCGGTCGATCCCCGCGCCACCCTGGTCCGGGCCAATATCGAGGATGACGACCCCGTCCGCGCCGCGATGCGCGAGCATGATGTGCGTGCCGTCATGCATTTCGCCGGTTCGGTGGTGGTGCCGGAATCGGTCAGCGACCCGCTCAAATATTATCGCAACAACACCGTCGCCAGCCGCGCCCTGCTCGAAAGCGCGGTCGTTTGCGGGGTGCGGCATTTCATCTTCTCCTCGACCGCTGCCACCTATGGCACGCCCGAGAAGGTCCCGGTGGCCGAGGGGGATCCGCAGGTGCCGATCAACCCCTATGGCATGTCGAAGCTGATGACCGAGGCGATGCTGCGTGACGTCGCCGCGGCGCATCCGATCAACTTCGCGGCGCTGCGCTATTTCAACGTCGCCGGGGCGGATCCCAGGGGGCGGAGCGGCCAGTCGACCGCCGGGGCGACTCACCTGATCAAGGTCGCGGTCGAGGCGGCGACCGGCAAGCGCGCCTCGGTCTCGGTGTTCGGCACTGATTTCGACACGCCCGACGGCACCGGCGTGCGCGATTATATCCATGTCAGCGATCTTGCCGCGGCGCATGTGGCGGCGCTCGACCTGCTGGTCGCGGAGCCGAGCCGTAATCATTTCCTCAACGCCGGCTACGGCCGCGGCTTCTCGGTGCAGCAGGTGCTCGACGCGGTCGACCGGGTCACCAACATGAAGATCGAGCGCCACCTCGAAGGCCGCCGCCCCGGTGACCCGGCCGAGCTCGTCGCCGACAATCGCGCGATCCTCGCCACGCTCGACTGGAAGCCGGCGCTCGACGATCTCGACACGATCGTGAAGGATGCGCTTGCCTGGGAACGGCTGCTGGAACAGCGCGGCTAGGGAACCGGGTTTTAACCCCCGAATCCGCGCCCGCCGCCGCCGAACCCGCCGCGCGAGATCACCGAACTACGCGACTGTATCCGCGTCGGCGCGCGCGCTGCTGGATTGAACGCTTCCGACCCCACGCGCGTCCGCCCGGTCACATAGTCCCGGCTGACCATCCCGCCCGCGCCGCCATAATAGCCGCCGTCGCGGTCGCGATACATCGGCGCCCCGCGATAGCCGCCGGCATTGTTCAGCGCCTGGCCGATGATGAATCCGGTCAGCAGCGGCGTGAAAAAGCTGCCGCCATTCTCGTTGCGCGGCACGCACTGGGCGGCGCCGAACTGTTCCTCGCAGGTCTTGCGATCTTCGAAACGCGGCGCTGTCTTGGCATCGGCCTTGGCCGCCTCGGCATAGGCAGTCTCGCACTGCGCCGCCGGGACGGTGCCGGCCGCGCGGCATTCAGCCACCGAGGTATAGCTGACCGCGTCGACCTGCTTGCCCGTATCGGAGAGTTCGCACGCGCTCAGCGAGAAGCCCGTGCCGGCCATCAGGCCGGTCAGGACGATGGATCTGGATCGCTTCATCGCGGGTCCCTTCAGGAAGTCATGCAGGCGGCGTTGAGCAGCCCCACGCCGATCGAGATGCTTCCCATATAAATCGCCGCGGCAAGCTCGCCGCGTTCCACCCGTTCGCTCAGGTCCCGCATCACGACCCGGCGGACGACGGTGAAGGTCACGATCTGGATCACGCCCGCCAGCACCGCCCATGCGGCGAACTCGATCAGGCTCACCGTGTTTTCCAAGGCTGAGGCGAGCGGCAGGATATAGCCGAGCAGCGCGGCGCCCAGCGTGACCGCCGCCGCGACATTGCCGTCCCGGATCAGCTTGTGCTCGTTATAGGGTGTCGCCGCCTGGTAGATCACCTTGAACAGGATGGTGAAAACGCCCGCCGCGACGAAGGCGATGAGGAAGGCGAGCGCGTTCGCCTTGAAGCTGTGGGGATCGATCATCGCATATCCTCTCAGGCCCGGAATTCGCCCAGTTCGAGCACGACGCCTAGCATGATCTCGAACGATACGTCACCGTTCTGGTTCTCCTGGTCGATCGCCAGCAGCAGCTCGATCCCGTCGCCCGACAGCTCGCGCGCGAACAACATGCTGGTCTGGAAGATGCGCCGGTCGACGATCCCGTCGCGGTCGTCGTGCAGCTCTTCCCAGAACGTCACCGGTTCCTGTCGCGGGGCTTCCTCGCCGAACCAGAAGCGGCGATAATCGGGCAAGCCCGTGTCGGTGAAGGTGCGCGCCGTCAGCCGTTCGCGCCACGCCGCGCGCTCCGCCGGCGATCCCGGATAATAGCTCTGCCACGGCACGAACAGGGTGACGTCGGTCACTTCCTGTCCGGCGCGGTCGCTCGACACCGCCTGGAACATCACGTCGTCGTCGGTATAGAAACGGTGGACAAAGCCTCCATCGTCGAGCTTCACCAGCCCCTGCGCCACGATCTGCAACGTATCGCCGTCGAACGGGAAGGTCAGCTCCGATCCGAATCGCCGCCACGCCAGCGGATCGAGCATGACGGTACGGCCGATCGTCACGTTGCGGATGGTGGGAATCGCGGAGTCCGCAAGCGCCTGCTTGCGGCCGAACAGACGGTCGAACATCATGGCCTCGAATAGTGCGAAGCCCGCCATAGGCGCGCATGCGCCATCGTGGAAGGACCGGATGCGACGATCCGATGTGACGCCCAATGTAATGGGAGTGCTGGCACGGCGTGGCAAATCTTCTATGAGCGCCTATCTCACCGGCAGGATGTCGTTGAGCGGGAGAAGATCATGACCGATATCGCCTGGACCGTTCGAACGCTGAAAGCGGCGCTGGATGGTACCGCGGCCATCGCCGCTGGGGAGTTCAGCCTGCGCGTCGTCGAAGGGGCCGATCCAGTCCTGCTCGCGACGATGCACAGCCAGGGCGACCTTGAGGTGTTCGTCAATGTCAGCGAGGCGCAGATCGCCGCCTCTGTGCTGCTCTGGCCATGCGACGAACAGCCCGATCGCCCCGCCTTCAACGAATTCCTCCTGAAGACGCAGAAGCTGGTGCCGCTCTCCAACTTCGGCATCGCCACTGTCGACGGCCGCGATTTCTACGAATTGTTCGGCGAGCTCGCCACCACGTCGCCGCTCGATACGATCGTGATCGAACTGCACACCCTGGCGGAAAACGCGATCGATGCGGCCAGGGATCTGCGCGCAGCCTTCGCCCCGACCACCGCCTGATAACCCGTCCGGAGAGAGAATGATGGCCATCTGGAGCAAACTTTTCACCCTCGGCCGCGCCGCCGGGAACGACGCCGCCGCCGCGGTGGTCGACGCCAATGCGCTGCGCATCCTCGATCAGGAGATCCGCGACGCCGACAAGGCGCAGGGCAAGGCGCGCGATGATCTCGCCGGCCTCGTCGCCCGCCGCCGCATCCTCGAGGCGGAGGTCGAGAGCTTCCAGTCCCAGGTCGCCAAATATGAGGGCTCGGCCCGCACCGCGGTCGAGAAGGGCAATATGGATCTCGCCCGCCAGGTCGCCCAGCGCATCGCGGATCTCGAACAGGATATCTCGATGAAGGCGCCGCAGGTCGCCGATATGCGCCAGGCCGAGGAGCAGATTCACACCGCCATCGCCGCGACCGACCGCAAGATCGAGCAGCTCCGCCGCGAGGTCGAGGTCGTGAAGGTCAATGAATCGGTGCAGAAGGCCCAGGCCACCGTCGCCGCCAGCGGCGCGGGCAATTCGCTTGGCTCGGCCGCCGACAGCCTCGCGCGAATCCGCGAACGCCAGATGATCCGCGGCGAGAAGCTTCGCGCCGCCGGCGAGCTTGAGGATCGCCGCACCGGTGCCGATCTCGATGAAAAGCTCCGCCTTGCGGGCATCCTGCCCGGCCAGTCTTCGGCCGACGATGTGCTCGCCCGCCTCGCGCCGCCCAAGCCGACGCTGCAGATCGAGCAGCGCCGCGACACTGACTCAACCGAGAGCTAAGGCGAAAACCATGCGGCGCATCACGCTCGAGCCCCGTGCCGATTGGCGCGCCAAGGCTGATGCGATCGGCTTCGTCTATCACGACACAGGCGGCGCGCCTTATTGGGACGAGAGCGCCGCCTATGTCTTCACGCTGGAGGAGATCGAGGAGCGGATCGAGCCCGCCGCCGAGCACCTTCACGCGCTCTGCCTCGATCTGGTCGAGCAGGTGGTGCGCGACGAGGCGCTGCTCACCCGGCTCGCCATCCCGGCGGAACAGCATGAGCTCGTCGCCGAATCCTGGCGTACCCGGCAGCCCTCGCTCTACGGCCGCTTCGATCTTGCCTATGACGGCACCGGTCCGGCGAAGCTCTACGAATACAACGCCGACACGCCGACCTCGGTGTTCGAATGCGCAACCTTCCAGTGGCTGTGGCTTGAGGAACTGCTGAAGGCCGGCACGCTGCCGGTGAACACCGACCAGTTCAACAGCCTGTTCGATCGCTTGCGCGATCGCTTCGCGACGATCTTTCCGACCGGCGGCTTTGTCCATTTCTCCGCTGACGGTGACGCGGTGGAGGATCGCCAGACCGTCCGCTTCTTCGAGGACCTCGCGACTCAGGCGGGGATCGAGCCGAAATTCGTCAGGATGGGCGATATCGGCCTCAACGCCGACGGCAGGTTCGTCGACGCCGAGGGCTTCGAGCTCCAGGCGGCGTTCAAGCTCTACCCCTGGGAGTTCATGTTCCGCGAGGAATATGCGCCCAGGCTGGCCAAGGCCGGCGTGCGCTGGATCGAGCCGGCGTGGAAGGCGATCCTCTCCAACAAGGGCATCCTGCCGTTGCTGTGGGAACGGCATCCCGGCCATCCCAATCTGCTCCCCGCCTTTTTCGATGACGATCCCGCCGTCACGTCGCTCGGCAAGAATTATGTGCGCAAGCCGCTCTTCTCCCGCGAAGGTGCCAACATCCTCGTCTCGCGCGCCGGAACCGAGGAAACAGTGCTGGACGAAGGCTATGGCGCCGAGGGCAATATCCGCCAGGCCTATCACCCGCCAGCGATGTTCGATGGGCGCTACCCGGTGATCGGCGCGTGGATCGTCGGGGATGAGCCTGCCGGCATCGGCGTGCGCGAGGATGATGGCGTGGTGACGCGCAACCTCGCCCGGTTCGTGCCGCATTTTATCGAGGGGTAGCGGCCCCGTGGCCCGCTCATGGGTCGTCCTGCTTTAGCTTGCCCAGCGTCACCCGTCGCTCAACCCCGATCGCGTCAAGGAACGCCTCGTCGTGGCTGACCACGAGCAGCGCCCCGTCATAGGCGGCTAGTCCGGCCTCGACCGCCTCGATCGAGTCAAGGTCGAGATGGTTTGTCGGCTCGTCCAGGATCAGCAGCGACGGGGGGCGCTCTCCGCCCAGCACACAGGCCAGCCCGGCGCGCAGCATCTGCCCACCGCTGAGCGTCGAGACGATTTGCAGGGCGGCGTCGGCGCGGAACATGAAGCGCGCCAGCGCCGCCCGGCACGCATTCTCGTCGGTCGTGCCGTTGATCCGCGCATAATTGTCGCGGATCGAGCAGTGCGGGTCGAGCAGGCTCACCCGCTGGTCGAGCATGGCAAGATCGACCTGGACCCGCACCGTGCCGCTCCACGGCGCCAGCGCGCCGGTGATCAGGCCGAGCAGGGTCGTCTTGCCCGATCCGTTCGGCCCGGTCACCGCGACCCGTTCCGGCCCGCTGATCGTCAGCGAAAGGTTGCGCAGTACTGGCGTGCCCGGCTCATGGCCGGCGGTCACGCCTTCGATCTCGAGCACGACACGATTCGCCGGCAGCCTGGTCGGTGCCAGCGTCACTGCAAAGGGCTGGAGCACCTCGACCCGCTCCCGCGCTGCCGCCGCTGCCTCGGCGGCCTGAGTCCGCTGCCGCTCGGCGAGGCGCCGGTTCTCGCCGCCGCTGTCCTCGGCCCGGTCCTTGCGCGCGCCGATCAGGATGCGCGGCATGTCGCCCCTGGCGCCCTTGCGCTTGCCGGCACCGTCCTTGCGGGCCTTTCGTTCGGCGGTTTCCTGTATGCCGCGCACGACCTCGGTCATCTGCCGTTCGGCCTCGGCCAGGTCGCGTTCGGCCGCCGCGAGCTCGATCGCCTTGCGCTCGCGATAGTGAGTCCAGTTGCCGCCATAGCGGGTCGTGCCGAGGCTGGTCATCTCGACGATCGAGTCCATCGTATCGAGCAGCTCGCGATCATGGCTGACGACGATCGCGCCCGCCCGCCACCCGGCGAGCAACGCGATCACCGCATCGCGGCCGGCCCGGTCGAGATTGTTGGTCGGCTCGTCGAGCAGCAGGAAATCCGGTTCGGCGAAGACCATGCCCGCCAGGCGCGCGCGCGTCCGCTGTCCGCCGGAAAGCGCGGTCAGCGGCGTATCGGGGCCGGCATCGAGCCCGACCCGCCCGAGCGCCGAGGCGATACGATCCTCCAGCGTCCAGTCCGCCTCGCCCAGTTCCTCGAGGCTGGCGACACCCTCCGCCGCGCGGCGCAGCAGGGCGAGCGCCCCCGTTGCGCCGAACAGGTCGGCGACTGTCTCGTCGGGATACACCTGCACCGCCTGGTGCAGCACGCCGATCGTACCGCCCGCGGAGATCCGGCCCGACTGGATCGGCAACTGGCCCGCGACCAGCTTGAGCAGCGTTGATTTGCCGACGCCGTTGCGCCCGACCAGGCCGGCGCGCTCTGCGCCGAAGCTCAGCGAAAGGTCGACAAGGACCGGGCGATGGTCAGGCGTTGACCAGGATAGTTGGGAAACGGAAATGGCGGGCATGATGAACTTCCCTGAAGGCAAGGCGGGCTGGCGATGCGGTCGGAGAGAAGGTCATGCTGCACGTCCGGTCGGAGGGCCGTTGTCAGCGGCCTGATGAAGATCGAGGTAGAGACGCGGGGGGCGGGTTGCAAGTTTGCGCGGGCCGGCGCCGCATTTCGCGGCCTGTCCGGGATCCGGATATGAGGTGATCGTGCTGGCCAATCGCGGGCATCCCCACGCTGCCAACCTGGCTGACTATATCGGCGCCAGGCTGCCCGCCGGTTAGTCGCGGATCTGCGCCGCGAACCATGGGGTGATCCGCCGCAGCGCTTCCTCAACCCTGTCGGTCGAGACGGCGAAGCTGAACCGCATGAAGCGGTGACCCTCCACCGGATCGAAATCGATCCCCGGTGCCGTCGCCACGCCGGTATCCTCGAGCAGCTTCATGCAGAACGCCATGCTGTCATCGGTCAGGTGCCCGATATCGGCCCAGATATAGAAGGCGCCGTCGGGTGGCGCGATCCGGCGCAGCCCGAGCGCGGGCAGGGCCGCCAGCACTAGGTCGCGGTTGCGCGCATAGGTGTCGATATGCCCTTCCAGTTCCTCGCGGCAATCGAACGCGACCAGCCCGGCATGCTGCGCCAGCGAGGGCGGCGTCAGGAAGAGGTTGCCCATCCGCGCCCGCGCGGCGTCGATCAGCGCGGGCGGCACCACCAGCCAGCCGAGCCGCCACGCCGCCATGCTGAAATATTTGGAGAAGCTGTTGACGATCAGCGCGTCCGGCTCCTCCTGCAGCACCGATCGCGCCGCGCCGATATAAGTCAGCCCGTGATAGATCTCGTCGGAGATGATCCGGATTCCGCGCTCGCGGCATATCCGGACGATCGCCGCGAGTTCCTCCGGCGCGATGATCGTGCCGGTGGGGTTGGCCGGGCTGGCGAGGATCAGACCCTGCGGTGCCGGATCGAGCCGTTCGATTGCGGCCGCCGTGATCTGGAACCGTTCCACCGCGCCGCAGCCGATCTCGACTGGCTCGAGATGAAGCGCCTTCACCGTATTGCGATAGGCGACATAGCCCGGCCGCGCGAACGCCACCCTGTCGCCCGGCGCGAACAGGCAGGACAGCGCGAGCACGAAGGCGGACGAGGCCCCGCAGGTGAGCACCACCTGCTCGGGGTCGACCGCGACGCCATAGGCCTCGTCATAATGCCGCGCGATCCGGGCCTTGAGCGGTATGCTCTCCCAATAACCCATGCCGTCGGTGTCGAGCACGTGATGCGCCGTGGCGATCGCCGCCGCCGGCGCGCCGGTGGAGGGCTGGCCGAACTCCATATGGATGATGGAACGCCCTTCGGCCGACATCCGGTGTGCGGCGCGGCTAATGGCGATGGCGTGGAAGGGATCGATCTCGGCTGACATGATGCCCGCTTAGCGTCCGCGGCGGCGGGCACAATGGGCCGCGACGTTATTTTGGGGGCGGGACGGCCGAATGCGGTTCGGTCAGCAACGGTTCACGCACGAAGGCGTATCGCGGCGGGTACTGCGGTAAAAGGATGTGTTTGATGTCCCGGTCGTTTCGGCGAACTGCCTGCGCTCTGGTCGCTGTGGTGACGGCGATTTCCCCCATCTCTGCCTCCATGGCATCGGCCCAGGATTATCCTCCCGGCCAGGGCTATCGGGACCCGCCGCCGGCGCCGCCGCAGCAGGGCTATCAGTATCAGGAGCCTCCTACCCCGCAGGCGACCTATCAGGAACCCCAGGGCTATCGGGAGGCTCCTCCCCCGCAACAGGGCTATCAGCCGCCGCCTCCGTCGCAGCAGGGCTATTACCAGGATGACGCGCCACCTCCCGGCTATGACGGGTCCCGGCCGCCCCCGCCCCCGGTGGGCTATCTGGCCGACCAGGCTGACGCTGCTCAATATGCACAGGATCAGCGCTACGAGGCCTATGCCGAGGACTGGTCGCAGCGATACTGCGTCAAGGCGCGGAGCAACGCCGCCGCCGGTGCCGTGATCGGCGGCCTGTTCGGCGCCTTGCTCGGTTCAAGCGTCGCCGGTCGCCACGATCGCGGCGCGGGCGCCTTCATCGGCGGCGTCGCTGGCGCCGCGGGCGGCGCGGCGATCGGTGATTCGAGCCGCAACGAAACCAGCCCGGGCTGTCCTCCAGGCTTCGTCGTCCGCAACGGCGCGCCGGCCTTTTATTATGACGGCTATGGCTCGTCCTATTATTATGCCGCGCCAGTGTGGTACCGGCCCTGGGTCTTCTATGGCGGCCGCTGGACCTATCGTCCCTATCCCTATCATGCCTGGTATTATCGCCATTACGGTTATGGACGGCCCTATGGCGGCTATCGCGGCTATGGCGGGGGCTATCGCCACCGCCGCTGGTGACGGCCCCGATTGATCGGAGGGTCAGCTCGGGCGAGGTGAGAATCAGCCAGGTGGCGATCCACCGCTGACGCCGCCATCCGCGATTCAACCAATCGCCCGGCTCGGTATCGTCGCTCGCCCCGCGTTGCGTGCCGCAGCCGGGCGAGAGGTGCCGGTCATGTCAGTAAAGATTCCAGCGCCCAAATCCCTACAAGAAGAGCTCGAAATCATATCGATACCCCTCGCGAAATTGGCCGGCTATTCGTCAAATATCGTCGGAGGATTATTTCGCGCGGCGTTTCTTGCACTTCCAACACCTGTTCGGGCACCGTCCGTATATCGGATGCAGGCCGCTGGTAACGCCCGAATCCGCTTCCCTCGTGGGTGGGTCGCGAAATTCGGCGAATACTTGATCGTTTGGCTTCCGCTCCAACACAATGACTTGGCGTCGCGGCCAGACTGGAGGCCCTGTCGACAGCGGGCGCCTCGTTCAGCGTCCGCCGGACCTCTGCTCCGGTGCGGCCGCACCCGGAATAACGGCTGGCCCGGCGAACGCTTTCATCACGACGCCACCCTTGATCACCATGCTGACCGCGCGCGCCGCCGTCACCTCCCGTGTCGGATCGCCGTTGACCGCGATCAGGTCGGCGATCAGCCCGGCCCTCACGGCGCCCAGCTTGCCGTCGAGATGGAAGGCCCGCGCATTGCCCGATGTCGCGGCGATCATCACCTGTGCCGCCGGCATGCCGGCCGCGACCATCAATTCCATCTCGCGCGCATTCTCGCCATGCGCGAACACGCCGACATCGCCGCCCATGCACATCGCCACGCCCGCCGCGTGCGCCAGGGCGAAACTCTTCCGGCTCTCGCTCACGCTCGCCGGCGCGGGATCGGCGCCGTTCCAGCCGCGATAGCGCGCGACGGCGTCGGAGGCGGCAAGCGTCGGGCAGAGCGCGATGCCCTTGGCCGCCATCCCCCTGAAAATCTCGGCCGTGCCGCCATAGCCATGCTCGATCGTGTCCACCCCGGCCGCGATCGCGCGGCGCATGCCCTCTGCGGTGGAGGCATGGACCGCGACGATTCGGCCTGCGTCATGCGCCGCCTCGGTCGCGGCGGTCATCTCGGCCTGCGACAGCGTTGCCCGGCTCGGTTCTCCGGGGCCCCAGCGATAGTCGGCATAGAGCTTCACCACATCGGCGCCCGCCGCGATCTGGCTGCGCACCGCGCGCACCATCTCGTCGACCCCGTTCACCTCCTGCGCACCCTGCGAGACGGCGACGCCCGGCTCGAACCCCTTTGGGCCATAGGCCCCGAGCGCGACGATAGCCCGTGTCGCCACCGTCAGGCGCGGCCCCGCGACGATTCCCTGATCGATCGCCTGTTTCAGCCCGACATCGGCATAGCCGGCACCCTCGGTGCCGAGGTCGCGCTCGCTGGTGAAGCCGGCCATCAGGGTGGCGCGTGCCTGCGCCACCGCCCGCGCGGTACGCAGCGCCAGCGGCTCGTGAAGGACCTGATCGTCCCAGCTCGTCTCGTTATAGGGATGGAGGAACAGATGGCCGTGCCCCTCGATCATCCCGGGCATCACCGTCTGGCCGGGCAGGTCGATGGTCAGTGTGCCGGGCGGTGCCGTCAGCGTCGGTCCCGCCGCGACGATCTTGCCACCGTCGATCAACACTTCCCAGCCGGCATGCGGTTTCGGATCGACGCCATCGAAAACCCGGGCTGGGCGAAGCAGGATCGCCTGCGGCTCGGCCGCCGCCACGGGCCCGGCGATCGACAGCATCAGCGCAATCCACCATTTCATCGCCCGTTCTCCCGCCACACCATTGTCTTGCCGCGCGCTCATGCGCCGGATAGCCCTGCCGCCATGGATAGACTCAAGCCCCGCCTTCGCAACCTGCTCCTCGCAACTGCTCTGCTGTCGCCCGGCATCGCCCACGCCGCGCCCGATGAGATGGCGGGCTGGAAGGCTCGGGCCGCTCGCGTTGCCATCACGCGCGACGACTGGGGCATCGCCCATGTCGTCGGCAAGAGCGATGCCGATACGGTGTTCGGTGCGATCTACGCTCAGGCCGAGGATGATTTCAGCCGGATCGAGGCGAATTACCTGACCGCGCTCGGCCGCACCGCCGAGGCGCAGGGCGAGACGGCGATCTGGGCCGATCTGCGCCAGCGCCTCTATGTCGATCCGGCCGTCCTGCAGAAGCAATATCGTGAGAGTCCCGTCTGGCTGCGCCAGTTGATGGACGCGTGGGCCGACGGGCTGAACTATTATCTCGCCACCCATCCCGGCACCCGTCCCAAAGTGCTCAAGCGCTTCGAACCCTGGATGGCGCTGTCCTTCACGGAGGGTAGCATCGGTGGCGATATCGAGCGAATCTCGCTGTCGGAACTGGAAAGCCTCTACGGCACCCGTCAGGTCGCGATGACCGATGAGGAGACCGGCCGAGTGCCGCGTGAGCCGCGCGGCTCCAACGGCATCGCCATCGCGCCGAAGAACACGGTCGACGGCCATGCCCTGCTGCTGATCAACCCGCACACGAGCTTCTATTTCCGCTCCGAGCTTCAGATGACCAGCGGGGAGGGGCTCAACGCCTATGGCGCGTCCACCTGGGGCCAGTTCTTCATCTACCAGGGCTTCAACGCCAATGCGGGCTGGATGCACACGTCATCGGGCGTCGATAATGTCGACGAGTTCGCCGAGACCTTCGTCTATGATTCGGGCAAGCTCTCCTATCGCTACGGTACGAAGCTGCGGCCGGTCGAACGCAGCCGAATCTCCATCGCCTTCCGCCGGCCCGACGGCAGCATGGGGAACCGCGCCTTCACGGTGACGCACACTCATCACGGCCCGATCGTGGCGAAGCGCGAGGGCAAATGGATCGCCACGTCGATGATGTGGAAACCGATCCTCGCGCTTGAGCAGAGCTGGCTGCGTACCAAGACGACTGACCTCGCGTCGTACATGGCGGTCGCCGAACGGCAGGCGAACAGCTCCAACGATACGCTCTTCGCTGACAGCAAGGGGGAGATCGCCTATCTCCACCCGCAATTCGTGCCGGTCCGCGACGACCGGTTCGATTATACCCGGGCGGTCGACGGCGCCGACCCGGCGACCGACTGGAAGGGCCTGCACGCCATCGCGACGCTGCCCAATGTGATCAACCCGCCGGTGGGCTGGGCGAAGAACACCAACGACTGGCCATGGCAGTCGGCCGGCCCCGATAGCCCAAGGGCGAAGGATTATCCGCGTTACATGGATCAGGCCGGCGCCAACGCGCGGGGCACCCATGCCGATCTGCTGCTCACCGGCAAGACCGGCTTCACGCCGGAAGGACTGCGCGCGGCGGCCTATGATAGCTATCTCCCGGCCTTCGCGACGCTGATCCCGCAACTCGTTTCGGCATGGGAAGCGCTCCCGCCCGGCGATGCCCGGCGCGCAAAGCTCGCCGCCCCTGTCGCGCTGCTCAAGGGGTGGGACTATCGCTGGAGCGCCACGTCCGAGCCCACCGCGCTTGCCGTCATCTGGGGCGATACCTTATGGAAGGATGTCGGCAGCTTCGCCCGCGCCGAGCGGATGAACGTGTCCGATTATATCGGCGCGAAGGTGGCACCCGGGGCAAAGCTCGACGCGCTGGTTCAGGCGGTCGATCGCCTGACTCGCGATTTCGGCGACTGGCGCGTGGCCTGGGGCCGGATCAACCGCTTCCAGCGGCTCGACGATTCGATCGACGCGCATTTCGACGATTCAAAGCCGGGCATCGCCGTACCCTTCACCTCGGCGCAATGGGGCTCGCTCGCCAGCTATGGCGCCAAACCCTATCCCAACACGAAGAACTATTACGGCACCAGCGGTAACAGCTTCGTGGCAGTGGTCGAGTTCGGCCCTCGCCTCAAGGCATGGGCGGTCACCGCGGGCGGGGAGAGCGGCGATCCCGCCTCACCGCATTTCAACGACCAGGCCCAGCGCTATGCCGACGGCAATCTCAGGCCGGTCTATTTCTATCCGCAGGACCTGACCGGCCATGTTGAGCGGAAATACCAGCCCGGCCTCTGACACTCTCCCGCCGGGGGAGGGGTGCCAGGGCGCGGTTTCGATTCAACCGGCGACGGATCTGCCTTAATCCCCGCCCTCAATGGGCCATGGAAGGAGCAGCCTCGCCGTCACCCGCCAGCCGGGACCTTTTGCCCAGCGCGGCGAACAGGGCGATCCCGACATAGGCAATGGCTGGCAGCACGAAGGTCATGCCGATGCTCGTCCGGTCGGCGATATGCCCCGACCACAGGGGCAGCAGCGCGCCACCGACGATCGCCATGCACAACAGCCCCGATACCGACGCGCTCGATGCCTTCGACCGCTCCATCGTGATGCTGAAGATCGTCGGGAACATGATCGAGTTGAAGAAGCCGACGCCAAGGGCGGCATAGGCCGCGGCGGGGCCATGCAGCAGGAAGGCCGCGGCGCTCAGGCACGCTGCCACCGTCGCGGCGCCGGTGAGCAGATAGCTCGCCCGCACCCGGGTCAGCAGCACGCTGCCGACGAACCGCCCGGCCAGTGCACCGCCCCAATAATAGAAGGCCAGCACGCCGCCGGCCGCATCAAGCGCCAGGCCAAGCACGTCGGCCCGGTTGAGGAAGTTGATCATTACGCTGGCGATGGTCACCTCGGCGCCGACATAGAGGAAGATCGCGACAGCGCCGAACACCGCCCAGCCCGACCGCAGCGCCTTGAGCGGCGAGGCGCCCTGGATGCCGATGTCGGCGGCGGACGTGTTGATGCGGTGGCGGAAGACATAGATCAGCAGCGCGAGCGCGGCGACCGCGACGGCGATCAGCACAAAGGCATGGTCGATCGCGCCCAGCGCCGTGCTGCGCGGCACATGGGGAAGGATATGCCCGCCCTGTCCGAACACGTCGGACCGAAGCATCAGCTTCGATCCGATGCTGACGCCGAGCACCACGCCAAGCGAGTTGAACGCCTGTGCGAGGGTCAGGCGGAAATGGCTCCGCTCGGGCGCGCCCAGCGACGCGGCCAGCGGATTGGCGGCGACCTGCAGCACGGTGATGCCGCCCGCCATCACGAACAGCGCGACCAGCACCATGGTATAGGCTTCCATGTGCGACGCGATCAGCATCAGCCCGCACGCGCCGATCATCACGATCAGCGCGGTGATGATCGTGCGGCTGTGGCCAAGCCGGGCAAGCAGCGCGGCGGCGGGCAGCGACACGACGAAATAGGCGAGGAAGAAGGCGAACTGGGTCAGCATGCCTTCCGCCACGTTGAGCGTGTAGATGCCGCGCATCGCCGCGATCAGCGGGTCGGTGTTGGAGGTGATGAAGCCCCAGGCGAAGAACAGGCACGTCACCACCGCGAAGGCGGCACCGGCGCCGGCTGCGGTCTTGCCGCCTTCCGACGCGGTCATTGCGGGCACCCCGCCGCGCCGCCGGCGCTGACGAAGCGAATGTCGGAGATCGACAGCGTCATCGCTCCCTCGCTTGCCAGGGTGAAGGGCGCGGTCACGCGCCTCGGGTCGAGTCCCGTGGCGGCGAAGCAGTTGAGGGGGAGGGTGAGCGTGGTCCATTGCCCGACCGGTGCCGCCCGCAGGATGCCGGTGATCGGGACTGTGCCCACACAAGTATTGCCGCATTGCAGGCCCATTCGTACGATCCCCGTTGGCGTCGCATCGACGCGATATTCCACGACCACGCTGTACTGTGCATTGGCTTCGCGAGCTATGTCGACCGGCTTGTCGGCGGCGATCCGCATCGTGCCGCCCGCCGCGCCCCAGGTGATGGTGCGGGCATCCTCCTGCGCGCGCCGGTCGACGCTGGCCAGGCGGACGAGCCCGGCGCCGGTCGTGCCCGAATTGCCCTTCACCGGCACCGCCACGCCGCCTGGTTCGGCCAGGTCGAAGCTCCAGCCCGCCGGCAGGGTGCCGCGCGCGAACACCGTACCGTCAGCGCGGGTTGCGGCGGCCGGCCGCTCTTCGGAAAGCTGCGCGAGGTTGCCCTGGTCGGCATAGGTCAGCCCATAGCCGAAGGCGAACAGCGGGTCGTACTTGGCGTCGCCCCGGTTGAGCGGTGTCTGGTCGATCCGCTTCGGCCAGGAAAAAGAGAGCTTGCCGCGGAAGTCATGGCGGGCCTTGCCGTCCTTGCCCGCCAGCAGCACGTCGGCCACGCCGCCACCCTCGCCGCCGGGCAGGAAGGCGGCGACGAACGCGTCGGCCGCGTTGATCTCCGGGTTCACCCACAAGGGCCGGCCCGACAGGAACACCGCGACGACGGGAATGCCCTGCGCCTTCAGCTTCTTCAGCAGGTCCAGGTCGCGCGTCTCGCCCGGGCGATATTCGACCGTCGCCCGGTCGCCCGCGAATTCGGCATAGGGGTCCTCGCCGAACACCACGATCGCGGCGCCTGGCTTCTTGGTGAAGCTGCCGTCGACGCTCAGCGTCGCGCTGCCGCCCGCCGCCTTCGCTGCCTCGGCGATGCCGGCATAGATCGACTGGCCGTGCGGGAAATCGGCATTGGTCAGGCCGGTGCCCTGCCAGCTGATCGTCCAGCCGCCGCTTTGCTTCGCGATATTGTCGGCGCCGTCGCCCGCGACCAGCAGGTCGAGCTTGGGCGACAATGGCAGCACATGGCCCTGGTTCTTGAGCAGCACCAGCGATTCCCGCACCGCCTGCCGCGCCACCGCGCGGTGCTCGGGGGATCCGAGCAATTCGAACCTGCCGGCGAAGGGGCGGCTGGAGGGCTTGCCTTTCTCGAACATGCCGGCGCGTATCTTCACCCGCAGGATGCGCCGCACCGCTTCGTCGAGCCGGGTCTTCGAGATCTCGCCCGATTTCACCTGGGCGAGCGTGCTGGCATAGAAGCCTTTCCAGCTGTCCGGTGCCATCACCATGTCCATGCCGGCATTGATCGCGGCGGGGCAGGAGGTGTTGGAGCAGCCGGGCACCTGGCCATGCGCGTTCCAGTCGCCGACGGTCAGGCCGTCGAATCCCATCTGGTCGCGCAGTACGCCGGTCAGCAGTTCCTTGTCCGCGCTCAGCTTGGTGCCGCGCACGCTCGAGAAGCTCGCCATCACCGCCTGCACCCCGGCGGCGATCGCCGGCGGATAGCCGGCGCCGTGGATGTCGCGAATCTGTTCGGGGGAGGAAGGATTGTCGCCCTGGTCGACGCCGTTTGCGGTGCCGCCGTCGCCGACGAAATGCTTGGCGGTGGCGATCACCTTGCCGGCGCGCAGGAATGCTTTCGTGCCGGGCTTGCCCTGAAGTCCCTCGACTATCGCGCCGGCATAGTCGCGCACTACCGACGGATCTTCGGAAAAACCCTCATAGCTCCTGCCCCAGCGATCGTCGCGGACCACGGCGAGGGTCGGGGAGAAATCCCAGTCGATCCCGGTGACCGCCATTTCCTTCGCGGTCACCTCGCCGATCTTCCGGATCAGGTCGCGGTCCCGCATCGCGCCCAGGCCGATATTCTGCGGAAAGATCGTCGCGCCGATGATGTTGGCATGGCCGTGCACCGCGTCGATCCCCCAGATCGGCGGAATCACCGGACGGCCGTCGTCGCGTTTCGTCACTGCGTCCCAGGCCGCGTCGGCATAGGCCAGCCAGGCGGGGGCGGGCGCCTTGTCGTCGCGGTTCGGGCCGGAGCTGCCGCCGGCCAGGATCGATCCGAACTTGTACTGGCGGATATCGTCCATCGAGAGGCTGCCGATATCGGGCTGGACGATCTGCGCCACCTTGTCCTCGTCGGACATGTGGGCGAGCAGGGAATCGATCCGCGCCTCCATTGCCGGATCGGGCGGCAGGGGCGATCCGACATGCGGCCACGGGGCCGCGGGCGTCTGCGCCGTGCCGATTCCGGTTGCCATGGCAACGGTCATGAGGCTGGCGACCCCGAGCGCCACCTTCGCCCTGCGCTTGCCGAACATCACTTTATCCTCTCCGTCGATCGGTTCGTCAGCCCGACCAGTCGGGTTCTGCCTGCTCTTACATCACTACGTGACTTACGTTGTCAATTCCAATCGCTCGATAGGCACACAAGCCTGCCATATCGAGCCTCAACTCGCCTGGAGGGGCGGGGCCGGGCCGGTGGACTGGCGGGTGATCAGCGCTACGGGGTGCTCGATCAGGTCCTCATGTTCCTTCTTTTCGAGCATCGCGACCAGCATGGCGGTCGCGTCCCGCGCCATGTCGAACACCGGCTGGTGGATCGTGGTCAGCCGCGGCCAGACGATCTGCGCGATCGCGCTGTCGTCGAAGCCGGCGACCGACAGGTCGCCCGGAACGTCGATCCCCAGGTCGTGCGCCGCCATGATCGTCCCGGCGGCCATGTCGTCATTCTGCGCGAAAATCGCCGTCGGGCGTTCGCCGCGCCCGAGCAGGCGCATGCCTGCCTGCAGCCCGGAATCGAAGGTGAACATGCCCTGTTCGATATCGTCCGGCCGCATCTTCAGGCCGGCTGCCGAAAGCGCGTTGGAGAAGCCGAGCAGTCGAGCCTCGCTCGCCGGATGGCTTGGATCGCCCTTGATCATCCCGATCCGCCTGTGGCCCAGCGAGATGAGATATTCGGTCATCATCCGCGCTGCGCCGACATCGTCGGTCAGCGTGCGCGGGCCAAGTTCGGGCGACCGGGTCGGCGCGATGCGCACGAAGGGGAAACGGGCCGCCTCGAGCTGTTCGAGCACCACCGGATGATCGGACGCCGGCGGGGTCAGCACCACCCCGTCGAGCGCCGCCGACCTGACCAGCGACACGATCTTGTCGGCAATCGCCGACACCTGCCCCACGGGCAGCACCACCAGCCGGTATTTCTCGCCCTGAAGGCGATCGAGCGCACCCTGCTGCAACTCGACCACATAATTGGGGCTGGGATTCTCGTAGAGCAGGCCGAGCAGATAGGATCGCCGGCCGACCAGGCCCTGCGCGACGACGTTCGGGTGATAGTGCAGCGCGGCGGCGACCTTCAGCACGCGGTCGCGTGTCTTGGGCGTGACGTTGGGCGCATCGTTGAACACGCGCGAAACGGTCTTGATCGATACGTCCGCCTCCCGGGCCACGTCGATGATGGTTGCGCGCCGCCCGAGATCCATATCCGCTCCGCTAGCATGGGAATTGACGCCGCGGTAGACCGCGCGGGACCGCGCGGCACAGCAGACAGGCGCTATAGTGCCTTCCGGAACGTCCGCGAAACAAGGCTTTTCCGCCGGGTGCCCGAAATTATGACAACGTTGATCTCGATCTCCCTGCGGCAGGGCGCTTCACCCCCTCGGGCTCCTGTGGTCTAAAGCCCTGATGAAACGCCTCCCGGTCATCGTCATCCTGTGCCTCGGCACGGCTGCCAGCCTCGCCACCGCGCAGACGGCGCCGCCTGCTCCCGTCGCGCCGGTCGACTCGGTCGATCCCTTCATCGGCACTGGTGGGGAGGGCCATACCTTCCCCGGCGCGGTCGCGCCGTTCGGCATGGTGCAGTTGAGCCCCGATACCGAGATCAAGCCGTTCAGGCAGAGCTACAAATGGGCGGCGGGCTATCGCTACGAGGATTCGTCGATCCTCGGCTTCTCGCACACGCATTTCTCCGGTGCCGGACACAGCGATCTCGGCGATGTCCTCGTCATGCCCGCGACGGGCGATGCTGTGCCGCTTGAACCGGGTGATTCGGCCAGACCGGGCTCGGGCTACCGTTCGCGCTTCAGCCATGCGAGCGAGGTCGCGACACCCGGCTATTATGCGGTGACCCTGAGCGATCCCGGCGTGCGTGCCGAACTGACCGCCAGCACGCGCGTCGGCGTGCATCGTTATGCTTTCCCCACGGGCAAACCGGCGCACCTCGTGGTCGATCTCCGGTCGAGCATCTATAATTATCCGGGCAAGATCCTGTGGTCGTCGGTCCGTGTCCGCTCCGACGGCATCATCACCGGCATGCGCGAGACGCGCGGCTGGGCGCCGGCGCGCAAGCTGTTCTTCGCGATGCGCTTCTCCGCACCGCTTGCCGGTCACGCCTTCGTCAACCGCGAGGAGGATGTGCCGTACAAGGGTTTCCAGGGCCCCGGTCGCGGCGATGACGGGGTGGATCAACTGGCGGGGCGGGCGCTCGTGGCCCGGCTCGATTTTGGCACGCTGACAAGGCCGCTCGAAGTTCATGTCGCCATTTCCGGCGTCGATGAAGCGGGCGCGCTGGCGAACCTCGCGAGCGAGCCCGGTGACTTCGACTCGATCCGCGCACTGACCCGCATGGCATGGGAGAAAGCGCTCGGTGCCGTGACGATCGAGGCGCCGGGTCCGATGAAGAAGACGCTCTATACCGCGCTCTATCACACGCTCGTTGCGCCCAGCGTCTACGGGGATGCCGATGGGCGATATCGCGGGCCGGACGATCAGGTCCATCAGGCGAGCGGCTTCACCTATCATTCGACCTTTTCGCTATGGGACACGTTCCGCGCCGAGCATCCACTGCTGACCCTGATCCAGCCAGAGAAGCGCAACGCCGATTTCGTCAACTCGCTGATCGCCAGCCGGCAGGACAGCCCGTTCGGCATCCTGCCGGTTTGGCAGTTCAACGGTCGCGAGACCTGGACGATGATCGGCTATCATGCGGTGCCGGTCATCGCCGACGCCTATCTGAAGGGGATCAGGGGGTTCGACGCGAAGGCGGCGCTCGATGCGATGGTCGCGAGTGCCGACTATGCGCCTTATGGCGGCCTCGGCGACTATATGAAGCTCGGCTATGTGCCGATCGACCGCGAGCCCGAGGCGGCGTCGAAGACGGTCGAATATGCCTATGACGACTGGACGATCGCGCGGATGGCGCGGGCGATGGGGCGCAAGGACGTGGCGGACCGCTTCGACAGGCGCGCGCTGTACTGGCGCAACAGCTTCGATGCGAAGACCGGCTTCCTCCGCGCGCGCAAGGCGGACGGCAGCTACCGCGAGCCATTCGATCCGACCGCGATCAACTATGGCAGCGACTATACGGAGGGGAATGCCTGGCAATATTCCTGGTTCGCCCCGCAGGATCAGGGCGGCCTGATCCGAACTCTCGGCGGCGATGCGGCGACGGTGAAGAAGCTGGATGCGATGTTCGACTTCGACAATTCCAAGGTCGACTACAGCCATGCCGAGGACATCGCCGGCCTGATCGGCCAGTATATCCATGGCAACGAGCCGAGCCACCATGTCGCCTATCTCTACAGCTATGCCGGTGCACCATGGCGCACGCAGGAACGGCTGAAGCAGATCGTCGACAGCCAGTACAGGCCGACCCCTGACGGCCTGTCCGGCAATGACGATCTCGGCCAGATGTCTGCCTGGCTGGTCTTCACCAGCCTCGGCTTCTATCCGGTGGCACCGGGGACGGGCGAATATGTCATCGGTCGCCCCTTCGTCGATCGCGCGGTGCTGAATCTGCCGAACGGCAAGAGCTTCACGATCCGTGCCGAAGGGCTGTCCGATACGAACCGCTATGTCGGCCGGGTGCTGCTCAACGGTACATTGCTGCCGCGCGGCTTTATCCGCCATAGCGAGATCGTTGCTGGCGGCGAGCTCCGCTTCGTCATGCAGGCGACGCCCGACACCAATTGGGCGACAGGGGAAAAGAATCGCCCCTATTCGATGACCGGCTATTCCGCAGGAAAGTAGAATCACGCTGATGTTCGACCTCGACGCTTATCTCGCCCGCATTGCCCTGAAGGAACGGCCTCTCGCCGACGCCGAGGGCCTGGCCATGCTCCAGCGGTCCCATCGTCTCGCCATCCCGTTCGAGAATCTCGACATCATCCTTGGCCGGGGCATCCGGATCGACAGCGAATCGGTCTTCGCCAAGCTCGTGACCGCGAAGCGCGGCGGCTATTGCTTCGAGCATAACCGCCTGTTCCTGGACGCGCTGACATCGCTCGGTTTCGAGGCTCGGCCGCTGCTCGCCCGAGTCTGGCTCGGCGCGACGGACACGCCGCCGCTCGCCCATGTCTTCAGCCTGGTGACGATCGACGGGCAAGAGTGGGTCGCAGATCCCGGCTTCGGCGGCAGCTACACGCCGATCATGCCGCTGGCCGAGGGCCCGGTGGTCGATGCGCCGGATGGCGCCCGCTTCCGCCTGGAGCGCGATACGCTGCACGGCTGGATGCTGCTGCGCGACGGTCATCCCGGCACGACCGACGGGCGCGGCGCCGGGGAAGGTTTTCAGCCGCAATACAGCTTCACTCTCGGCCAGGTCTGGGACGCTGACCTGCACCTGAGCAACCACTGGACCTCGACCGCGCCCGAGAGCCGCTTCCTGCAACTCCGCCTCGTCAGCATCGTGCTGCCGCGCGGGCTCGCCGGCCTCACCGACCGTATCTATCGCCGGCGTGCGGGCGAGGAGGAGACAGTCGCCGAAATCGTCGATCCGCGCGTCTATCGCATGCGGCTGAGCCTGATGTTCGGGATCGACTTCACCGCCGAAGAGGTCGCCGCACTCGGCCTGTTTGGCGAGGCCTAGGCGGAAAGGCGGCCGAGTTCGACGGTGATCACCCGGTCGCACAGCACCAGGCTTTCCGCGCGATGCGAGATCATCACGATGGTCGGGCGCGGATCGAGACTGGCGAGCCGTTCGAGCAACGCAGCTTCCCCCGCTGCATCGATCGCGTTCGCCGCCTCGTCCAGCACCAGCATGCGCGGGTCGCGGAGCAGCGCGCGGGCGATCGACAGGCGCTGGCGCTCGCCACCCGACAGCGCGATCCCGCGCTCTCCGACTTGCCCTTCAAGTCCCTCGGGCAGGCGCGCGACGATCTCTTCCGCACCGGCAAGGCGCAGCGCATCCCAAAGGCGCGCATCGTCGATCCCGTCGGTGCCCCAGGTGAGGTTGCGGCGCACGCTGTCGTTGAACAGGAACCCTTCTTGCGGGACATAAGCGAGGCTCTCGCGCCAGCCCGCCCGCCGCGCCGCGTCGAGCGGCTCGCCGCCGATCAGCATGCGTCCGGTCTGCGGCTCCTGCAGCGTGGTGAGCAGTTCGACCAGCGTCGTCTTGCCAGCGCCCGATGGTCCGGTGATGCCGATGAAGGACCCCGGCTCGATCGTCAGGTCGGCCGGATGCAAGCCGCCGCCGCCCGGATGAAGGAACGACACGCCCTGCAATTCGATCGCGCCCGGCGGTGGCATGACGGGTATGGGGACGGGTGTCGCGCTCGCATCGAGATCCTCCTCCAGCTTGCGGACCGCTTCGAACGCCGGGAGGCCGAAGAAGAAATTCTGCGTCGATTGCTGGATCTGCATGGCTGGCCCGCTCATCCGCGCGAAGATCAGCACCAGGGTGATCAGTACGGCGGGCGGGATCTGCACGGCATAGCCGGTCATCACGACGATCGCGCCCATCAGGGACGATCCGACCGCGAAGACCTGCCGGCTGCGCGCCTGGCGCTGCGTGAATTCAAGCATGCGCGCCCGGACGGAACGCTGGATCGTCGCGAACTCCTCGGCAAAGCCATATTGAGCATTCTGTGCGGTCGCCGCTTTCAGTCCGCCCAGGAAACCCGTCGCGCTGCCCATCATCTTGCGGTTGGCATCGACCAGGCCGACACCGAGATCGCGAACCCGGCCCTGCGCCAGCAGGACCGCGCCGCCACCGATCAGGACGATCGCGGCGATGGCCAGCGCAAGGCCCGGTGCGAGCGCGAAGGCGAGCGCGCCCTGCACGATCAGCATCACCAGCGCGATGCTGCCCTGGATCAGGAACTGCGCGCCCGAACCGATTCGGTTGACTTCGACGCTGACCATATTGGTGACGCGGGCATGGCTCAGCGCCGCGATCCGGTTCCATGGTGCGCCCGCCAGCGACCGGATGATCCGGCCACGCTCGTGCTGGGCGAAATCGCCCTGCAGTCGGGCGAGGTGCATGTCGCGCGCATAGAGCACGACCGCGCGCAGCACCGCCATCGCCACGAACGCGGCGATCAGCAGGGCGAGGCGGCCCATCTGGCTGTGGACGCCCAGGGTTTCGAAGACAGCCCGTGTCGGCAGATACCCGTCGCCGGGATTGACCACGGCATCGACGATGGGGATGAGCAGTACCAGCCCCGCACCGTCGAGGATCGCGGAAAGGCCGACAAGGCCCGCCGCGATCCAGCCGCGCACGCCGGCAAAGCGCGCAAAGGCCTCGAAGAAGCGGGCGGCGGAGCGCCAGAGCGCGGTCATCGACGCAAGTGTCATGAAAATCCCTTTCCCACGCGCGCACGCCGCCGTCGAGAAGCTGTGTGCATGTCCGGCGGCGTTAGGACTTGCGTGGAGCGCGCGAACTTCCTGTATGCGGACGACCCGTTTGCAGGAGCCGTCCGATGATCGTCCGTCCGCGCCGAAGTGCGTTGTTCATGCCTGCCTCGAACGTGCGCGCGATCGAAAAGGCGCGCAGCCTCGATTGCGATGTGGTGATCCTCGATCTCGAGGATTCGGTCGCGCCCGATCTCAAGGTGGCGGCGCGCGACCAGGCGATCGTCGCTGCGGCGGCTGGCGGATTCGGCGATCGCGCGCTGTTCGTCCGCGTCAATGCGCTCGATACGCCTTGGGGTGCGGACGATTGCCGCGCGGTGGCGGATGCCGGGTTCGAAGCAGTGGTGCTGCCCAAGGTGTCGCATCCCGCCGATCTCACGGCGGCCCGCACGCTACTCGGCGCGGTGCCGCTCTGGGCGATGATCGAGACATGCGCCGGCATGCTCGATCTGCCCGCGATCGCCGCATCGGCGCGCGCTACCGGGTTGGAGGGTCTGCTCGCGGGAACCAACGATCTCGCTAAGGAGATGCGTTGCACGCCCGGGCCCGAGCGGACCCCGTTGCTCGGCCATCTCGCGATGATCGTCACCGCCGCCCGCGCGGCCGGTATCGCTGCGCTGGACGGCGTGTGCAACGTGATCGAGGACGGGGCGGTGCTGGCAGCCGAATGCGCCCAGGGGGCTGCTTTCGGCTTTGACGGCAAGTCGCTGATCCACCCCGCGCAGATCGCGGCGGCCAATCGGGCTTATGGTCCGACGGCGGAAGCCATTTCGTGGGCCGATCGCATCATCGCTGCGTTCGCGCTGCCGGAGAATATGGGGAAGGGCGCGATTCGCGTCGAGGGCGAGATGGTCGAACTGCTGCATCTCGAACAGGCGCAGCGGATCGCCGCGCTGGCCGGGTCGATCAGAAGAAGCTGAACAATAGCGTCGCGTTCAGCCCGATCACCGTCGCGGCGATCGTCCAGGCCGCGATCTTCAGCCAGAGCGCATTGGCGAGAGCGCCCATCTGTTTCCTGTCGCTGGTGAAGCTGACCAGCGGCACCACCGCGAACGGCAGTTGGAGGCTCAGCACGACCTGGCTCAGCACCAGCAATTTCGTCGCGCCGGAATCGCCGGCGATGCCGACCACGATCACCGCAGGCACGATCGCCAGCAGCCGAGTCACCATGCGCCTGAGCCACATCGGCAGTTTGAGGTCGAGGAACCCTTCGGCGACGATCTGCCCGGCAAGTGTTCCGGTGACGGTCGAATTCTGTCCCGACGCCAGCAGCGCCACCGCGAACAGCACGCTGGCGGCTCCGGCGCCGAGCATTGGCGACAACAGCTTGTAAGCCTGGTCGATCTCCGCGACGTCGGTCCGTCCGGCCGTGTGGAAGGTCGCGGCGGCGAGGATCAGGATCGAGGCGTTGATGAACAGCGCCAGCGTCAGCGCGACCGTGCTGTCGATCGTGGCATGCTTCACCGCGTCGCGCTTGCCCTCGTCATCCTGCCCGAACCGGCGTGTCTGCACGATCGAGCTATGGAGATAGAGATTGTGCGGCATCACCGTCGCGCCGAGGATGCCGATCGCGATGTAGAGCATCGCCGGATTGGTGACGATCTCGCTCGTCGGGACCAGCCCGCGCATGATCGCGGCCACGCTTGGCTGGGCCATCGCCAGTTCGTAGGCGAAGCAGCCTGCGATCACGACCAGCAGCGCGACGATGAACGCCTCGAGCTTGCGGAAGCCGAATCGCTGGAGTGCCAGGATCAGCAGCACGTCGAACGCGGTCAGGCACACGCCTGCGATGAGCGGGAGGCCGAACAGCAGCTGGAGCGCGATCGCCGTGCCGAGCACTTCGGCCAGATCGCAGGCGATGATCGCAAGCTCGCACAACACCCACAGGCAGAAATTGAGTACCGGGTTGTAGTTGGCGCGGCATGCCTGAGCGAGATCGCGCCCGGTGACGATGCCCAGCTTCGCCGACAGCGACTGGAGCACCATCGCCATGATGTTCGACAGCAGGATGACCGAGAGCAGGGTGTAGCCAAAGGCCGATCCGCCCGCGAGATCGGTCGCCCAGTTGCCGGGGTCCATATAGCCGACGGCGACCATATAGCCGGGGCCGGCGAAGGCCGCGGTCTTGCGCCAGAAGCCGCCCTTGCCGAGCGGTACCGCGATGGTGCGATAGCTTTCGGAAAGCGAGGGGCGCTGCGGCCGCATGTCACTCATGCCGTCGAATCCCGGCGCGGTCGTGGCTGAGGGCGGCGGCGACATGCGGTATCCTCTCGTATGCGTATCATGCCGTCAATCGCCGGAGCCGCATTCGGTTTCGCCTTAGCCCAGGACGCGGCCGGCGACAGCATCCAGTCTCGCCAGCACAGCCGGGTCGCGCGCATCCGGCGCGGTGATCAGCGCATGGTCGAGCACCGTATCGAGCGGGGAGGGGGTGCGCTCGGCCGGCAACGCGGCGACGAACTCAAGCACCGCCTTGCGTGCGATGGTGCCGTTGGCCGACATCTGCCTGATGACCTCGCTCACCTCGACGAAGGCAGCTTCCTCACGCCAGCAGTCATAGTCGGTGACCATGCCGATCAGGGCGTACGGCATCTCGGCCTCGCGGGCGAGCTTGGCCTCGGGCATGGCGGTCATGCCGATCACGTCGGCGCCCCATTGGCGGTAGAGCAGGCTTTCCGCGCGGCTGGAGAATTGTGGTCCTTCCATCGCGAGATAGGTCGCATCCTTGGTGATCGACCCGCCGGCCGCGCGCACGGCCTCGGCGGCGAAGGCCGAAAGGCGCGGGCAGACCGGCTCCGCCATCGAGACATGCGCGACCATGCCGGTGCCGAAGAAGCTCGACGCGCGCGCGACCGTCCGGTCGATGAACTGGTCGACCACCACGAAATGCCCAGGTGGCAATTCCTCGCGCAGCGATCCGATCGAGGAGATGGCGAGGATGTCGGTGCAGCCGCTGCGCTTCAGCGCATCGATATTGGCGCGGAAGTTGAGTTCCGACGGCGGAATGCGATGGCCGCGGCCATGGCGGGGCAGGAAGACAAGCTCGACATCGCCGATTGATCCGAACAGAAGATCGTCCGACGGATCGCCCCAGGGTGTGGAAACGCGCCCCCATTCAGGGTTCTGCAATGCGTCGATGGCATAGAGTCCCGAACCGCCGATGATTCCGATCTTCCATTTGCCGCTCATTCGATGCTCCCATAGGTCGTCGATTCAGGCTACCGCCGTCCGGTACCGCCTATCTCTCGAGCCCCGGGGCCGCCATATGCGATTTGTTCTTGCCGCGATTTTGTCGATTGTCCTGTCCGGTGCCGCACATGCCGCGGACGGCATCACCGGCGACTGGGTTTCGCAGGACGGCAAGGGCATCGTGACGATCGCGCCCTGTGGGAAGGCGCTATGCGGCCATATCACCCGGCTGACCGAAAAGGCCCGGATCGAGGGGCCGACGACGGACAGCCACAATCCCAATCCGGCATTACGTACCCGCTCGCTGGTCGGCGTGCAGGTGCTGTACGGTTTCACCGAGCAGGACGGCAAATGGGAAGGGAAAATCTACTACCCTTTCCAGGGCAAGACCTATCGAGCCTATATCAGCCGCCAGTCGGCCACCAGCCTGAAGGTGGAGGGGTGCTGGTTCATCATCTGCCGCACGGTAGCATGGCCGGCGGCTCATTGAGGCGGCATCCCGGTTCTACAATCGGGGCCATTGGCGGCGTCTGAATCAGGAATCTTGTTCCCTGGATGCGTCGGCCTCAAGGCGGCTCAACCATTGCTGTGCCTGCTTCGCTTCGCCGACCGCTTGGGGCGATTTGGGGCGCCCCCGCGACGCGAGGAATTCCCGGTGGAGCGCGAACGGCTCGATGCCGAGCTGCGATCGCATCTCGTCGATCTCTTCGCCAAGCGTGATGATCGGGTCGACGACCGCCGCCGCGCGTTTGCGCGTATCCTTGTCCTGATGATGGTCGAACAGGCCGAAACGGCCTGCAGCGGTGATGCGCAGCGCGGCGATCAGGGCGGCGCGATACGCCGTTTCCAGTTCGACGCGGTGGGCGTCAAGGCGTTCGAGGCGGGCTGCGCGTGCCATGTCAGATCACCTTCATGTCAGCGGCATAATGATGCCAGGCGAAGATCGCTGCCGCGCCGCGATGCGGTCGCCAGGCCTCGGCGACCTCGCGGGTCAGCTTCTCGCTCGGGCGTTCGTCATGGCCCAGGATTCGACCGATCTCGATCTGCACCGCCAGGTCGCCGGCCGGCCAGATGTCGGCACGCCCTTCGGCGAACAGGAGATAGACCTCGGCCGACCAGCGGCCGATGCCCTTGATCCGGACGAGCGCGGCGACTGCCGCCTCGTCGTCGGCGGGAAGATTCGCCAGATCGAGCCGGCCACTCGTCACCTCGTCGGCGAGGCTGCGCGCATAGCTGGCTTTTTGCCGCGACAGCCCCGCCTCGCGAAGCTGCTCGTCGGTCGCGCGCATGATATTGCGGGGGTCGTCGAGGCTGCCGACGATCCCCTCCAGCTTCCGCCACACCGATTCGGCAGCCTTGGTGCTGACCTGCTGTCCGACGATCGTGCGCAGCAAGGTCGCATAGCCACGCGCGCGGATTCGCGGCGGGGGATAGCCCGCGCGCGCGATCGCTGTGGCGAAGCACGGCTCGCTCGCGGCCAGTATGTCGAGCGCCGCGCGAAGCTGTTCGGCGCTCAGGCCCATATTCTCGTCCCTTGATTAGCGGCGCCGGGGGCGGCATGGCGGCGCCGAACCCCGGAGGAGGATTTGATGCCCAAGCTTATCGTCGTGACCCGTGAAGGGGAAGAACGGGAGATCATGGGCGAGGCCGGGCTTTCGGTGATGGAGGCGATTCGCGACGCCGGGATCGATGAGGTCCTGGCGCTGTGCGGCGGCTGCTGCAGCTGTGCCACCTGCCACGTCCATGTCGACCCGGAATTTGCTGCCAAACTGCCGAAGATGAGCGCTGACGAGGACGATCTGCTCGATTCGACCTCCGATCGCGACGAGCGTTCGCGCCTGTCGTGCCAGATTGAGCTGACCGACGCGCTCGACGGCATGAAGGTGACGATCGCGGCCGAGGATTGAGGTTACCCCCTCCCGCTTGCGGGAGGGGAGCAATCACTTCGCCGCCATCCTCAACACGGCGCTGGGCGCGTCCTTGGTCAGCGGAGTCGCCTTCCAGGTGATGGTCTTGCGGCCGCCGACCGTCACCGCGCCATCCTCGTTGTTCTGGCTGACGATCTCCGCATTCGTATCGAGCGTGAAGACGCCGTCGAGCTGGTCCGATGCCTTGTCCAACCCCGGCATGGCCATGCCGCCGCTGCTCTTGCTGCTGTCATTGGCGAAGGCCGGCGCTTTCATCCGTATGGTGTTGTTCGCGCGCAGCTCGATCGCGATGAACGGGAAGACGAGTTCGGCATCGACATTGTACGGCCACAGAAAGGCATGATCGAGCGTGCCTGAGATGGCATAGTCGATGCTGAACTTGCCGTCGCCGAGATAGGCCACCTTGCGATAGCCGGCTTCCTTCGACAGCGTCTCGGCGATCGTCCGGTTCTTGGCATCCGCTGCGGCCTTCTTGGCGGCCTTGGTCTTGGCGTCGTCCTTGCCGTCACTGTCCGGGCTGGGGGCATCCGGCTTGTCCTGGAAGGCGAGTTTCTGCAGCGTCGCCGTGCCATCCCCGGCGGCGGGATCGGCTGGCGTATCCGGCGAATTGTCGCCCATGCCCTTCATCATGTCGTCGCTGATATCGAGCGCGAGCACTTCCCCCACATAAGTGAAGGTGAAATGCCGGTCGGCATCGATGCGCAGGGTCGAGACGAACTTGCCTGGCGTGAGCACGCAGCTCGCCAGCGCGAACGGCAGCAGCAGCGTGAGGATCAGCCGCGAAAATCGTGCCGCCATGGTCTTGCCTTTGCCTGGTCCGCCGTGGTCAGCCCCGTGTCGTCACCGCGTAAAGGGCGATTGCTGCCGCATTGGACACGTTCAGGCTTTCCACTTTAGGCGAGATCGGCAGGCGCGCAAGCTCGTCGCAGTGCGCCGCGGTATTCTGCCGCATGCCTTCGCCCTCGGCGCCGAGCACCAGCGCGACGCGGGTTTCGCCCATCGCCTCGGCGAGCGTCTGCGTCGCTTCCCCGGTGAGGCCGACGCGCCAGAAGCCTGCCTCGGCGATTTCCTCCAGTGCGCGGGCGAGGTTCACCACGCGCACCCAGGGCACGATCTCAAGCGCGCCCGAGGCGGAACGGGCGATCGTCCCCGATTCGGGCGGCGAATGGCGGTCCGGGGTGATGATGCCGAGTGCGTCGAACGCCGCCGCCGACCGCAGGATCGCGCCGACATTGTGCGGATCGGTCACCTGGTCGAGCACGATCAGCGGACGCCTGTCGTCAGCACCCTGTTGAAGCAGATCGCCCAGCCAGATGTCCTCGAGCGGATCGACCTCCGCCACCAGTCCCTGGTGCGGCGCGTCGCCGGGGACCAGCCGCGCAAGATCGGCGACATCGGCAAAGACGATCGGGATCACCGGAGGGATGTCGAGCGAGGCCAGTGCCTCGCGTGTCGCCCACAGCTTGCGCACGGTACGCTCGGGATTGGCCAGCGCGGCCGTCACGGCGTGCCGTCCCCAGAAACGGGGGCGGCCTGCAGGTGCCTGGGAGGGGCGGTGTCCTTTGCGGGCCATTAGTCGTCGTCCACGGTGTAAGCGAAGGGATCGGTGACGACCGGCTCGGTCGGCATCGGGGGGCGAGGCAATGCCTTGTCGGCATTGGCCGCGTTGGCGAGGAACGAGGCGAGGATGATCGATCCCTGGCGCATGTCGTCGCCCTTCAGATGGTCGAAGGTATCGATGCTGGTGTGGTGCACTCGGCTACCATAATCGAGCGGATCCTGGATGAACTGGAAGCCGGGCACGCCGACCGCCTGCATGAAAACATGGTCGGTGCCGCCGGTCTTGCGGATCACCACGTCCTTCGCACCCATGCCGGAAAACGGCGCGAGCCAGTCGCGGAAGATCGGCGCGATTGCCTGGTTGTTCTCGACATAGATGCCGCGAATCCTGCCCGCCCCATTGTCGAGGTTGAAATAGGCGGCGAGATCGCCCCAGCCGGGCCTTGGAGTGATGGGCCAGCGGCTCTGCCAGCCATAATAACGGGCGACGCCGGTCAGGACCGGGTCGCCGGGCTTGCCGCGCGTCGCGAGATGGCTTTCGACATAAGCGAGGCTGCCGAGCAGGCCCTGCTCCTCGCCGGACCAGAGCGCGAAGCGGATCGTGCGTTTCGGCCGGATGCCGTTCGCCGACAGGATACGCGCTGCTTCCATGATCATCGCGGTTCCGGCGCCGTTGTCCGCGGCACCGTCACCCGCGACCCAGCTGTCGAGATGCGCGCCGGCCATCACATAGCCTGCCTTTGGATCGGTGCCGGGAATCTCGGCGAAGATATTATAGGCCTTGGCGTCGCTGTCGTCGAAGCGCACGTCGCTGTTGATCTCGACCGTCGGCGCGGTGCCTGCCTTGGCGAGGCGGGCGAGCCGGCGGTAATCCTCGGCCGCGATCTCGACGCCCGGCATCGCCTGGGTCTCGCCGACGCCGAACAGATAGCCCTCGCCGTGCACCAGCTTGTAATCAAGCCGCGACATGGTCGCATAGGCGACGGCGCCCTCGGCCTTCAGGAAAGCATCGAGCTTCTTGGCGTAATCCATCCGCTTCAGGCGGCGATCTGTCGCCTCGGGATCATAGGTCGGCTGCTGATACTGGTCGAGCTTGGCCAGTTCCTCGCTGGTATAGCGCTTGAACGCGGGCTCGCCCGGCTCGCTGCCGGTGCCCGGTTGGGTGATCATCACGATCTTGCCCTTCAGCTTGCCGCGCCATTTGTCGAAATCCCGCTCCTTCGACATCGGCGCGACGAAGACGGGCGCGCTGATCGTGCCGTTGGTCGAAGGCGTCCAGGCGATCGGGATCGCGGTCAGCACGATCGGGCGCGGCGTGACCATGCGCACGATCGAGCTGTTGATCCACCAGCCGCGGCCGAAATCATATCCTTCCTTGTGGACGTTCTTCAGGCCCCATTCGGTGAACTTCGCCTGGGTCCAGCTTTCCGCCTGCCGCATCGATGGCGAATTGGTGAGTCGGGCCCCGATCACGTCGGAAAGATGCTGCGCGGTCAGCATCACCTGGCTGCGCGTCGTGCCCTCGTCGATGATGCGGTTGACCTGGTTGCGATCGACAACCTGTGAAAAGGCAGGCGCGGAAAGGGAGAGCAGCGCGGTGGCGAGCAGCAGCGAACGACGCATCGGAATCCCCGGAGAGGCATTGAAAGATTATTACGAGGCCTATTCGCCACTGCCTTCCCGCGCAAGGGCTCGTCAGGCGTTGACAGCATGGCGTTCGGTCGGCATGGGACCGCCTCGCTTTTGAGCGGCCCAGTGGACAGGTGGCCGAGTGGTTAAAGGCAGCAGACTGTAAATCTGCCCGGGTTTCCCGTACGCTGGTTCGAATCCAGCCCTGTCCACCAACACATAAGCGCCGGTTTTGCCGGCGCTTTTTGTATATGGATCACGGAAATGGTCGGGGAATGCCATTCCGGCGCGACGGTGTCGGCCAATGACCACCGTCTTCGGTCCCGCCTGACTCATCATCCTTCCCGTGCGGCTTCCCCTGAGCGGTGCGGCGCACCGACGAAAACATCCTGATGGCTTACACCGCAATGGGGGCGACGATGGAAGGCAAGCGGGAATATGAAACCCTGAATGGCATCAGAGGGGCGGCCGCCATCTCTGTGGTCATTTTCCACACCTTCGCGAATTTTTGGCCCCGGCAGGCGATGAGTGGCCATCTCGCCGTCGATATCTTCTTCGTTCTCAGCGGTTTCGTATTGGCGGCGTCCAACGGCGCGAAGCTCGAAACCGGTGCGCTCACCACCGGCGAATTTGTCCTTCGACGTCTCGTCCGTTTCTATCCGCTGTATCTTCTGGGTCTCGCGCTGGGGACGGTCCAGATGATCGGGCAATCGCTGACCGGCAGCCCTAACGCAATTGCGATGTGGCGCATACCGGCCGGCGTCTTGTCGGCGCTGCTGTTCCTGCCATCGATCGGTACGGGCGTCGCAACGTTCTCGCCGCTGAATTATCCGGCCTGGTCGTTGGTCTACGAATTTTGGATCAATGTCGCATGGGCCGCAGTCGCGAGATTTTTCAAACCATGGACCTATGTGCTCGTGGCGCTGCTTGCGGGCACCGCTTTCGGATACTTCGTCCTCACTCTTGGGGGCGCCAATCTTGGACCGCGCTGGGAATCGCTTCCCGCCGGTGTGGCCCGGACGATATTCTCCTTCACACTCGGAATTATACTGTACAGAATTCGATCTCGTGCCGCCCCGGTGCGAACCATCTGGTCTGTCGCCGCGCTGATTGCCGTATTCGCGATGCTCTTCTACGATCCTGCCGTGGCATTTCGTCCATTTTATGACCTGCTAATAGTGATTGCCGCTTCGCCGTTGCTCATCTTTTTCGGTTCGCGCGTGGAGCCGACATCCTCGCTCTTGCCGGTCTTTAAATGGCTTGGTGCGATGTCGTTCCCGATCTACGCGATCCACGCTCCGCTGATCGCGATGTGCATTTTCATCATCCGGAAGACGCACATCGACCCGCCCGTGGTGGGTGCGGTGTTCGTGATCGCTCTTTTCGCATGCGGATGGTGCGCCCATGGCATCGACCTGAAAATACAGGCGATGTTCAAGGCACGACGGCACCGGCTACAGTTCCAGGCCGCATAAGCTGATGGCGGCGTTGGCCGCCGCCGAGAGCGTCAGATGGCCAGATGCACCCGCTGGGCGAGGACCACGATTGCCGCCGCGAGCCCGCCCAGCACCAGGCTACGCGGGTCGGTGATCGCAAAGGCGATCGGGTCGCCCGAGACCTGGCCGCGACGGGCCATCATCCAGACGCGGCTCTGCCAATAGAGGAGGATGAGGCATAGGCCCCACAGCAGCTCTGGAGTGCCGTTGGCATATTCCGGCGCGGATCCGTTGATGAAGAGGGCGAGCACGAGGATGGAGACCATGCCGGCAGCCACCCCGCTGACCATCACGATCTCGATGTCGGCCCCTACATAGCCGCGTCCGCTGAGCAGGCGGTCCGGAGACACGGCGCCGGCCAGTTCGGTGTATCGCTTCAGATAGGCGAGGCTGAGGAAGAAGAAGATCGCAAAGGTCAGCAGCCACGAGCTGACGGGAACCGCGATCGCGATCGCGCCGGCGAAGATCCGCAGCGTGTAGAGGCAGGCAAGGACGATCGCATCGAGCGCCATGACCTGCTTCAACCTCATCGAATAGGCGGTCGTCAGCGCGAGATAGCCGACCTGGACGATGGCGAAACCGGGGCCGAGGGCCTGCCACGCGATCAGCGGCGGGACTGCCAGCAACATTGTCGCCATCGCGATCGCCCGGGGAATGGACAGCGAGCCCGAGGCGATCGGGCGGCGATGCTTTGTGTGATGCGCGCGGTCCGCGTCGATATCGAGCAGGTCGTTGAGAAGATAGACGCCCGACGCCGCCAGCGAGAACAGGATGAACGCGAGGGCCGTTCGGGAAAGCAGGGCAGGGTCGCCCCAGAGCCCGGCGGTGGCAAGCGGTACGCCGATCAGCGCATTCTTTGCCCATTGATGCGGTCGCAATGCCCGCACCGTCGCGCGCCATGGCGACTGGCCGGCATGAGCGACTCGATGGACATTGGCACCGCCGGGATGGTGGCCGACCGTCAGTGCGGTTCGCGATGCTTTCCAGATCGGGCGATCGGCGCGGCTGTCGCCGATATAGTCGAACGCGCCGCAGGCGTCGCCGCTGATCCATTCCAGCTTGGCATGGCCGGTCAGGTTGCGCCGATGGGTCGTTCCCGCCACGGCATGGAACAAGCCGAGATGCCGCGCGACGCGCCTGACATGATGGCGGTGCGATCCGCTCGCCAGGATCACGCGACGCCCTTCCGCGCGGGCGACCCTGATCAGGTCGATCACTTCGGGCCGGTAGGGAAGCGCAGCCGGATCGAACGCGACCCGTCGCGCGACCATCGTCTTGGCGAAGGCGCGTCCGCGCAGCAGCCACAGGCACAGCAGGAGCGCAGGCACGATGCCGCTTCGGGCGAAACGAAGAAAACCCTCGAGCGATACGTCGCCAGCGACGAGCGTGCGGTCGAGATCGACATAGAGCGGACGCGGGACCGGGGCGTTCATGCCTCCGCCGCCAACGGCCGGGGTTCGGCCGGGCGTCGCGAAGCCGGCGTGATGACGCCCGTTGCGAGCACCGCCAGCAGCGGGAGCGCCGGCAGGCGGTATCGCGGCATCACATAGGCTGCGGCATGGATCGCCCAGAAGGCGCCAAGGGTGATGATGACCAGCCGTTCGCCCTGCGAGCGCGTCCGCCAGCGCAGGATCGCGACGAGGCCGAGCCCGGCCAGCAGGAGATATTGGACGACATCGAGCCAGCGCAGCGCGTTGATCGCTGCGCCATGGTCGGTATCGGCATTGTCGGGCAAGTCGGGCAGCCAGAAGAGTACAAGCTTCTTGAGCGAGAGGGCGACGGTTTCGACCGGGTGCGCGCGGATATGGGCGACCGCGAGCCGCCCCAGCTGGTCGGTCGCGCCCAGTTCGCCTTCCTGGGCGCGCAGCCCGTGCCATGCCGCGCCGATCGGGGTGTCGCGCAGGCTGACGAACCGGCCGTCCGCCGCGGGATTGTTACCGACATAGAGGTTGAATGGTCCATTGGTCGTCAGCACCGGCCGGCCGAGCTCATGATCGACATGGGCAAGCCACGGCGTGACCACCAGCGCGGCGCCGGCGACGAAGGTGGCTGCCGCCGTCGCCGCTGCGCGCAGATCGGGCTTGCGCCAGAGCATCGCGACGATCGCCGCAGCGGCGGTAAGGATGATAGAGGCGCCCGCCAGCAACCCGGCACCGTAGACCATTCCCGTGATCGCGGCGACGCTGTTGGGCCGGCGAGTCCGCGCCAGCTCGATCACGCAGAGAATGAACAGCAGGAGGAGCGGCACCGAAAGATTCTCGCGCTGGACGAATGCGGTGCCGGCAACCGCCGGGATCAGCACCGCATAGGCAGCCGCCGCGACAAGGGCCGCGAACGGCCGGCCGCCGGCCCGCCGGGTTACCAGATACATCAGCAGGGTAGAGATCAGGCCTAGGAAGAGATTGATCGCCTGCGCCGCGGCCAGCCCCGTCACGCCGAGCGCATATGCCCCGGCAAGGGCGAACGGATAGCCGGGGCTGTAAAAGGCGGCATTGCCATAGGTGTCGCGCATCGGCCCCGGCCCTGCCAGCGTTCGCGCCATCTCGAGATAGGCGGCGGCGTCGCTTACGATCGGCTCGTGCAACACATGCATGGCGACCAGTCGGGCAAGCACGGCCAAGGCAAGGATCGATGCAAGCACACCCAGTTCGCCACGGCCCGTCGAGGGAACGGAGGCCCCTTTCAAAAGAAGATTATAGTGCCGCACGCGCCGCCGAATAACGTTCGCGAGTTGAAATCCACTTAATCGGGGCCATCCCGACGCTGTGGCTCGTGCGAGGTATCTTTTTTGCGCGCGGTCTTTCGGTCCGGCATCTTGGTGATGCCGGCAAATAGCCCATTGGCGAGCGCTGCCACCTGATCTAAGGGGGCCGCGAATGATCGGGCCATGCCGGATCGTTCATGATCGCGCCGGTGCCCCGACTAGGGGCTTAATTCGGGAATGCGGTGCGGATGAATCCGGTGAAAGCCGGGGCCATCCAAATCCGCGGCTGTCCCTGCAACTGTAAGCGGTGAGCGCGATGCACTGGTTCCTGGGCGATGCCCGAGGAACAGCCACTGGGCCGGACGCTAAGTCATGCGGGGCCTGGGAAGGTGTGCATCAAGCTGTGACCCGCGAGCCAGGAGACCTGCCGGCGCTCTGGTCGCTCTTGCCTTGGTCCAGGGGATGGTCACGGCACGGTACTCCGTCTGAGCGACGAACCATGCGGCTGGGGCCGCGAGGTGCGTGATGCATGGGCGCTGATTGGCGTCCGCCCGTCGTCCCGCGCCGGTCGTCCGTGAAAGGTCGGCTTGCCCCGCCGTGCCGTCGCTCGACGCCAGGGGGTACTGCCATGTTGACCAGAATTTTCGTTTCCACCGTTGCGCTGATCGTCGCGACGCCAGCGCTCGCGCAAAGCAATCCGACCCAGCCGACCACTGACGACAAGGGCGACGATATCGTCGTCACCGCGTCGCGCTCGGGCGACGGCGTCGCCGTCAAGAATCTCGGCGCCTCGGTCACCATCATCGACGATGCCGCCCTGCAGGAGCGCCAGACGCGGATCGTGTCGGACGTGCTGCGCGACGTCCCCGGAATCGCGGTCAACCGCACCGGTGCGATCGGCGGCCTGACCCAGATTCGCATTCGTGGCACCGAGGGCAATCAGGTGCTGGTGCTGATCGACGGCATCAAGGCTTCCGATCCCTATTATGGCGAATATGATTTCGGCACGCTGATCGCCGACGAGGATGCCAAGATCGAGGTGCTGCGGGGCCAGCAATCGTCGCTCTACGGCTCCGATGCGATCGGCGGCGTGATCCAGTACATCACCCTGACCGGTGCCGAGGCGCCCGGCATCAAGCTCCGCGCCGAAGGCGGCTCGTTCGGGACGGCATCGGGCGGCGCGCGCGTTGCCGGCGTCACCGGCGATCTCGACTATGCGGTGTCGAGCTCGCTCTACCGTACCGACGGCACGCCGACCGCGCGCAACGGGACGCGCGACATCGGCTCGACCAGCATTGGCGCCAGCGCCAAGCTGACCTGGTCGCCCTCGTCGATCTTCAAGCTGACCGGAGTGGGCCGCTACAGCTACACCGACGCCCTGACGAACAACAGCGAGAGCAATCCGGCGAGCCCGTTGTTCGGCTATACGGTCGACAGCCCGGGCGTGCGGCTTACCAACACGGCCTTTTACGGTCTGGTCCGCGCCGAGCTTTCGCTGGCCGACGGCCGCTGGACCAATGCCCTGACGGGCCAGTTCGCCGACACGACCCGCAAGGGCTATACCAGTGCCGGGTTCGATTATGGCGACAAGGGGCGTCGCTACAAGGGATCGTTCGAATCGACCTTCCGCTTCGGCACCGATACCTTCCAGAGCCGCGTAACGGGCGCGGTCGATGTCGAGCGCGAGGAATTCGAGAACACGACGCCGTCGAATTTCGTCTTCCAGGGCAAGCGGCATACCGACAATGTCGGTCTGGTCGGCGAATATGACCTGCTCGTCGACAACAGGCTGTCTCTGGGGGCGTCGATCCGTCGTGATCTGAACACGCGCTTCGCCGACGTGACGACGTGGCGGGCGCAGGGCAGCTACCGGTTCGATACCGGTACGCGAATCCGCGGCGCCTATGGCACCGGCGTCAAGAACCCGGGCTATTATGAGCTCTATGGCTATTCCGATGGCAAATATATCGGCAACCCGAACCTGAAGCCTGAAAAATCCAAGGGCTGGGAAGCTGGCATCGAGCAGGATTTCGCGGGCAACCACGCGACAATCGGCGCCACCTATTTCGACAGCAAGCTCGAAGACGAGATCTACACGACCTATCCGGCCCCGCTGTACATCGCGACGCCCGGCAACCGGACGACCTTGTCGCGCCAGCACGGCGTTGAGGTGTTCGCGTCCGCCACGCCGATCCCGCAGCTCCGGTTCGACCTCGCCTATACCTATCTCCATGCGCGGGAGAATGGCGCGATCGAGGTGCGCCGGCCGAACCATATCGCCAGCCTGAACACGACCGTGTTCAGCGCCGACAAGCGCTTCTCGGGCACGTTGACGGTTCGCTACAATGGCCGCCAGACGGACGTCGCCTACACCAACCCAAGCTATATTCCGGTGACCGTGTCGCTTCAGGAATATGTTCTGGTGAACCTGAATGCCGAGTACAAGGTGACCGACAAGATCTCGGTCTATGGCCGGGTCGAGAACCTGTTCAACGAGGATTATGAAGAAGTGTTCAGCTTCGCCACGCCGGGCCGCGCCGCCTATGGCGGGGTGAAGGTCCGCTTCTGATGAAACGGGCGGCAGCGCCCCGGCTGCTGGCCGGATCGCTGGCCGTCGCGCTGTGCCTCACCGGGTGCGGCGCGGCGGACCGGGCGATTCCGGCACCCACGGCAAGGCCGATGCGGGTGATGTCGATGAACCTGTGCACCGACCAGCTCGTGCTTGCGCTGCTGCCGCCCGAGCGGATCGCGTCGGTGACCTGGCTGGCGCGCGATCCCGGGGCGTCGCTGATGGCGGCGCAGGCGCAAAAGGTCGGCGTCAACTATGGGCTGGCGGAAGACGTGATCGAGCAAAGGCCGGATCTGGTGATCGCCGGCAGCTTCACGACGCCCGCCACCCGCGGGATGCTCAAGCGGCTTCACTATCCGATGATCGAGGCCGGCTTCGCCAGCAGTTTCGACGATGTCCGCGCGCTCACGCGCCAGATCGCGGCGGCGGTAGGCGAGAAGGCGCGGGGCGAGGCGATGATCGCGCGGATGGATCGCACTCTTGCGGAACTGGCGCGCGATCCCGCGCCGAAGCTTCGTATCGCTTCGTGGGACCGGATCGGGTTCAGCGCCGCCAGGGGCACACTGCAGGACGCGATTCTCGAAGCGGCCGGCGCCCGGAATATCGCCAACGAGCCGCCAGCCACCGCCTACGGCAAGCCCGATGCCGAAGTGCTGCTGAAGACAGCGCCGGCGTTGCTGGTGCAGGGCTCGCCCTATGCGCACGAGCCGAGCCTTGGCGATCTTGTCGAACAGCATCGTGTCGTGCGGCGCTATTGGGGAAAGGACCGCATGCTGACCATGCCCCAGGCCTATTATGCCTGCGGTACGCCGCAAATCGCCGATGCTGCGGTCGCGCTGCGTGACCAGATGCGCCGTGCAGCCGCCGCGGCGCGCGCGCCCTTGCCGTTTGCGGGCCGCACTCAATGACTCGCTGGCTCGTTCCCGGCCTGCTCACCCTGCTGGCCATCATCTCGGCGGCGTCGCTGTTCGCCGGCACGATCTGGCTGAGTCCGCGGGCGGTGATCGCAGGCCTTGGCGATCCCCACTCAAACCTGACGGCGATGCTGGTCACCGAAATCCGCCTGCCGCGCCTCGTCCTCGCCATCCTCATCGGCGCGATCCTCGGCCTGTCGGGGGCGGTGCTGCAGGGGCTGCTGCGCAATCCGCTGGCCGAACCGGGGCTGCTCGGGGTTTCCGGCGGTGCGGCGTTCGGCGCGGTAATCGCGATCTATTTCGGCTTCTCGGCGACCTATATTCTCGCCACGCCGATCTTCGCGCTGGTCGGCGCGCTTGTCACGACGAGCCTCGCCCTGATGCTGTCGCGCGGCGGCGGCACGCTCTCGCTGATCCTGGCGGGGTCGGCGATATCGGGCATTGCCTTTGCCGGCGTCGTCCTCGCGCTCAATCTCGCTCCCAATCCCTATGCCGCTTATGAGATCATGACCTGGCTGATGGGGTCGCTCGCCGATCGAAGCTGGGACCATGTCCAGATCGCAGCGCCGTTCATCCTGGCCGGCGCCGTCCTGCTGATGTTCACCGCGCGGGGGCTCGATGCGCTGGCGCTTGGCGAGGTGCAGGCTGAAAGCCTTGGCGTCGATGTCGGGCGTATCCGCATGCTCGCGCTGGTCGGCACGGCGCTGGGCGTTGGCGGCGCGACGGCGGTTTCCGGCTCGATCGCCTTTGTCGGGCTGGTCGCGCCGCACGTGATCCGCCCGCTGGTCGGCCACCGGCCCGCCGCAACGCTCGTTCCGGCCGCGATTGCCGGCGCGATCCTGGTGGTGACGGCCGATATCGCGACTCGGGTGATCCGCTTCGGCCCGCCGATCAATCTCGGCGTGTTCATCAGCGTGGTAGGCTCGCCCTTCTTTCTCTGGCTCGTCCTTCATGTCCGGAAGCGCACGGCATGAGCGCGCTGGTCCTGAAAGCCGTCACGGTGAGGCGCGGCGAACGCGTCGTGCTCGACGACATCCATGTCACCTTCGCGGCGGCGCGGCTGACCGCGGTGATCGGCCCGAACGGCGCCGGCAAGAGCACCCTGCTGGAGACTGCGGCGGGGTTGCTGGCGCCTGCCTCGGGGACGTTGCGGCTCGGCGGCGCCGACCTGGCGTCGCTCGGGCGGCAGGGGCTGGCGCGGCGCCGCGCCTATCTGCCACAGCGCGCGTCGGTCGACTGGCCGATCAGCGTCGAGCGTGTCGTCGCGCTTGGCCTGATGCCGCAGCTCCCTGCGTTCGGCGGCCTGCCGCACGCGCTGCTTCCGGCAATCGACCGCGCGATCGAGGAATGCGACCTGTCGGCGTTGCGCGACCGTCAGGCCACTGGACTGTCGGGTGGCGAGCTTGCCCGGGTCAATTTGGCGCGCGCGATCGTCGGCGATCCTGAATTGCTCATTGTCGATGAGCCGACCGCCGGCCTCGACCCCCGCCACGCGATCGACGCGGCGCGGCGCTTGCGCGCTCGGGCAGATGCCGGGCGAACCGTTGTCATGGCAATTCATGACCTCGATCTGGCGCTGCGTTTCGCGGATGACGTGGTCGCGGTTCGCGACGGCAGGTTGCTTGGCGTGGGCCCGGTCGCCGACGTGATGACCGAGGATATGCTCGGCCGCCTTTACGACGTACGCGTCCGCATCCGCCTTGACGACGATGGCGCCGCAATCCGATTCCTCGACTGACGAAAGGCCGGCATGGAGCACGCCCCGTTTGAGCTTGTCGCCGATCTTCTGGCCGATCCCGATTATGGCTGGAGCATCGGCAGTTTCGGCGCGATCGGCGAGTTTGTCCGCGATGCCGACGAGGAAGCGCGGATGCTGCGCGAGCCCGGCCGGGTCGAGATCGTCACCGCGCGCGGTGCGATCCGCGTTGTCGCGATCCCGGACCTGACTGGCCTGGCCTGGGACAGCCTGTCGGCCGACGGCGAGAGCTGGGGACATTCCCTGGCGTTCTGCCTGCCGCGCCCCGGGACTCCGGGCACGGTCGTTGTTGAACTGGGACCCGATGATTCGGCGATCCGGGTCGAAGACCGCGCATCGATCCTGTTCGACCTCGGCGTCGGTGCCGGCTGCGTGCATATGTGCGCGCGGACCGCCGATCCGGCGCTGGTCCAGGCCTTGCGCGCCGCCGCCGGTCAGCCGCTACTCTCGGTTCCCGGCATCATGCCCGCCGTACTGAAGGCGCAGCCGCACCGCGTGCTGCTGTCGCCGGCGGGGCGGATCGAGGTGTTCCAGCCTATCCCGCCCGCCGACGGCAAGTCGCCTGCGGGGCCGCATACCCATCTTCTCCCCAAGCTGATCGCCAAGGACCGCACCCATTCGGCGAACGTGCCGATTCCCGATGGCTGGCAGTCGGTGCTGTCGGCGCATCCGCGATCGCCTTGGCGGACCATGATGGGCGAACGTCACCCGTTCGATCCGGCGGTCGACCGGGCGTTCGCGCCGCTGCTCGATCGTTTTGCGCTGGCCGAGGACGTCCTGGTCGCTACTGAGCTGACAGTGGCGATCGACCGGGGTTTGCCGGAGGCTGCTGCCTGGCCCGACAGCCGGCGGGGCCGGACCAAGGCGCGGATCGTGCTGCGCCGTCTGGCGGCGGCTGGCGACGCGCGCGTGAAACCCTGGCGCGCGATGCATGACCGCGCCCCTGTCGAGATCGAAGAAGGAGAAGAAGTTTGAGCAAGATACCGACGACCGTCGTGACCGGCTTCCTGGGTGCAGGAAAGACGACGCTGATCCGTCATCTTCTCCAGAACGCGGGCGGCAAGCGGCTCGCGCTGATCATCAACGAATTCGGGGATATCGGCGTCGATCGCGATCTCGTGCGCGGCTGCAACGATGCAGCGTGCCCGGAGGAGGATATCGTCGAGCTGGCGAACGGCTGTATCTGCTGCACCGTCGCTGACGATTTCCTCCCGACCATGCAGGCACTGCTCGACCGGTCGAACCCGCCCGAGCATATCGTCATCGAGACATCGGGTCTCGCCCTGCCCAAGCCGCTGATCAAGGCGTTCCAATGGCCCGATATTCGCACCCGCGCGACGATCGACGGCGTGATCACGCTGATCGACGCCGATGCGGTCGCCGCCGGCCGTTTCGCCACCGACGAGGCTGCGCTGGCGGCGGCGCGTGCGGCCGATCCGTCGCTCGACCATGACAGCCCGCTCGAGGAACTTTTCGAGGACCAGCTTGCCTGTGCCGACATGGTCGTCCTCAACAAGGCGGACCTGGTCGATGCCGACACGCTTGCCCGGGTCGAGCAGGATATCCGCAAGGATACCCGCGCTGGCGTGAAGATCGTTCGGGCGGATCATGGCGCGGTCGATATCGGTGCCCTGCTCGGGATCACCGCCGCTGCCGAGGACGATCTCGACTCGCGGCCGTCGGTCCATGACGGCGAGCCCGAGCACGACCATGACGATTTCGACAGCTTCGTGGTCGCCGGGGCGGAAATCGGCGGCATCGAACCGCTGCTTGCCGCGCTGGAGCGCCTCATCGTCGAGCATGACGTGCTGCGCGTGAAGGGCATGGTCGCGGTCGAGGGCAAGCCGGCGCGTCTCGTCATCCAGGCGGTTGGCCCGCGCATCCAGCATTATTTCGACCGGCCATGGAACGATGGCGAGCCGCGCCGTTCGCAGCTCGTCGTGATCGGCCAGAAGGGCCTGGACGAAGCGTCGATCTCGGCCGGGCTCCGGACTGTCCTGGGGGCCGGTTCCAACTGATGCACTTGCTTGCCGCCACGCCGGGCACTGTTTCGAACGGCGACGAGGCGATCGACCTCGATCAGTCGCCGGGCGACATCGTGATCCTGACCGTGGCGGACAGCGATCTCGCCTGCTTCGCGCGGGCGGCGGCGATGCTGGGGGAGGGGGCGCCGAGCGTCAGGCTGGTGAATCTGCTCCAGCTTCTCCACCCCTATTCGGTCGATCTCTATGTCGAAAAGGTGATCGCCCAGGCGCGGTTCGTCTGCGTCGTGCTGCTCGGCGGCCGGAGCTACTGGCCCTATGGCGTGGATGAAATCGCCCGGGTCGCGCGGGAGCGGGGCATCGCCTTCGCCGCAGTCGCCGACGGGCGCGAGGCGGATGCGGCGCTGGACAGCGCGTCGACGCTCGATGTCGCGATGCTCGAACGGCTGCGCGACTATCTGCGCCAGGGCGGTGTCGCCAATGCGCTTGGTTTCCTGCAGACCGCTGCCCGGCTGATCGGTCGCGACGTCGGGACACCGGACGATCCGCTGCCGCTCGCCGATGCCGGCCTCTATCTGCCCGGCGTCGAGCGGCCGGGCCTCGCCGATGTCCGGGCCGGCTGGCAGGAGGGCAGGCCGGTCGCCCTGCTGATCTTCTACCGTGCGCTGGTCGCGGCGGGCACGCTCGACGCGGTGGATGCGACCATCGCGGCGCTGGCTGCCAGGGGATTGAACGTCGTCGCGGCGCATGTCCGGGCGTTGCGCGAACCCTTCGTCATCGAATGGCTCGACGGCGTCCTCGCTGGCGTAAAGCCGGATGTCATCCTCAACGCCACCTCCTTCGCTTCCTCGACCCTGGGTGACAACCGTACCGGTGGTGTCCTCGAACGCGGCGATTGCCCGATCCTCCAGCTTGCCTTTGCCGGCGTCGAGCAGGCGGACTGGGCAGCGAGCGGACGGGGCCTCGGGCCACGCGACCTCGCGATGAATGTCGCACTTCCGGAGGTGGACGGGCGGCTGTTCACCCGGGCCGTCGCCTTCAAGGCGGCCGAACGCTTCGACGCACTGACTGAATGCGGCATCGTCGTGCCGCGTGTCCTGCCCGATCGGGTCGACTTCGTCGCCAGCCTGGCCGCCAACTGGGCGCGGCTTCGTCGCGCCGCGCCGGGCGAGCGCAGGGTCGCGCTCGTCCTCGCCAACTATCCCAATCGCGATGGCCGGATCGGCAACGGCGTCGGTCTCGATACGCCGGCAAGCGCTGCGGCGATCCTCCAGGCGCTCGACGGCGCCGGCTATGATGTCGGGGACGCCCCGCTGGACGGCGCGGCCCTGATGGCGGCGATGCTGGCCGGCGTGACCAACGACATGGCGTCGCCGGATCGCCGGGGCGACGGGCCGGCGCTGTCGCTGGCCGAGTATCGCGATGCGTTCGACAGGCTGCCCGACGGCGCACGCGCCGCGATGCTCGAACGCTGGGGGCAGCCCGACGCCGATCCGTTCGTCAGGGATGGCGCCTTCCGCCTCGCCGTGCATCAGTTCGGCAATGTCGCCATCGCGGTGCAGCCGGCGCGCGGCTATAATATCGATCCCAAGGCGACCTATCACGATCCGGCGCTGGTGCCGCCACACGCCTATCTCGCTTTCCATGTCTGGCTCGATCGCCGCTTCGGCGCGCAGGCTGTCGTCCATGTCGGCAAGCATGGCAATCTCGAATGGCTGCCCGGCAAGGCGCTCGCGCTGTCGCGGGAGTGCTGGCCGGAAATCTGCGCCGGGCCGACCCCTCAACTTTATCCGTTCATCGTCAACGATCCGGGTGAGGGGACCCAGGCCAAGCGCCGGATCGGCGCGGTGATCGTTGATCATCTCACTCCGCCGCTGACCCGCGCGGAAAGCTACGGCCCGCTTCGCCAGCTCGAGGCCCTGGTCGACGAATATTATCTCGCGGCTGGCATGGACCCGCGCCGGATCGAGCGGCTGCGCACCGAGATCATCGATCTCGCGCGCTCGCAGGGGCTCGATGCCGATGCCGGCATGGTCGGTGATTCCGACGATGCGCTCGCTGCCCTCGACAATTATCTTTGCGACCTGAAGGAAATGCAGATCCGCGACGGGCTGCATATCTTCACCCGCTCGCCCGAAGGCAGGCTGCGGACCGACCTGCTGGTCGCGCTCGCCCGAACGCCGCGCGGCTATGACGTACCCGGACAGGCATCGTTGCTGCGGGCGATGGCGGACGATCTCGGCCTCGTCTTCGACCCGCTCGATTGCCGGATGGGTGACCGCTGGGATCAGGCAAGGCCGCAAGTGCTCGCTACCCTTTCGGAGGATCCCTGGCGGACCATAGGGGACACCGTCGAACGGCTTGAGTTGCTGGCGTCCGATCTGGTGTCGGCACCCGATCGGGCTGGCATGCTCGGCCTGAAAAGCGCGGCGGTGCTCGCGACGATCCATGATGATCTCTCCCGGCGTGTCGATGCCTGCGGCCTTGCCGAGCAGTCGGCGCTCCTCGCGGGGCTGGACGGGCGCTTCGTCGTGCCCGGGCCTTCCGGCGCGCCGACGCGCGGGCGGCCTGACGTGCTGCCCACCGGGCGCAATTTCTACTCGGTCGATACCCGCTCGATCCCGACCGCGACCGCCTGGGATCTTGGGCAGCGCTCGGCTGAATTGCTGGTGAAGGACTATTTCCAGCGAGAGGGCGCCTATCCGGCAGCGATGGCGCTGTCCGCCTGGGGCACGGCCAATATGCGCACCGGCGGCGACGACATCGCCCAGGCGCTCGCGCTGATGGGGGTCAGGCCGCGCTGGGAATGGACGTCAGGTCGGGTCGTCGGGTTCGAGATGATCACGCTGGCCGAACTGCGCCGGCCGCGCGTCGATGTGACCTTCCGTGTCTCGGGCTTCTTCCGCGACGCTTTCCCGGAGCAGATCGACCTGCTCGATTCGGCGGCGCGGGCGGTGATGGCGCTCGACGAGGACGAGCGGGACAATCCCGCCGCCGCCCGAGCGCGTGCAGAGGCGGCGGCATTGGTCGGTAAGGGCGAGAATCCCGCATCGGCGGCGCGCCGGGCCGGCGCCCGCGTCTTCGGCTCGAAGCCGGGGGCCTATGGTGCCGGGCTCCAGGCGATGATCGACGAGAAGCTCTGGCACGACCGGGCCGATCTCGCCGACGTCTATCTGACCTGGGGCAGCTACGCTTATGGCGCTGGGGTCGAGGGCGATGCCGAGCGGGCGCTTTTCTCCACGCGCCTCGCCCAGGCTGATGCGGTGGTGCAGAATCAGGACAATCGCGAGCACGACCTGCTCGACAGCGACGACTATTACCAGTTCGAAGGCGGCATCGCCGCCGCGGTCGAGCATCTCTCGGGCAGGAAACCCGTGTCCTATCACAACGACCATAGTCGCCCCGAACGGCCGGTGATCCGTACGCTCGAGGACGAGATCGGGCGGGTGGTCCGCGCGCGCGTCACCAACCCGAAATGGATCGCGGGCGTGATGCGGCACGGCTATAAGGGCGCGTTCGAGATCGCGGCGAGCGTCGACTATCTGTTCGCCTTCGCCGCGACCACCGACGCGGTGAAGAGCCATCATTTCGATGCCGTCCACGCCGCTTTCATCGAGGACGAGGCAGTCAGGGCGTTCATGGCCGAAGCGAATCCGGCTGCATTGCGCGAGACGGCGGGGCGGCTCGCCGAAGCGCTCGAGCGTGGGCTATGGAAACCGAAATCGAACAGCGCGGGCGTGTTGCTCGCCGAGCTTCAGGAGCGATCATGATCGAGCGAACCGACGAGCGGCATGCCGAGAAGATGAAGAAGAAGCAGGCGGCGCACGACAAGATCGTGGCCGCGAAGACGATCGAGAAGGGCCTGCTGATCGTCCATACCGGCAAGGGCAAGGGCAAGACCACCGCGGCACTCGGCATGGTCGTGCGCGCGATCGGGCATGGCAAGAAGGTCGGCGTGGTCCAGTTCGTCAAGGGCGCCATGACGACGGGCGAGAAGACCGTGTTCGACGCCTTTCCCGACCAGGTCGAGTTCAAGCCGATGGGTGACGGCTTCACCTGGGACACACAGGACCGCACCCAGGACATCGCCTCTGCCCGCAAGGCATGGGACGAGGTGAAGCGCATGATCGAGGACCCGTCCTACGACATGGTGCTGGCCGACGAGCTCAACATCGTCCTGCGCTACGATTATCTGCCGCTCGACGAGGTGCTTGAAGTGCTCGCGGCAAAGCCGGAGATGACTCATGTCATCGTCACCGGCCGCAACGCGCCCGAGCGCCTGGTCGAGGCCGCCGACCTGGTGACCGAGATGACGCTGGTGAAGCATCCGTTCCGCGAGCAGGGCGTGAAGGCGCAGCCGGGCGTCGAGTTCTGACGACAGCCCCTCCCGGCCGGTTCGATCCCGCCTTTGTCGGGCAGCTCGACACGCTGCTCGCCTGGCGGCGCGATGTCCGTCATTTCCGGCGCGATCCACTGCCGGAAGGCATGATGGATACGCTGCTGTCGCTTGCCCAGCTCTCGCCTTCGGTCGGCAATTCCCAGCCCTGGCGGTTCGTCCGGGTGCTGTCGCCGGGGCTCCGCGCCGCGCTGGCCGATCATGCCGATGCCGAGGTTGCAAGGACCGCCGCCGGCTATGAGGAGGAGCGTCGCGCGGCCTATCTCGCGCTGAAGCTCCATGGCCTGCGCGAGGCGCCCGAGATCCTCGCCGTCTTTTCCGAATCAGCGCCCGATGCCGGGCACGGGCTCGGCATCGCCACCATGCCCGAGGCATTGCTCTATTCGACGGTGATGGCGATCCAGACCCTGTGGCTGTCGGCGCGGGCGCGGGGCGTCGGCCTTGGCTGGGTGTCGATCGTCGAGCCGGATGCCGTGGCGGCGCTGCTCGACGTGCCCGCCGGATGGAACTTCGTTGCCATCCTCTGCCTCGGCTTTCCCGACGCGCCTTCCGCCGTCCCCGAACTGGAACGGCGCGGCTGGCAGGATCGCGGCGACTGGCGCGGGCATGTCGTCGAGCGATAGGGGCTCGGTCGCCGCCCGATCTCAGTGTGCCGCGATCCCCGCCCGTTCGGTCTTGTCGGCGTTGCGCAGCCGAGCCGCCAGTAGTTCAAGCGCGGCCGGATAGCTTGGGCCACCACAGACGGTCAGCGCTTGCGGAATATAGAGGCGATGCGCCGGTGCGATCGTCCGTTCGAGCAAGGGATGGTGGAGCATCTCGGTGCCCCGGTCGGTGACCTGCGCCGTCGCGCTTTCGAGGACCAGGAAATCGGGATGGGCGATCGCCATCTGCTCGATCGACAGCCGCGACAGCGGCGGCAGGTCGAGCCGGCGCGCCAGGTTGACCAGCCCGAGCCGGGTCATCATGTCGTCCACCAGGGTCCCGGTCCCGGTGAGGAAGCCCTGCCGCTGGTAATAGGCGGCGACCCGGCCCTTGCCGGGGGCGGGCCCGATCCCGGCGATCCGCGCACGGATCGACGCGATCAGCGCCCGGCCCCGTTCCGGATGGCCGACCTTGTCCGCCATCAGGGTGATCGTTTCCTCGATGCCCGCGAGGTCGTCCTTCCTCGGCAGGTCGACCATCGGCACGCCCCGCGCCTTGAGCGAGACAAGCGCCTCGCGCTGCCGGAACGGTGCGCCGACCACCAGGTCTGGCTTGAGCAGCAGGATCCGCTCGGCGCTGCGCGAGGCGGTGGGGAAGGACCGGGCTCGGTCGGCGTAATAGGACAGGGCCGGGTCGCGGGCGAATTGCGACAGGCCGGCGATCTGGCCCGGATCAGCGAGGGCGATCAGATATTGGTCGGCGCACAGGTTGAGCGACACGATCCGCTTGGGCGGTTGCCCCGCCGCCGCCGACTGCAGGGCCGGTGTGAACAGCGCGAGGGCAAGTCGGGCAAAGATAGCACGGTTGATACGCAAGGGACGCTTGTCGCTTTCTATTGAAGATCGGCGTGGCTAGGGATGCCCGTAACGCGCCCGGGACACAATCGTGACGGGCCGGACCGATCTTGACGAGGTCTGCCGTGACGACATCCGATGCCGCCCGTTCCGGCGGCCAGCCTTTATGCGTTTAGCCGGGGCGAGAACCCCGCTCGTGGCGATGTTGCTGCTGGCGGCGATCCTCGCGGGAATCGCGTCGCTGTCGGTCGGGCCTGCCCGGATCGGTGCCGGCGCGATGGCCGATGCGGTGCTTGGCCGGGGCGATCCGCTGATCCGCGACATCCTGTTCCAGCTTCGGCTGCCGCGTGTGGTGCTTGGCCTCGCCGTCGGGGGGATGCTCGGGCTCGCGGGCGCCGCGCTGCAGGGATATCTGCGCAATCCGCTTGCCGAACCTTCGGTGCTTGGTGCTTCGAACGGCGCTGCGCTCGGCGCGGTCATCGCCCTGTATTTCGGGCTGGCCGAACTGAATCCGGCGATGCTGCCGGTTCTGGCGATCCTGGGCGCGCTTGCCGCGCTCGGCCTGTTGTTCCTGCTGGCCGGCCGAGCCGAAAGCCCTTTGACGCTGATCCTCGCCGGCATCGCCGTCGCGACGCTGGCCGGGGCCGGGATCAGCCTCGCGCTCAATCTCTCCGCCAATCCCTTCGCCGCGACCGAGATCGCGACCTGGCTGCTCGGCTCGCTTGAGGATCGCTCGTTCCGCCATGTCTGGCTCGCGCTTCCCTGTATCGTCACCGGCATGGTCCTGCTTGCCTGGGATGGGCGGGCGCTCGACGCTCTGACCTTGGGAGAAGATGGAGCGACCGCACTCGGCGTCGACCTGAAGCGGACGAGGCTGCGCCTGCTGATCGGGGTCGCGATCGGCGTTGGCGGCGCCGTCGCCGTGTCCGGCGCGATCGGCTTTGTCGGGCTCATCGTGCCGCATCTCGTCCGGCCTTTCACTGATCGCAGCCCGTCGGCGATCCTCCTGCCGTCGGCACTGGCAGGCGCTGCGTTGCTGACGCTGGCTGATGTCGCGGTCAGGCTGCTGCCGACCAGCACTGAATTGCGCCTCGGCGTCGTGACGGCATTCCTCGGCGTACCGGTGTTCATCGTGCATCTGCTGCGGGAGCGCCGGATATGGTGACGATCACCGCACGCACTCTCTCGGCACGCCTTGGCGGGCAGACCGTGGTCGACGATGTATCGACCAGCCTCGCCGGTGGCGCGCTGGTCGGCATCGTCGGGCCCAACGGTGCCGGAAAGTCCAGCCTGGTCAGGGCGCTTCTCGGCCTGATCCCGTCGACCGGGACGATCGAGCTTGACGATGTTCCGCTCCCGTCGATTCGGCGCGCCGATGTCGCCCGCCGCATCGCCTACCTCCCCCAGGGGCAGACGCTTCACTGGCCGCTGACGGTCGAGCGATTGGTGGCGCTCGGCCGGCTGCCGCATCTCGCGCCCTTCTCGACACTGTCAGCGGCCGATCGCGATTCGGTGGATCGCGCCATGGCGACGGCCGATGTCGCGCAGCTTGCCGGCAGGACCGCGACCGAGCTTTCAGGCGGTGAGCGGGCCCGCGTGCTGCTGGCCCGCGCGCTGGCGGTGGAGGCACCGGTGCTGGTCGTCGACGAACCGCTGGCGTCGCTCGATCCAGCCCATCAGCTCGAGGTCATGGAACTGCTCCGGGCGCGGGCTCGGCGCGGCACGCTGGTCCTTGCCGTGCTGCATGATCTCGGCATGGCGATGCGCTATTGCGACCGCCTCCTGCTGCTCGATCGCGGGCGGCTCGTCGCCGATGACGTGCCCGCCGGGGTGCTGACGCCCGCGCGGTTGCAACAGGTCTATCGCATCCAGGCCTGGTTCGGCTCGGCGGGTGACACCCCACTCGTCGTTCCGCTGCAATGCAGCGATTGACCTGCGGGCCGGGGCGGGCGTATCGCTCCGCTCGCGACAGGTTCCCCGGAGACGGGGATGAAAACGGGAACGGGGTTCAAGACCCCGGCTGCCCCTGCAACTGTGAGCGGCGAGCCATCGACCACACGCCATTGGGACATTCCGTCCTGAGAAGGCGGTCCGAACCGGCATTGACCCGCAAGCCAGGAGACCTGCCCGTCGCGGTCGTCTTTCGTCCGGCCAGGGTGCGCCGAACGGACGGGGAAATCCCGAGTGACGACATAGCCGACCCGCGTTCGCGGGATCGAGGGCGCGTGTCCTCGGTTCCCCGGGAATGCGGGTCCCGTATGTCCTGGGAGTCCATCTTGTTCAAAACCGGTTTCTGCCTCAGCCTTCTCGTTGCCGCACCCGCCTTCGCCCAGGAAGCGCCGTCGCCCGATGCCGCCGCCGATCCGAAGGCTGGTGAGGTCATCGTCACCGCCACCCGCACGCCGACCCCGATCGATCAGGTCGCCTCGTCAGTCACCGTGCTCGACAAGGCGGCGATCGACCGGTCGCAGGACATCGCGGTGTCTGACCTGCTGCTGCGCACGCCGGGGGTGAGCTTCTCGCGCAATGGCGGCTACGGGACCGCTACCCAGCTCCGCATCCGCGGCGCCGAGACCGACCAGACCGTCGTGGTCATCGACGGCGTGAAGCTCAACGATCCGTCGTCGGCGGGTGGCGGCTATAATTTCGCGAACCTGCTGGTCGGCGATGCAAGCCGAATCGAGATCCTGCGCGGGCCGCAGTCGATCCTGTGGGGCAGCCAGGCGATCGGCGGCGTGGTCAACATCGTCACGCCGCTGCCGGAGAAGCCGCTCGAGGGCAGCTTCGACGTGGAGGCCGGATCGCGCAAGACGGTCAGCGCGCGGGCGGGCATCGGTGGCAAGACGGGGCCGCTTGCCTGGCGCGTGGGCGGCCAGGCCTTCAGTACTGACGGCATCTCGGTGATCGCGCCGGCGTTCGGCGGCGTCGAGCGCGACGGCTATACCAACCGCAGCGTTACCGGTCGCGCCGTGCTCGACCTCGCCCACGGCATCAGCGCCGACGTTCGCGGCTATTATTCGTCGGGCAGGACCGATCTCGATTCGACCAGCGGCGACACGCCGGAATATGGGCTGAACCGGGAATTCGTCGGCTATGCCGGCCTCAATGTCGATCTGTTCGATGGGCGGCTGCGCAACCGTATCGGCTATGGCTATACCGACACCAACCGCGACAATTACGATCCGAGACGGGCGCGCACCCAGACCTTCGATGCGGCGGGCCGCAACCAGCGGATCGAGTATCAGGGCAGCCTCGCCATCGCCAAAGGCTGGGATGCGGTGTTCGGAATCGAGAATGAACGATCGCGCTTCCGCAGTGTTTCGCCGCCGGCCGCGCTGACCACGCCGGTCCCTGCGCCCGCTCGCGGCACTGCCGAGATCACCGGCATCTATGGCCAGCTCAGCGGGCAGATCCTGCCGGGCCTGACGGTCAACGGCGGTATCCGTCACGACGATCACAGCCGCTACGGCGCAAGGACCTTGTTCGCTGGCGGTGCCGCCTGGGCCTTGCCGACCGGCACCGTGCTGCGCGCAAGCTATGGCGAGGGCTTCAAGGCGCCGACTTTGTACCAGCTCTTCTCCGAATATGGGAACCAGGCGCTGAGCCCCGAACAGGCCCATGGCTGGGAAGCCGGCGCCGAGCAGCATCTGCTGGAGGGAGCACTTTCCATCGGGGCGACCTATTTCGAGCGGCGAACGACCAACCAGATCATCTTTTCGAGCTGCAGCGCGACCGCGACCAATCCTCTCTGCTTCGCGCCCGGCACGACCAACCGCCGCGCGGGCTTCTACCAGAACGTCTCCCGGGCCGAGGCCCATGGGATCGAGGCAGCAGCCGCGGTGAAGCTCGGCGGGCTCTCGGTCGACGGCAACTATAGCTGGACCGTGGCTGAGGACAGGTCACCCGGCGCGACCCTGGGCAAATGGCTGCCGCGTCGCCCGCGCAACAGCGCCAATGCTTCGGTCAGCTATACGTTGGCCTCGGGCCCGTCGGCCGGGGTCGCCGTCCGCTGGTCGGGCCAGACCTTCGATAACGCAGCCAACACCACGCGGCTTGCGCCCTACACGCTGGTCGACCTTCGTGCGGAACTGCCCATCTCGAAGGAGGTTCGCCTGTTCGCGCGGGTCGAGAACCTGTTCGACGAGCATTATATGACAGCTTATCGCTACAACACGCTTGGCCGCAGCGTCTATGCAGGGTTCAGGGGGCGGTTCTGATGGCGGCAAGGGGAGGAACATGGGCATGACGCACGATATGCCGGCGCGCGGGGCATCGACCTTGTGGATATTGCTGCTGACCGTGGCGAGCACCGTCACGACGCTGGTGCTTGCCTGTGCCACGCCATTTCCTGCACTCGCGGCGCTGGCGGCGGTCCATATGCACCGTCGCGACGGCGTGCTGCTGATGCTCGCTGCGTGGGCTGTGAGTCAGGGGGTCGGGTTCGGCATGCTCCATTATCCGCATGATGCGACCACCCTCGGCTGGGCTGTCGCGCTCGGCACCGCCGCGGTTGCGTCAGCGCTTGTGGCAAGCAGCATCGCTGGCCGGCTTTCATCGGCTTTCCCCGTCCGGCTCGCTTTTGCCTATGTCGCCGGCTTCGCCGCATTCAAGGCGATTGTTTCCCTGTGGTCGCTCGGGCTTGGCGGCGCGGCGACCGCAATGTCTCCGTCGATCATGGCGAACCAGTTTTTGCGCAATGGCGCGATCCTGATGGGATTGCTCATCCTTTATCGGGCGCTGGTTGCGCTTGGCGTCCCCGCCGCACCCTCTGTCCGAACGGCCGCCGCATGACGGGGGTTCTCACGACATGCTGAAGCCCGCCGATGACGGACCAGCGGTGGTGGCCTGCAATACCTGCCGTCACTCGGTCGAATCCCGCACCGATGATGAGGGTCGGCGCGGCGGGGAGCGCCTCGTGACGGCACTCCGGGCGATGAAGGCCAGCGATCCGGCCTATGCCGGCGTCGCCGTCCAGGAAATGCCGTGCCTGTTCGCCTGCAGCGACTTCTGTACCGTCCATCTTCGGGCGCCCGGCAAGGTCGGCTATGTGCTGGGCCGGTTCGAGCCGGGAGAGGAAGCGGCGCGTGCCATCCTGGATTATGCGGCGCTCTATGCGCGGAGCGAATTCGGGCAGGTGCCGTTCCGGGAATGGCCCCAGGGCGTGAAGGGCCATTTCATCACGCGCACGCCGCCCGCCGGAGCCCTGGTTGAATGACGATGTTCGATTCCGTTCGCGCTTTCGAAGAGGCGCTGGCGACGCTGCCGGGGCCGGATGAATCGGCGCGCGCCGCGGCAGCGGCACGTCAGGGGCAGCTCACCAAGCCTCCCGGATCGCTCGGCCGGCTCGAGGACATCGCCATCTTCCTGGCCGGCTGGCAGGGGGGCGAGCGGCCACGGATCGAACAGGCCCGCGCCGCGGTCTTCGCCGGCAATCACGGCGTCGTCGTGCACGGCGTCAGCGCCTTTCCGGCGGCGGTGACCGCTCAGATGGTCCATAATTTCGAGGCTGGCGGCGCAGCGATCAACGCCTTGTCCGGTGCCGCGGGGCTCGAACTGGTCGTGGTGCCGCTCGATCTCGACCGGCCGACGGATGATTTCACGGTCGGGCCGGCCATGCCCGAGTCTGACTGTCTCGCGGCGCTGAACGCCGGCGCCGCGGTCGTCACCGATGGCCTCGACCTGCTGGTGCTAGGCGAGATGGGGATCGGTAACTCAACCGCCGCCGCGGCGCTCAGCGTCCGAAGCTTCGGCGGCGATCCGGTCGATTGGGTCGGACCCGGCACCGGCGTTGATGCCGCCGGGATCGGGCGCAAGATTGTGGTCGTCGCGGCGGGACTTGCCTGTCATGCCGGTGCGCCGGTCACGCCGTTCGAGACGCTGCGACGGGTCGGCGGGCGCGAGATCGTCGCGATCGCCGGTGCCGTCGTCGCGGCCCGGCACGCGCGGGTGCCGGTCGTGCTTGACGGATTCATCTGCTGCTCGGGTCTCGCCCCGCTTGCTGCCGCATATCCTGGGATCGTAGCGCATTGTATTGCAGGGCATCGTTCGACCGAGCCGGGACATGAGCGGCTGCTCGATCGGCTCGGTCTCGATCCGTTGCTGACTCTCGGCATGCGGCTTGGCGAGGCAAGCGGTGCGGCGGTCGCGACCGGGGTGATCCGGGCTGCGCTCGCCGCGCACGACCGGATGGCCACCTTTGCCGAGGCCGGCGTGTCCGGGGCGTGAGCGAACCCTTTCTTCTTCACCTGATGCGCCACGGCGAACCGGCGCTGACCGGGCGGATGCTGGGCCGCACCGACAGTCCCGCCACCCCGGCGGGCATCGCTGCCTGTGTCGGGCAGGCGGCCGGACTGATGGTTGATCATATCCTGTCGTCGGATCTGAGCCGGGCCGCCGCCTGCGCCGACGCGATTGCCGGTGAAGGCGTCGCGGTGACTGGCGATCCACGCTGGCGCGAGCTGGATTTCGGCGCGTGGGACGGCATGGCGGCGTCTGACATCGATGCAGCGGCGCTTGGGCGCTTCTGGGACGACCCGGATAGCTATCCGCCGCCGGAGGGAGAGCGCTGGTCGGAACTCCAGGCCCGCGTGACCTCGGCCATTGCTGACTTCCCCCGCGGATCGACCCTGGTCGTGACTCATGGCGGCGCGATCCGCGCGGCGCTCGCGATCCTGTGCGGTTTCGCCCTGCCGCAGCTCTGGGCATTCGACCTGCCCTATGCGGCGGTCCTGTCGCTGCGCGTCTGGCCGGGACCGGCGCCATCGGCACAGATCGTCGGACTCTGGACATGAAGTACCGGGAGACATGAAGCGCCTGATCGTCGCGTTCGGCTTCCTGACCCGGCTGCCCATGCCCCAGATAGCGGCGGACGGCGACGACTTCGCGGCGGCGATCCGCTGCTATCCGCTGGCCGGGCTGGTGGTCGGCGGCCTTGTCGCGCTGGCTGGCTGGGCAGGGGGGATGATCGATCCCTGGCTGGGCGCCCTTGCCGCCCTGCTGGTGTGGGTCGCGGTCACGGGCGCGCTCCACCTCGATGGCCTTGCCGATCTCGCTGACGGCTGTGGTGCCGCGCATCGGGATCGCGAGCGGCTGCTCGCCGTCATGGCCGATCCGCATATCGGCAGTTTCGGCGTTGTCGCGATCGTCCTGCAACTGTCGGCCAAGCTCGTCCTGCTCCACGGCGTGACGGGATATGGCTGGGTGGCGGTGGCCTTGATCCCGTTCGCGGCGCGGATCGGGCCACTTGCCTGGGCGCGCTGGCTACCGCCGCTCAAGGCTGGCCTGGGGGCTGCTGTCGCCGGTGCGGTACGGACGAGGGACCTGGTCGGTTGGGGGCTGCTTCTATGCGGCGCGGCTGTCTTCGTGCCTGCGCTCGCCGCGACGCCCTTGCTGATCCTTGGCTGGGGCTGGTGGCTGAAGCGTCGGATCGGTGGCGTGACCGGCGACTGTCACGGTGCCGGCATCGAACTGGTCGAAACCGCTCTCCTAATTGCCCTGGTGATCACCGGCCGTTTTTGACAGCGCGATGATCGCGTCGATGTCGAGATGCCTCTCCAGCGTCGCGGCGATCGCATCGAGCGCGGCATCGATCGAGGCGCGATGGTCCGGCCCGGAACCCTCGACCCCGATCCGCGCAAGCCACGCGCGCCGCTGACGGGCATCGGCGAGCAGGCCATGGACATAGCTGCCCGTTACCAGGCCGTCGGGGGAGGTCGCACCATCGGGGCGTCCATCGTCGAACCGGCCGACCGGCCGGGCCGTATCGGGCCCGGTCGTTTCGCCCATATGCATCTCATAGCCGTCGAACCGCGCGCCAAGCGCGGTGCCGATGACGCGTTCGAGCGTCTTTTGTGGTGACAGGGTGGTCGTGACGTCGAGCAGGCCGAGACCGGGAACGGTCCCGGCCGGTCCTTCGATCCCGTCGGGATCGGCAACGCTCCGGCCCAGCATCTGATAGCCGCCGCACAGGCCCAGCACGGGGCGGCCATGCCGGTGGTGCGCCAGGATGTCGATGTCCCAGCCTTCGGCGCGCAGGAACGCCAGGTCGGGGATTGTCGCCTTGGAGCCGGCCAGGACGATCAGCGCCGCCTCGGCCGGGATCGGCGTGCCCGGTGGCACCATGAGCAGGTCGATATCCGGCTCCAGCCGAAGTGGATCGAGGTCGTCGAAATTGGAGATTCGCGGCGTGATCGGACAGGCGATCATCGTTCGACCGTTGGCATCGGTGCTGCGGCGTTCGAGGATGACGGCATCCTCGCTCGGCAGCCGGACCGCCTCGGCGAGCCATGGTACGACCCCATAGCCGCGCCAGCCCGCACGCTCCTCGATCGCGCGATAGCCGTCGTCGAACAGGCGCGGGTCGCCGCGGAACTTGTTGACGATGAACCCGTGGATCATCGCCGCATCTTCCGGATCGATCACCGCGCGGGTGCCGACCAGGGATGCGATCACGCCGCCCCGGTCGATGTCGCCGATGAGCAGCACCGGGACCCCCGCGGCGCGCGCAAAGCCCATATTGGCGATGTCGCCGTCGCGCAGGTTGATCTCGGCGGGTGACCCCGCGCCTTCGACGACGACGATATCTGCCTCGTCGCGCAGCCGCTGGTAGCTTTCCAGCACTTCGACCAGCAGGCCCTCGCGACCTTCCCGCCACTGCGCCGCGCGCAAGGTACCGCGGACTCGCCCTCGCACGACGAGCTGCGAGGTCCGGTCGCCCTGTGGCTTGAGCAGCACGGGATTCATGTCGACGGTCGGCTCTGCCCGACAGGCAAAAGCCTGGGTCGCCTGGGCCCGCCCGATCTCGCCGCCATCTGGGGTGACAGCGGCGTTGTTCGACATGTTCTGCGACTTGAACGGGCGCACGGTGAGACCGCGATTGGCAAGGGCCCGGCAGAGGCCGGCGACCAGCACTGACTTGCCGACATCGGAGCCGGTACCCTGGAGCATCACAGCGCCCATGCGACACCCCCGGCGATCAGCCACAGCAGGAGGCACGCAATACGGTAGGTGGTGAGCGCACGCTGAAGGTCGCTCGCGGTCGCCTCGCTGCGGCCCGAGCCGATCCAGTCCTTGTCGAGCATCACGCCGTCATAGGCGACCGGACCGGCCAGGCGAAGGTCGAGCGCGCCGGCCATGGCAGCCTCGGGCCAGCCGGCGTTGGGCGATGCATGCTTGCGGGCGTCGCGAAACATTGTCGTCAGGCCGCCACCTCCGGCAAGGCACAGCAGCAGGCCGGCAAGCCGCGCCGGGATCAGATTGGCCAGGTCGTCGGTCCGGGCCGAGGCCCAGCCAAAGGCGCGCCAGCGTTCTTCGCGATGCCCGATCAGGCTGTCGGCGGTGTTGATCGCTTTATAAGCCCATAGCCCCGGCACGCCGAGTACCAGCAACCAGAAGAGTGGCGCGACGACGCCGTCGCAAAAACTCTCGGCGAGGCTTTCGATCGCTGCCCGGGCGATGCCCGCGCCCTCGAGCGCCTCCACATCGCGGCCGACGATCATGGCGACCGCAGCGCGGGCACGCGGCAGGTCGCGCGTCGCGAGCGCGGTCGCCACCGGCGCCACATGATCGTGCAGGCTGCGCTGGGCGAGTCCGGGGAAGGCAAGGACGGCCAGCCCGATCCAGGCGAGATCGCCCATCAAGAACCGCACCAGCGCCGTGGCCGCCAGAGCGATACCGAAAGTGGTGCCGGCGACGATCAGCAGCGTCGTCAGTCCAAGGACGCGCCGGCGTGTCGGGGATGCGGAAGGGGCGTTCCAGCGCCGTTCGCACCAGCCGATGATCCGCGCGAAGCCACCGACCGGATGCCCAATCCGCCGGTACAGCGCATCCGGCCAGCCAATGCCGGCGTCGAGGACAAGCGCCGCAAGGGCCACCGGTTCAGCCATCGCCAAGCGCCCGGTCGAGCCGCTCCAGCACGGTGGCGTCGGCGGGCAGGCCGAAGCGAAGCCAGCGAGGGGCATGATCGAACGGGCGTGTCAGGATGCCGGCGCGGGCGAGCCGGTCGAACACCGCTGCGGCATCGTCAGTCTCCACGAGCCGGAACAGGGGGCAATCGCCCGATGCGGTCAACCCGTGCCTCGCCAGCATCCGGTCGAGATGGAACGCCTCCAGGGTAAGGGCGGTACGGGTCGCCGCGATCCAGTCCCTGTCCCGATACGCCGCCGTGCCGACCGCAAGTGCGGGCGCCGATACCGGCCAGCTTCCCAGCCGTCGCCTGATGGCGGCGAGTTGCACCCTGGGGCCCGCGACGAAGCCGAGCCGCAACCCGGCCAGTCCGAAGAACTTGCCGAACGACCTGAAGATGATGACCGGATCGTCCGGTGTGAGCATGGGGAGCAGGCTTGCCTCGGGCACCGCGTCGGCAAAGGCCTCGTCGACGATGAGCCACCCGCCGCGTTCCCGAAGCGCGTGCGCGATTGCCAGAAGCGTCGCCGGGGCGATGACACGCCCGTCTGGATTGTTCGGGTTGGCGAGGATGATGGTGCCGCCGCGCGCAGCCTCGGCATCGAGCATGTCGATCGTGATGGGTCCTGATCCGGGAAGCATCTCGGCGTGAGTGCGATAGCTCGGGGTGAGGTGCCGATAAGGTCGTGGCAGGTCTAGATCGCCCACGACGCGCAACCCCACTTCGGTGCCGGGCAGCGCCGCTATCTCGCCCGTCCGGCAATCGAACATCGCTGCCGCGGCCCGTTCGAGATCGCCGAGGTCGGATGGCGAGGGCAGCGCGGCGAGGTCGACGTTCGCCAGGTCGATTCCGGACCAGGGACGCGGGTTGATGCCGGTCGAAAGGTCGACCCACGGCGCGGGCGCGTCGCGATACGCTGCCCTTGCCGAGTCGATCCGTCCGCCATGTTCTGTCCACGCTTTCAATCCGGATCCCTTTTTCCTTGCGCTTCGGGGCCTGCCTTCGCCAATCCGGGCCGGCGCGACAAGAGCTCGTGCATGGGAGAGTGGTTCGTGCAAGCTTTTGGCCGGAGTCTGTTCGTGCTCGGCGGTGCCCGCTCGGGCAAGAGTCGTCACGCTCAGGCGGCAGCCGAATCGCTAGGGGGTGATCTCGTCTTCATCGCGACGGCCCAAGCGTTCGACGCTGAAATGACCGCGAAGATCGCGCGTCACCGCGCTGACCGGGGGCCACGCTGGCGCACGGTCGAGGCGTCGATCGATCTCGCCGGGGCGATTGAAGCCGCAGGAGTTGCCGGGACGGTGTTGCTGGTCGACTGCCTGACTCTCTGGGCCTCGAACCTGCTCCTTGCCGGGGAGGACGGGCAATCCCGCACCGATGCCTTGCTGTCGGCGATCGCATTGAGCCCGGCGCGCATCATCCTCGTCTCGAACGAAGTCGGCCTGGGTATCGTGCCCGACAATGCGTTGGCGCGGCGGTTCCGCGACCTGGCCGGCGAGATCAACCAGCGCGTCGCGGCGGCGGTCGACACCGTGGATCTGGCGGTCGCCGGGCTTACCCTGCGATTGAAATAAACGGCATTCGGGTGCCGGAAATGCCCGTTGAAGGAGGTGCTACTAAGCTTTTGGTAATCTAATCCACCGACTCTCGGCGCCTGCCCTGGTGTCGGAGTGAAGATGGCCCTGATTGCGCGCGTTTACCGTTCCGATCCTGAAGAACGACGCGGTGCCCCACGGTATCCGGTGCTGGTCGATGCGACGTTGCGTGCGTCCGACGACGGCTTGCCCCTCGACGTCCTGATCTACGATCTGTCGATGACGGGTTTCCGCATGGAGACGTCCGACGCGCTGGATGCCGAAGCGATGATCTGGATCGGTATCGCGGGCACGCGGGTCAATGCCGCCGTCGTCGCGCGGCGGGGCCCCAATGGCTATGGCTGCGAGTTCGTGACCCCGATCACTTTCTATCAGCTCAGCGAGGCGCTCAACCCGGCACCGGTCGTCGTTCCGCTCATACGCCCTGAAGGGACGGTGGTTCGGCCGAAATGGGGCAGGGTGCTGCTCGCCTCCCTCACCATCGGTGCCTTCATCCTGTGCGTCGTCTCGCTCTGGCCGGTCTGAACCCGCTCAGGTCCCCGCGGCGAGCTGTTCCGCCAGCCAGTCGTTGGCGGTGCAGTCGACCACCAGATGGACCCGGTCGGTAGTGCCGCGATTGGCCACGCTGTGCGGGTCCGACAGGCGCAGATACCAGGCGCTGCCCGGATCCATCGCCACGGGTTCGCGGTTGACCATGAACTCGACCTGCGGGTTCGTCGTGATCGGGATATGAATCCGCGCCGTGCCCCATTCGGCGGCGAGATCGTGATCGAAATGCTCCTTGATGATCGATCCCGGGGTCAGGCGCATCAGCCGCACGGTCTGGAGCGGGCATTGGAACCAGGCCATCGCCCCGCGGATATGGGGGGCATGATCGAGAAGCGGGCTTTCGTCGAATGCCGTGACCGTCGGGTCGGAATAGGCCTGCATGATCGGATGAGTCGCGCCAGCGCTATAGCGTAGCGGCAGCACGCTCCAGTCGCCTTCATAATTCTGCTTCACGAAATGATCGACCCAGGTCGCGCCGGCGATCCTCTCGAGATCGTCGCGCAGGCCGGCGGGGTCGAACGCGACCGGCAGGCGCAGGCGATCAGCGAAGATGAAGGGCGATTGGCGCTGCGTTACGAGCATGATAGGCAAGGTATCCGGCGCGGGCGCGACGCCCGTTTTCCGGTTTAGCCTATCGACCGCGGGGGCGGTTGGAAAGAAATCGTTCGCGGTCCTTCATGACAGACTCAAGCCTTCTTCACGCGGCCGCACCGATCGACCGCTTCCGTGCCTTGGTGATGGCCGACCCTGCGCTGCAGCAACGACTGAGCGTGATTGTCGACCAGGGAGTCTTCGTGGAAGCGCTGCTCTCCGCCGCGGCGGAGGCGGGCATCGCGATGACCGCTGACGAGGCGAATGCGGGACTCACTCCCGATCCGCTCGGTATCTGGCGTTTCAGCGGCGCGCCGGTTACCAGTCGTACCGCGCCGGACGGGGACTGGCTGCCGGTTGCTATCGTGCCCAGTTCCGGCGAACTCGCGGTGGACTGGGCGCATTTCAGCAGGTTGCCTCTGGTCGATTCCTTTTTCGAGGATTCGCTACGCCGTGCGCGCCACCGCCCGCTCAATCGTCTGCTCCGGCCGCGCACGCCATTGTCGACGCTGCTCAATTCGGTCGGCGAGAATCCGCCTGTTCCCGCCGGCTTCGTCTTTCACCAGTCGCGCTGCGGATCGACCCTGGTTTCGCAGATGGCTGCCGCCGATGCGCGGAACGTCGTCGTATCCGAAGCGGTGCCGATCGATACGATCGTTCAGCTTGCGACCGTGCGGACTGATCTGCCGATGGACGAAAGGCTGAGGCTGGTCCGCGCGGTGGTCGGGGCGCTGGGTCGGGACCGGATGGGCGGAGCGGGTCACTATATCGTCAAGCTCGACAGCTGGCATACGCTCGCCCTGCCGCTGTTCCGACAGGCTTTTCCGGAAACGCCCTGGATTTTCCTGTACCGGGACCCGGTCGAGATTCTCGTGTCGCACGCGCGCATGGCCGGGGCGCAGACAGTATTCGGGGCGATGTCCTTCGACCCCTATGGCATCGACGAAAGCATGGCGATGCCGCCGGATCACTATGCGGCCCGTGCGCTCGGGCGGACTGCCGAAGCCGTGATCGAGCATCTCGGCCTGGGCGGCGGCATGCTCGTCAACTATTCGGAGCTGCCGGAAGCGATGGAGACGCGCATTCTCCCGCATTTCGGCATGGCACCGGATGAGGAAGCACTGGCTGCGCTCGCGACAGCGTCGGGTCGCAATGCCAAGGCGCCGAACGAAAAGTTCGTGCACGATAGCGGGGACAAGCAGCAGGAAGCGAAAGACGGTCTTCGCGCCATCGCCGCGCTGTACATGGACGAACCCTATCGCCACCTCGAAGGGCTTCGCCGCGCCGGCGAAAAATGAGCGCGCTCTTCGGCATCCTCCGGTTCGATGACGAACCGGCTTCGTCGCGCGACGTGAATCGCATGGCGAACGTGCTGGCGCATCATGGACCGGACGACCGCCGCACAGTGGTGGAGGGGCCGGTTGCGCTTGGCCATTGCCTGTTGCGGGTGAATCGGGAGGACTGGTTCGAGGCGCAGCCGATCCAGGACGGTGAACTGACATTGGTCGCCGATGCCCGGATCGACAATCGCGAGGCGCTGGCCGCCAAGATCGGCATAGCCGAGGCGACATTGCGCGACATGCCCGACAGCGCTGTCCTTCTCGCTGCCTATCGCCATTGGGGTGACGGCTTCGCCGAGCATCTGCTCGGCGATTTCACCTTCGCGATCTGGAACGCACGGTCGCGCGTTCTGCTGCTCGGCCGCGATCATATGGGGCAGCGCGGGCTGTTTTATCACCATGGCGACACGGCTCTGGTCTTCGCGACTGATGTGCAGGCACTCTGGGCAGTCGAGGGTGTGCCGCGCCGTCTGTCGGAAGATGCGCTGGGGCGCCGCCTGATGATGGCGGTCGATCGAATTCCCGGACAATCATTGTTCGAGGAGATCACGATCCTGCCCAATGCCACGGTGTTGCGGTTCGACGATCGCGGCACGGTGTCGTCGCATCGCTACTGGTCGCCGTGCGCTGGCGTCGAGCATCTCGGCCGGGACGATGCCTATTTCCTGGAGACGTACCGGTCGACGGTGGAAGAAGCCGTCGCCTGTCGGGTCAGGCGGCTGATCAAGCCGCCTGCCCTGTGTTTCAGCGGCGGCTTCGACAGCGGCAGTATCGCTGCGTTGGCCGGACCGATCGTGGCGACGCAGGGGGGCAAGCTCATCGCCATTTCGTCAGTGCTCGCTGAAGGGGAGGCCTTCCCCTTTGCCAACAACGCGCGTGCCGCCGTCGAGGCCTTCAGGCCATACCCGTTCATGGATTTGCACTATTATACGCGTGGAGACGACCACGCCTTCGACGATATCGAGACATCCTTTGCCGCCACCCACAATCCGATCGGGACGCAATATGTGCGCCGGGGGATGTACCGGATCGCGGCGTCGACCGGTGCCCGACTGGTCATGGACGGCCATGGCGGTGATTATACGGTCAACATGCGGTCGAACGGCATGCTCGGCCGGATATTGCTGCGCGGCAACGTCCGACTCTTCGTCCGTGAATTCCGCCTGCGCATGCGCAAGACGCGACATCGTATCCATCATGTCGTACGCCGCGATGTATTGCCCGGGGTGCTCCCGCTCTGGGCGCTATCGGTGTTCTTCAAAGCGCGGCGCGGCTTCAGGCCGTTCTGGTGGAGAAATGGCGTCGCGCCTCGCTTCGCCCGCGCATTGATTTCGCGGGGTGCGGTCGATCCCGCCCGGCTGCATCGGCAATATCAGACGGAAAGCCGTTGGGAGGCGTACCATCAGCAATTGCTGCGGAACACCGCCGCGGGGCCACCCGCGCAGCGCATTCTCGCCAGCGCCCATGGTCTGGAATTCTCGCGCCCCTTCCACGACAAGCGCGTGGTCGAACTGGGTCTGGCGATTCCCGAAAGGCTGCAGTTCCGTGACGGGCTTGAGCGTTACCTCGCGCGCCAAGCCTTTGCCGATCGCCTGCCGGCATCGTTGCTGTCCCATACGCTGGGCAATAGTCTGGAAGATCCCGACAAGTTCAGGATGGGCAAAGCCTCTGCCCAGGGCGCCCTGGTTGCGGCGCGGACGCTCGATCGTGACGGGCGACTATCGTACTATCTCGATTTCGATATGCTGGAGCAAGTCATTGCCGGCGTCGACCAGACCCGTCGCAAAGATCATCTTGATCTGTACAATGCGGTCCTGAAGATCGCAGCGGCACGATTTGTCGCCTGGGTCGATCGCAGCAACGGTTGATTGCCAGAGCGTGACCATCGTGCCTGGAAGGTGACCTCAGGAATTGCCGTGCTGTTGGCCCGAGGTAGTGACGTCCGCATTGTTACTATTGTTGTGGTTTTCACTGTTCCGCATCACGGACACGATAACCTGCGGCGTCGACCAAGCCTTGCGTGTCCGGGAATCCCGAATCTCGCCAGCGCAGCCGTCCGACGTCGCGGCGTTATGGTCAGTGGATGTCATCTCTTGCGGTCCCCCAACGCGGCGCTTTGCGCCAGTCCCCGGATTTGTCGAATAATATGGCAGAACGTCAACGCCCGCGCAACCGGACGTGCCGAGCTTCCTAACCGCGACGGTTCGAAATGCGCAAAGGAATCACAACCGGTTTGGTGCGGATAATTTTTGCGCTGTAGATTCAATATTTTGTTTGCGGCTTGGCCGAGGAAGTCGCACGGTCGATGTCATAGCCTATTGTGTCTTCCACCCACGTGGGTACAGTCTTCACGGTCAACACCTGGGGGGCGGGTGTTTTAGCGGTGGCGCCTCCCGTCCTGAAGTTGAGAGGCTGCCATGACACAACCCTTTGTCGGTGAAATCAGGATTTTTCCGTGGGACTTCAGTATCCGCGGATGGGCGCTTGCCCAGGGCCAGCTTCTGTCGATCCAGCAGAATCAGGCGCTCTTCTCGTTGCTGGGTACCACTTACGGCGGCAATGGCGTCCAGACCTTCGCGCTGCCGGATTTGCGGGGGCGCACACCGCTCGGCCAGGGACAGGCGCCTTTCGGTGGCAGCTATACGATGGGGCAGACGAGCGGAACCGAAACGGTTCAGCTGCTGATCACCCAGATTCCGCAGCATACGCATCAGCTGGTCGGTACCTCCGCGACGGCGACGAAGCGTGGTCCTGCCGGGCACACCATCGCGGCCGATACGTCAACCATCGTCGACTTCTACGCCGCGGCGGTCCAGGCGCAATTGACGCAGCTCTCGCCCAACGCAATCGCGAACCAGGGGGGCAATGCGCCGCACTCCAACATGCAGCCGTATCTGACCATGAATTACAGCATCGCGTTGCAGGGTCGGTTCCCGTCGCGCAACTAGTGAAACGAAAAGCGGCCGATCGGCACGGAGGATAGTATGTCCAACCCATATCTCGGTGAAGTCAGGATATTCGCAGGCAATTTCAACCCGCGCGGTTGGGCATTTTGTCGCGGCCAGCTGCTGGCCATCGCGCAGAATGATGCGCTCTACGTTTTGGTCGGCACCACTTTCGGCGGCGATGGTCAGACGACCTTCGGCCTTCCCGATCTGCAGGGCCGTATCCCGATCGGCCAGGGTCAGGGCCCTGGCCTCTCTCCTTATGTCGTGGGGCAGGCTAGCGGAACCGAGGGTGTCGTCCTCACGATCAACCAGATGCCCGCGCACAGTCATGCGATGTTCGCATCCACGGTGAAAGGCAACCAGCCGACGCCCGTCACGACGTCCGTCCCGGCGTCGCCGGATCAGGGCAATCCGAATACTACGGCGACCTATTATGTTCAGCCCGGTCCTAATCCGCTGACCCCCTCGACGCTTGCGCCGACGACGATCGGCAGTCAGGGCGGCAATCAGCCGCATGATAACATCATGCCGAGCCTTTGTCTCAATTACATCATTGCGCTGCAAGGTGTTTTCCCCAGCCGCAACTAGTATCGGAGATCGATCGTGACCGCACCTTTTGTTGGCGAAGTCAGGGTTTTCGGCTTCAATTTTCCACCGCGCGGCTATTTGTTAGCGAGTGGGCAGCTCATACCTATTTCCCAAAATACAGCGTTGTTCTCGATACTGGGAACCACTTACGGCGGCAACGGCACGAGCAATTTTGCGTTGCCGAACCTGAATGGCACCGCCGGGATGGGAAATGGCAATGGTCCGGGCCTTACCCCGCGCGTCCTCGGCGAGACGGTGGGCGAAACCTCGGTGACGATACTGAATACCGAAATGCCGGCGCACAATCATCTGGTCAACGCAGCGAACGTCGCGGTTGCAACTCCTGCGCAGTTGAACAACACACCCAATAGCACGGCCTTGCTGTCCTTCTGCGGTCCCGGCAATGCCTGGGGAGAGACCTCGACCCCTCCGGTCAACATGTCGCCGCTTGCGATAGGACCTGCTGGCGGCAGTCAGCCGCATAGCAACGTTCAGCCATATCTGACGCTCAACTTCTGTGTCGCAACCCAGGGTATCTTCCCGCCGCGGAACTGAAGCCGCGGCCCTGATGGGGTTCAATTCGTGACGACAATGTTTACGCCGCCGGCATTTCAATTGCCGGCGGCGCTACTTTCTCTGGGCTATACGCTTCGTGCAGAGACCGAGGATGACACCCCGGTAGCGTTCCGGCTTTACGCGTCGACCCGCGAAGAGGAACTGGCGCAAATTCCTGGCTGGAGCGCTGAGCAGAAGCTCGCTTTCGTCAGCCAGCAATTCCAGGCGCAGCGTACGCACTACAGGAATTTCATCCCGAACTGCGAATATCGCCTGATCGAGCGTGACGGCGTGCCGGTCGGCAGGCTCTATCTCGAAGAGCGGGTCACGCAGGTGCACATCACCGATATCGTCCTGCTGCCCGAAGAGCGCGGCAAGGGTGCCGGTACCCTCATCCTCAAGGCGCTGATTGAATTCGCGCATGCTCGCGGCAAGGGCCTGGGCATTTTCGTCGAGAAATTCAATCCGGCACTACATCTCTATCGTCGGCTTGGTTTCGTCGAGATCGACGACGGCGAGGTTTATCTCGAAATGGATTGCCCGGTAGAAGGTGCCCAGCCCGCAATCAGTTGAACGTTGCGTAATATTGGGTGCCGGTGGCGTTCTGCGCGGTCGGTACCAGGAATATCCCGAGTTTTCCCATGGCGTCGTGCTGCAGCGTGAAGAGCTGCTGCGGTATCACGTCCTGATAGGACGACTGAAACAGCAGTCCGAAGGGCGCGCGGCTATCCTCGCCGCCGAATTTCTTCAGTGCGGTGGCTTCGAGCAGATTGAGAAGGATCGGCGTGTCGCCGGCATGGACGACGGTGAAATCGGTCCCGATGTGAGGCTCGAAATCCTCATACGTCAATATCCTGTCGAGCATTCATTCCCCCTTCAAGCGTGGCAATTGATAGCGCCACGGAGCGTGGGAGTGCCCGATCGACGGTGCACAATCAAGATTGCCTCGGATCACCAGCGGGGGTGCAGGCCGGAATATCACCAGATCTGTGCAATCTGGCGAGAGACGGTTCAAACGAAGCAGCCCAGCTCCGCAAGCGTCGGTGCCACCGGGTAGCCCGTCACCTTAACGCCGGCCGCGTCGAGCCAGGCATGGGCATCGATCGGCTTCTGCTCGCCCTTGCCGGCGCCGAAATGCATGATGCTCACGACACCGCGGCGCTTGAGCATGGCATGGGCTGCCATCGCCTGCTGCAGGCACACCGATCGGAATGGCATATGGGGCGCGCTCACCCGCACCGCCCAGCTCACCATCCGCGCCGTCCGTGCCTGCTCCTCGGTCGCGCCGTCAGCATAGGCGAGCACCCTGGGGTCGTTCGGCGGCACCATCACGCCGAAGCTCTTCGCAACCTGACGGAACGGGAAAATGGCAAGCGAGACCCGCGCGACGAACATGCTGATGCATGCCTCGGCGACGAGCAGTTGCCGTCGCGGGCCCATCAGGAGAGCGGTGCGAAGTCTATGAGCGGCTGATTGCGCCATGCTTCTCCATCTCCGCCAGGAAGATATTCACTTCGGTCTCGCAATCCACAGGCGACACGTCGAATTCCCGCTGCAATTCGGCACAGAGTGTGGCGGCATCCCGTGGCGTCTCGATCAGTTCCCAGATGCGTGCACCCACCTCGTTCATGCCGATATATTTGCCGTGCTCGGGGCTCATCATCATGATCTCGTCGCCCACCCGGGCACTGAGCCAGTCTCCGTTGCGCTCGATCAACTCGCAATCCTTTCGTCGGGGGCGATCACCGTGTCATAGCCCAGCCGAGCCATCATCGCTGCATGGTGCCCCTCTATTCGGGCGACCTGCGCGCTGCTGAGTTCGTCGAGCCACGACCCCGATATACCACGTCGAAAAAAGCCGCTACCTCGTTGCTCCGTCACGGCTTCTCGGAAACCTCGTTCGGCTTCCTGTTTTCGCAGTTCGCCGAAATCGGCAAAGCGGGTGGCTTGCACTGCCTCGTCGAGTGTTACCCTGATACCCGCAAAGGCCAGCGCTCGCCGCAACACGCCTGCCGTATCGGCCTGCATGTCTTCATAACGAACGAGATGGATCGGGATATCGGTCTGGTCGAGCCAGCTTGCAATATGGCCGTCCCACCGTGGCATGAGCTGGCGAAGCTGCTTCGGTTGCCGGTCCCGCTGGCCACAGAAATGCGCGTCGGTGTCATTCATGAAATCGATCGACTGATCGATCGACTGCCTGCCATGGTGGGCGAGGCTCGGCGCGATGTCACGGGGGTCCCGCACGATCAGGATCGCGCCGTCGGCGCCCTTGCTGCCGCCCAGCAAAGGCTGGCCGTCGCTGGTGTAGGTCCAGGCATCGTGAGTCTTCACAAAACGTACATCGCCGATGCGCGTCTCGTTTTCTTCTGCCTCGTCACCGGCTTCCCGGGCGATCGCTTCGTAAACGCGGGGCCGCAAGCGGTCGCATTCCTCATGGGTCAACAGGCCCGACGGGAATAGCATGATATCGTCGAAGCGGCCCCGCGCGCTGCAAATGCCCTCCCGTTCGGGCAGGTCGTTGATGTCGGCCGGCTTGTCCTGTCGCAGGTTCGCCACCAGCATCCGGAACCAGGTGTTGCCCGATTTCGGATAGGAGGCGAGCCAGATGATCCGCTTCAAGTCGTGGGTTCCATCAGGCCGAGATCGCGCCAATGCGCTTCCAGCCAGCCAATCACCTCGGGGAAACGCTTGAAGTCGAGCTCGCGGCTCAGGGTGAATATGCCTGCGCGTTGGGCGATCGCGGCGGCAGCGCGGAAATAGAGATCGGCCTGCCCCATGCGTCGCACCATCCCGGGGCGATAGGCATTGTTGCGTATCATCAGCCCGCCATCCACGATGTTGGGCCGCTCGATCCCCGGCGCGTGCGGCGGCCGCGCCTCGCGCAGCACATAGATTGCCGCGAGTGGCAGCGCGGCGGCGGTAGCGGCGCGTGGCTCGACATAATATTTCTGGAGTTCGGGGCGTACTGGCGCTGCACGACGCTCGATCAGCGAGAGCCGGTCGATCGAATTCTGCCACAGCTTCAACTGGCGTCCATCGGGTTCGACCCAGGGCACGCCGTCGGCGTGGATCGACACGCCGCAGAAATCGTCCGTGACGAGGTCGTATCCGGCATCGACCAATGCGGCCGCCAGGGTGGATTTTCCTGCGCCGGAGGGGCCGCAGAACAATATCGCGCTGTCCCGCACGCGCACTGCGCTTGCGTGCAGCACGATTCGCCCGCGCTGGTGGAGGAGGATGCCAAAACCGGTTCCGCTGAGGAAGATCGCCGCCTCTTCGGGGCTGGTGCCTGTTTCGGGCTCGAACAAGATCTCGCGGCCGCCCGTCAGCAGCATACGTATCACGTCGGGGATTTCGAACAGGAACCGATTCGGGGCGATCTGCCAGTTGGGCCCGTCAGTCTCGGCATCGTCGAGCACCCTGGGCACCGCGCCTGCGCGGATCGTGACGTCGGCGCTCTGCGAATCTCCCGCTTCCAGTGCGATCAGGCCCGGCAGGGCGACCTCGCTGGAAACGCTAAGCCCCGAAACCAGATAGGAAAACAAATCCGCACCCCTGACATGTCGCGGACCCGGATGCCGGTCGCGGCGACGCTCTGCGCATTGTGGTCGATCGACAAGCACGCCGCAACCTTTCGACGGCGATTTTGCCTTGCGATCAAGCGTCTTGCATCCCGGTACGGGGCAAAAGCTGGCGCGTTGCGTCACGGTGCGGCATGGAGGCGCGATGAACCCGATCTATGCGTCGCTCGGCACCACCATCTTCGAGGCCATGTCGGCCCGCGCGCGGGAGACCGGCGCGATCAACCTCGGTCAGGGCTTTCCCGATGGCCGCGGCCCGGAGGACGTCCTCGCCGAGGCTTCCCGAGCGCTGCTCGAAGAGTCGAACCAGTATCCGCCGATGGCCGGCACCGCGGCGTTGCGCCAGGCGGTCGCCGATCACTACCGCGTGCATCAGGGGCTCGATCTCGCGCCGCAGGAGGTGATCGTCACCTCGGGCGCGACCGAAGCGCTGGCCGCGGCGATCTTCGCGCTGGTCACCCCGGGCGACGAAGTGGTAATGTTTCAGCCGCTCTACGACGCCTATCTACCGCTGGTCGAGCGTGCGGGCGGCGTGGCGAAGCTGGTCAGGCTTGAGCCGCCCGAATGGCGCATCACGGCCGAAGCGCTGGCGGCCGTCGCAAGCGATCGCACGAGGTTGCTGATCCTAAACAACCCGCTCAACCCGACCGGCACGATGATGACGGACGCTGAGCTGATGCTACTCGCCGATTTCTGCGTCAGCCACGATGCGATCGCGGTCTGCGACGAAGTGTGGGAACATGTCGTGTTCGACGGGGCCGCGCACCGCCCGCTGATCGCCCTGCCCGGCATGCGGGAGCGGACGGTGAAGATCGGTTCGGCCGGCAAGATCTTCTCGTTAACCGGCTGGAAGGTCGGCTGGATGTGCGCCGCCCCGCCGATCGCGCAGATTCTCGCCAAGGCGCACCAGTTCCTGACCTTCACCACGCCGCCCAATCTTCAGGCCGGCGCGGCCTTTGGGCTGGGTAAGGACGTGGCCTATTTCACTGGTATGCGCGCCGGTTACCAGCGTTCGCGCGACCGGCTGGCAGCGGGGCTTGAGAGGCTCGATTATGCGGTCCTGCCGAGTGCCGCGACCTATTTCCTGGCAATCGACCTGCCGCGCTCGGGCGTGAATATGGACGATGTCCAGTTCTGCAACTGGCTGATCGAGGAGGCAGGGGTGGTGTCGGTGCCCTTCTCCGCCTTCTACGCGAAGGACCCGGTGACGAGCGTGGTGCGGCTGTGCTTCGCCAAGCAAGACGCGACGCTTGATGCAGCGCTTGAGCGGATGGTGAGGCGGCCCTGAATGGCCGAAGTCAGGGCACTTTTGTCATGCCCCTGCGCCATTCCGGGCAGTGACGAACTGCAGATGATTTTTACAATATCTTTATATATCAATATCTTGTGATTATATCAGGGGCCGCGCTTTTGTTGGAGAGTGTGACAATAATCGTCAGACCCTATCCACCAGGCCCCGCTCGGTCAGATACCCGGTCACGAGCCGCGCCGGTGTCACATCGAACGCCGGATTAGCCGCTCTCGAAGCCGTCACCCGAATGCTCCCGCCTTCGCCGACGACATGCGTGACCTCATCCCCGCTTCGCTCCTCGATCGGCACATCAGCGCCCGTCGCCGTGCCGGCATCGAATGTCGTGTACGGCAGCGCGACGTAGAAGGGCACGTCATTGTCCTTCGCCGCCAGTGCTTTCAGATACGTCCCGATCTTGTTGCACACATCGCCATTGGCGGTGACCCGGTCAGTCCCGACGATCACCGCATCGACCTGGCCCTGCATCATCAGATGCCCGCCGGCATTGTCGGCGATCACCGTGTGGGGTATGCCGTGCCCGGCCAGTTCGAAGGCCGTCAGCAGCGCGCCCTGGTTGCGTGGCCGCGTCTCGTCGACCCAGACATGCACCGGGATGCCCGCGTCATGCGCCAGATAGATCGGCGCGGTCGCGGTGCCGTAGTCGACCGTTGCCAGCCAGCCTGCATTGCAGTGAGTCAGGATGTTGAGCGGCCGGTCCGGATTCTTCGCATGGAGCGCGCGGAGCAGGTCGAGCCCATGTTCGCCGATCGCCCGGTTGAGCTCGACGTCCTCGTCGCAGATCGCATCGGCGCGCGCGAAGGCGGCGGTGGATCGCTCGGCCGGGGGCAGGGGGCGGACTGCCTCCGCAACTTTGTCGAGCGCCCAGCGCAGGTTGACCGCCGTCGGCCGCGCGGCGAGCAAGGTTGCATAAGCTGAATCGAGCGCCTCGTCCGATCCATTCTCGGCCAGTGCCATCGCGAGGCCATAAGCGGCGGTCGCGCCGATCAGCGGCGCCCCGCGCGTCCACATCTCGCGGATCGCCCGCTCGGCTTCGGCCAGGCTGCGCAGTTCGACCCACATGATCTTCCAGGGCAGCTCGCGCTGGTCCATGATGCAGGCGCCGCGCCTGTCTTCGGTGCGCCTGATCGATCGCTGGTGCGTGCCGTCGAGCTTCATGCTGCGATATCCCCGAAGGTCGTAATGTCGCCCGTGCCACCGTCGCGGTCGATCAGCAGGGCCTGCATGTCGGCCGCACGGGCGGCGGCGATTTCCTGCGGCGTATCCGACAGGAACAGGATGTCCGCCGGATCGAGCCCGACAGCCTTGGCGATCGCCGTGTAGGACGCAGCCTCCCGCTTCGGCCCGGTCGTCGTGTCGAAATAGCCCGAGAAAAGCGGCGTCAGGTCGCCTGCATCGCTATGCCCGAACAGCAGTTTCTGCGCCGCGACCGATCCGGAAGAGAAGACGTACAGCGCGATTCCCGCAGCGTGCCAGCGCCGCAACGCAACCACCGCATCGGTATAGATGTGTCCGGTGAACGCGCCCTCGCGATAGCCGTCCTCCCAGATCATTCCCTGCAGCGTCTTGAGCGGGGTGGCCTTGCGATCCTCGTCGATCCAGCGCGTTAGTGTCGCAACCGGATCGCCCGGCTCGGCCGTTGCCACTTCGGCCAGGATCGGCGCAGTCTCGTCCGGATGCGCCGCGACGAACGACCGCAGCCGCTCGCGCGCATAGGGAAACAGCGTCTCCGCCACGAAGGCGATGCTTGATGTCGTGCCCTCGATATCGGTCAGGATGGCGCGCGGCATTCAGGCGGGCATTTGTTCTTGGGATGCGGGTTCGTGGCGCGGAAAGCGATCGGCGATCGTATCGCCCGTAAAGCGCGCCACCCAGCCGTCCGGGTTCACGAACAGCCGGATCGCGGTGAAGCGCGGCGCCGGGCCCATGTCGAACCAGTGCTTCATGCCGGCCGGCACCGAGATCAGGTCGCCGCTGGTGCACAGCATGTTGAACACGCGCCCGCCCTCATGGAGCGTGAACAGTCCCTCGCCAGCGACGAAGAAGCGCACTTCGTCCTCGCCATGCGTATGCTCGGACAGGAACTTGCCGCGCAGCATGGCGCGATCGGGATGATCCGGGGCGAGCGCCACCACATCGACCGACTGATAGCCGGCCTCGGCCTTCAGTCGTTCGATCTCCGGGGCATAGACGTCGAGGATCGCCGCCGCGTCGGGCAAGGGGCGTGTCGGCCAGCGCTCGAACCTGACGCCGATCGTCGCCAGCTCTGCGGCGATCGCCTCGCCGTCAGACGTATCGAGCAGCGGCGCGGTCCCGTCGCTTTCGTCGAAAACCTGCAAATGGCTCATGCTTCGCTCCCTTTTCGGAAACCTGCCTCAGCCAGCTCGGCGGCGATCATCCATTCCACCGCCTCGATCACCCGCTCGGCCTCGGCCATGTCGCGGCCCCAGCCGTACAAGCCGTGGCTTCGGATAAGATAGGCAGGCACTGCCCCGGGCACCAGCAATCGCGGCGCCATCGCCGAGTCGATCACCGCCATGTCCTGGCTGTTGTCGACGATCGGCAGGCTGACGCTTGTCTCGTGCGTGACGATGCCGGGCAGCGCCTTCAGCATCTCATGTCCGGCGAGCTTGTAGGCGGCATCGGGAAACGCCCGGCTCAACCCCACGGCGGCGGGCGAATGGCTGTGCAGCACAGCGCCGGCATCCGGAAAGTCGCGGTAGAGCGCGAGGTGCAGCGCGGTCTCGGCAGACGGTTTCTTGCCATCGAGCGACCTGCCGCCAGCATCGACCCGCATCACATCGTCTTCGGTAAGGCGGCCCTTGTGCCTACCCGACACGGTCACCGCGAAGGTCCCGTCGTCAAGCCGCATCGAGTAATTGCCGGCGGTCGCCGGTGCCCAGCCCTTGCCGTCGAGCCAGCGCCCGACCGCGACGATCGCGGCCCTCGCCTCGGCAAGCGTGGTGGCGGCCATGCGATGCGCATCCTCGTGAAGGCTTGGAGCGGGTAGCGGGAATCGAACCCGCGTATTCAGCTTGGAAGGCTGCTGCACTACCATTGTGCTATACCCGCGCTGAGGGGCGAATTACCGGCAAGCGTCGCTCCACGCAACCCGCGCCGTTCGCGATTGGTGTCGAAAGCGACAAATGGCCGCGCGCGGGCTATCCTTCACGGCTTGCTTACCATTCCCGCGCTATTCCCGCGCGATGTTCCATGACACGTCCCTCGTGACTACGGCCAAGGCCGATCCGCGGCCCGGATCCGCCGTCAGCACTGGTGTCGGGCTGGCTGGCCTGGTCGGGCTGCTCACCTGGGTCGGCATCGCCCGCTGGGTCGGCATGGACGGGCCCTATGCGGCGCTGGTCAATGTCGCAGCCTGCGCGCTGCCGATGATCCTGTGGTCGGTGTTCGTCGACAAGGTCCACCGCAATCCCACTACCGGGCTCGACTGGTCGGCGGCGAAGCCGTGGAGCGAGACGATCGATGTCAGCCTGACCAAGCTTGCCGGCCTGTGGCTCACCTGGGCCGGCATCGCGCTGATCTATGGCACCGGGCGCTTCTACTGGGAGGGCGATTTCGCCTTTGCCATGGGGTGTTTCGGCGTCGCCGCGCCGGTGCTGTTCGTCGCCTCGATTCCCTATATCATCTGGCTGGATCGTTACGCGGTGGAGCCGAAGGACGGCTGCTGGTCGCTCGGCGCCTGGTTGATGGGCCTGAACGAGCCGATTGATCGCGAGGCGATCTACAATCATCTGCGCAGCTGGGGTGTGAAGGCGTTCTTCACCGCTTTCATGGTTGCGATCGTGCCCGGCGGCTTCGGCGAATTCATCCGCGCCGACACCAGCCGCCTGCTCCACGATCCCGTCGCGCTGGCGAACTGGCTGATCACCTTCATGTTCACCATCGACGTCGCCTTCGCGACTGTCGGCTATATCGTCGCGCTGCGCCCGCTCGATTCGCACATTCGCACCGCCAATCCCTATGCGGCGGGCTGGATGGCGGCGCTGATCTGCTACCCGCCCTTCATCTTGATGAGCGATGGCGGCCCGCTCGACTATCATATCGGCACAGCCGACTGGACTCACTGGTTCCAGGGCCATCCGCTGTTGTTGTCGCTGGTCGGGGCGATCCTGGTCGGGCTTACCGCCATCTATGCCTGGGCGACGATCGCCTTCGGCTTCCGCTTCTCCAACCTGACTCATCGCGGCATCCTGACCCATGGTCCCTATGCCTTTTCGCGCCACCCGGCCTATCTGTCGAAGAACCTGTTCTGGTGGATCTCGACCATCCCTTTCCTGACCACGGGCAGTTTCGTCGATGCTGCCCGCGCCGTGCTGCTGATGTGCGCGGTCAGCGGGGTCTATTACTGGCGGGCGAAGACGGAGGAGCGTCACCTCGGCCTCGATCAAGCCTATCGCGACTATTCCGACTGGATGGCGCGCAACGCCATGGTGCCGCGCTTCATCGGGTGGATGCTGGGCAGGCCGGTTCCGGCGCGCGATTGAGACGACCCCTTTCCCTGAAGAGGGATGGCGAAATTGAATCAGGCGAGCGTCGCAGCGCGCTCTTCCATCAGCGTCCTTTCCCGGTCGCTGCGCGCGAGCGCCGCACCCTTCAGCCACGAATCCCGCGCTTCCCCGGCACGCCCCAGCTTGCTCAGGAAGTCGGCCCGGACGCTGTAGGCGAGATGGTAGCCGTCGAGCGCGCCGTCGGCGAGAATGCCATCCACCAACGCCAGCCCGACCGCCGGCCCGAACGCCATCGCCTTCGCGACGGCCCGGTTGAGGTCGATCACGGGCGAGGGCATCGCCCGATAGAGATCGTCGTACCGTGCCGCGATTTCTTCCCATTCGGTCGCCTCGGGTGTCAGCGCCCGGGCATGGCAGGCGGCGATGCTCGCCTGCAGCGTGTAGGGGCCGGCCGGTGATCGCAGGCGCTCCGCGACGGCGAGAGCCTTGAGCCCGTGCTGGATCAGCACCCGGTCCCAGCGCGCCCGATCCTGGTCGAGCAGCAGCACCGGCGACCCGTCGCGCCCGATGCGGGTCGGCAGCCGGGACGCTTGCAATTCCATCAGGGCGAGCAGGCCGTGGACTTCAGCGTCGTTCGGCGCGAGCCCCGCAAGGATACGCGCCAGCCGCATCGCCTCCTCGCAAAGGGCAGGCCTAGTCCAGGCATCTTCGGTCGCCGGCGCATAACCTTCGCTGAAGATCAGATAGAGCACCTCAAGCACCGAGGAGAGCCGTGCATCGCGTTCCGCTCCGCGCCGCACTTCATAGCGGACATCGGCCCCGGCCAATGTCCGCTTGGCCCGAACGATGCGCTGCGCGATGGTCGGTTCGGACGTCAGGAAGGCGCTGGCGATCTCGCCGGTCGAAAGGCCGCCGATCAGCTTCAGGGTCAGCGCGACGCGTGCTTCGGTCGACAGCACCGGATGGCAGGCGGTGAAGATCAGCGCGAGCAGTTCGTCGCCGATGTCGTCGTCGATCGCCTCAACGATCCCGTCCTCGACCGAGGCGTCGACCGGATCGGCTTCCCCGGCCAGGGCGCGATGCTTCTCGTCGATGATGCGGGATCTGCGGAAACCGTCGATCGCCCGGCGCTTGCCCGCCGCCATCAGCCAGGCGCCGGGGTTGCGCGGCACGCCGTCGGACGGCCATTGCCGCAGCGCCGCCTCAAGTGCTTCCTGCGCCAGTTCCTCGGCCAGCGACAAGTCGCGCGTCAGCCGGGCAAGACCTGCGATCAGCCTGGCGGATTCGATCCGCCAGACCGTTTCCACCGCCCGCAAGGTGTCCGCCGTTCCCACTCCCATATTCTAGGCGCGGGAACGGCGGAGGCAATCATCCCCGCTCCTGGCCGTAATCGCCACCCTGGGCGCGCATCGCCTCTTCGCGCTCGCGCAACTCGGGAGTGAGCGCCTCGCCGAAATCCTCGGCATCGAACACGCGGCGGATCTCGATCTCGTGATGCGCGCCGTCAGTGTTGGGCACGCGGCGAATCCACTCGATCGCCTCATCCATCGACTTGACCTGCAACAGCCAGAACCCGGCGATCAGTTCCTTGGTCTCGGCGAACGGCCCGTTGAGCACACTCGTCTTCGTCCCCTCGAACTTCACCCGGGCACCCTTCGAAGACGGATGCAGGCCTTCGCCCGCCAGCAGGAGGCCTGCCTTCACCAGTTCCTCGTTAAAGGCCGTCATCTCAGTCAACAGCCGCTCGCTCGGCATCACGCCGGCTTCGGTTTCGGCGCTCGCTTTCATGATCACCATCACACGCATCGATAGTCTCCTTCATCGGGAGCGATCCCGGGATGCTGCATCCCGTCGAAGATACACTCTGCACACGCGTCGAACGAGCCGCGCCGGAATCGACATGTCGCGAAGTTTTTTCAAAAAAATGCTGGTTCTGGTGCGGGGCTGGAAAGGGCTACGTCGTCGACTGATACACCGCGAACGGCCGACATTGGATGGTGAGCCGACGGGCAGGTTTTAGACACGATCCGGCGTTAGCTGCCCTTTCGTTCGGGCGGCACATAAAGCTGCCCCTCTCCCCAACCTGGCGGTAGGTCCAAGCCATACTGGTCAGCATAGGTTAGCTTCCCAGACTTGTAGAGGTTGCTTTCCATAAGCTCCGAATGGACGGACTTCATCGCCAGCATCAGCGCCTGAACACCGTCCACGCCACACGCGTAGCGTTGCTGAACCCGATCGGGCCATACGATCGCCCATCGACATTGATACTCGCCGCCGGGAGCCAAAGCGGGCTGAAGGAAGCGTGCCGTGATGATGTCTTCACCGCTTTCGAAGATGCGCTCAATGAAGGGTTCGTCGCTCATTCTTTATTTGTGCCACGATGGAGGAACGGCGGCAAATGGGCGCCGCCACCGGGGCCTCCTATTTCCGCTAGTGGGGCGATAGCGGCCAGTCCCGGTCATGGGTTCACGAGCTAGAAACGCATCTCGTCATACACCCTGGAGACGTCGCCACCCCAGGCGCCATGATATTTGTCGAGCAGCACCTGCGCCGGCACCTTGCCCGACCGCACGATCTCACGCAGCGGATCGAGAAAGCCGGTCTCGTTGCTGCCCGACGCATCGAAGCGCGCCCGCGCGGCCAGCCCGGCATTCGCGATGTCGAGCACCTCGCCCGCGATGTTGCGCAGCGTGCCGCCGCTGGGGATCGGCGCGTCGAGCGCCAGCCTGGGGACCGAATCGCGCAGCGCCTGGCGCTCCTCGATCGTCCAGTGCTTCACTACATCCCATGCCGCGTCGAGCGCGCCGCCGTCATAGAGCAACCCGACCCACAGAGCGGGCAGGGCGCAGATCCGGCCCCATGGCCCGCCATCAGCGCCGCGCATCTCGAGGAAGGTCTTCAGCCGTACCTCGGGAAAGGCGGTCGAAAGGTGATCGTTCCAGTCGTCGAGCGTTGGCAGCTCGCCCGGCAGCACCGACAGCTCGCCCTTCAGGAAATCGCGGAAGCTGAGGCCCGCCGCGTCGATATAGCGGCCGTCGCGATAGACGAAGTACATCGGCACATCGAGCGCATAGTCGGCATAGCGCTCATAGCCGAACCCGTCCTCGAACACGAAGGGCAGCATGCCCGTGCGCGCCGGATCGGTGTCGGACCAGATATGGCTGCGATAGCTCAGCATGCCGTTGGGCTTGCCCTCGGTGAAGGGCGAGTTGGCGAACAACGCGGTCGCCAGCGGCTGAAGCGCGAGCCCGACACGGAACTTCTTCGCCATGTCGGCTTCGGTCTCGTAATCGAGATTGACCTGGATCGTGCAGGTGCGAAGCATCATGTCGAGGCCCATCGTGCCGACGCGCGGCATGTGGCGCAGCATGATGGCGTACCGGCCTTTGGGCATGATCGGCAACTCGGCGCGGGTCTTGTCGGGCCACATGCCGAGGCCGAGGAAACCGATGCCGAACTTGTCGCCGATCACCTTGACCTGTTCCAGGTGCCGGCCGGTCTCGGCGCAGGTCTCGTGCAGATTGTCGAGCGGGGCGCCGGAGAGCTCGAACTGGCCGGCTGGCTCAAGGCTGATCGCGCCGTCGGCACCGGCGAGCGCGATCACCTTGCCGCCCTCCTCGACTGGGCGCCAGCCGAACTCGGTCAGGCCGTCGAGCAGGTCGCGGATGCCGCCGGGCTCGTCATAGCTCGGCGCGCGATGATCGGAGAGGGAATAGACGAACTTCTCATGCTCGGTGCCGATCCGCCAGCGGTCGACTGGCTTCTCGCCCTTGGCGAAGCTCTGGATGAGTTGGTCGCGGTGCTCGATGACCGCTGCGTTGCTTTTCGAAACGGTCTTCGTGCTCATGCCGCGCATGTAGCGAGCGGAAGGGAGCGACGCTAGAGGGGCCTGACACTCCCTCTCCCCATGGGGGAGAAGGTGAAAGTCACCAGTCCCCCGCCGCGGCCATCCACAGGCTCACCGCCGCCGCTGCCGCAGTGTCCGCCCGCAATATCCTTGGCCCCAGTCCGATCCCCACCGCATCGGGCAACGCCCGGATCGCCTCGCGCTCCTCCGCATCGAAACCGCCCTCCGGCCCGATCAGGATCGCCGCCGGCCCTTTGGCTGCACGCATCGCCTCAAGCGCGGGCACGCCGCCGGTCTCGTCAGCGAAGAACAGCGTCCGTCCCGCCGGCCAGTCGCGCAGCAGAGCCGGGAGCTTCACCGTCTCAGCCAGCTCGGGCACCACGGTCCGCCCGCATTGTTCGGCCGCCTCGATCATATGGGCGCGCAGCCGTTCGGTCTTGGGTCGCTCGACTACCGAGCGCCGTGTAACGACCGGCACCAGCCGTGCGACGCCCAGCTCGCAGGCTTTCTCCGCCATCCAGTCGATCCGTCCCTTTTTCAGCGGCGCGGCGCATAGCCACAGGTCGGGAACTGCCTCGCGCTCGCGCAAGAGCTCGGTCACATCGAGCATCAGGTCACGCTTGTTGACCGCGGTGGCGATACCGAGCCATTCGCCGCTCTCGCCGTCGAACAGCTTCACCGGATCGCCCGGCTTCGTGCGCATCACCGACAGGAGATAATGAGCCGGCGCGCCCTCGACGCGAAGCTGCACGCCTTTGTGCAGCGGCGTCTCGACGAAGAGCCGGGGTGTCGATTGCGGCGGCCAGGCGGGGGTAGCGGGCATGGTGCATCCCTAGCCTCCGAGCATCCTTCCGTCACCCCGGACTTGTTCCGGGGACCACCGTGCCGCGTTACCGGCCAGCATCTCTTTTACGGAACGGTGGATGCCGGAATAAATCCGGCATGACGGTCAGCTAGCCGCTTTCGTCCAAAGATGCGGAGATCGTGACTGGCAGCACGCAACAATGCCACTGACAGACATTGCCGCCGCCGCCGGTGAGGCTACAGAAAGGCCATGACCCCCGCGCCAGAGATCGTCCCCGACACCGAGCATCGCGGCTTGGTCGGCCTGTTGCCGGCCGCGGCGCGCCCGTACGCGCTGCTCGCCCGATTCGACCGCCCGATCGGCTGGTGGCTGCTTTACTGGCCCTGCGCCTGGGGCGTTGCGCTGTCGGGCAATGCGCAGGGCGACTGGTGGCTGCTGCTCTGGCTGCTGGCCGGGGCGATCGCGATGCGCGGTGCGGGCTGCGTCTATAATGACATCGCCGACCGCAAGCTCGACGCCAGCGTCGAGCGCACGCGCAACCGTCCTCTCGCCAGCGGCCAGGTGTCGGTGCGCGCTGCGTGGCTCTGGCTGTTCGCGCTGGTGGCGATCGGCTTCGCGGTATGGTGGCACATCAACATCTACGCCAAGGGTCTCGCGCTGCTCACCCTGCCGCTGGTCGCGATCTATCCCTTCATGAAGCGAATCACCTGGTGGCCCCAGCTCTGGCTCGGGCTGGTGTTCGGCTCGGGCGCGGTGGTCGGCTTCGCGGCGGCCGAGGCCGTGATGTTCGAGATGCGCTGGTGGAATCTCATCCTGGCGATGGTCCTGCTCTATGCCGGCGCCATTGCCTGGGTGGTCGGCTACGACACCATCTATGCCATCCAGGACAAGGAGGATGACGCGTTGGTCGGCATCCGCTCCTCGGCGCGCCGGATGGGCAGCCGCGTGCGCGAAGGGGTCGCGATCCTCTATCTGGTCGCGCTGGGTTTCTGGGCCGCCGCCTTCTGGCAGGTCCGCCCCGATCCGCTTGCGCTCGTCGCGCTCCTCCCGATGGCGCTTCACTTCGCCTGGCAGGTCGCGACGCTTGGTCCGGACGACGGCGACAACGCGCTGGCCCGGTTCCGCTCGAACCGTTTCGCCGGCTTCCTGATGTTCTGCGCCTGTTTTGTCGTGGGAGTCTCGTCGGCGCTTTGACGTTCGGCCCCGGCGTGCCTAAGTCCGCGCCATGCTTACCGTAGATCAGGCGCGAGACCGCGCTCAGGATATCGTCGCCCGCGCCAAGGCTGCCGGAGCCGATGCCGCCGATGCCGTCTTCGCCGACGATACCTCGCTCGATGTGTCGGTCCGCCTCGGCGCGCTCGAGGATGTCGGACGTTCGGAAAATGCCGAGCTTGGCCTGCGTGTGTTCGTCGGTCGCCGTTCGGCGAGCGTCTCCACCTCGGACCTGTCGGTTGCCGCGATCACCACGCTTGCCGAGCGCGCCGTCGCGATGGCGCGCGAGGCGCCTGAGGATGCCTGGGCCGGGCTCGCCCCGGAAAGCCGCCTGCTCCACGGCGCGCCGCCGCAGCTCGATCTTGACGATGGCGGCGCGGTGTCGCCCGAGGCGCTGAAGGAAGCTGCCCTGGCCGCCGAGGATGCGGCGCGCGCGGTGGCCGGAGTCTCTAACAGCGAAGGCGGCGGCGCCAGCGCATCCCGCGCGGTCTGGGCGCTCGCCACCAGCCACGGATTTGCCGGCGCTTATGCTGCGACCGGCTATGGCCTGTCGGCCAGCGTGCTGGCCGGATCGGGCGGCGACATGGTCCGGGACTATGCCCATCATTCCGCACGCCATCGCCAGAAGCTGGAGGATGCCGTCACGATCGGTACGCGCGCCGGCGAACGGGCTGTTGCCCGGCTTAACCCCGGCCGGCTCGCCAGCGGTGCGATGCCGGTGGTGTTCGATCCGCGCGTCGGATCGAGCATGCTCGGCCATCTGATCGGCGCCATCTCGGGCCAGGCCATTTCGCGCAAGACCAGCTTCCTGCTTGAATCGCTCGGCACGCAGATCTTCCCGAGCGGCGTCACGATCTGCGACGATCCGCATCGCCCCCAGGGACTGCGCTCGCGCCCGTTCGATGGGGAGGGGCTTCCGGTTTCGCCGGTCGAGATCGTCTCGCACGGCATGCTGGAGAACTGGCTGCTCGACAGTGCCTCGGCGCGCCAGCTCGGCCTCGAGCCGACCGGCCACGCAACGCGCGGCGCGGGGGGCAGCCCCGGCGTCTCGACCAGCAACATGCATCTGTGCGCTGGCACGATGCCGCCCGAAACGCTGATCGCCGATATCAAACGCGGCGTGTTCGTCACTGAGCTGATCGGCATGGGCGTGAACGGCGTGACCGGCGACTATAGCCGTGGCGCGGCTGGTTTCCTGATCGAGGATGGCGAGATCACTACCCCGGTCGCCGAATTCACCATCGCGGGAAATCTGAAGGACATGTTCCTCAACCTCACCCCGGCCAATGATCTCATCTTCCGCTACGGCACCAACGTGCCCACGCTCCGCGTCGAGGGTATGACGGTGGCGAGTGGCTGAGGCCCTCGCCGACGCAGTCGCAAGGATCGCCGCCGAAGCAGGCGCGCTTGCCCTCGCCAAATGGCGTACCGACTTCAGGCGATGGGAAAAGAGCCCGGGCAACCCGGTATGCGACGTCGATCTCGAGGTCGACGCGCTGCTCCACCAGCGCCTCTCCGCCTTGTTGCCTGATGCCGGCTGGCTGTCGGAGGAGACGGTCGACAATGCCGATCGGCTGTCCCAGTCGCGGCTCTGGGTGGTCGATCCGATCGACGGCACCCGGGACTATATCCGTGGGCGCGAGGGCTGGGCCGTCTCGATCGCCCTTGTCGAGAATGGCCAGCCCCTGATCGGCGTGCTCGACGCGCCGGCGCGCGGTGAGGTCTGGCGGGCGGCGGCGGGCAGGGGAGCGACGCTCAACGGCCTGCCGATCCATGCCGGAGACCGCGCGCTCTTTGCGGGCGCGCGCGTGCCGACCGACAGCCTGCCCAGGGTCGACAGCGACCTGGTCGCGGTCGCCAAGCCCAATTCGATCGCGCTGCGCATCGCGATGGTCGCCGCCGGCGAGGCCGATCTGGTCGCGACGCTGCGCTGGGGCTATGAATGGGACATCGCCGCCGCGATCCTGATCGCGGCGGAGGCCGGCGCGACGGTCAGCGACGCCTTCGGCAAGCCGCTCTTCTTCAACACTCCCAGCGCCCAGGCTTTCGGCGTGCTGGCGACGACGCCCGGCATTCACGCGGCAGCGGTCGATCGCCTCGCCGACCGAGCGAGAACGCTCGCGATAAAATAATTCTACCCCTGACCGATCGTCGGGACAGCAGCCCTATTGCGACGCCCTGACCAGTTCCACGATGTCGAAATCATGGCCTTCCCATCCGCGATTGACGCTGGCGTCGACGGCCGCGGTCCGTTTCTTCTTCGCCTCGGCAAGCGACTTGGTGTGGCCCCAGAACACCTCGGTCCTGCCGCCGCCGAGATGAGCGACGATCCGCCAGTAATGTGTGAACTCGACCGCGGTCGGCCCGATCGTCTTGACATAGCCGTCCGGCAAGGTCGCGGTCAGCAGGTATTTCTTCTTCGCCACGCGTCCTCAGCCTTCCAGCAGCTCGAACGCAGCGCGCGCCATCGTCTGCCCGTTGACGATCAGTTCCACCGCATGGGTGCCCGGGTAATGCCGGCGCGTGCTGAAATCCTTGATCGTCTGTCGGATGCCGAGCGTGACTGCCTCGCCCGCCCCGAGATCGAAGGTCCTGAGCTTGAATACCTTGGCGGCGCTCTTTCCCGCGGCCCGCGCGTAATGGATTCGGTAATCGACCACCAGGCGCTGGGCGCCGGGCGCGTTCGAGACGATGTCTGCCGAGATCGCGATCGCATCGCCGAGTTTCACTGCCTGCGGCACGACCGAAAAGCAGCGTACCTCGGCCGCGGCGCCGTGGCCCACGCCAATCAGTGCCAGCGCGCGCGGGTCGCCCTGCTTGATTAGCGTGCGCAGCGCATGGCGGATGATCCACGCCGTTCGGTTGTCGTCCTGCGGCCATTGCTCGAGCCGGCCGACCAGCCAGTCCGGCCGGTCCTTGGCGATATCGTTCAGATGGTTGGCGACCGATTTGCGGACATAGGCGCTCGGATCGCTCTTCAACGCTTCCAGGATGGGTGCCGCCAGCGTGGGATCGGCCTTGAGTGCGGGCACCCGCGCTGCCCAGGGCAGGCGCGGCCGGCTGCCTTCGCTGGCGAGCCGCCGGACATGCTCGTCGTCATGGCCGCTCCATTGGGCCATGACGGCGAGGGTGCGCGCGCTGTCCTGCGCCAGGAAGGGGCGGATCGCGAATTCGGCGGTTCCGAAGCGGGTCAGGTCGGCCAGTGCGTCCATCGACCTTTCGACATCGGCCAAGCCATGCCGGGCGACGAATTCAGTCACGGCGACCGCCTGGAAACCGTGTGTCAGCCGCGGCGCCATTGCGCGGACGATCTCGATGGCCTGCGCGTAGCCGGCCGGCAGTGCGGTAGAGAGGGCGTCGGCGATGTGTCGCACCCGTTCCATGATCGACAGGGTGTCGAGCCCGTTCGATGCCGCCTGCAGAAAGGCGGCGCGATCGAAACGCCGCGAAACCATCGCGCCGGCGTCGGCGATCGTGGCGAGTGCCTGCGGTCCGAGTATGTCCTTGAGGAGCGGGGGCGCCGTCGTCTCGCTTGTCATCGCACTATTTGCCCCCCGTTCGGCGTTCCAGCATGCCGGGGCATATAGCGCGGTTGCGCCGGGCTGCCATGATATCGGCATCCGGCATCCGGCATCCGGCATCCGGCATCCGGCATCCGGCGGAACGGCATTTCCGGGCACGCCGAAGCCCGGCGGGCAGTGTAGGGGCACGGATGTCAGCCGCGCGCGGCCGGTCCACCGGTAAGCCTTGTCGAGGACCGCGACGCTGAGACATCAGCGTCGTGACCATTGACCGTTGCCAGTATCGCCGGGCCGGCGCGGCGCGCCATGACGCGATTGCGCCCGCCCTGCTTCGCATCGTAGAGCGCGGCATCGGCTGCCGCGAGCAGCCGCTCGGCGGCGTCGCCGCGAAGCTTTCCGATATGGCCGATGCCGATGCTGACGGTAACCCGGCCGCCCTGCGCCGGGGACGCGAGATCGAGTTGTTCGATCGCTACGCGCATCCTTTCAGCCAGCACGGCCGCCTCTGACGGGTCGGTCGAGGGAAGGATCACGGCGAACTCCTCCCCGCCGAACCGGGCGACCATGTCGGATCCGCGCATGGCGCAGCCGGCCAGTGCCTGCGCTACGGCACGGAGCCGCTGGTCTCCGGCCGGATGGCCGAAGCTGTCGTTGAGCAGCTTGAAATGGTCGATGTCTATCATCAGCAGGGCCAGTCCCGTGCCTGCCCGCCCTGCGCGAGCCCATTCGAGGCGGAGGCGCTCATCGAATTCGCGCCGGTTCGACAGGCCGGTCAGCGCGTCGAGCCTTGACAGGCGTTCGAGCGCATCGCGCTCATCGAAGCCGCGCATCTGGACCAATATGTTGCGCAGGCCATAGCCGAGCGTCGCGGCGACGAATCCCGCGATCGCCAGGGCTGGATGGTCCGGGACCAGCGGTGCCGACACCATGAGCAGCGTCGCCGGGAGCATCAGGGGGCTGCCTGCGCGGACGGTCCGTTCGAGCATGCGCACCACCGCCGATGGCCTCGTATCCGGTGCATGGTGCCGAAGGGCAAGCGCGATGAGCAGGAGGAAGGGCAGGTCGATCAGCGGATCGACCAGGTTTCCATAGTCCGACTCCATCTGGAAATGATTGATGTAGAATGCGGCCGCGAGATACGCCCAGGCGAAGAGGGCGGTCGTCCGGAAGAAGGCGCGTCGGGGCGGATCGCTGCAGGCAAGGAAGCGGATCAGGGCGAAGGCGGCGATGAACAGATTCTCGATGTCGAACATCAGGCGCAGATTGAGCACGCCGGTGGCGCTCGCGCCCGACAGGCTGGCGAACTCGAGCGTGTACACGAAGAACAGATAGCCGAGCGTGAGTGCCAGGGCCCCGTCGACCAGGCGGACATGCCATGACTCCTGGTCCGGGCTTGCGACCGCGAAGAGGATCGGCACGCCGTACAGGACGAAAAGGAGCATGCTCAGTGAGGTGATCCCGCTCGAATTCTGCAGCAGCAAGGCGCTCACCATGTTCACGCCCATCCCGCCCGCCCAGAGCAGCGTCGCGAACCCGAGCGCGGTCCAGCCGGCGGCCGCCCGGTCGTGGCGCGCACGATACAGGCAGGCTGCCCCCGCCAGCAGGGGTGCCAGGACGAGGAAGGCGAGGGAAAATATCTGAGCGCGATTGCCGGCCAGCGCGATCGACAGGGGATGGGCGACAAGGAAGAGCAGCGGAAAGACGAACCCGGTCCTGCGCATCGCGGCACCGGGTTCGGCGATGGCGCCGCTACTGGCGGCCCCGTTGGTGTATGACGGCATCTCCATTACGCATCCCGTCCGGCTTTCGCCCTGACGATGATGGCACGATGGTGGTTATCAAAGGATGCACGACCGGCCCGGGCACGAGGATCTTCTAGCGCGGCCGCCGTCGGTGGTTAACCTTCCAGCCCGTCATCCCGATATTTTATTTCGAGGAACCGGCCCCGCGTCGCGAGCAGGTTGAGATCGCCCTCGGCGAGTTGCGCCGACATCTGGCCGATCTCCTGTTCGATCACCTTCAGCCCTTCGGCGAGTTGCGCGTCGGGGGTCTTGCCGTTGCGTTCCACGCCGCGCAACGGCTGGGGCACCTTGGCATAATCGCGGATCAGCTCGGGCAGTTGCTCGCCGACCAGCTTGCGGATTTCGGCCGCGGCCGGCTCGCGTTCGTCAAGCGCGGCAAGTTGTGGCGCAAGCGTTTCGAGCTGGACGCCGATGCCGTCGACCAATGTCTGCGCCGGTGCGGGCAGGGCGGGGCGCTGCGTTTCGAGCCATTGCTCGGTCTTGAGCGGCAAGGCCTTCAGCGGCACCTCGACCAGCTTCTCCGCCCTGACCGGGGCCTCGAGCGAGACGAAGGCGATCAGCAGCGTCACCACCGCCAGCAGCGCGATGACGAGCAGGGCGCCGCCCATGCCGATCGGCGTGAACCAGCCGAACACGATCGTCGCGATGATGATCGCCAGATCGGCCGTGACGATCAGCCCGGCCCGCTTGGCCAAGCCGGTGCCGCGCCGCCGGCGCTTGCGCTGCATCAGGGCCTGGTCGCGCCGTTCGTTGAGGAACTGCGTCGTCCTGGCGATCTGGCGATCGACGTCGGTCATTTACACGGCTTCCAGCTTGAAGGTTTCGCCCCCGCCGCCCGCATTCTGTGCCGCGCCCTCGGCCCGGGCGATATAGCCCTTCGACTTCTCGACCTCGTTGCCCAGCACGTTGACCGTTGTCTTCATCGAATCGAGCGCCTTCAGCTTGAAGGTGTCGATCGCGTCCATCGTGTCATAGATATTCTGGAAGGCACGCTGCAGCGTTTCGATCGGGATGGTGGCGCTTGCCGCCTGCTCGTGGATCGTCGCGGTCTGGCTCTTCAGCAGCTTTCCGGTCGAATCGATGATGTTGGCGGTCGTGGTGTTCAGCGCGGTGATCTGCTCGAGCACCAGCTTCTGGTTGGTCAGGGCCTGTGCCACCGTCACCGCGGTACGCAGTGCGGAAACAGTGGTGGTTGAGGCACGGTCGACGCCCTTCACCAGCTCGACATTGTTCTTCTTGACCAGGTCGAGCGCGAGATAACCCTGCACTGTTACCGCCATCTGGGTCAGCAGGTCCTGGGTGCGCTGGCGGACATAGAACAGCGCTGTCTCGCGGATTGCCTTCGCCTTGGCCGGATCGGTGTGATCCAGCTCGTTGGCTTTCTCCTCGAGCCGCTCGTCCATTGTCTTGGACAGCACGATCATCTGTTCGAGCCGGCCCATCGCGGTCCACAGGTTCGAACGCTCGACGTCGATCGCCGCATTGTCCATCAGCAGCTCGTCCTTGCCGCTGCCAAGGCTCTTCAGGATCGACGCGATATGGTTCTGCGAGCTTTTATAGCCGTCGAAATAATTGCGCATCGAATTGCCGAACGGGATGATCCCGAACAGCTTCTTGGGCGCGAGGAGGTTGCCCTTCTTGCCCGGATCGAGATCCTCGATCGTCCGCCGCAACTCGGCCAGGTCGGCGCCAACGCCTGATTCCTGGTCCATCGCCTTGACCGGCCGGTCGAGGAAGCGGTTCGATTGCCCGGCCGCCTCGCGGATCTCCTTCTGGCCCATGGCGCTGATCGCATCGACCCGCTTGCCGAATTCGGGCGAATTCACGTCCTGCGCGACCAGGTCGTCGATGAAGGTCTCGACCCGCGCCTGAAGCTGGGTGCGCTTGGTATCGTCGACCGGCACCAGGCCCACGGCCTTTTCCGGCGCAACCACGGGGACCGGGTCGGGCGGGGTCAGCACCAGATCGGTGGTCGCGGTCTCAGTCTGGGTCGCCATCACTCTCTCCACGCAATCTCCGCCCTAGATGACGGCGATTCGAACGCGCTTCAAGTGTATCATTCAACTATAACACTTGTCACGATGCGACAGGGTAGCGGAAAAATGGTGCGCGATCGATCCCGGGTGAGTCGAGTGACTGATGCGGACTGAATCGGGGAAAGGCCAGATGGGCTCGCGCGGGCGCACGGGTCGTTCTGGCGCATGACGCTGTTCGGCGACGGCCGAGCCGCACGGCGGCTAACAGTGTGTCTGTACCGTAACCCTGCTTCTTCCCCGGTGAAGGGCAAGCGGATCAGGTGTGCGGCACCGTCAGATACTGCATCGCGCCGATATCGTTACCCTCGGTATCAAGGAACCGGATCAACGCGCCGACGGTCGGAATGATGCCCTTGGCATAGGTGATCGTTCCGCCATTGGCCTCGACCAGTGCGGCGACCGCGTCGACATCGTCGACCGCGAAGGTGGGCTCGACCCCGTTCAGGCCCTCGCCGGTGCACGGCGTCTGCCGGGCATGCATCAGCCCCTGCACGCCGGGTGACGCCTCGCTGCCGGTATGGATCAGATAGAAGCCGGGCGGACCCCAGGGTTCGAATTCCCAGCCGAACACGGCCTCGTAGAAGGCGCGGGCACGATCCAGATCGTCGACATGGATGGCGAAGGAGGCGAGGTTCGCTGGCATGCGCACATCCTGCGTCGCTGGCGCGTGAGCCGCAATAGCGCTATTCTGCCAATGAATGTCGCAAAAACGTCGCACCGCAGCTGACGAGCCCTATCTGGTGGTGCGCAGCAGCGCGTCCGATCTCGCGCCCGGCCGGGCGATCCGCGAGCATGCGCATGACTGGCATCAGCTCATCCACGCGACCAGCGGGGTCCTGATGATCGCGACCGGCGGCGGCTCCTGGGTGGTGCCGCCGAGCTGGGGTGTCTGGGTGCCGGCCGGCGTGCGGCACGCGATCCGCGCGTCCGGGCACAGCGCCTTCCGAACGGTCTATGTCGCGCCGGGATGCGTGCCCGATCTGCCGGAGGCCTGCACCGCCGTCACCGTCTCTCCACTGTTGCGCGAGCTGATCCTGCGCATCGTCGCGATCGGCATGGCCGACCGCCGCGACACGATCGAATCCGCGCTCGCCATCCTGCTGCTTGACGAGATGCGCCGTGCGCCGGTCCCGCCCTTCAGCCTGCCGGAGCCGCGCTCCGACACGACCCGCCGGGCCGCCGAATGGCTTTTCTCGGGCGGGGCAGAGGCGGGAATCCCCGAGCTCGCCCGTGCCGTCGGCCTAAGCGTCCGCGCGCTGGAGCGCCGCTTCGTCGCCGAGACGGGCATGAGCCTCGGCCGCTGGCGCCGTCAGGGCGCGCTGCTTGCCTCGCTCGAGCGTCTCGGCGCAGGGGCCAGCGTCAAACAGGCTGCTGCCATCGCCGGCTACGCCACGCCAAGCGCCTTCATCGCTGCCTTCCGGGCGCAGTTCGGGACGACACCGGCGCGATATTTCACGCCGGTTTGATCCTCTATCGCAGCGTGGTGGTCGTATGGATCGCCGCGAGCATGCCTGGAATCCAGTGATCCCCGTCGCGCAGCCGGAAGGTATTGGCATAACCCCAGGCGCAGCTCTGCACGCCGACCGAGGCATAGGCGGCTGTGATCGTGCCGTAATAGTTGATCCGCTCGCTCACGGGCACACCGGCCACGTCGTTCGCGCCATATTCGCCGACGAACGGCACTCGCCCGGTCCGCGCGATATAATCGCGCACCGTCTGCAGGTTGCGATTGATCTCGGCGATGTCGGCGGCGGTGCCGAAGGCCCGGCCGAGTGGCGGGGCCGGCGTCACCCATGTGGCACCCTGATGGGTAAAGGCGAACGGATCGTAATAGTGGAAGGTCGGGATGACATTCGGGTCGGCCGGCATCGGCAAGGTTGCGAGCGAATTGATATTGCTCCAGCCTTCGCCGCCGATGATGACCGGCCGGGTCGGGTTGGTCGCCCGGATCTGGGCAAGCGCAGGCCCGATGATCGCGGGCAGCTTCGCATTGGTCAGGTTGGTATTCGGCTCGTTGATCAGCTCGAACCAGACGGTCGCCGGCGCGGTGGCGAATTCGGCGGCGATCTGTTTCCATAGCCCGGCGAAGCGCGCCGCATTGGCGTCGGGCGCAGCCATCAGCTCGTCGTAATTGTGCAGGTCGATGATCACGTTGAGTCCCGCTGTCGTGGCGAGACCGACGACATGCCGCACCCGGGCCATGAACGCTGCATCGATCGTGTAGGGCGCGGCGATGGCGGCATGGCCGGAGAAACGGACCGGCAGGCGCACGCTGGCGAATCCCGCTGCCTTGATGATAGTGAAATCGTCGTCGGCGATCGCCCGACCCCAGTCACCTTCGTTCGGTGCTTCCAGATGATTGCCCATGTTGACGCATTTGCCCAGCGGCAGCGCGATGCCGACGGTGGGAATCGCCGCTGCGACGGGTGTATAGGATGCGGCAGGTGTCGGAGCCGGTGTCGAAGAAGGGGATGGTGAGGGAGTTGGGGCTGGCGGCGGGGTGGCCGTTGCGGTGGCGTCGCTGCCGCAACCCGCGATGGACAGTCCCAGTGCGCAGGCGACCATCAGGCTTCGCTTCATTGAATCTCTCCCGATACCGCGCCTTGATGGGCGCTGCTTCTTGTCGAACGTTGTCAATCTGCCCGGTGACAGCGCGTCGTACAATCCCGAAATGCAAAGCCGGTCTCAGCCGGCGGGCGCCGCCCTGTCGGTGATCCGGTCGCGCTGCCATACGGTGAAGCGTGCGTTGCGCTTCGATCGCATGGCGCGGCGGATTGCCGCCTTGTCGAAACCATGACCGTCGCCGATCCGGCTGAGCAGCTCGTGCCCGGGTAGCACGCCGGCCGGCAGCACGAACAGGATGCGGTCCTCGGCATCCGCCAGCAGCCAGCAGGGATCAGTCGGGGAATGGCCGGCATCCTGCGTCTCGACCATGATCCTGGCCACCTTGCCCAGCATCCGCCACCCCGACGGGTCGTCGAGCCGTCGCGGCCGGACGGATCCCCTGGCCCGCGCGCGCGCATCCAGCAAATGGTGGAACAGGCCCCGTAATGTCATCATGCCCCCGCATGTGTCTGGCGATGACGATAGGGGCACTGAAATCAGCCGGAAAGCGGGAATCTGCAGCGATTGTCTCGAATCTGCGCGCCCTGGACATCAGATGTGGCGATCAGTCTGTTGCTTCGCGTGACATCCGCCCTTTCCGCGGCGCAGCAATTGCGCTATCGGCGCCCGCAACCTATTCCCTATAAAATATCGAGTGACCCAATGAGCCTCCGCAACGTGGCGATCATCGCCCATGTCGATCACGGCAAGACGACCCTGGTCGATCAGCTCTTCCGCCAGTCCGGCACCTTCCGCGATAACCAGCGCGTCGAAGAGCGCGCGATGGATTCGAACGACCTCGAAAAAGAACGCGGCATCACCATCCTCGCCAAGCCGACCTCGATCGAATGGATCGACGGCGCCGGCGTCGCGACCCGCATCAATATCGTCGACACCCCGGGCCACGCCGATTTCGGCGGCGAGGTGGAACGCATCCTCTCGATGGTCGATGGCGTGATCCTGCTGGTCGATTCGGCCGAAGGCGCGATGCCGCAGACCAAGTTCGTCACCGGCAAGGCGCTGGCGCTGGGCCTGCGCCCGATCGTCGTCGTCAACAAGGTCGACCGCAGTGACGCGCGCATCCAGGAAGTGCTGGACGAAGTGTTCGACCTGTTCGTCTCGCTCGAGGCGACTGACGAGCAGCTTGATTTCCCGGTGCTCTACGCCTCGGGCCGCAACGGCTATGCCTCGACCGACGAGAATGCGCGCGAAGGCACGCTGACCCCGATGTTCGAGACGATCGTCAGCCACATCCCGGCACCGAGCGTCGATGTCGACGCGCCCTTCACCTTCCTGGTGACGCTGCTCGACCGCGACAACTTCCTTGGTCGTATCCTCACCGGCCGGGTCAATTCCGGCACGGTGAAGCTCAACCAGCCGATCCACGCGCTGAACAATGACGGCAAGATCGTCGAAGCGGGTCGCGCCTCGAAGATCATGACCTTCCGCGGGCTCGAGCGTGTCCCGGCCGAGGAAGCCAAGGCAGGCGACATCATCTCGCTCGCCGGCCTGACCGTCGCGACGGTGTCCGATACCATCGCCGACATCACCGTCAGCGAGCCGCTCCACGCCCAGCCGATCGATCCGCCGACCCTGTCGATGCGCTTCGCGGTGAACGATTCGCCGATGGCCGGCCGTGAGGGTACCAAGGTGACCTCGCGCATGATCCGCGACCGCCTGTTCCGCGAGGCCGAATCGAACGTCGCGGTCAAGGTGACCGAAGCCGCCGATCGCGACAGCTACGAAGTCGCCGGGCGCGGCGAGCTTCAGCTCGGCGTGCTGATCGAGACGATGCGCCGCGAAGGCTTCGAACTCGGCATCAGCCGCCCGCGCGTGCTGTTCGGTGAGGATGAGGACGGCAAGAAGACCGAACCGTACGAAACCGTCATCATCGACGTGGACGAGGAATATTCGGGCACGGTCGTCGAGAAGATGAACCTGCGCAAGGCCGAGATGACCGACATGCGTCCCTCGGGCGGCGGCAAGACCCGCATCACCTTCTCCGCGCCCTCGCGCGGCATGATCGGCTATCACGGCGAGTTCCTGTCGGATACGCGCGGCACCGGCATCATGAACCGGCTGTTCGAGAAATATGGCCCGCACAAGGGCAATATCGAGGGCCGCAAGAACGGCGTGCTGATCTCGAACGGTTCGGGCGAAGCCAACAGCTATGCGCTCGGCCCGCTCGAGGAGCGCGGTATCCTGTTCGTCGGCCATGGCGAGGCGTTGTACGAGGGCATGATCGTCGGCGAGAACGCCAAGACGGATGACCTCGAAGTCAATCCGATGAAGGCGAAGCAGCTCACCAACTTCCGCGCCTCGGGCGGCAAGGACGACGCGATCCGCCTGACCCCGCCGAAGAAGATGACGCTTGAGCAGGCCATCGCGTACATCGACGATGACGAGATGGTCGAGGTCACGCCCAAGTCGATCCGCCTGCGCAAGCGCTACCTCGATCCGCACGAGCGCAAAAAGGCCTCGCGCGCCAAGCAGGCGGCTTAACGCTTGGCAGCGGGCTGTCGGCAGGTCTAGCATCCCCCGGGGTTCAATCTGGGGGATAGCATGAAGAAGATTCTGACGCGGCCTTGGCGCCTCTATGCTGATTTTGCGGGCCGCTCGCAGCGGACCGAATATTTCATGTTCTTCATTGCGCTTTACAGCGTGATGGCGCTGTTGGCGCTCTTCGCGGGAGTGTTCACGCGGGGGTTCAACGCTTTCGGTTCCGGGGGCGGTTCAACCGTCGCAATGATTGCAATGATCGTGCTCGTGCTGTTGGGGCTCGCCGCCATCATCCCGAGCTGGGCGGTTACGATCCGGCGCCTGCACGATCAGGATAAATCCGGCTGGTTCGCCCTTCTGGTCTTCATCCCCTATATTGGCGGACTGATCATGATCGTGCTCGCTTTCCTGCCCGGCACCCCGGGCGAGAACGATTATGGTTTCGATCCTCGCACGGACGAGCAGGAAGATTCAGACCGACTGGGCGACGTCTTTTCCTGATCTACCGCGATCAGGCGTCACCCATTCCCGTCAGCACCGCCCATTGCGCGGCGCTGACGGGGCTGACCGACAGGCGCGATTGGCGCAGCATTTCCATGCCCGCCAGCTTCGGTTCCGCCTTCATCGCCGCCAGCGTCACTGGCTTCGCCAGTGCCTCGACCGGCTTTACCGCGACCGACACCCAGCGCGGCTCGTCGCCGTCCTGTTGCGCCGTGCGGATGATCTCCATCACGCCCACTGCGGCCTTTTCCTTGCCTGAATGGTAGAACAGCCCGCGGTCGCCCACCGCCATTGCCTTCAGGTGAAGCGCAGCGGCCGGATTGCGCACGCCGGTCCATTCGGTCTCGCCCTCGCGGATCAGGTCGTCCCAGCTATAGCTTTCGGGTTCGGATTTCAGCAGCCAGTACGCCATCATCGTCTCCTTGGGTGAGCCCGACTTTACTTCGTGCGAAGGACGTTTCAACGCCTGACCTTGAGCGGCCGCCTTTGAGCCGGGCCACGCTGAACGGCGGTTAAACGCCGCATTCCGCACGAGTTCAGACCGACTCGATCATGATGCAACAAGCTGGAGCGTTGCCGCGTTATCCCCCCGATGCGGCTACGGGCTTGCTGACAAGAGGAGGTTCGAGATGAACGATTTTGTGAAGAAGGCCGGCCTCGGCGTGGCGCTCGCCGCGACAGCGCTGACCACTGCGGTCCCCGCGGACGCGCAACGCTATCGCCATTATCGGCATGGCGACGGTGCTGGCACCGCGATCGTCGCCGGCATCGCCGGTCTCGCGATCGGCGCGGCCATCGCGTCCAACGGCCGCGATCGCGACCGCTATTATCGTGAGCGCGGTTACGATCCCTATTATGACGACGGCTATTATCGCAGCCACGGCTATTACCCGAATGACGGTTACTACGCCTATCGCTACCGGCCGAACTACCAGCGCTGCTGGATCGAGCGTCGCTACGACCGCTATTACGGATACCCGGTCCGGGTCCGGGTCTGCAATTGATCGCGACACCGGCCTGAAGGAGACGGCGTGGGCCCGGTCCACGCCGTTTTCGTATCGCCGCTCTGGCATCGCGCGCGATTTTGCGTCATGAGCCCGCCCCATGACCGATACACCGCCAGACCGCCTGTCCTCCAACCCGCGCAGCCCGCATTTCGACGAAGCGAAGCTGTCGCGCGGGATCGGCATCCGCTTCAAGGGTGCCGAACGCCGCGACGTCGAGGAATATTCGATCTCCGAAGGCTGGATCCGCGTCGCGCTCGGCAAGAAGGTCGATCGCCACGGCCAGCCGCTCACGCTGAAGCTCAGCGGCCCGGTCGAGGCCTGGTTCGAGAATCCCGCCCCCGGCGCGGATGATGCTGCGGACGAGGACGGGGCGGAAGCGTAAGGCTCGCGCTCAGCGCCAGTCGAACGCTGCCTGCGCCGCCGCAGTCAGTGCGGCCATCGCGGTGCGATAGGGGTTCGGCCCATGGCTGATCCGCGCGACGCCAGCACCAGCCACCTCCCGGGCACCCGGTGCGCCTGGAAAGGCCATGAAATTGACCGGCAGCGATACTTCGCGGCAGACCCTGCCCAGCAGCGCGAGGTCGACCAGCCCGGGCACGAAAAAGCCGCTGGCGCCAGCATCGGCATAGGCCTTGCCCCGCGCGATCGCCGTGTCGGCCTTTTCCTCGTCATGAGTCGCCGGGGCGTTCTGAAGGAAGATGTCGGTGCGGGCGTTGATGAAGAAGGACGGGCCGGTGGCGGCGCGCATCGCCGCGATCCGTGCGACCTGGAAGTCGACCGGGTGCAGGCCTTCGCCGCCGACCACCTGATCCTCGAAATTGCACCCGATCGCGCCGGTCGCCGCCAGCCTGGAGGCATTGGCCGCCACCGCCTCGGGTTCGACGGCATAGCCGCCCTCGAAATCGATCGAGACCGGCAGGTCGACCGCGCCCGCGATCCGGGTCGCGCCGGCCAGCGCGATCTCGAGCGGCAAGCCCTCGCCATCGCCATAGGCCTGCGCCGCCGCGACTGACCAGCTGCCGGTCGCGATCGCCTTGGCCCCGGCGCTCGCCACTGCGCGCGCGCTGCCCGCGTCCCAGGCATTGTACAGGATCAGCGGGTCGCCAGGCACATGCAACGCCGCGAAGGTTCTGAACTTGTCCTGCATCTCTCGTCCCGACCCGACTTTGTTTTATCCTATCTGCGACCGAGCAGCCTCGCCGTCAATCGACGCAGGCGGCTGGGCGGCACCTGCGGATACAGGCCGTCATAATGGGAGAACACTCCCGGATCGCGCGCGGCCCAGATTTCAAGCCGCCTCCGCTTGCCCTCGGTGGCGTGGTTGAAGCGCAGCCGGGTGTGAGGAAAGCCGCACGAGGCGAGCATCTGGCGCACGACGGTCTCCCCCGTCGGATACCAGGCGAGACCGTCGACGCCGGACATCAGCAGCGTTCGGCTTTCCGGATTCAGGATCAGCCCGTCCTGCTTCGCCGGGAACGTCTCGGTGTTGACGATCAGCACCTCCCGGGTCAGGTCGGCCGCGATCTTCAGCCCGGCGACCGGATCGGGCAGATGATACAGGATGCCGCTGAACAGCGTTACGTCGAACGGTTTCAGGCCAAGCTCGGGCACGTCCGCCAGCGCGCATACGCCTGCATCGATATCCGCGCTCGGCAGGCGGCCGGCCAGGAAATGCGCCTGGCGAATCCAGTGCTCGCGCACGTCGAAGCCGAAGCAGCGCCCGGCTCCCATCCGCCTGGCCGCGAACAGATAGCCGCCGGCATTGCACGCGCAGTCGAGAAATGACCGGCCCCGCAGTCCCTCGGGAAAGAGGTCGCCGAACGCCCGCGCGAATTTGGCGTAGGGATCGACGATGCTGGGCGTGCCGAGTGCTGGGTCCGGCTCGGGGCGATAGGCCGGGTCCCCGGTGCGGATGCCCGGCGCTATCTCGATATCATGGTGCCACGGCCCAAGGCGGCGAATCTCCGCCCCAAGCTCATCCGTCGTCATCGTGCGTGTCCCCCGGTTTCGTCGGGCCGGGGGCGCGACGTCGCGGCTTAATGCACGAAGCGCGCGACCACGTCACGATAGGAGCGCGAGACCTTCACCTGCGCGCCCGATCCAAGCACCAGGAAGCACTCGCCATTGGTGTGCGGCTTCACTTCCTTGACCAGGTCGAGATTGACGATGGTCGACCGGTGCACACGCTGGAAACGGCGCGGGTCGAGCCGTTTCTCCAGGTCCTTCATCGTCTCGCGCAGGATCAGCGTGTTGTCGCCGGTATAGATGCACATGTAATCGCCGGCCGCGTCGATCCGCTCGATCGTGTCGACATCGACCCGGAAGATCTGGCCGCGGTCCTTGATGTTGATCAGCTTCTCGAAGCGGTTGGCGGAAACCTGGTCGCCGCCGTCGGCAAGGTTCTCGACTGAATCCGGCGCCACCTCGGCCAGCACTTCCTTCAGCCGGTCGACCTCCTCGATGCCGCGCTTCTCCGCCAGCCGCTGCCGCACCCGGTCGAGCGTGTCGGCCAGCCGGGATTCCTCGACCGGCTTCATCAGATAGTCGACCGCCTGCGCCTCGAAAGCCTTCAGCGCATGGTCGGAATAGGCGGTGACGAACACGAACAGCGGCGGTTCGACCTCCATCAGCCCCTGCACCACCGAGAAGCCGTCGAAACCGGGCATCTGGATGTCGAGGAAGACGAGGTCGGGCTTGTGGGTCTTGATGGCGCGGATAGCCTCGCGCCCATTCTGGCATTTGTCGATGATCTCGACATCCTCGTGCGCCTGGAGGCGAAGCTCGAGCCCCTGGATCGCCAGCGGTTCGTCATCCACCAATATCGTACGGATCGTCATGCTACCTCTCTAACCGGTTCCCCGAGCTGGAACGGAATCTCAATCTCGACCCCGAAGCCGCCCCCGGGAATGGAGCGGGTCTCGAAGCGGTGGTCGGGCCCATATGCCTGAGCGAGCCGCTCCCTTATATTGGCAAGCCCGACCCCGGTTGAAAGGCTTGGCCGTGCTTTCATTTCATTCAAGCCCGGTCCGGTGTCGGATACGGCGATCTGCACCCGATCCCCGGCGAGCCGCGCGGTGACGGCGATTTCGGCGCCTTCCTCCTTGGGCGTGACGGCATATTTGATTGCGTTCTCGACCAGCGGCTGAAGCAGCAGCGACGGCAGTCGCGCCTTGGTGACTCGCGGATCGACCTCGAAGCTCGGGCGCAGCCTGTCCTCGAACCGCATCTTCTCGATCTCGAGATAGAGTTTCAGCGTCTCGACCTCCTGAGCGATCGTCACATGCGCGGTCGGCTCGTTGGCCAGCGTATAGCGCAGGAAGGAGGACAGCCGGCTCAGCATCGCGTTCGCCCGCTCGGTCTGCTTCAGCAGCACCAGCGTCGAGATGGAGTTAAGCGTGTTGAACAGGAAATGCGGGTTGAGCTGGTAGCGCAGCATCGCCAGCTGCGCGGAGCTCGCCGTATTCTCCAGCGCCGCCAGCTGGTCGATCTGCTCTTCGACGATCAGGTAGAAATTGATCCCGAAATACAGCGCCGACCAGCCCGCCAGCACGGTGAAATTAAGGAACACCGTGCCCAGCACCAAGCTGACGTTCAGGCCCGGATTGGCCATCTTGATGAACGAGAAGGAAAAGGCGTCGAGCACCGCGTAAAGTACTGTCGCGGCGCCCAGCGTCAGGATCGTCAGGATCACCGCCGCGATGCGCGGCTGGCGCCGGTAATAATGATAGAGCGTCGAGAGTAGCAGCGTGATGCAATAGCCGATGATCGATTCGACCACGACGAGCAGCGTCGCCGTCAGGTCGAGCCCGTTGGAGATGCTGGAGACGCTGCGCAGGATCAGATAGCCGGTCCAGCCAGCCGCCTGCAGCCGCCAGAAGGCACGACTCTTGTCTTCGAAAAAGGGCCGCGAAAAGATCGCGGGCTTGGTGAACAGCGGCATGGGCGGGGGTCTTAACCCGACTGGGACCGATGCGCAAAGTGCGGTGGGGTGGGGTAAGGCTGTTGGATGCGCGAAGCTCTTTCTCCCTCTCCCTCTGGGGGAGAGGGAAGGGGCCCGCTGCCGGAAGCAGTGGGAAGGGTGAGGGGGACACTCGCGAATGTCCCGAACCTCACTCCCCCTCATCCGGGGCTACGCGGCACCAGTTTTGTCGAGCCTCGGACAAAACATGCTCCCAGCATGTTTTAGAAATGCCCGGGGCGCATTTCGACCCGAGGCTCGACAAAACTCCCACAAGGGGAGAAGGAAGAAGCGCGAACGGGATGCAAAAGCCCGGCAGAACTGAGGAGAGAGAAGCCATGACCCAGCATCAGGACCGCGCCCAGTTCACCGCGATGGTGGAGGGCACCCAGCAGGACTGGAACATCATCGGCGGCCATTTCCGCGATTTCGCGAAGGAACTGCCCGCCCGCGTGCTGACTCATCTCAAGCTGCTGGAGGGCGATTTCGGCGGCTTCCCGGTCGATCGCCTCGAACATTCCCTCCAGACCGCGACTCGCGCCCATCGTGACGGGCGGGACGAGGCCTATGTGGTGATGGCGCTGCTCCACGACATCGGCGACACGCTCGGAACGTTTAACCATCCGGAGATCGGCGCGGCGATGCTCCGCCCCTTCGTGTCGGAGGAGGTGCACTGGATCGCCAACACCCACGGCGTGTTCCAGGGCTATTATTTCTTCCACTATCTCGGGATGGACCGGGATCTGCGCGAGAATTATCGGGGCCACCAGCATTTCGAGGCCTGCGCCGAATTCTGCGAGAAATACGACCAGTCGGCCTTCGACCCGACGTACGAAAGCGCACCGCTGAGCTTCTTCGAGCCGATGGTCGGACGCGTGTTCTCGCGGCCGCTCAACTCGGTCTATGCGAAGGTTGTTTGACGGGCGAATTTTGTCCAACGATATGCCAAGCGAAAGTCGCTACCGTGACGAACGCTTGAACGAGGCGGTGTTCCGCGCCTTGCCTGGTTCGCGACGTCGTGAGTCGGGTCGAGCAACGCAATAGCAAGCATCTGTGCTGCTGCGGGCGGCGGTTGTTTTTGTTTGACCGGGGCCGGTGCCTCTTCGATGGCAAGAGCGAGGTCGTCGAGTTGCCCTTTGTGAATCAAGCGGCTGGCGAATTGGGAGGACCGCTCTACCTTATCTCTTAAGAATGGTGTGCGCCGTCCGATGAGCATTCTCATCGTCGCACGATCTCGCGAGAAGCGGAATCTCAATAGACTCTATCTGTCCCAATCGACTCACTATGTGCTGTCCGCAGCCACGGCTGTGCGGTTTCAGTATACCAAGACAGAAAACCGCCGCCCCTTTCGGGGCGGCGGCTTCTGTTTTGCAGTCGGGAGCAGCTGGTCTTAGAGACCGATCTGCAGCGTGCCAGTGATCGAGCGCGGCGTACCGATGACGGCATTGCCGATCGAGAAGCGGTTGGGCAGGCCAACGAAGCCGTTCGAGCCGCTCAGGCCGCCGATGTAGACCTTGTCGAACAGGTTGCCGACGTTGATCTGGAAGAACGTCTTTTCCTTGTGGAGCAGCTTGCCGATGTTGAAGCGGAGGTCGAGATCCACGACCGTATAGCCGGGAATCTTCGCGCCATAAATCTGCACCGGGGTGACGCCCGAGGCGCAGAGGCCGCCGACAGTCGACGAGCAGGTGATCACGGGCAGGTTTTCGTCGTTGACGTAGCGAGCACCGGTGTATTTCGCTTGGGCGCCTAGGTCGAACAGGCCGATCGTGCCCTGCACACGGCTACCGAACATCCAGTCAGGCGAGCCGCCCTCGCGCTTCCCGGCGGTCTGGAAGTAGTTGATCGTGGTGGTCGTTACGCCACCCGCTGTGGTGGTGATGCGACCTGCTTCGAGATTGTCCTTGATCTTGGAGTGCAGGTACGACCCGAACACATAAACGAGAACTTCGCGCACCGGACGATAGGCCACCGAGGCATCGAAACCGTACTTATCGACCGAGCCGAGGTTACGGTAGATGCTGGTGTCGCTCTCGATATCATACACGGACACCGTGCGGTTCTGGAACTTGGTGTACCAGCCGGCGAGCTGCGCCTGGATCTTGCTCGTCGTATAGCGCACGCCCAGATCGAAGCTATCCGTCGTCTCGGGCTTTGGCGTCGCCTGTGGCGAACCGGCCGCATAATAGAAGGAATTGTAGAGGTTGTCCGTGCTGGGCACCGACAGACCCTTGGCGTAGCTGGCAAAGACGCTGGCGGACGAGGTGAAGTTATAGGTCAGACCGATATTCGGGAGCACGCGGTTATAGTTCAGGATACGCTTCTGCGGCGGAGCGAAGCCGACCACGCAAGCGGCGCTAAGTTGTGCGCAAGACGACCCGGCAACCACAGGGCGATTCACACCGTTCACGGTTGTGACGTTAGGCCCGAAATAGGTGTAGGGATTAGCTGCCGCATAGGTGGCAACCTGGCTCGGCGACACGCAGGAAACGTTGCCGTTGGCTGCAACCGTGAAGCAATTCTGGTTGAGTTCACGACGGAAGAACGGCGCGCGGACGCCGATCACAGCGGTAAGCGCGTTGTCGAAGAACTTGCCACGATACTCGCCCGACACCTGGTTCAGGATCGCATAGGACAGGCGATCGCGCTTTTCGAGCGGTGCGCCGGTCGCGTCCCGAACGCCATTGTTGACCGGGAAGACGTCGAACGGTTCGCCATTCAATTGCAGCAGCCCGACTTCGCCAGTTTGCCGATGGCGGCCATAATCGAAGGTATAGGTCAGGCGGATACGGTTATTCTCGTCGATTTCGTAGGCGAGGCCGGCGACCGAGACGTAGCGACGCGTCTGAGTCTGGCTCGGTGCTATGCCGGTGACCGTAGTCGCAGGGTTGACCACCCCGTTTCCGTCCAGATCACGACCCGTGTAATAGGCAAAGCCGCCGGGGGAGCCGTTGCCCGTGTTGCCGGTGGTGTTGATGACGCCGGTAACGCTGCCAGGGCCGCAATTGAAATTGGTGGTGCTGCCCAGGTTGGCGCAGCCTTCGCGGAGCGTGACGGTGCCGCCGCCATTCGCCTTCGTATATTGATAGCTGGCATCCAGGGTGAACACGAGCTTGTCGGTCAGTGTGAAGCGCGAACCGAAGCGGACGTTGCCGGTGTTTGACGGGTTGTACCGGCGGTCGAATTCCGTGCCGCAGGCCGCGCCTGCAGTGGACCCGCTCGGCGGCGTCGGACCGCCGATCACGCAAGGATAGTTGATGGTGTAGAAGCGCTCGGCTGCCGTCAACGGCGCGCGGTTGCTCGAGTTCGGGCCTACGACGCGGCCTGGGCTTGCGTCGGTGCGCAGTGGCACCGAGCCGAGGAAGTTGTTGCGATTCTCGTTCCACTGGCCGGCCAGCGAGATGAAGTCGCCGTTGCTGCCGAGATCCTTGTAGATGCGAGCGTTATATTGTTGCTTCCGCAGGCGGCTATAGTTGCTGAAGGGGTTGTTCGCGTCAATGCTCGAGCCGGAGAAGAAGGCGCGAACGCCGGTGTTCCCGATATAACCGGTATCGACCATGCCGAAGACGCGGAAAATCTGGCGGGTCAGAGGGTCGCCATCGCCCGCATATTGGCCATAGGTTCCGCTCATCATCGCGCCAAACTCTTTGCTCGGCACGCGCGTGCGGATGTTGACGGTGCCGCCAACGGCAGATGCGGTCGGGCTGTCGACGTCGGTCGTGCCGAGATTGACACTGACCGACTCCAGGGTCTCTGGATCCTGCTGCTGGTTCGAATAGATCGCGTAGTTGCCCGTGTCGTTCAGCGGGACACCATCAAGCGTCTGCGAAATACGCGTGCTGTCGAAGCCCCGGATGGTGAACGTGCCGCCGGCCGCGCCGGTTGCGTCGTTGTTCTGAAAGCTGACGCCGGGGACCAGGTTGATGATCTCGTTGACGGTCTGGCCCGGACGCTGGCGGCCGATCAGCTCAGCGCTGATGGTGACACGCGACTTGGGAACGTCGGGGACCACTACGCCACCAATGCCTTTCGAAGCGTTCGACGCGGTGACGACGATGTCGCCCTGATCGAAGTCCACCGAGCCGCTCGACTGCGCGAACGCGGCGCTCGGGAGGATCAGCGCCGCTACCGCAACGCTTAGATATAGATTGTGTCGCATGATTTTCCCCTTTGAGGCGTCAGTCGCAAGAATGCGCGGCGATTCCGCCGTCGCTGGCCCCCATGCGACTCGAATATTTCGGATAAATGACATGGGGGATTCTTCAAGTAGGGCGCAGCATTCGCTTATGCTGCGTTGCAAAAAAGCATCACTTCGCGGCGGCGACAATCTCCGCCCATCCGGCCTCGTCGATCACGCTAACCCCCAGTTCCGCCGCCTTTTTCAGTTTCGATCCTGCGCCAGGGCCGGCAATGACAAGATCCGTTTTGGCTGAGACTGATCCGGATACACGGGCGCCCAGCGCCTCGGCCTGGGCCTTCGCCTCGTCGCGGCTCAGCGTCTCCATCGATCCTGTGAACACCAGCGTCTTGCCGCTCACCGGGGACTGGCGGACGGTCGAAATATAGGCCGTCGGGCTGACTTCGCTCAGCAGGTCGGCCCATGCCTCGCGGTTATGTTCCTCGGCGAAGAAGTCGACCAGCGCCTCGGTCACGGCAGGGCCGATTCCGTCGATGGCGGTCAGTTCGGCACTGGCCTCCTCGTCGGTTGCCGCGCGGATCGCCACGTCGGCGACGTGTTCGACCGTGCCGAACGCCTTCACCAGGTCGCGCGCGGTGACGCTGCCGATATGGCGGATGCCCAGCCCGAACAGGAAGCGCGCCGGGTCGGGGCTGCGCTTCGCCTCGATCGCCGCCAGGAGATTGTCGACTGACGTCTCCGCCCACCGCTCGCGCCCGATCAGGTCGTCGCGCTTGCCCCTCAGGCGGAAGATGTCGGCAGGCGAATGGAGCAGGCCGTCGCGGAAGAAGGATTCGATGCTGGTCGCACCAAGGCCCTCGATATCCAGCGCGCCCCGGCTGGCGAAATGGCGCAGCCGCTCGACCCGCTGCGCCGGGCAGATCAGCCCGCCGGTGCAGCGCACGTCGACCTCGCCTTCCTCCCGCACCGCATCGGACTGGCATTCGGGGCAAAGGGTGGGGAAGGGCCAGGCGCCGCGGCTTTCGTCGCGCGACAGATTCTCGACGATCTGTGGGATGACGTCGCCGGCGCGCTGAAGCACCACCCGGTCGCCGGGCCATACGTTGAGTCGCGCGATCTCATGCTCGTTGTGCAGCGTCGCGTTGGTGACGACCACGCCGCCCACCGTGACCGGGGTGAGCCGCGCCACGGGGGTCAGCTTGCCGGTGCGACCGACCTGGATGTCGATCCGCTCAAGCGTGGTCTGGGCGCGTTCCGCCGGGAACTTGTGCGCCAGCGCCCAGCGCGGCGCCTTGGCCACCGCGCCAAGCCGTGCCTGCCAGTCGAGCCGGTCGACCTTGTAGACCACGCCGTCGATGTCGAACGGCAGGTCGGCGCGCGCCGCCTCGATCTTGCGATACTGCTCCAATGCTCCGGCGACGTCCTCGACGCGTATGAACATGTCGCTGACCGGGATTCCCCAGGCCGCGATCGTCCGGATCATGTCATACTGAGTCGCGGCCGGCACCGCGGATACCTCACCCCAGCCATGGGCGAGGAAGCGAAGCGGCCGGCTCGCGGTGACGGTGGCGTCCTTCTGGCGGAGCGATCCCGCTGCCGCGTTGCGCGGATTGGCGAACTGGCGTGCCTTGCTTGCGTCGCCGGCCGCGTCGGCTTCAGCGAGCAGCCGGGCGTTGAGCGCGGTGAAATCGCCCTTGGCCATATAGACCTCGCCCCGCACCTCGAACACGTCCGGCGCCTCTCCGTGCAACTGCTGCGGGATGTCGCCGATCGTTCGCACATTGGCGGTCACATCCTCGCCGACCTGGCCGTCCCCCCGGGTGAGCGCCTGCACCAGCTTTCCGCGCTCATAGCGCAGCGAGCAGGACAGGCCGTCGATCTTGGGCTCGGCCGTCAGGGCGACCGGCGCGTCTTCCGTCAGGTTGAGGAATCGGCGCACGCGCGCGACGAACTCGGTTGCGTCCTCGTCGGCAAAGCCGTTGTCCAGGCTCATCATCGGCCGGGCATGCGCCACCTTGGCGAGGTGACTGGCCGGGGCGGCGCCGACCTGGGCATTGGGCGAATCGGTTCGGATCAGGCTCGGAAACACCGCCTCGATCGCGTTGTTGCGCCGGACCAGCGCATCATAATCGGCGTCGGAAATCTCCGGCGCGTCCTCGGTGTGGTAGAGCTTGTTGTGATGCGCGATCTCGCCGGCGAGCCGGGCCAGTTCGGCGGCTGCTTCCTCATCGGTCTCAGGGAGCGGGTCGGCCAGGGGAGTGCTCATGACGAAGCGCTAGCGGAGGCTGGATGGCGATTCAACGATCCGCATCGTTGTGGCAGCGAGGAGCGGCCGGATTGCCGATCGCGATCCCGCCGGCTGTTTCTCATGACCGGTTTTGCTGAAGGGCTCTTCGTCGGCGTTCTGCGCGGAAACGGGCTCTTCTTCGGCTGGTAACAGGGGAATTTTCCGCTGTTACGCGATAACAGGGAAAACCTTCCCAGGCCATTGAAAGGAAACGATGATTTTCGCCCTGAATCCAACTTAACAGGGGAAAGAAAAAAAGAGGCGCCGGATAACGGCGCAAGCCCGAGTCGCGGCTGGAGGTCAGATCCGGGGACGACTAATCGTCTTCCATCATCTCCGCGACCATCTTGGCCTCTTCGTTGACTGATCGCCGCTCGGCGGTCTTCTCGGCGCGGCTTGCCATCTCGTCCCAGGCTTTTGCCGCGCGCAGCCAGCGGGAACGGACATTGTCCAGGGTTGCGGCATTCGCATCGGCTTCCGCCTGACGGGCGCGATCGCGATAGAACAGGGCGGTGGTGCTCGTACGACTTCTCCGCGAATTCGTTAGGGCGGAAGGGAAGGGGCGCCGGCTTGGGCCGGCGCCCGCCCGTCACTTACGCGCTGGCGAGGTTGACCGCGGACATCTTGCCGCGACGGTCCTGCTCGAGCTCGTACGACACGCGCTGCTCCTTATCGAGCGTGCGCATGCCGGCAGCTTCAACGGCACTGATGTGGACAAAGGCGTCGTTCCCGCCGCCTTCCGGCGCGATGAAGCCATAGCCCTTGTCGGCGTTGAAGAATTTTACGGTGCCGATCGGCATAACTATTTCCTTGGGTAGCCCGGCGGGCGGCATCGCCGCGCACCGGTTTGGGGCCGAGAAGAGAGAGCGGAGCACCGTCCGGCCCCGGCCGGCGCATCCGAGCACGGGCGCGCTACTCCGTTGACACGGAAGCGGTGCGAATGAAGGTCGGGGAGAAGACCAGGGGAGCGTTCCAACGGCTTTGCAAGCGGGAGCGCGAAGGTCTCTCAGTCACGCGATGCTTGTGGGGCGGAATCGCGAGATGACAGGGCTATAGCACAGGTCTGTGGAAAAGTCGCATCGTAATGCCGCAGCCATGTTCCGGCCCTTTTGTCATGATGTTCTCCGTCCTCCCGACAGGGAGGATTGGCCGGTGATCGCAGCATTGTTGGTGACGCTTCAGGCCGCTACCGGTCCGGCTGCGGACACGCCACCCCCGCACGGCAACCCGACGCGCTGTCCCGAGCTGACCGTGGAAGACGGTGACATCGTCGTCTGCGGTCGCCCAGAGCCGCAGGAGTAGTTCCGCCTTCGCCCACTTACCCGTCGCTACGATCCGGTCGGTGGCCCCGGCTTCCGCGTCGGCAGTGGCCAGGGAAATGTCCATGCGGCCACCCAGCAGAGTCCGGACGGCAAGCCCGACAAGAGGATCATGGTGACGCTCAAATTCCCGTTCTGAACGGGGATCAGGCGGCTTCGAGCAGCCGTTCGGCCTGAGCCCGCGCTTCGTCGGTGATCGTCGCGCCGGAAAGCATCCGGGCGATTTCCTCGCGCCGCGCGCCATCGTCGAGCTGCGCCACGCCGGTGCGCGTGACGAGGCCGTCATGGCTCTTGGCGATCAGCAGGTGATGGGCGCCGCGCGCCGCGACCTGCGGGCTGTGAGTCACCACCAGCAGCTGGGTGTTCGCCGCCAGCCGCGCGAGGCGCTCGCCGATCGCACTCGCCACCGCGCCGCCGACGCCGCGATCGATCTCGTCGAAGATCATCGTCGCGGCGCTGCCCTGCTCGGCCAGCGCGACCTTGAGCGCCAGGATGAAGCGCGACAGCTCGCCGCCGCTGGCGATCTTGGCGAGTGCGCCGAAGGGGGCGCCGGGGTTGGTCGATATCTCGAACTCAACCCGGTCCTTGCCCGATGCGCTCCAGAGCTCGTTGCCAAGCGGGGCGATCATGGTGCGGAAGCGCGCTGCATCGAGCTTCAACGGGGCCAGTTCGCCCTTGACCGCTGAATCCAGCCGCCCAGCCGCCTCGGTGCGCGCGGCCGTTATGGCTTCGGCTTCGGCTTCATAGTGTCGCGCCGTATCGGCGACGGCGCGCTCGAGCGCGGCGATCCCGGCGCCGCCGCTCTCGATCCGCTCGAGCTTGCCGGCCAGGTCCGCGGCCAGCGCGGCAAGGTCGTCGGGTTGCACCCGGTGCTTGCGGGCCAGCGCGCGCAGCTCGAACAGCCGCGTCTCGTCCGCTTCGAGCTGAGCCGGATCGAACGCCAGCGCCTCGGCGGCCGCGTCGACTTTCTCCTGGGCCAGGCCGCCTTCGACCAGCGCGCGGTCGATCGCCTCGAGCGCTTCGCCAAGCGCCTCATGATCCTCGGACACCCGCTCGAGCGCGCGTGCCGCCTGGCGCAACCGGGCAAGGCCACCCTCTGATCCCTCCAGCAGGCCGGCGATCGCCTGCAGGTCGCCAGCGATCTTCTCGCCGCGCTGCATGCCGGCGCGTCGCGTGGCCAAGATCTCCTCCTCGCCGGGCTCCGGACCGAACGTGCTCAGCTCGCCGACGGCATGCTCAAGCCATTCCTGGTCGCGTGCGACCGTGTCGAGTTCGGCGCGCGCGACCGCGAGTGCGTCCTCAGCGTCGCGCCAGGCGCGGTGGGCGCGCGCGGCCGGGCCGGTATCGATCCGCCCGAACGCATCGAGCAGCGCGCGATGGCCACGCGCGTTGAGCATGCCGCGATCGTCATGCTGGCCGTGGATCTCGACGAGGTGGACGGCAAGCTCGCGCAGCAGGCCCGCGGAGGCGGGCTGGTCGTTGACGAAGGCGCGGCTGCCGCCATCGGACTTGACGATTCTGCGGATGATCAGCGGTTCGCCCGGCTCGACGTCGAGCCCGTTCTGCTCGAGGAGGGAAGCTATGGGGCCGTCGCCATGCGGCGTGTCGAAGCTTGCGCTCACCACAGCCTGATTCGCCCCCTGGCGCACCAGTCCGCTCTCGCCACGCGCGCCCAGCGCCAGCCCCAGCGCGTCGAGCAGGATCGACTTGCCCGCCCCGGTCTCGCCGGTCAGCACGCCCAGGCCCCCACCGAAGTCGAGGTCAAGAGCCTCGATCAGCACCACGTCGCGGATGGAAAGGGATGTCAGCACAAAGGCAACCCCTCGGGCGGCATGAGCGCCGAGTCAGGCGCCCGTCTTCGCCGGCGCGTCAGCCGAGGCCGACTTCGCCGGAGTGCCGGGATGCTGCTGAATCAACTTGTAGGCGCGCTGATACCAGTCGGTGCCGGGATAGTTCGCGCCCAGCACGGCGGCGGACTTCTTCGCTTCCTCGGGCACGCCCAGGGAGAGATAGGTCTCGGTCAGCCGCATCAGCGCCTCGGGCACGTGAGTCGTGGTCTGATATTCGTCGACCACGCGGCGGAAGCGCAGCGTTGCCGCCAGCCACTGGCCGCGAGTCTCGTAGAAGCGGCCGATCTCCATTTCCTTGCCGGCGAGATGGTCGCGCACAAGGTCGATCTTCAGCCGGGCATCGGCGGCATATTTGGAGTTCGGATAGCGCCGGGTCAGTTCGCCGAGCGAATCGAGGGCCTGCTGGGTGATCTTCTGGTCGCGGGTGACGTCGCTGATCTGCTCGTAATAACCAAGCGCGACGAGATAATAGGCGTAGGGCGCATCGCGGTTGCCCGGATGGACCGAGATGAAGCGCTGGGCCGACTGGATCGAACTGGTATAGTCCCGGTCGAGATAATAGGAGAAGGCGCTCATCAACTGTGCCCGGCGGGCCCAGATCGAATAGGGGTGCTGGCGCTCCACTTCGTCGAACAGGGCAGCGGCGAGCTTATATTGCTTGCGGTCGAGCCTGGCCTTGCCGGTGGAGTAGAGCGTGCCGACGTCGCGGGCGACATAGGGAATGTCGCTCTTGGCACGGCCGCCGGCACAGCCGGACACGGTGAACGCCGAGGCGGCAACAAGCGCAAGCGCGATCGAGCGGGACAGGGGGATACGCATCGTGGCAACCCTTAGCCCAAGCGCTCGCACCCGAACAATGTTTTTCGCGTGGTGCGGCATGGCGGGATCGGATAACCGGGCCGGCGCGTTGGCGTTATCATTCCGACCCCAGAGGACCAGTATGACCGCAACCTTGCTCGCCACCAAGCGCGTCGAAAAGCCATGGGGCCGACACAATCTGTGGCCGGGCTTCCCCGATCCCGCATCCGACAGCGATCCGATCGGAGAAGTGTGGTTCCAGACGCCGCACGCAGCCGAGCCCGAGCTACTGATCAAATATCTCTTCACCAGCCAGAAGCTGTCGGTCCAGGTCCATCCGGACGACGCGGCCGCGCGCGCCGCTGGCTATCCGCGCGGCAAGGACGAGGCCTGGGTGATCCTGGCGGCCGAGCCCGACGCAACGATCGCGCTGGGCACTAGGGCGCCGATGACAAAGGATCAGCTCCGGGCCGCCTCGCTCGACGGATCGATCGAACACTTGCTCGACTGGAAGCCGGTAAAGGCAGGCGATTTCTATTATTCGAAGGCAGGTACCATTCACGCGATCGGCGCCGGGATCACGCTGATCGAGATCCAGCAGAATGTCGACCTGACCTATCGACTCTATGATTATGGCAGCGACCGGGAACTGCATCTGGACGCCGGCGTCGCGGTTGCCGATCCGGTGCCCTTCGTGCCGCTGCCGTCACCGGCTCCCGCGTCGGACGACCGCGCGATCCTGGCGGAGGGACCGAAATTCGTCATCGAGCGCTGGCCCGGCGGTCATCGCGTCGTGACGCTGCCGGAAGGCGTCATGGGGTGGTTCGTGCCGATCGCCGGGCAGGGAGCGGTCGACGGTGTCGCGTGGAAGGCGGGCGAGTGCGTGACGATCGAGGGGCGGTGCGAGATCGAGGCATCGGTCGGGAGCGATCTGCTGCTCGCCTATCCCGGGGACAAACGGCTCTGACGATCCCGCGTGCGGGGGAGGATTAACCTTCCCGCGCTACATTCGCGGTCGCCATGCTCCGCGTCCTCACGCTCTCCACCCTGTTCCCCGACGCGACGCGTCCCAATTTCGGGGTGTTCGTCGAACGGCAGACGCTCGGTCTCGCGGCGCGGCCGGGTGTCGATCTGCGGCTGGTCGCGCCGGTCGGGTTCCCGCCCTGGCCGCTCCGGGCGCTGTCGCACCACGCATCGCTTGCATCGCTGCCCGATCGCGAAATGTGGAAAGGCCTCGACACCCGACGTCCACGCTTCACCACTATCCCTGGTACCGGAGGCCGTTTCCATGTCGGTGCCCTGGTTCGTCGCCTGCTCCCGTTGCTCACCGCGATTCGCCGGGACTTCGCGTTCGACGTGATCGACGCCGAATTCTTCTTTCCTGATGGCCCGGCCGCCGTCGTGCTCGGCCGCCATTTCGGGGTGCCGGTGTCGATCAAGGCGCGGGGCGCCGATATCCATCACTGGGGCCAAGCTCCAGGTACCGCGGGAAAGGTGATCGCGGCCGCGCAGGCTGCCGACGGGTTGCTCGCGGTATCGGAGGCGATGAAGACGGATATGGCCGCGACCGGTATCCCGGTCGATCGAATCCGCGTCCATCGCACTGGCGTCGATCTGGACCGATTCGCGCCACGCGATCGGATAACGGCAAAGGCGGCTTATGGCGTGACCGGCCCGCTCGTCGTCTCGCTTGGCGCGCTGATTCCACGCAAAGGGCACGACATCGCAATCGAGGCGGTCGCCACCCTGCCGGGCGTCACGCTGTTCGTTGCCGGGGAGGGGCCGGAACGGGGCGCGCTCCATGCGAAGATCGATGCGCTGGGTCTCGGCGATCGGGTGAAACTGCTCGGCGCCATTCCGCACGCCGACCTGCCGGCGCTGCTTGCCGCCGCCGACGTGATGGCGCTGGCTTCCGTGTCGGAAGGCCTCGCCAATGCGTGGGTGGAAGCGCTCGCCTGCGGGACGCCGATCGTCATCACTACGGCCGGAGGTGCCGCCGAGGTCGTCACTGATCCGGCCTATGGCCGAATCGCCGCGCGCGATTCAGGCGCGTTCGCTCACGCCATCGGCGACCTGCTCGCTCATCCGCCGGTCCAGGCCGATGTCCGCCGCGGCGCGGAGCGCTTCACCTGGGAAGCGAACAGCGCCGCATTGCACGATCATCTCGCCGGGCTGGTCGATCAGCGCCGCCGGGCCTTGTGAGGCGTGCCCCGCCATGCTGCCGCCTGATGGTCGGCAAGCTCGACCAGATTGCCCATCTCCACCGGCATGTCGATCAGGTGCAGCCCCCAGTCTTTCAGGATGACGCCGCCGAGCGAGACGTCGCCGACGATCGTGTCGGTGCGCGGATCGGCCGGATTGCCGTTCACCGTGACGGCGAGATAGTCGAACCCGTCCTTCGACACGCATTCGGCCGAGATCAGGTCCGGTACCTTCACGAACGGGGTGGTGACCGGCAAATTGTCGCTGGTCCAGGGGGCCATCGGCGCGCTGCCAGCGCCTGCACCCTTGGCGCCCAGGATCGCGTCAGTCACCGCCTTGCCGCCGGCGAGCGCCGCGGGGTTGGTGCAGGCAGCGACCATGCCGGGTTCAGGCACCTTGCCGAACCGGCTGTTCGCCGGTGGTGGCGAATCGGCGCGGAAGGAGACATAGCTGATCACGCAATTGAACTGGTCGTCCTTGCGGCATAGCGGCAGCCGCTTGAAATCGCCGCCGACATCCTTGCCGACCGGCACAGCGACATTGGCGCCGAGCAGCATCGCCGAGATGATGTTGCGCCGGACGGCGTCAGGCTCGATCGACTTGGCGATCACTTCCTTCAGCACAAGCGATCCCTGGCTGTGCCCGATCAGCACGACGCCGCGGCCCTTGTTGTCGCGCGCCAGATAGTCGTTCCACGCCGCCGTGATGTCGGCGACCGGCATGGCGCGATCCATCGCGACCGGCTGGCCGGTGATGAAGGCGCGGAGCGCGGTCAGCGTGACCTGGCGATAGAGCGGCGCGAACACCCGGCATTTCGAGGCGAAGCGCGCGGCCTGCGACGCCGCGACCGCCAGTTCCTCCGGCCCGGCCGTCATGTCGCTGTTGGGCGTCGGGTCGTTGGAGACGGTTGGATAGACGTAGAAACAGTCGAACTGCGGCGCGGGCGCTGCCTTGAACTTCTCGATCCGCCGCTTGCCGTTCGCCTGGATGACGGTGACGTCCTGATTGGCGGAACAGGCGTCGGTGCGGCCGGGGCGGCAGAGCCAGGCCGAATCCTGTGCATAGTCAGGGGCGGGGGCAGGGCTTGCCGCCGGCGCGGTCTGCGCGGCGACGGGAACGGTCCAGAGCGGTATGGCGAGCAGTGCCAGTCCGGCCAGCAGCTTCATGCGATCTCTCCCCCAGCTTTTGAGCTTGGGGTATGATAGCGCTGGCCCAGGCTTCGGTCAAAACCAGGGTCAAAGCGGATAGAGCGCGCCCGCGATCCAGCGGCCTTCGCCGCGCAGCACCGCCCATGCCCGCGCGGCGGCGCGGCTGTCCATCGCCTCGATGCCAAGCCCCCGCGCCTCGATCGCACGGACGAAGGAGACGGGCGGCCGCACCAGTGACGGACCGGTGCCGAGCAGCAGGAACTCGGGAAACGGGTCGAGCGCGAGCAGCGGCGCGATATCGTCGGCGGTCAGTGTTTCGATCGGCGGCGGCGTCCAGCCATCGGCGCGCACCGGGGTGATCAGCAGCGCGCGATAGACGCCGTCATCGACCTTGAACCCGCCACCCGAAAAGGCCGAGATGATCGGGCCGTCGGTCTGCTGGCCCTTGTCCATGCGCATGACGGTCTATCCCTGTCGCCGGAAAAAGAGCGTCAGGGCATGTCCTTATAGGCAACGCGCTCAGCCTTCGATCCGGGCGTGTCATCCGACTTCGGCTCGGCGCGCAGGCCAAGCGAGATCAGCAGCGAGGACGAGACGTAGATCGACGAATAGGTGCCGACGAAGATGCCCAGGATCATTGCAGCGGTGAAGCCGCGCAGCACATGGCCGCCGAAGATCAGCAGCGCGAACAGCGCGAGCAGGATCGTGACCGAGGTCATCACGGTACGCGGCAGCGTCTCGTTGACCGACAGGTCGACGATCTGCGGCATGTCCATCTTGCGATAGCGGCGCATATTCTCGCGGATACGGTCGTCGATCACGATCTTGTCGTTGATCGAATAGCCGATGATGGTCAGGACCGCGGCGACGATGTTCAGATCGAACTCGAACTGGGTCAGCGCGAAGAAGCCGAGCGTCATCAGCACGTCGTGGACGATCGCGACCATGGTCGACACGCCGAACTGCCATTCGAAGCGGAAGATCGCGAACAGGCCGATGCCGATCACGGCCAGGACCACCGCGAGGATGCCTTTCCAGATCAGCTCGCCGGAGACCTTGCCGCTGACGGCATCCTGCTTCGAGAAGCGGGCGTCCGGGAACTCCTTGTTGATGGCGGCCTGGACCGCGGCGACGACCTTGTTGGTCGCGTCCTCCTCGGTGCTCTTGGGCGGCGGCAGCTTGATCGAGATGGTCTTGCCGTCGGTGCCGACCGACTGAAGCCGTACCTCGCCGAGCTGCAGACGGTCGACGACCTGACGGAGCTTGTCGGTTGACGGCGGTGTCTGGAACTTCTCCTCGATCATCAGGCCGCCGACAAAGTCGACGCCGAGATTGAGTCCGCGGGCGAACACCAGGGCGACCGCCGCGATGGTCAGCAGGATCGTCAGCCCGAACGCCCATTTGCGCAGGGAGACGAAGGGGAGGTTCGTGTTGTCGGGAACGAGTTTCAGGAGACGCATGGGCCGGTCGCCGATCAAATATTGAGGTGGCTGGGACGCGTGCGGCGAACCCAGAGCACGACGAGCATGCGGGTGAAGGTGACGGCGGTGAACACCGAGGTGGCGATGCCGATCAGCAGCACGACGGCGAAGCCCTTAACCGGGCCCGATCCGAGCAGCAGCATGATGATGCCGGAAATGGCATGAGTCGCGTTCGCCTCGAAGATCGTCCGGCTTGCTTCCTTGTAGCCGAGCTCGATCGACTGGATCACCGACCGTCCGCGCCGCTGCTCTTCGCGGATTCGCTCGTTGATCAGCACGTTCGCATCCACCGCGGTGCCGATCGTCAGCACGAAGCCGGCGATGCCGGGCAGGGTCAGCGTGCCGTTCAGCACCGCCAGCACGCCCATGATAACGACGACGTTGATGACCACGGCGAAGTTCGCATAGATGCCGAAGCGGCCATAGGTGACCAGCATGAAGGCGATCACCAGGATCACCGCGATGATCGAGGCCTTGATGCCGGCATGGATCGAATCGGCGCCGAGATCGGGGCCGACGGTGCGTTCCTCGATCACCTTCAGCGCGACCGGCAGCTTGCCCGAGCGCAGGGCGATCGCGAGTTCGTTGGCGCTGGCGACGGTGAAGCTGCCCGAGATCGAGGCGGTGCCGCCGAGGATCGGCTCGTTGATATTGGGGGCCGACAGCACCTGGCCGTCGAGGATGATCGCGAACGGGTGGTTCACGTTCGCCTGGGTCACCCGCGCGAATTTCTTGCCGCCCTGGCTGTCGAAGGTGATCACCACCTCCGCCTGGTTGGTCTGGGGATTGTTGCTCTGCTGGGCGTTGATCAGCTGGTCGCCGGTGATCATCACCGCGCGCTTCACGGCGATGAAGCGGCTTGGGCTGCTGGGGTATGGCAGGACCTGGCTGCCGACCGGCGCGATGCCCTGGGCGAGCTGGGCGGGGTCGGTCGCGGTCTCGTCGACCAGCTTGAACTCAAGCTTCGCTGTCTTGCCGAGCAGCTGCTTCAGTGCCTGCGGGTCCTGCAGGCCCGGGACCTGGACGACGATGCGGCTGTTGCCCTGGCGGACGATGGTCGGCTCCTTGGTGCCGAGTTCGTCGATGCGCTTGCGCACGACTTCGGTCGCGTCGCCCATCGCCTGGTTGATCTGCTGGTCGATCCCGGCCTGAGTCGGGGTCATCACGAAGCGGGTGCCGTCGACGACCTCGATGTTCCAGTCGCGCTGGCCGGTCAGGCCGGCGCCCGTGGTGAGCGCCTGGAGCTGCTCGCGCGCGGCGTCGACCTGGGTCACGTCGCGCAGCATGAAGGTGACCTTGCCGTCACGCGTGGAGATGTCGCCGATGTCGATCTTGGGGTTGGCCCGCTTCATCGCGGCGGCAACCTCGTCGCGCTTCTGCTCGACGCGCTGGTTGATCAGGTCGGCAGTGTCCGCCTCGAGCAGCAGATAGCTGCCGCCGGCCAGATCGAGGCCGAGGTTGATCCGCGGGTGGGGGATCCAGCCCCAGGCCTTGGTCTGGTCTTCCGAAAAGAAGCTCGGGATCGCCAGCGCCATCAGCGCGGCGAGGAGCACCAGGATCGAGGTGATCTTCCAGCGCGGGAAATCCAGCATCGGATTAATCGTTCGCCGGCTTGGTGCCGAACGGAGTGACCTCCGCCAGCATCGCCTTGACCACGCGCACCTTGACGGTGGGCGCGATCTCGACCTCGACGAAACGCTCCTCGACCTTGGTCACCTTGCCGACCAGACCGCCGGAGGTCACGACCGAATCGCCTTTCTTCACCGCCTCAAGCGTCGCCCGGTGCGCCTTCGCCTTTTGCTGCTGCGGCCGCAGCACCAGGAAGTAGAAAACGGGGATGAGCAGCAGGTACGGGATAAGCACCAGGAAGGAACCGCCACTTGAGGCGGCGCCCGCGGTGGCTGCATAGGCTGGAGTTGCGAACATGATATCCTGAAGGCTTGGCCGGGAAGGCTGGGTATCGAAAAGGGGCAAGGCCCGCTCTATAAGCGCCGCGAGCTATCACTTGTCCGATGGCCACGCAACAATCGGTTGGTTGCCGGAGCCGGCCCGATCATCAGGAGAGGCGCAATGACCATCATCGTATTGGGACATATCCGGGTTGCGGAGGGCGAGGGGGCGAAGCTGCGCCACCTGCTGATCGAGCATATGGCGGCGACCAGTGCGGAGGATGGCTGCGAATTCTACAATTTCGCCTATGACGCCGCCGACCCCGATCTCATCCGCGTCTCCGAACGCTGGGCCTCGAAAGAGGCGCTCGGCGCGCATGGCATCGCCGATCATCAAAAGGCGTTCGGCAAGAGCCTTGGCGCCTTCGGCATCAAGGAGATCAGCGTGAAGGCCTGGGACGGGGAGTTCTGGCAGACGCTGATCGGGGAATGAGCGCGAGGGAGGGCCGCATGTGATGCGACTCGTGCTTGCCGTGCCTCCAGGCGAGGGCGTGTGGACAGGATCATGTTGAGCGCAGCTCTTGCTCTTCTCCTCTCGCCAGTGCCTGCCGCGACCGTCCCCGGTTCGTCGCGCGATGCGCTGACCCAGATCGTCTTCACCGTTCGCGACAAGGCGTCGGCACTTGCCCAGCTTGCCGGCGTGGAGGCGGATGCCAATGCCGCGCTCGCCAGGATGCCGGGCGATGGTGACGCGCTGCTGACGCGGGCGATGGCGATCGGCTATCGCGCGAAGCTCAGCAAGAGCCGGCACGATGCGCTCGAATGCCGTGCGCAGTTCGAAATGCTCGTCGCGCGGAACCCGCGCGATCCGGAGGCACAGGCGGCGCTGGGCGGCTGGCATATCGACGCGGTCGAGGCATTGGGCGGGCTGGCCGCGCGGGCGGTGCTCGGCGCGCGGAAGACGACCGGCTATGAAGCGACCGACCGCGCCGTCGCGCTGGGCGGGGATCGTGCCTTGTTCACCGGGCTCGCCGCCCTGCTGCGGCTGTCGGTCGACCCGGCGGATTCGCGCGGGGCGGCGCTGGCCGATGCAGCGACGCGGGGCACGACGCCAACGCTGCTCGACCGGATGATGCAGCGCCGCGCGGTCGAGATGGTCGGCGCGCTCAAGGGCGGTGACCGGCGTCTCATCCAGGCGCTGGCGAAGCGCCTGCTGCCGCTCGGGCAGATCAGGGAATAGGCGGGCCGGCACGACGGGAATTTGTTCACGCGAAGCCGCGAAGACGCGAAGCGGATAGTCCAGCGGGAATGCAATCGTCCTCGACGGAGGTGCCGTTCGGGCCAATGCCGGGCCGGTCTTTCCCTGCGCAACCTCTCTTCGCGTCTTCGCGGCTTCGCGTGAATCCTTCCGGATGACGGCGCGACTCGCGATATCCATGCCGGTCCGCCGCGACGCCCGAAATTCCCTGTTCCGGGCGAATAACAGGGAATTTGTTTTTATTCCTAAGACTTGGAGGTGAGTGGAGAGCAAATCTCTCTTATATATCAATAAGATAATGCAGAATTCCCTGTTACGGGATAACAGGGAAAATCGCGCCCGGAACAGGGAAAATGTGGCGAGGAACAGGGAAATGACGGCGTTCCTCCGATGCGAGGGTGAAGCTCCGGTGCGGGCCCATTCGCGGTCATCCTGCGCCGGTGTTCGATGAGGTTGAATCGATCGATGCTGGGTCGAGCGCTTCCGGCTCACATCCGTCGATCGTTCGCCGCGGCGCCTTCCGTGCTTGCATCCCGCGCCTCACCCGCATATGTGCCCCACCCTCGGTCGGGGCGTAGCGCAGCCTGGTAGCGCATCACACTGGGGGTGTGGGGGTCGCAGGTTCGAATCCTGTCGCCCCGACCAATTTCACCACACCTTTGCAGATGCTTATGTGGGTACCGAAAGATATCGGGGTGCTGCGCAGCGGCGTCTAGCATATCTCTAGCGGCAGCCGCAGAATGGTATGGAAGAGTGTCTAAGTGGTTTAAGGAACTGGTCTTGAGAACCAGCGACGGTGCAAGCCGTTCTTGGGTTCGAATCTCACCTCTTCCGTCAGATTGTGTTTAATAAATACCCTTGTTCATACTCGCTGACAGTCGAGCCATACCCTCAGCAGCCCGCCTGTGATAATCGTCCTCAAGCGTGGTCGGTTCGTTCGCGGGCTGCGTGAGATAAATTGCCACACCGTCAAACCGAGACGTGCAAACGGGGCACAGCACCTTGGTGGGCGAGTCTTCTTTCACGGTAAAGGTCAAACGCCCATCTCGTTGCTCGCAAGTGGGACAGACGGGCAGTCCTGCCGGTTGGCCCGCCGCATCAGCGCGGTACTTGAAGCCGCCGCGCCCGTCGACCAGTTCAGCCTGGCCCGCGAGTGTCGCCTTCAATCGCTCAAACTCAGCGTCTTTAGCGGTTGCGGCCTCACGCGCCGCGACAAGTTCAAGTTTAGCGTCGCTAAGCGCCGTCATCAGATCAGCGACCTGGATTTTATAAGTTGCCGCGTCGAAGCTCTTTTCGACTGCACGCATTCCCTTCACAACGTCGAGCGCTTGGCTCACGGCGGCGATTGCTTCCACGATAGGCAACGGAAACCCTCCTGTTTCACCGTTTGCTATCAGGAATTGGGCGGAACAGAAAGGGATCGTCACGACGGCGCCCGCACCCGAGGGCACGAGGCGTGGCACAGGCGCTGAATGTCGAAAAGTGGTGGAGAGCGGGCATTTCGCTGGCACCCTCGCCGGCATGTTGGCAGACTGGTCAGATGAAGTGTTGGCGAGTGGTTCTTTTGACGGTTGTAGCGTCGGCTTGCTCTCAGGAAGCGCCGAAGGCCTGCTCTCCGCCCCGTTCGACGTGGGGACACCCACGGAGCTTCGGGCTCGTCATGTTAAATAAGATCGCTCTGGATAGAGCAGGCAAAACTTATTTGAACGGCAAGCCGGTGTCGCGGGAAGCGCTGGACAAATATCTCGCGTTGGGGGTGGCGATGAACCCTGAACCTTGGGTATTTCTCGAAACCGAAATGGGTGCATCCTGCGCCTCCGTTGAGGCTATCCGAGACCAAATAGAACAGCATGTGGACTGCGCGACTGGATACCGCTGCAACGAAGGCATTATGACCGTTTGGGACAATACGCCGAGCCAGCGGGGTGTCCCCGTCTCCTAAGAGGCGTCATGAACCCCCACCACGGTGGACGCAGACAGTTCCGGCGCCACAATGGCGAGGTCGTCGCCGCGGATGAGCGCGCGCCATTCAGGCGTCAGGGCTTCCAGATCGTCGCTGCGCAAACGGCGCAGATCCACCAGGAACCAATCGCCTGGCGGCGTATCCGAGGGGCGGGCCAGCATCACATCCTTGCGCCAGTCGCTGCCCTTGCCCGTGGTCGCATCGAAGTCGTGCACGGCCACTTGGCGGCCGACCCCGTTGTATCTGGCTTCGGCGGGAGCAACACCGCTCAGCCCTGTCGAAGCATCTCATCAATCAGGCGCTGATCCTGGTCGAGCACCCAGCATTCGAACAGCAGCGAATCCCTGATGGCATAGATCAGCGTCCGCTCGATCTCCACCGCACGCCCGCCGATCGAAATCTCCTCCCGCGCCAGGATCACGCCGCGCGTGGCGCCCACCGCTATGTCGCTGATCTCGATCAGCCGTCGCCGTGACCGGCGGGAGAAATCGGCCAGTGCGGCCAGCGCCGCGCCTTTGCCGCGATGGACGCCGGCCAGCGGGCTTGTCCCGAAATAGTGAAGCGTGAAATCGTCATGATAACAGGAGGCGATCCCTTGAAGGTCGCCCGCACGCCATGCCGAGGCGTAGCGAGTCAGGACGGTCCGAATATCGTCGCTTGCACTGTCATTCATCGCTGGTCCCTTTCGCGTACGGTGCCGTCATCCGTCCGGCGGAGTGCGCCGCGAGTGTCAGGAAGATCCGGTCGGGTCAGATCGCGAACCGCGCCGCTGGGATATTTCATGACTGCACCCCCAGATCAGGAACGCCAAAATCGCCATGATCGCAAGGTGCGTCAGCGCTGCCACGACAAAGCCGATCGGCTTGTCCTGCCAAGTTACATATCCGGCCGGACTGGTTGAAACCAACAGCATTCCGGTCGCGAATGCCTGAAAGATTCGATAGGTTTCCACGACCAGCACGGTGAGGGAAAAGAGCAAGCCAAAGGACGCGCAAATCAGGCCTTCCCTTTGCAACATTCCAGACGTGCGGTTTCTTATGCGACGGCCCATAAAGACGACAATCACGACGGCCAGACCGGTAAGTGCATCCAGCAAGCGGGGTTCCTGGCCGGTTGCGAGGCGCAGGCCTGAAACCAGCAGCATCGTGGCGGTGAACGCGATCACGTATCTCATGGTCCACTCCCCCAAAACGCCAACGCAGCATAAGGCGCCGACATAGTGTTCACCAGCAACCCGCAGCATCCGACAAGGCCCGAACCGGCCCAGTAAAACGCCTTTCCTATATCATATATTTGATATAGCTCCATCCGACTCCACGGACAGGTACACGGCAAAAGCCGGTGATGTGGAGAACGAAAATCCCGGCGCGCGCCGGTCCTTTTGGAGGGAGATGACCTGATGCGTGTTGTGAAGACCGGTTTTGTCGCGGGGATGATGGCGGGCGCGGCGATGCTGGCGCATCAGGCGTTCGCCCAGGCGGCGCCCGCTCCGGCGGGGGCGCCGCCCGCCGCGCGTCCCGCGCCGCCACCGCCCATCTATGGCTGGGTGCCCAAGAAGAACCCGGTCCAGGCCTATGTCGCCCCCAACAAGCCATGGTGGAAGCTCGCCGACGTGCTCGCGCTGCACAAGGGCCAGGCGAGCTGGTCGCAACCCATCGTGCGCAACAAGGATCTCATGGCCGACTGGCACCAGCTTGCCCCGGGCGCGAAGACGCCCGAGGTCCTCTATGCCGACAACCGGGTCGCGATGATCGTCTGGAGCGGCCAGGTCAGGGTCAGCATCAAGGGCCAGGAACCGTTCGTCGCCTCAAAGGGCTTCGAGATCAACGTGCCGCTGCGCCTGCCCTTCACGATGGAGACGGTCGGGGCCGCGCCCGCTTTGTGGCTGGAGGTCCATGAGGCCGGCGACATCCCGATCTATCCGGATACCGGCACGTCGACCAGGCCGGCCGACATCAAGGGCGTGACCTATACGAGGGCGATCCTGTCGGGCGGGGACGGCGTCTATGACGGCGCCAACAAGCCCTATCTCGATTATTACAAGGACGTCGTCGGCGCGAACGGCCGGGCGGGGGCCTTCATCGCCAGCGACCATATGTTCGTGAACAATATCCGCGGCAAGGGCACGCCAACGCCGCCGCCGACCAATCTCGGCCATTTTCACACCAATTACAGCGAGTTCTGGTTCGTGATGGAAGGCAATGTCGATTACCAGATCCAGGGTGTCCCGTTCTTCACCGCCTCCGCCGGCGATGTCGTGACGGCTGAGGTCGGGCGCTGGCACCGCGCAAGCTTCGGCGGCCCGGTGGGGGAGATGGCGACACGCGTCGCGATCAACCCGTTCCCGCGCGGACTGCACAATTACACGCCGGAATCGAACGGCCGCCAATAAGGGGTTCGAAACGGCAGGTCCGGAAGCTCCGCCCGCGAGAGCAGGCGGGGTTCTTCTTTCTCCGACACTGATAACTTTAGCGCGCCAGCGCCGCCAGCTTGCCGGTATCGACTGACGCGACCGCCTGTTTCAGCGTGTCGATGGTCGGCGCGGCGCCTTCGGCGGACACCATGAAGCGGCTCGCGACCATCGTGACGTAGCTGCCGCTCTTCGACTGGGTATCCCATTTCTCGGTGACCATCGCGCCGCCGACCATTGCGGTTTTTTCATAGCCGGTCGCGGTCTGCTTGCTCGACTGCATGTTCATCGCGCCGCCGAGCGAGGCAAGCGCGCCGGCCGCCGCCATGTCAGTGACCGACAGGTCGAAGCTCTGGTCGCCCGAGATATAGTGGCCCTGCGCATGACTTCCGGCGATTCCGCCGACCCCGCCGCTCTGGGACTCGACGTCGCCGCGCGCGAAGCCGCCGATCGTGGCGGGCAGCATCGCTTGCAGCGTCGCGGCGGCGATCGGGGTCGCGGTGCCGTTCTGCATCTTGTCGGTCGCCGCCTTCATGCTGGCGACGGCAGCGTTGGCCTTGTCCAGATCGACCGTGCCCATGCCGGGCAGGTTCAACGATCCGTTCACCGTCCCGGCATCAGTCGCTGCGTTGAACATCGGGCGCGCGAACGACGAGCCGACCTGGGTCGCCACCGCGCCGCACACCAGGAACACCACGATCGAGACGAGCATCGTCACGACGACATAGGGCGTGGCGCGTCCCTCGGGCACTTTCATCAGGATCGGCAGGCCGACCCAGAGGAGGTACAGGCCGTACAGGCCGAGGAGCGCCAGCCAGCTCAGCATCGGGATGATCTGGAAGACGCCGGCAAGCCAGCCGGCGGTGCCGGTGAACGCGGCGACCTTGAACGCTGAAACCGGATTCTTGGTGCCGCCGAAGCTGGGCGCAAGGGCGTTGATGATCAGCGACAGGATATAGACGCCGATCAGGGCAAGGACGTAGCCGACGAGTGCGCTGCTGACAGCCACACCGATCGGCGGGCGATAGGTGACGCCGAGGAAGCTGTAGCCGAAGACCAGCGCGCCGATCAGGCCGGCGACCGGGCCGATCGCCGCCAGCGGCACGACCCATCCCGTATAGATGCCCTTGATCGTCATCGGTTCGGCGTCGATCCTGGGCCATTCCTGCGCTGGCGCAGTCAGCAGTCGCTTGATCCGTTCCACCATGTTCGTGGGTTGGTCGCCTGGAATATGCGTGGCCATGGCCTGCTCCCTGTTGCTTGTCCCCCGACTGCGCGACCCTAGGCCCGGGCGTCCCGAAGGATAGGATCAAGGCGACATGCGCGACAGTTTCGCCCGTGCCGACCATAGCATGGTTCGCAATTGCGTGGCAGCGCCGTCATGCTATCCCGCCACGGCATCCGTTCCGGAGGGTCACGTGCGCGCCAAACTCGCCTTCTTCCTGTCAGCCACCGCAACTGTCGCCACGCCGACGATGGCTGCGCCCGTCCATCAATATGCCGGGCTGGTCCTGTCGGCGAAGGGCGACCTGATCGCCAGCGTCGAGGGAGACGAGGACACGTCCCATTCGGCCATCGCCATCCGGTCAGCGAAGGACGGGCGGATCGTCCGCACGATCGACCCCTGCGCCGCCTGCAGCTATTCGGGCCTGACCTTTGCGCCCGACGGTACGCTCGCCTTTCTGCAGCGCGACCGGAAGGCGGGGACCGTCGCGCTGATGATCGATGGCGGCACGCCGCGCGCCATCGCGACGGTCGGCGGCATCGCCCAGACCCCGCGCTTCTCGCCCGACGGCAGGCGGATCGCGCTGCTCGTCACGATCGGCGCGGCGAAGGAAGCCGGCGCGACCCAGGCCGGCGTCAGGCAGATCGGCGAGATCGGCGAGCATAGCGACGAACAGCGCCTTGCCGTGTTCGACGTGGCGGGCGCCCCGGTTGCCCCGGCCGAGGTGAAGCCGCTCTCGCCGGCCGGCCGCTATGTCTATGAATATGACTGGACACCCGACGGCAACGGCTTTGTGGCCTCCTCGGCGCTAGGCAATGGCGACAATAACTGGTGGGTCGCGACGCTCGATGCGATCGATGCGCGAACCGGCGCGGTGCGCAGGATCGCGAAGCCGGCGACCCAGATCAATTTCCCTCGCATCTCGGCCGATGGCAGGACGGTCGCCTATGTCGGCGGGTTGATGAGCGATTTCGGATCGGTCGGCGGCGATGTGTGGACGGTGCCGTTCGCCGGGGGCGTGCCGCGGAACATGACCGAGGGAGCGCCCTTTACCGTCACCTCGCTGCTATCGACCGGCAGCCGTTTTCGCGGAACGATGCTGAAGGGCAGCGATGCCGGCCTGCTCGACCTTGGCGCGCAGCCCGCCATCGGGTGGAGCCGCCCTTCGAGCTTCGAGGCGGGCGACGCCAGGGTCGCCTATAGCGCCGATGGCCGGGCCGTCGCGATGGTCGTGCAGGACTATACGCACGCGCCCGCGATCTTCGCCGGGCCGGTGGCCAGGCCGGTGCAGATCACGCACGATAATGACGCGCAGCCGGCGCTCGTCACCGCGCGCAGCGTGACGTGGAAGAATGACGGCTTCGACGTGCAGGGCTGGCTGCTCGCGCCCGCCGGTGCCGATCCGGCGAAGAAGGCGCCGATGGTCACCGTGGTGCATGGCGGGCCGGCCGCGGCGTCAACGCCCAATTTCCTGCCGGCGAACGGCCTGTCGGCGGGCCTTGCCCGTGCCGGCTATTATGTCTTCCTGCCCAATCCCCGTGGCAGCTATGGCCAGGGCGAGGCCTTCACCGCGGCGAACAAGCGCGATTTCGGCGGGGGCGACCTGCGCGATATCCTGGCCGGCATCGATGCCGTCGAGAAGATCGCGCCGATCGACGAGGCCCGGCTGGGCCTGACGGGCGGTAGTTATGGCGGCTTCATGTCGATGTGGGCGAACACGCAGACCAAGCGCTTCAAGGCGATCGTGGCGGGGGCGGGGCTGTCCAACTGGATCAGCTATTACGGCACCAACGGCATCGACCAGTGGATGCTGCCTTTCTTTGGCAAGACGATGTACGACGACCCGAAGGCCTATGAGGCGGTATCAGCCGTCTATTTCATGAAGCAAGCCAGGACCCCGACCTTCATCTATGTCGGCGAACGCGACATCGAGGTGCCGCCGACCCAGTCGATCGAATATTGGCATGGGCTGAAGGATCAGGGCGTGCCGACCAGCCTGGTGATCTATCCAGACGAGGGACATCGGATCCGCGCGCCGGGGAACATGGCCGATGTGCAGAAGCGCACGATCGCGTGGTTCGACACATATCTGGCGGGGTCGAACTAGGCGTATTTTCCCTCTTCCGCAGGGGGAGGGGAATTATCTGAGCGGCTTGCCTGAGTCTTTCCAGCGGTCGAGAATCTGGGACTCTCCGGTCGTATCGGCTGGCGCGACCGCGGGTTTCAGCGTGCCGCTCTGCGCATAGGCTGGCTGAATCGAGGCCGGCACGGTCGGGGGAGTGGATGTCGGCACGGCGGCCGCAGCGGTCGCCAGGACCAGGTCGGGCGTCGCGGGGCGGGGATGCGGCCCGGGGAAGGGCTCGCCCCCGGCATAATGCTGGCTGAACGCGGCGGGTGTGCCCCACCAGCCCTGCCAGCGGTGGAAGAAATGGGCGCCGAGCGCGGCGGTCATCACCAGGCTGCGGTTCCAGGACGGGGTGACCGCATAAGTGTGGTAATGGGTCGCGAGGCCGACCGGCGCGAACACATGGCCGTTCAGTGCCGCCGCCGCGACCTTCATCGCACGGAGCCAGTATGTGCGCGACGGCGCCCGTGCCATCGATCCGTCGCAGGCGAAGCTGAACTGGCAGCCGGTGCCGCGCTCCGACCCCTGATAGACGACGCCGCACACCGTCGCGGGGAAGGCGGGATGGCGCATCCGGTTGAGGATCACCTGCGCCACTGCCTGCTGGCCTGCATCGGGCTCGGTCGCCGCCTCGTAATAGATCGCGGTGGTCAGACATTGCAGCGCCCGCGCGCGATCGGTCGGGCTGGCATTCTTCATCGAGAAGGGCCGGGCCGGGCGAATCGAGGCATCGGTCGCCAGCGATGCCGCCTCGGGCGGCAGCGGCATGTCGGGCAGCCTGGTCGTTCCGGTCGTGCCGGCGCCGGGGGTCGGGCTCTCCTCGGCGATATAGAACCAGGCGGCGCCGGGGAAATGATCCTCGGCCTCGTAGCCGACGGGCTTCGCCGCCCTGGCTTCGGCCTTGGCCTGCTGTTCGACGATCGCGCGGAGGGCGGCATGGGCGGAAACGCCCGCGCAGATCAGCGCGACGATCCCGACGATGCCGAGCTTGCCGAGCCGCCGCATCCTGAACCAGTCTTTGATCGCGCCCCAGGCCATGGCTGCGCCATAGCCGATCGATCCCGGCCGCGCTGCCCTCCATTTCAGGGTGTGTCGCAGCGAAACACTTGGTGGTTAACGTAATTCTTGGAAAGCTCCCTCTCCCCTCGTGGGAGAGGGAAGGGGCCCAGGCGAAGCCTGGGAAGGGTGAGGGGGACATTCGAAGTTCGAGCCTCACTCCCCCTCATCCAACTCCGACTAACTCTCTTCGTTCGCACGTCTCCGTATCCTTCTCCCACAAGGGGAGAAGGAGCTATTTCAGCGCGGCCGTGTCCAGCTTGAGCGCGCTCGCCGGGATCAGTTCCAGCTTCGGATAGGCCTTGCGCAGCGCCTCGATGAAGTCCTTCGCATCGCCGACCACGATGATGCTCGCCCGATCCGGATCGAGCAGGCGCGCCGCGGCTGCCTGCACCGCAGCCGGGTCGACCGCCGAGACCTTCGACGTGAAGGCCTTGAGCTCGCTCAGCGGCACGTCCTGAACGACATAGGCGCCGAGCACGCCCGCGATGCCGTCGGTCGTCTCGACGCCGCGGCCGAAATCGCCGATCAGCGTCGCCTTGCGCGGTTCGAGCTCGTTCGCCGGCACCGGCTCCGTTCCGAGGCGCTTCATCTCGGCGACCATGATCGCCACGGTTTCCGGCGCGGTCGGGTTCTTGGTCTGGGTCCGGGCCGAGATCGAGCCGGGCTCGCGCCGTGCCGACAGGGAGCTGCCCGCGCCGTAAGCGAGGCCACGCTTGATCCGGATCTCCTGGTTGAGTCGCGAGGAGAAGCCGCCGCCCAGCACGGTGTTGGCGACGCTCGCCGGATAGAAGCTGGGATCGCGGCGGGCGATGCCGGGCCGGGCGACCACCACACCGGCCTGCCCCGCGCCCGGCATGTCGACGACGATCACGCGGGGCTCGGGCAGGGGCTGGCCGGCGGTGGGGGCTGGGGTCTGCCGGGCGGTGGAGCGCCAGCCGGCGAAATTCTTCTCGGCGAGCGTCCTTGCCGCTGTGGGCGTGATGTCGCCGACCAGCACGAGTGTCGCCTGGTTCGGCTGCCATGTCCTCGCATAGGCGCTGCGGATGTCCGCTGCCTTGATCGCCTTCAGCGATTCGGGCGTGCCCGACAGCGCATGGCCATAGGGCTGGTTGCCGAACACCGCCCGGCCCGCGACCAGCCCGGCAAGCTGCGATGGGTCCTTGATCGTGACCGAGACGCCGTCGATCGCCTGGGCGCGGGCGCGCTCGATCTCCTCGTCCGCAAAGGCCGGATTCTGCGCGACATCGGCGAGGATGCCGAGCGCGGGTGCTGCCTGGTCCGACTTCACCGTCACCGAGATGGACGATCCGTCCCAGCTCGCATCGCTGCCGATCGATCCGCCGAGCGCCTCGATCTGGGCGGCGATCTGCGTGGCGGAGCGGGTGCGGGTGCCCTTCGGCAGCAGGTCGGCGGTCAGGCTGCCAACGCCGGCGCGGTCGGACGGGTCGGCGGCGCCGCCGCCGGTCGCCACCAGCGCGGCGGTGAGCAGCGGCAGATCGTGCTTCTCGACGACGAGCACGCGCAGGCCGTTGGCGAGCCTGATCTCTTGCGGTGCCGGAATGGCCGCGACGACGGGCGCGCCCGGCGCTGGCGGTGCCACCCGCTCCGCCTCCGGTGCCGGCGTCACGATCTCCACATTGGCGGGCGCGGCCAGCGGCGCGACCTGGACCGTCGAGGCGACTGTCACCGTGTCGCCCTTGGCGCCGGCCGGGGCGCTTTCGGCGGGGAGATAGTGGATCGCGGCCGAGCGCTCGTCGCGGAGATATTTCTGCGCGACCCGCTGGATATCGGCGGCCGTGACCCGGGCGATCTCGGCAAGCTGCCGGTCGGAAGCGCGCGGATCGCCGTTGATGATCACCGAGGCGGCGAGGGTCGAGGCCTTGCCCTCGGCCGTCTCCCGGCCGCGGAGCACGCTGGTCAGGATCTCGTTCTTCGCCTCGGCCAGCTCGGCGGCGGTGACGGGCGCGTCGCGCAGCCGCGCCACCTCGCGCCGCAGCGCCGCTTCGCCGGCATCGGCGGTCTTGCCGCCAGCCAGGATCGCGAAGACGCCGAGATTGCCCGGGCCCTGCTTGGTGTCGAGATAGGTCTCGGCGGTCTGGGCGAGCTGGTCGCGATAGACGAGCGTCTCGTACAGCCGCGAGCTCTCGCCCTGCGACAGCACCGCATTGAGCACGGTGAGCGCGGGGATGTCGGCATCATTGTCGGGCGGCAGCGGATAGCTGATCATCACCGCGGGCAGGGGCGTGTTCTGCTCATAGACGGTGACGTGAGTCGCCCTGGTGCGCTCGGGCTCGGTCACCGTCACGCGCGGGATCGGGCGGTCGGGCTTCCTGATGCCGGCGAAATACTGGTCGACCCAGGCATCGAGCTGCTTCGGATCGAAATTGCCCGACACGACGAGGATCGCATTGTCGGGCCGGTAATAGGTCGCGTGAAAGGCGCGGACATCGTCGATCGTCGCGTTTTCCAGATTCTCCAGGCTGCCGATGCCGGGCCGGGCATAGGGGTGCTTCGTGTAGGAAATCTCGGGGAAGTAGATCGAGAAGAGCTTGCCATAGGGCTGGGCGAGGGTGCGCAGGCGCAGCTCCTCCTTCACCACGTCGCGCTCGGACGCGAAGCTCTTGGGCTCGACCACCAGGCTCGCCATCCTGTCGGCCTCGGCGAACAGCAGCCGTTGCAGATGATTGGCCGGCACCACCTCGTAATAATTGGTATAGTCGTCATTGGTGGAGGCGTTGTTGTAGCCGCCGACATCCTCGGTCAGCCGGTCCATCTGTTCCGCGACGAGGTTGCGCGTCGCCTTGAACATCAGATGCTCGAACATGTGGGCGAAGCCGGATCGGCCGGCGGGATCGTCCTTCGATCCGACATCGTACCAGACCTGCACCGCGACGTTGGACGTCCCGGTATCGCGGATCGCATAGACGCGTAGGCCATTGGCCAGCGTGCGTTCGGTGAAGTCGAGCGGCTTCACCGCGGCGGCGGGCGCTGGCGCCTTCTGCGCCTGGGCCGAGAGCGGGAGCAAGGCTGCGCCCAACAGGAGGACGGCACGGGAAAGGCGCATGAACGATGACTCCAGTGTTGCAGGAGGAGGCTGGTTGCGGGTTGGTGTCGCGCCGGGGTCGGGTTGTGTCAATTCTGCGGGACACCGGCTGCGCGGTGCCTGATGCCGGATACCGGGGCATCAGCACTTCGGATCGGCGGCCCGGTTGATATCGGCGGTGCCGAGGATCGTCTTCGCATAGCCGCCCCGGGCGACTGCGATCATCGCGCGCCCGACCTTCTCGGTCGTGGTCGCCAGTGCGGGGGATAGCGCGCCCAGCAACGAGGCGAGCGGTCCGGTCAGCGCATAGGCGGCGCGATACCAGCCTGTTTTCGAGACGATGCCGTGGAGTGGCTGGATGAAGCCGGGCCGGAACATATAGGCGGCGGCGAACGGCAGGGCGAACAGGGCATTCTCGGTCCGGCCCTTCACCCGGGCCCACATGATCCGGCCTTGCTCGCTGCTGTCAGTGCCGGCGCCCGTCACGTAGATGAAGGTCATGCCGGGATTGAGTCCGGCGAGCAGCGTGGCGGCCGTCACCGTCAGGTCGTGGGTGATGCGCGTATAATCGGCCTCGGACATGCCGACGGCCGAGACGCCAAGGCAGAAGAAGCAGGCATCGAAGCCGCTCAGCTCCGCTGCCTCGCCGCCTATGTCGAACAGATCGGGGAGCAGGATTTCGCGGAGTTTCGGGTCAGCCCGTCCGGACGGCGCACGGCCGACCGTGACCACCCGGTCGACGCCCGGATCGATCAGGCATTCGCGCAGCACGCCTTGCCCGACCATGCCAGTCGCACCGAAGAGGAGGATGTTCATGGACGAGAGGTAACAGGCGGGAGCGCCCGGGGATAGCGAGCAAGCGTCGGGGCCTGAACCCCGGGCGGCGGAATCAACCGCCGCGGCGCGGCTTGCTCTCCTCGGATGGCCCGTTTGGCCCGACCGGGCCGATCGGCACGGCCCCGTTGCGCGCCGCGGCCTTCTCTGCCGGGGTGACCACGCCGTCGTGATTGGTATCCATCAGGTCGAACGCAGCGAGGGCGCGCGCGCCCGCTTCCTTGCGGCTGAGCTTGCCGTCATGATTGGTGTCGACCGCGTTGAAGGCGGCGTCGGCGGCGTTGAGCATCTTCTGCGCCTGCTCCCGTGATGGGGCGCCGGCCGTGCCTGGCGGGGTCCGGTTCAACACCGCGGCCATGCGCTTGGCGAATTCGGCGCGGCTCATGAAGCCGTCCTTGTTGGTATCGGCGAGATCGAACACCTGCTTCACCTGCGCCTCGACCTGAGCGCGCGTGACGTTGCCGGCCGGCGCGGCAGGCGCCCTTGTCTGCGCAAGGAGGGGCGTCGCAAATGTCAGGGCGATGATCGCGCCCAGGGTCGGAGAGTTGGTACGGAGCATCGAAGAACCTTTCGCGGGCGCATGGGCTGCGGCCGGGCGCAGCATCGCTTCGGGACAAGCGATAGGCTGGGCAAGCTATCTGCGAGGTGAACGGGCCGGGGCGAGGCGCGGGTCGGATATACGGTGCCTCTTTCAGCTCTTGCTTTCTAACGCCTACTATATTAGTAGGATATTTAGATGAGCGGGACGAATCGTCTGCCGGCAGCATATCGCGATCACGCGGTGTGGGCCTCGCTTTCCCACTATATCATCGGCCCCGAGGACGCTGCGCTGACCTTCACGGCACGGCTCGCGCGGGAAAACGGGTGGAGCACGGCTCATGCCGCGCGAGTGGTCGACGAATACAGGAAATTCTGTTTCCTCGCCGTCACGGGCGACCGCGAAGTCACGCCGTCAGACGCGGTCGATCAGGCGTGGCATCTGCACCTGACCTACAGCCGGGACTATTGGGAGCGCTTCTGCCCCGAGATCCTCGGTCGCCCGCTCCATCACGGCCCGACGGCGGGCGGCGCAGGCGAGCGCGGCCGCTTCTTCGAGCAATATGCCGATACGTTGAAACGCTATGAGCAGGTCTTCGGCGAGGCGCCGCCGGCGGATATCTGGCCGGGCGGGGCGCAGCGGCTGATCGACGATCCCCGGGCGCGCCGGGTCCACCCGCGCGACGCCTTCATCATCCCCAGGCGCAGGGCGCTGTCGTTCCTGCTGGCGACGCTGATCGCAGCGGCGGCGCTCCTTGCGTTTGCGGTGTCACGGTAGAGGAGCATGACCATGTCTCTCGGACCTTTCGACCTGACTGGTAGGCCCTTTCTCGAGCTTTACGGGCTCTTCCTGGTCCTCACCATCATCGCCGGCTTCGTCATCCCGCGCTGGCTGCGTCCGGAGGGGCGATCGGGACGCGTCGCGGAGACAGGCCAGCTTGCCTATCTGGCGGGCGGCGCGGCGCGCTTCGCCGATGCCGTGGTGATGCGCCTGCTTGCAGTGCGGGCGCTCGTCATGATCGACAAGAAGGGCTTCCACGCCGCGGTGCGCAACGAGGGCAGGACGCCCGCGGAGCGCAGCGTGCTCGCCTTGCCGGGAGAACTCCGCTGGCCGCTGATCGAACGCGCGCTGAAACCCTATTCATCGCCGGTGCGGAGCAAGCTGGTTGCCGCGGGCCTGATGATGGATGACGGCCTGACCTTGCAGATGCGCTTCTGGCAGACGCTGCCTTATTTCCTGCTGCTGCTCTTCGGCGGCACCAAGCTGCTGATCGGCATCGAGCGCGGGCGGCCGGTCGGCTATCTGACGCTGCTGCTGATCCTGACCGCCATCTTCGCGCTGATCCGCTGGATCGCGGTCGACCGGCGGACGCAAGGCGGCCATGCCGCGCTGAAACGGGCGAGGATGGATGCCGACCGGCTGCGCCGCGCCCCGACCACGACCGAGACCGACCTGGCAGTCGCCCTGTTCGGCACGAGCGTGCTGGTGGGTTCCGGCTGGTCCGACTTCCACACGCTTCGCACCGCAAGTTCGGGCGACAGCGGCAGCGGTTCAGGCGATGGCGGCGGTGGCGGCGGGTGCGGTGGTGGGGGCTGCGGCGGATGCGGTGGCTGACCGCCCGTCGCGCTGATCAGCGCTTCTGGCGCGACCGGTTGGCGTAGAGCAAAGCAGCCACCACGGCTGCCGATCCGATGCCCAGGCCGATCGTCGCAAGCGGCCAGCGTTTCGCCTTGGCGGTGTCGCCGGTCGCGGCGGCCGCCTCGCGCTGCTCCTTGGCGGCGCGGGTGGCGGCGATGATCTCGTTGGTATCGTCCTGGTCGTCGGTAGCCAAGTTACTCTCCCTTGGGCGGGCCTGCATAATCCCGTCTGAACGCATCGGCAAAGGCCGCGATCCGCCCGCCTGCTATCGCGCCGCGAAGATCGGCCATCAAGACCTGATAAAACCACAGATTATGCTCGGTCATCAGCATCGCGCCGAGAATCTCGCCGGCGCGGACGAGATGATGGAGATAGGCGCGGCTCCAGGTGCCGCAGACCGGGCAGGGGCAGGCAGGATCGAGCGGCCCCTGATCCTCGGCGAATTTCGCGTTGCGGATGTTGATCGGACCGCCCCGGGTGAAGGCCTGGCCGGTGCGGCCGGATCGGGTCGGCAACACGCAGTCGAACATGTCGATGCCGCGTTCGACTGCCCCGACGATGTCGTCGGGCTTGCCGACGCCCATCAGGTAGCGCGGCTTGTCGGCGGGAAGCTGGCCCGGCGCGAAATCGAGGCAGCCGAACATTGCCTCCTGTCCTTCGCCGACCGCGAGCCCGCCGACCGCATAGCCGTCGAAACCGATATCGGTCAGTGCCTGCGCGCTCTCGCCGCGCAGCGTCTCGTCGAGCGCGCCCTGCTGGATGCCGAAGATCGCGGCGCCCTCGGCATGCGCGCCGCCGCCGTCGAACGCGGCGCGGCTGCGTTTCGCCCAGCGCATCGACCGCGCCATGGCGGCGGCCTGAACCTCCTTGGTCGAGGTGGTCGGCACCAGTTCGTCGAACGCCATGACGATGTCGGAGCCGAGCAGCCGCTGGATCTCGATCGAGCGCTCCGGGGAGAGGGTGTGGCGCGACCCGTCGAGATGGCTCTTGAAGGTCACGCCGTCCTCTGATCGGGTGGTCAGGTCGCTCAGGCTCATCACCTGATAACCGCCGCTGTCAGTCAGGATCGGTCGGTCCCAGCCCATGAAACCGTGCAGTCCGCCGAGTCGCGCGACTCGCTCGGCGCCGGGGCGGAGCATCAGGTGATAGGTATTGCCCAGGATGATATCGGCGCCCGCCGCGCGCACGTCCGCCGGTTTCACCGCCTTGACCGTTGCGGCGGTGCCGACCGGCATGAAGGCCGGGGTGCGGATCGTGCCGCGCTTCATGGCGATCTCGCCGGTGCGGGCCTTGCCGTCGGTGGCGTTGATGGTGAACTCGAAACGCGGGGACATGATGTGCCTCTAGCGGCGGAAGTCGGCTAATGTCGACACGCAACGCATCGCCGGCCTAGACATTGGCCCATTATGGCCGACGAGAAAAACAAGGCGCTGCGCGAGATGGCGCGGCACCGGGGATTGACGCTGAAGACGTCGCGGCGGCGTAAGTCGGGCGGCGATTTCGGCCGCTACGGCCTGGTCGATGCGGCGGGCAAGCCGGTGCTCGGCATCGGCGCCACAGGGCTCGAGGCAAGTGCCGAGGAAGTCGAGACCTTCCTGCGCGACGCGATGCGCGCGACCTGGAAAAGCTCCGCGGGGACGGTCAAGGCGCGGAAGGTTGTGCCTGAGGCTCGACCCGAACCGGAGCCCAAGCCCAAGCCGAAACCGAAACCGAAACCGAAACTCAAGGTGGTGGTCGCCAATCTGTTCGCGGATCTCCCGGCCGCGCGACGGGCCGAAGCCTTTACCGGGCTGCTCGACCGGCCGGGCGTGCGGATCGAACGGATCGTGTCGAACGGCCAGGCGACGCCTGAGGCTGAACCAATGGTGCAGGAGCGGGACGAATGGGTCGTGCTGCTGATGGGCGAGGCGGGGATCAGGATCGAGGATTCCGCGGCGGTGACACTCCGGCCGGGCGACCACCTGACGATCGCGGGCGGCCAGCGACACTGGGTGACCTATACCGCGAAGGACGAGCCGACCGTGTGGCTCGCGGTGCATGTCGGCTGAGCGCCGCTCTTCCCTTCCCCGGAAGGCAGATGTTCAGGGTCAGAATCCATTGATCACAGCCAGAAGATGACGGAGGCCGCGAGAGCGGTGGCGGAGAAGAAGGCGGTTGGGCATCGGTCGTAGCGGGTGGCGACGCGGGACCAGTCTTTGGGGTTCATGCCACCCTTGACGCGCCCGATCGTCCACCCGGGGCTTGCCGTGGGTCTGGGGGAAATACGGCTCACGCTGCGCCATCTGCTCGTCCGTCAACCAGTACGGGTCGCTCATATCCAGCCTCCTTACGGAGCCTGAAACAAACCAAGCCTCTCATATCAATGGTCCTGACCCTAGGGAGCGTCACGAACCCCCAACACGGTGGACGCAGAGAGTTCCGGCGCCACAACGGCGAGGTCGTAGCCGCGGATGAGAGCGCGCCATTCAGGCGTCAGGGCTTCCAGATCGTCGCTGCGCAAACGGCGCAGATCCAGCAGGAACCAAGCGCCCTGCGGCGTGTCCGAGGGGCGGGCCAGCATCACATCCTTGCGCCAGTCGCTGCCCTTGCCCGTGGTCGCATCGAAGTCACGCACGGCAACTTGGCGGCCGACCCCGTTGTATCTGGCTTCCACGCCTCTCGCGCCGACGACGATGAGGTTGAGTGATTTCACGCCCTCTCCGTCGGCATGCTCGGCGACGAAATTGCCCAGGTCGCGCTGGCCGAGTGGATTGTAGCCCTTGTAGAGATGCCAGGCGCCGAACTTCATCAGCACGCGCGCCTGTGGCGCCTTGGCGAAATGCGTGGCCAGCGTTCGCTTCATCAGCCGGGCCCTGCGCCCGTTCGGATCGCCACGGCGGGACTGCGACGCCTGATAGATAGCGCGTGTTTCGCGCAAGGCGACGAACAGCGCCTTGGCCCGGTCGCCGCCGTCCTGGTCGATGGCTGTCCCCGCCTGATCCAGCGTCGCATCGGTGGCCTTGAACAGAAACAGGTCCTCGGGCGAACGGGAGGTGAGCGCGACCTTCATCGCCGTCTGCTCCTGTTCGGCCAGCGCTTCGATCCGGGCGCGGGCGAGCGGTCCTGGACCGGCCGCGAGCATCTGTTCGAACAAATAGCCGCTCGCGCCGAAGAACTCCTGATCCAGCCCCCAAAGCTTGAAATCCGGCCCAGCGACACCCGCGCAATCGGCCGCCGTCCGCCCCTCGTCGCGGAAGTTGAGGAAGGCCATGGCGTCGGGATGGGCGCTCATGAAGTCAGAAATCTGCTGTTCCCGGTTCGGCTCCCTCAGCCGTGCATTGACCGCTCCGGCGGCCTCCGGCCCCATCTCGACGGCCATGGCCGTCAGGCCGCCCGGCGCCATCAATCGACAGATGTTCGTGGTGAAGGCGGGAATCTCGCGCGAAAAATGGCTCTCGCCGATGAGGACGTACCGGCTGGCGTCTATCGCTTCCGCCAGTATCGCGGCTCCCGGACCCGAGAAGCCCTCCGGCCGGACAATCAGCGGCGCCCCTGCGTGCGCAATGCGGTCAGCGAACGTAAGCGGTGCTACTGTCTCGGCGTGCGCGGAAGCCGCGCCCAGGCTTGCGAGCGCCAAGGCGGCCGCAATCGATTTCAGATTCATGTAAACCACCCCCGTTATGTGAAGCGAACTGGCGGCGATCTCTGAAAGCTACAAGTTAAATCGTGCTCACAAGTCTCCTCCCGGTTTGCAACCTAGCGCACCGCACGGCGTCGAGCCTGCGGGTAAAGGGGGGATCCCGGACGGCTGATTGGGCGCACCTAGGGTGGCATGAACCTCAAAGACTGCACCGCGTCGCCACCCGCTATGACCGATGCCCTACCGCCTTCTTCCCTGCCATCGCTTCCGCGGGTCCTGACCCTAGAGCGCCAGTTCCCAGATCTCGCCTTGTTCCGGTTTGCCGAATTCATGGTGGATTTCGGTCTTCACGATCACGAAGCCCTTGGCCGCATAGATCCGCCGCGCGCTCAGCAGCACGCTGTGGGTCCATAGCCGAAGCGTCGAATAGCCCGCCTCCCGCGCAAGGGCGACGCAGCGGCCGACCAGGTCGCCGCCGATGCCCATGCCGCGCGCCCATGGCTCGACATAGAGCAATCGCAACTGGGCGACGCCGTCGCCGGCATCGACCACGAAGATCGATCCCGCCATCACGCCACCGCTTTCGGCGACCCAGCATTGCTCGCGGCCAGCCTGATAATCGCGCAGGAAAGCCGAAGTGACGTCCCCGAGCAGCACCTCCATCGGTGCCGCCCAGCCATGGCTTTCGTTGTAGAGAATCGCCTGGCGCGCGGTGATCATGCCCATGTCGCCCGGGCCGAAGGTGCGGACGGCATAGCCGGCGGTCTTTCCTGCGGAGAGCAGCCCGCGCGCTGTGTCGAGCGCGGCGACCAGCACGCGCCGGTCGGCCTCGGCCAGCGGCGCGATACGCTGCTCAAGCAGGTCGCGCTGGCGCTTGTCGAGATCGGCGAACATCTCCCGCCCGGCTGCCGTCAGGGCGATCGGGCGGCGCCTGGCGTCCTCGCCGCGTCCGCGCTCGATCCATCCATTCGCCTCGAACTTGCGCAGCATTCGGCTGGCATAGCCCGCATCGAGCCCGATCACCTGTTGCAGGTCGATCGCAACGGGCTGGTCGCGCGTCGCGATCTCGTAAAGCAGGCGCCCCTCAGCCAGCGACAGGGCGCTGCCGAGGAAGCGCTGATCGAGGGCGCCGGAAAATTTCGTGTGAAAGCGGTTGAAGGCGCGCAGCGCGGGGATGGTCGAGTCCATGACCGCAGAATGCGTGGATTACTTGACGATGTCAACTAATGGTCAGCGCGGTGCGAAGCGTTCGAGCATTTCGTGGAATGCCGCGTCAGCCGCGGCATGCGACCGGGCATCGATCATGCCCTTCGGCTCGGCTTCGACGATGGCATATTCCGCCTGGACGAACGTCTCGATCTCGGCGGGCATCGGGGCCAGGCCAAGCTCGCGCGTCGCCGCCTTCCGGGCGATCAGCTCGGCGATGATCGCCCGAACCCGCGGCGGCGGATCGCATTCGGCGATCAATGTGGGGAAATGCATCGGCGGCGCGGTACCCGGATGATGCCGCATCCAGCGCAGCACCGCGGCGGGGCGCAGGATGTAGAACAGCCGCTTGATCGCGATGTCTTCTCCCTCATTCGCGCGGTCGCGTTGCTGCATGCCGAGATGAAGATAGTGGCGACGGATCAGCGCGAGCGGCGCATGGGCGTCGGCAAAGGCGGACAGGGTATCGCGAAAGGCTGGGTCGCCGCGATAGACGATCGGCGAGCGCAGCCATTCGATGGCGACCGCATTGCCCTTGACGATCAATCGCAAGGCCTTGGCGACATCCCATCCGTTGACGTCGAGCAGCCCGTCGAGCGGTGTCTCGATCACGTCGCGCCGTGGCCAGAGGGTCAGGTAATCCTGCCGCCGCCGGACGAAGAGAAAACGACAGTCATAGTCGCTGTCGGGCGAGGCAAAGCCCCAGGCGCGGCTGCCGCTTTCGATCGCGAGGGGCATCGCGACTCGATCGTCTTTCGTGATCGCCTCGAGACGGGCGTCGATCGCCTCGACGGTCGCGGCGTCGAAATCGGCTGGAATCGACCGGATGCCTCAGGCCCGTCGCCGCTCGTCGCGTTCGTGCGAGTCGCCGAGCAGGAGCCGGGCAATCTCGTCGGGATGCTCGAAGACCTTGTCCGGCGCCGCCCGGATCAGCGCGTCGCGGTGGGCATAGCCCCACATGACCGCGCCGGCCGTCACCCCTGCCTTGCGGGCGGCGGCGATATCGCGCGTCTCGTCGCCGATCGCGATCGCCTCATAGGCCTCGACATAGCTGCGGCGCAGCACCCGGCGATAGCGTGGCGCCTTGCCGAGCAATGAGGCGCCGCATTCGAACCAGTCGATCCGGGCGACATTGGCCGGCCCCAATATGGCCCGCACATTCGCCTCCGAATTCGAGGTGACGAGCGCGATCTTCATTCCCGCACCGGCAAGGTCTTCGATCAGCGAATCGACGCCGTCGAACAGCATGATGCGGCTGGTCTGTTCGGCCAGCAGCGCATGGAGATAGCGCCCGATCGCCGGGAGCTTCCAGCGCGGGATGCGCAGATAGCTGAGCACCTCGCGCGTGGTGTGTCCCCGCAGCATCTCGACCTCTTCCGGCATCACCCGGCGAAAGCCGAAGCGTTCGGCGAGATGATCGGCGATCGACAGGAACCAGTCGCCGCTGTCGGCCAGGGTGCCGTCGAAATCGAAGATCACGAGCCGATAGCGTCGCGGCCACCCGGGTCCGGTGGTGGTCATGTCGCGATCGGCGGGGCTCATGTGGAAGGCCTCGTCACGGTTTCGCGGATTTTCCGCCGCGTCGTCCACGCGCGTCCGCCGGGCGGTCGTCGACGGCCCTTGCCCTGATCGTCAGCAACTCTGCGCGGGTGAGTATTCCATCCTTGTTCGTGTCGAAGCGGGCGAACAGCGTCGCGAATTGCGCCTCAAGCTCGGCCAGCGTGATTCGGTTGTCGCCATTAGCGTCGACGGTGAAGGGGCTGGGCAGGGCGTTGCGATCGCCCAGCCATTGAAGCGCCCAGTCGCTATAGCCGATATAGCCGATCGATCCGGCGCCCCCCGGATCGACGCTGGCGAAGCTCCGTTTCACGCAGGCGTCGAGCTCGGCGCGAGTCACCTTCGCGTCGCCATCGGTGTCACAGGCCGCGATCATCATCGCCACGGGTTCGGCGACGATCGTTGCCGGTGGCTGGCCGTTCGGCCCGCCGCCGGGGAGTGTCGGGACGACGGGCGCCGCCTGCTGCGCCGAAGCGGATGCGCCCTGAACACACAGGCCGGCAAGCGCGATGGCAACGATCTGCAGGCGCATTTCGGGAAGGCCTTTCACGGAATCAACGGGCTGTCGCAACCATGGTGACAGAACCGATAGCCGGATTCGGTCGCGTGGCGATAGGCCGTCCGGATGCTTTCGCGCGTTCCCGGTCCGGAAAGATCCGGCGAGGAAGTTCAGGAATGACTCGAGCCCGCCTGCGGCCGACCGTTTGATCATGGCCCGCCGGGCACCGATGGGGCCATTGCCTATGGCAGAAGCAGCGACGAATCCCCGTAAGAGTAGAAGCGGTAGCCCTTCTCGATCGCATGCGCGTAAGCCGCCTGCATCCGGTCCCGCCCCATCAGCGCCGAGACCAGCATGAACAGCGTCGATCTGGGCAAATGGAAATTGGTGACGAGACCGTCAACGCCCCTGAAGCGATAGCCGGGGGTGATGAAGATCGCGGTGTCGCCCTCGAACGGGCGGATCACCTTGTCCTCGCCCGTCGCGCTCTCGATCAGGCGCAGGCTTGTCGTGCCCACCGCGATCACCCGGCCGCCGTCGCGGCGCACTTGGTTGAGCCGGTCGGCCGTTGTCGCATCGATCCGGCCCCATTCGGCGTGCATCCTGTGCGCGTCCGTGTCCTCCGCCTTGACCGGCAGAAAGGTGCCCGCGCCGACATGCAGCGTCAGTGTCGCATGGCCGATGCCGGTTTCGGCGAAGCGCGCCATCAATTCGGGCGTGAAGTGAAGCGCCGCGGTCGGCGCGGCGACCGCGCCCTTCTCCGCCGCGAACATCGTCTGGTAGTCCTCGGCATCGCGGGCGTCGGCCGCGCGGCGCGCGGCGATATAGGGCGGCAGCGGCATCCGCCCGGCGCGATCGAGCAGCAACTCGACCGGCTCGTCACCGGCAAAGGTGAGCGCGAGGCTGCCATCCGCTGCACGGTCGCTCGCGATCACGCTGACGCCGGCGCCGAAATCGATGCTGTCGCCCTCGCGCAGCCGCCGCGCGTTGCGGATGAAGGCCCGCCACCGGCGCGGCCCCTCGCGCTTGTGCAGCGTCGCGCCGATTCGGGCGTCGCCTCTGGTGCCCTGCAACTGGGCCGGGATCACGCGCGTATCGTTGAAGACGAGCAGGTCGCCGGCCCGAAGCTGCCCGGGCAGGTCGGTCACGGCCAGGTCGCGCGTTGCCTCGCGGTCGAGCACGAGCAGGCGCGACGAATCGCGCGGGCTGGCCGGCCGCAGCGCGATCCGCTCGGGCGGCAGATCGAAATCGAACAGGTCGACTTTCATGGGAGCGGCTTCGTTGCCCGCCCGGTAGCGGCGCTGCTTATTTGGCTCTGGCCTTCGGTGCGGGGGCCGTCGGCGCTGGCTTCTTCGCGGGTGCCGGGGGCGCCTTCGCTCCCGCGGGCGCGACGGGGGCGTCGGGCGGCAGCGTCAGGCTCGGCGCCGCTACCACCGGTGCCGGCGGGGGTGCGGAGTAAGGCGGGGGATTGTCCGAGCCGATATAGGCGTGGAAGATCCTTGTCGGGTTCACCGGCGGCTCGCCGCGCTGGATCGCGTCGACATATTCCATGCCTTCGATCACCCGGCCGAACACCGTATATTTGTGGTCGAGCGTCAGGCGCGGCTGGAAGACGATGAAGAACTGGCTGTTCGCGCTGTCCTCATTGTCGGCGGTACGGGCCGCCGACACGGCGCCGCGCACATGCGGGAGGAAATTGAACTCGGCCTTCATGTCCGGCAGCTTCGATCCGCTGCTGCCGTCGCCTTTCGGATCGCCGCCCTGCGCCATGAAGCCGTCGATCACGCGGTGAAAGGCAAGCCCGTCATAGAAATGGGCGCGCGTGAGTTCCTTGATCCGGTCGACCATCTTCGGGGCGGCATCGGGCCGCAACCAGATGACCACGCGGCCGCCGGTCGACAGATCGAGATACCACAGATTCGCCGGGTCCTTGGTCGGGAGCGCCGGGCGCCCGGCAATCGGCGTATCAATGGTCTGCTGGGCGGTCGCCATACCCGCGAAGAGAAGGGCGGATACACACGCGATCAGGCTGGCAATAAAACGCATCATATCCCCGTAACATCCTGGGCCTTGTACTTCCGACCCGTAAGGCGTTCACCCGCTGGTCTCGGGCCTTGCAGCGCGCTTAGAGCAAATCCCTGCTTGCGCCAATCTGAACCGCTGCAAACCGCCTTCATCCGATGCAACCGTGGCGCTCGTGTGGCGGCTGCCGCAGGAAATCGCGTCAGCTACCCTTCCGCCCGATCTTCTCGACCCGGGCCGCGACATCGCGGGCGACGGCGGGCGACACGAACCGGTCGATCGGCCCGCCATACAGCGCGATCTCCTTGACCAGGCGGCTGGCGATCGGCTGAAGCGATACGTCGGCCATCAGGAAGACCGTCTCGACTCGCGGATTGATCTGCTGGTTCATCCCCGCCATCTGATATTCATATTCGAAATCGGCGACGGCGCGCAGGCCGCGCACGATGACCTTCGCGCCCTCGCGCTCGGCAAAATCCATCAGCAGCGAATCGAAGCTGACGACATGGATCTCGCCGCCGATCCCCGCCACCTCGCGCTGGACCATGGCCATCCGTTCGTCGAGGTCGAACATCGGCGACTTGGAAGGATTGGTGGTCACGCCGATGACGAGCCGGTCGACCAGCTTCGCGCCGCGCCGGATGATGTCCATATGCCCGAGCGTGACGGGATCGAAAGTGCCGGGATAGACGCCGGTACGGATGGTCATGTCGACTGCCTCTGCCAAGCACGCAAGAATTGGGGACTGCTGGCGCGGCGCGCGGGTGTCAAGGCCGCATCACGTTCCAGTCGACCCGGCCGGCGATGCCGCGAATGCGGCGAAAGCTCGACGCCTGCCAGATCGACCAGGGGCGGGCGCCCCAATGCGGTTCAAGCACCAGCCGGCGCAGCCAGAGCGGGCGATTCACCCGAGCGCTGAGCGCGTAGGCGATGTCGAATTCGCGGGTGAGGTAGAGCGTCACCGGCTTGCCGAACCGCGCCTCCACCGGGCGGATGAAGGCGGCGAGCTCGGCGATCAGCGCCTGCGTCGATGGACGCGCGGCGCAGTTGCCGCCGAATTCCAGGTCGATGACCGGCGGCAGCATTACGGGATCGGGCGGTACGGTTGCGATGAAATTGGCCGCCTGGTCGGCGCCCGAACGGCAAAGGGTGAAGAAGTGATAGGCCCCGCGCGCTATCCCGACACGGCGGGCGCCGGCCCAGTTCTCGGCGAACCGCCTGTCGCGACGATCGCCGCCCTCGGTCGCCTTGATATAGGCGAAGTCCACGCCCTGCGCCGGCAGCACCGGCCAGTCGATCGCGCCTTGATGGTGTGAGACGTCGATGCCCTGGCGGGGATAGTCCAGCGTCGATGGCCGCCAGTGCAGCGCATAGCGCCAGCCGCCGATGCCGATCGCCGCAGCTCCCGTCAGCGCGACCGCCATCCAGGCAAGCCGGCGCAGGGGCGTTATCGATCGCGCTCCAGCGTGAAGCGGGCGATCGCGCGCAGAAGGTCGGCCTCGGGGCCGAAGCCCTGGAGATGCTGCACTGCCTGATCGACCAGCATCCGGGCCTGTTCGCGCGCGCGCGCGATGCCGAGCAGCGACAGGAAGGTTTCCTTGCCCGCCTCGCCGTCCTTGCGCAGCTTCTTGCCGGCGGCCGCCTCGTCGCCTTCGACGTCGAGCAGGTCGTCGGCGATCTGGAAGGCAAGGCCGAGGTCGCGCGCATAGCCGCGCAGCGACGTGCGTCCTTCGGGCGGGATTCGGCCCAGGATCGCGCCCGCCTCGACCGAGCAGGCGATCAGCGCGCCGGTCTTCATCGCCTGCAGCCGGGTGACGGTCGGCAGGTCGAAGCTGGCCTTCTCCGCCTCCAGGTCCATCATCTGGCCGCCTGCCATGCCCGAGGGGCCGGCCGCGCGGGCGAGATCGAGGACAAGCTCGCTGCGGACGAAGGGATCGGGATGAGTCGCGGGATCGCCAAGGATCTCGAACGCAAGCGCATGCAGGCAGTCGCCGGCGAGAATCGCGGTCGCCTCGCCGAACATCTTGTGCACGGTCGGCTTGCCGCGGCGCATGTCGTCATCGTCCATCGCCGGCAGATCGTCATGGATCAGCGAATAGACATGGATGCATTCGATCGCGGTCGCGGCGCGCCCGGCGCAATCGCGGTCGACCCCGAACAGGCGCGCGGTCGCGAACACCAGCAGCGGGCGCAACCTCTTGCCCCCGCCGATCGCGGCATGCCGCATCGCCCGATAGAGATCGTGGCGCGGATCGTCCGGGAGGGCGAGCAGGACATCGAGTCGCCGGTCCACATCGGCGCCGACCTGGGTGAGCGCTGCCTGCAGCGACAGGGGCGTGGCGGACATCGGTTCAGCCGGCGGCAAAGGACTGGGTGCCGGCGGCCCGGCCCTCGCTGTCCAGCCGGATCGATTCGATCCGGGCCTGCGCCGCATCGAGCCGGTCGGCGCAGCGGCGCCGCAGCTTGTCGCCGCGTTCGTACAGGCTGATTGCCTGGTCGAGTGGGGCCTCGCCGGTTTCGAGCCGCGAGACGATCGTCTCAAGCTCTTTCAGCGCGTCCTCGAACGACAGCTCTTCGATCGGTTTCTCCATCACGCCGCTATGCGGCAGGCGGGCGACGAGGGTCAAGGACAGGGTGAGGCGATTCCCCTCCTGCTTGCGAGTAGGGCAGGAGAGAATGTGTCTTTCAGGACGCAGTAATATTGACGGCCCTTTCCCGACCCATCCCGCTAAGCGGCTGGGGAGGAACTGGTCTCCGCCATCACTTCCGCCACAAGGTCCTTGCGGCTGAGCTTGCCGATCATCGTCTTCGGCATGGTCAGCCGGATGACGACCTGGTCGACCCGCTCGTGCCGCCCGATCTGCGGGTTCAGCCAGTCGCGCAGGTCCTCGCCGCTGATGACGGCGCCGTCGTTCAGCGTGACATAGGCGCGGGGATGCTCGCCGCGATAGGGATCGGGCAGGCCGATCACCATCGCCTCCTTCACCGCCGGATGGCGATGCAGCACCGCCTCGATCTGGCTCGGGAACACCTTGAAGCCCGAGACCGCGATCATGTCCTTCAGCCGGTCGACGATCTTGATGAAGCCGTCCGAATCGATCGTGCCGACATCCCCGGTGCGAAGCCATGTCCGCCCGGTCGCGTCGGTCACGAACACATCGGCATCGGCGTCGGGGCGATTCCAATAGCCCTTCATGATCTGCGGGCCCGCCGCGACGATCTCGCCCGGTTCGCCCTCCGGGGCAGGCCGGGCCGGATCGCCCTTGTCGACCAGCTTCACATGCGTGCCCGGGATCGGCTGTCCGATCGTGCCTGACTTGCCTTCGCCTTCATAGGGATTGGCGGAGATCACGCCCGAGCTTTCGGACAGGCCATAGCCCTCGACCACGGCTGAACCGGTCGCTGCCTCGAACTTGGCCTTCAGCGTGGCCGGCAGCGGCGCCCCGCCCGAAATGCAGACGCGGAGCGACGAGAAATCGGTCGCGGCCAGCTTCGGATGGTCGAGCAGCGCCTGGTACATGGTCGGCACGCCGGGCAGGGCGGTCGCCTTGGTCCGGTCGATCGCCGCGAGCACCTGGCCCGCCTCGAAGCGCGGCAGCATCACGATGCATCCGCCGTTGAGCACGGTGCGGTTGAGCACGCAGGTATTGGCGAAGACGTGGAACAGCGGCAGCACGCCGAGGATTCGGTCGTGCATCTTGGGATGGGGGTCCAGACCCATCACCTGGCGCGCATTGGCACTCAGATTCTGGTGAGTCAGCATCGCGCCCTTCGGCGTGCCGGTGGTGCCGCCGGTATATTGGATCAGCGCGACATCCTTGACCGGGTCGATCGCCGCCGCCGGGTGGACGCCGTCGTTCGCGATCAGCGTCGAAAAGGCCATGATCCGGGGATCATCAGGCCGTTTCGTCACCTCGCCGCGCTTGAACAGCCGGTAGAGCACCGATTTCGTCGCCGGCAGCGCACCCGCGACCGATCCGACGATCAGCCGTTCGAGGCTGCTGCCGTCGAGCACCTTGAGCGCCGTTGGCAACAGCGCGCTGGCCGACAGGGTGAACAGCAGCTTCGTGCCCGAATCGGCGACCTGATGCTCGAGCTCGGCGGGGGTGTAGAGCGGCGAGAAATTCACCACTGTCGCGCCCAGCTTGAGGATGCCGTAATAGGCCGCGAGATAGTGCGGCACATTGGGCAGGAACAGGCCGATCCGGTCGCCCGGGCCGTAGCCAAGGGCCTTCAGGCCGGCGGCCACCCGATTCGCCCCGTCAAGCGTCTCGGCATAGCTGTAGTGCCGCCCGAGGAAATCGATCAGCGGCGCTCCGCCGCCGCGCGTCGCTGCCTCGTCGAAGAAATCGACCATGGATTGCGGCGGATAGGCGCTGTCCCAGCGCGTTGGGTGACGATAGGAATCGCGCCAGGCGCTCTCGGGATCGCTCATTGACAAGGGTGTAAGCAACGGCCGCGCAAGGTGCAAGCGGTCAGGCGATGCGTTTCGCGGTCCAGGTGACAAGTACCGATATCGCCACCAGGCCGAAATCGATCGCTGCCTGGAAGCTCTGCGGTGCCCTGTCAGTCCGGTCATGCGTGAGGATGCGCAGATCGGCGGTCGGATGGCGTGCTGCCATGATCAGCAAGGCAAGGCTTGCGATGATCAGCCCGGTTCGACGACGACGCATTGGTTACTCCCGTGCCGGACACCATAAGCGCGGGGGGCAGGCGGGGCAAGCGAGGTCAGGCCGCGATTCGGCCCCTGATCTGGGTTTCGGCGTGGGTACGGCGCACCCGGTCGCGGCCCGCTGCCTTTGCTTCGAACAGGGCGCGATCGGCGCCGCGATACAAGGCTTTCCAGTCGGTTTCCCTGGCCAGCGGGCCAGTGCAGGTGCCGATGCTTGCCGTGACCGACAGGTCATAGGGCATCCGTGCCGCGCGAAGCCGCGCCAATATGTCCTCGGCCTCGACCGCCAGGCCGGCGGGCGTGACGATCGCGAACTCCTCGCCGCCGATCCGCGCGACCAGCGCTTCCGGCGGCACCGACAGGCGCAGCGTGCGGGCGAAGACGCGCAGCACCTCGTCGCCGCCGTCATGGCCGATCGTCTCGTTGACTCGCTTGAAATGGTCGATGTCGGCCAGCAGCAGGATCTGGTCGCCCTCGCGTCCGATCGCGTGTCGCAGGAAGGCGCGGCGGTTGAACAGGCCGGTCAGCGGATCGGTATCGGCCAGCAGTCGCGCCGCGATCTCCTGCTCGCGGGCCTCGTCGCGCTCGCGGCTGAGCAGGCGGATGCGATAGGCGATGGCAAGGCTGGAGAAGAGCGCTTCGACCGTCATCGTCAGGATCGTCGAATTGTCGAGCCAGAAATTCCAGCCGATCAGGTTGAGCGAACTCGCGACGCGCAGGCAGGCAAGCACGATCGGGGAGGCCCAGGCGATCGCGAACATCCACAGATAGTTGCTGCGCGCGCGCCAGCCGCGCCACAGGATCGGCACGACGATACCGAGCTGGGCAATGAACACGAACGAGAAGAACCGGTCGAGCAGCGTGATCTGCCACGGGGCCAGCGTCGCCAGCAGGGCGACCGTTACCAGCATCAGCCCGCAGACCCCGTTGCTCGCCTTTGCCAGCCAGCCGGCGAACACGCGTGGCTCGAAGAAGCTGCGCGCGAACAACATCGCCGCCGCTGCCGCCAGGCCGACCGACACATAGTTGATCCGCAGGCGGTCATTGTTGAGGATGTCCGGCCAGGCCCAGGCCAGCGCGCCCGACGAGGAGGTCGCATAGACCATCAGCGCCAGCAGCATGCCGCAATAAGCGAGCTGGAAGCGATGGCGCAGCGCCCCCCACAGCGCGAGATTGTAGATGAACAGGGCGATGCACAGCCCGGCGAACCCGGCATAGACCGCGCCCATCAGCAGATTGGCTTTGGCGCTTTCCGTCGGCGTCGCGATCCGTGCGCCGACCAGGATGCCGCGCAGGTTCGCCGCGCCCTCGACATGCCACAGCAGCCTGACCAGCGGAGCGCTGCGCTCGGGCAATCCGCGCTCGATGATCGCGCCTAGCTGCAGATGGCGGGTCGCCGACCGCCCGTCGGTCACCGCCGACAGGATCGTGCCGTCCGCATAAAGCGCATGGAGAGTCACCCGCTCCTGCCACAGGCTGCCGATACGAATATCGGCGGGGCCGGTCGCGCGCACCGGTGCCGACAGCACCCAATAGTCGCCCGAGCCGAGCGCGGTCTGCCTGACGTCGCAGTCGAAACGGGCGGGCTCAGCGAACAAGGTCCGCGGGGTCATGCCCGGGGCCGCCGGGGTCACGCAGACCGGGACGGGCCGTCCGGCAAGCCCGGTCTGCGCCACGGCTGGCGCCGCACCGGCCAGCACGGCCCATAGTAGCGCGCCGATCAGCGCCAACAGATTGAAAACCCACCCCTTGAGCATGGCGGGCGGTGTAAACCGCAGATGCCGAACAGAAGGTAAAGGATAATGCCCGCCACATCCCTTTCGACCGATTTTCCTGCCGGGTCGGTGCCTGTCCGGCTGGTGGAGGCACGTTCAGCGCTGATCAAGCCTGGGTTGCGCATGGTCGAGGACCTGATCCGATCCCGGGAGCGATCGCCATGCGTCTATGCCTGCCTGCCGTCGTCATCTGCCTCTCGTGCCTTGCCCTTGCGCCGCCTGCTGTCGCGCAAGAGGCCGGGCCGGTCGCGTCGGGTGCCAATCCACTGATCGACTATTCAGGCTATGTCGCGCTGACGCAGAAAGTCGGCCCCTATCGCGCAGGGAGGCTCCTGCGAGTCGCCGATTTCCGCCGACGGGCCGCCGGTTCCGGGGCGCTGCTGCTCGACGCACGCTCGACCGAGGCGTTCCGGCGTGGACATATCGAAGGGGCGGTGAACCTGCCCTTTTCGGATTTCACCGCGGAGAGCCTCGCCCAGGTGATCGGGCCTGACCGCACGCGCCCGATCTACATCTATTGCAACAATAATTTCCGCAACAATGTCGCGCCGGTGATGACCAAGTCGATCCAGCTCGCGCTCAACATCCAGACCTTCGTCAACCTGGTCGGCTATGGCTATCCCGAGGTGTGGGAACTGGGCGAGGCGGTCGACATGAACGATCCGGCGATTGGCTGGGTTCGCGGATAGGCACGCTGTCCGAACGCGGGACGGGGTTGCCGCTTGTCTTTCAGCCAGCCCGGGCCTTTATTGTTAACCATCTTCGACCACAGGAGATGGACCATGATCCGCGGATTGCTGTTGTTCGCCACCGTGGCGGGGCTGGCGACGACGGCGAATGCCTATGATCGCTATGAGATACGGTCGATCCCGGTCGCCGCGGCCGATCTCGACCTGTCGACCAGCGCCGGCGTCGCCGAACTCTATCGCCGGGTCGAGCGCGCCGTGAACCGGATCTGCGACGGCGACCGCGATTGCCGCGAAGAGGCCTGGGCAAGCACCGAGGAACAGGCCTCCGCCGCGATCGCGCGCGACCGCTGGATACGCCGTCTCGCCCGCGAACGCGCGGCGGAATTGCGCGCCTGCGGCAGATACGGGTGTGCCGTCCTGCCCGAGCCAGTCCATTATCAGCCCGCTCCGCCGCTCCCGATGCCTCCTTCCACCGTCACCATACAGGGTGGCACGACGGTGACGGTTGTCGTCCAGACCAGCGGGCCCGGCTATTACGGGCGATAGCAGACAGGAATAGCGTGGCTGAGTCCTGGCTGCGATCCCGTCTTTTGGCACCAGTCCGGTGCTGATCGGAGCTGTCCGGCCTTATTGCAGAATGGTGAAGTCGGCACCTTCGCCCAGCCAGCTCATGTTGGATTTCGCGAAGTCCTTGCGCGATTTGACCAGACCGTCCTGATACAGATCGAACGCAGCCCCGGCTGTGTTGAAAAGCGTCTGCACACTGATCGGCTCCTTTTTTTGAATGGAAGCCTCCATGGACTCGATCGCCAGGCCAAGCAGGGTGGTGGGCTCGTCATAGTCCTGGCGCCCCTGTTCGGCGGCAATCAGCTTCAAAAGGCCGATGGGGGCGGTCTTGCTGAAATCTTCGTCAAGCGCTGCGCTGGGTGCCTTCTCGGATGCCCCGCCGGCATCGCAAGTGCTGATCGTCAGCATCACATACCGGGGCTTGATCGTGCTCAGTGCGTTGGCGATGGCGGCGCCCGTGATCATCCGGTCCGCGTTCTCCCCGATATAGCTCGCCACATTGTAGACGGCTTGGGACGGCAGGAAATAATAGTCGTTCCCGATCTTCCTGCCATCCTTATGCGCAAGGCCTTTTTCATACACCGCGTGGCCGTCGAAGATCACCCAGATGGCATCGCCTGAACGTGCCGACTCGTTTACATGCGCGACGGCCTCCTGCCAGGCCTGCAGGTTCACCCCATGGTCGGAGATTTGTTGAATATCGATCGCCGGGCGGACGCCGTCGCGGGCATTGACCCGCCTGACCATGTCGGCAAAAGCTAAGCGATTCTTCGTTGTGGATTCCAGATCGCACAGCATGCGCGCCGCGGCAGCGCGGTCCGCGCATTTCCCCTGATATTTCGATGCGCTGACGTAGATGACGAATAATCGCGGCTTACTGTCCTTCGAGCGTTTCGGCGCGTCGAGTTCACCGTCGCTCACTGATTCGATCGATTGGCCGTCGAGCGTGATCTGGGCGTAATAGTTGTTCCGGATGCCAGGGATGGCCTCGAACATACCGCGCCAGCATGTTGTGCCGACGGGGGTGCCCGCCGGGCAGGGTGCCGGATCGGGCGCAGTCGAGGTCGCCCGCGTCTGATGAAAGAGCGCCGGCATCGACAGGGATCCCCCGCCTCCTGTCCCGCTCCGGCGAACCGCTATAAGCACTTCGTAATTGCCGCTGGATTTCAGAACAGCCTTGCCGACGGTGATCTCCGTTCCATTCGACGTCATCTCCTCGGCGCAACTGCTTGACGACGCAGTGGCGGTGCCATGCGGGAGGCTCCTCAGCAAATCCCTTCTTCGGCAAGCGCTGGTGGTATCGAATCGGTCGAGTGGAAAACCGTCCTTTGGCGCCCGCTTGAAGGATTGGACCCGGAGAATCTCGTTGATCGTCCGCGCGCCTGCGTCGTAATGGCCGCTGTCGTCGAACATTGCCCAGCCTCGCCGCCTGATCGAGACCAACGTTACCGTCGTTGACGGGCCTTTCTCCCCGTCCAGCTTCATCAGCCGCACGAAGCCAGGTTTGTAGTCGAACGCGAAAACACTGCCGAAGCGGGAATTGCGCCAATAATCGAAGCTGACACCCTTGGTGCCGGGCAAGGTGAATAAAAGCGCGCGCGCCGGGGTTCTGCCGTCGTCATCGAGCGTATCCCATGCAAAGACATTGCCACGGGTATCGGTGGCAAGAAGTATCGGCGCCGGACGATCGTCCAGCGTAAGCAACTTCTTGCGACGAAGCTCGAAGCTGACGACATGGTCTGCGATCTCCACGGCGCCCGCACAGCCAGGCGCTGCGTTGCCGCCACCGCGAACGCTCCCCCGTATGCAGGGCGGTACGACCACGAGCCTGCCGTCAATCGTGCGTGCAACAAGGCTGGCATCGGTGACGCTGAAACCGATCTGAGTTGCAGGTGCCGGCAGACGGATGGGGTCGGCTTCGATCGTGCCGGCGCGGTTCATGCGCCGAAGCGCTCCCGAGCCATCGACCACTGCCACTTCCTCTCCGTGCAGGGTGAGGGCGACTGCCCTTGCGCCAGGTATCTTCAGCACCGAATCGAGGAGCAACCGTTCGCCTTCGACACGGTACACATCCACTGAACGACGTCCAATCATCGCCGCGAACCCGCCATCGGCGGAGGTGGCCAGTCCAGCCATATCGTGGGCGACCGTCTCGGAGCGGCGATTGTCCGGCCGGATCAACAGGACGTCGCCCCTTTCCGTCAGCGCCAGGGCGCGGTTGCCGGCAAGCGCACGGATGGCATCTACCCGCTCGTTGCGCGTCGTCAGTACCGACCCCTGCTCGCCGCGTCGGAAATCCCAGATTCGCACGGTCGCGTCGGACGGTGCGGTGATCAGATACATGCCATCATCGGTAATCGACCAGGCTCCTATCTCCCCCGCGGGGGCCGGTTCGTTCAGTTCTGTTGAACTCGATGAATGGAATTCCTGGGCCGAAGCACTGGCCGTAACAAACAGCACAAGTGCTGAAAATATGGCTGGGATATTCGTCGTCATGACATTGTATCCATTTTGGGTATGTTCAATTCCAGTGATAACGCCGTAAAATACTGCGAAATAGAAGAAATAATCCAATCTATAGGTTCGTTCTTGAGCGATCTTGTTGATGAACTCCTCTTGGAGAGAGTGCTTCAACATGATTTATATGATTCGATTCGAGCAAGGGGGGAATTATGACAATTATATTGCGCCGCGCGGCGGCGGCTGCCGTTTTTTTATTGTGGAGTGCTTCCCCGGCATTGGCCCAGGTCAGCGTGGGATGCATCGCGACCGGCCCCAACGGCGTGGGTGTCGTCACAGCGCAATGCGCAGCACCGGACCAGAACACGACGCTGACCCGGGCCGGAACCCGGTTGCTCGACCAGATTCCGGTGTCGCGCGAAAATGCCATCTGGGCGATATCGAATGCCTATTCCAACCACCTCGACAGTGGTCCCGTTGCGGCCAAGGGGACGACCTATTTCGCGGCAGCGGGCGCCGATCGAGTGCTTGGCCCGGCGGACGACTGGCTGATCGGCGCCGGCGTCGCCTATCTCGACGGTAAGGTGAATGCGCCCGCGGTCGGCGCGCGTGCGGGCATCGACGTCGACGTCACGGGCGTCGGCCCGATCGGATATCTCAGCTACGAAGCGCGACCCGCCGAGGGCGATAGCGTGCAACTGACCGTTACGGGCGCCTATTTCTTTCTCGACAGCAAAAGCGCCGCCATCACGCCGTTGACTGGAGCGGAGAGACGCGCTGCGGACGGCGCCGGGGGCAGCCTTTTCGCGAATGCCAGCGCGGCGTATTTCCACGGATTCGGCAAGCGCCGGAATCTGATCGGGCTGGCGACCGGGTTTCGACTGGCAAGTAACCGGTTCAAATCGCCCTTGCTCTTCGACCGTACCGATACCTCCTTCTTTGTTCGCGGGTCGCTTGAATATGAGGTGGCGTACAACGTCTCGCTCTCCGGCGGCGTGGGTGCCGACGTGCCGCTTTCCAATATGTATCTTGGCAGGGGCGATGCTGAGGGACGGCTCAGGGCGCCGGACCTGATCTTCGAATATCGGGCGGGGATTCACTATAGGCCGAAGGAGGATTGGGACATCTATCTGCAGGGCAAGGGATCGACTGGAGAGGGACTCCGCGAGCTTGGGGGGCTGCTTACCCTGCGCTTCACCTATGATCGCCGCGATTCGCCTGAGAAATAGGAATGGCCCATCCCCTTACCCCGAGTGGATTCGAGCGGCACTGGCAAGTCGAGCGCAAGGTGGCGGCGCGGATGATCCTGGTGGTCCCCTTGTTCCTGCTCGTTGCGCTGTTCGCCTGGTTTCTCGCCAATGCGCCCATGGTGCGGGGATCACGTGAGGGCATGAACGACACCCTGTTCGCCTGGACGGCGGGCGACAACAGTCCGTTGCCGGCCTGGCCGGATCGGGGAAAGCAGATGACCACGGTCGCGATCGACGACCTGACCTGGGACGGACGCTGGCGAACCGCGACGATCGGCACGCCGCCGTCGCGACTGGCTGAACTGATCGATGCAGTATCGAGAAACAACCCAGCCTATATCGTGGTCGATATCGACCTGAGCTACGTCAATGAAGATCCCGCCGGGCAGGAAGAGGGCAGGAAGCGGCTGCGCCAGGCATTAGCGCAGCCTGGCCCGCCCATCCTGCTCGTACGGCCGGAGCGCGGGAAGCCGCGCGCTGGCGAGTTTCGGGAAACGTTTGTCGACGATATCGTTGACGGACCGACCGGCGTCGGACGGCTATACTGGTTTTCGCCGGGGTTCAGAATCGATGAGGACGGCACGACCCGCTGGATGGCGGGGGCGACGATCGGCCATCGGCGGGGAGCAAGGGATCAACCTCGGGTGACGCTCGCTGCGGGCCTGATCATTCGGTTGCGCGAAAACGGACCGGCGGGCCGGAGACTGGTTGATATGCTCTCGCGCAGCAACGTCGGCTTCGCGGGATCGGGCGCGTGCCCGTTGGCGGCGTCGCTGGGGGCGGATATCCGGCAATTGGAGAATACCTCCGCGGGGCGAGGCACAAGGGCCTGGCTATGCGCCGCTGCGAGAGATCCCGACCGGACCAGCCGGGTCGCCTTCCCTTACGAGAATATCTGGCGGCCGGAGGCCTGCGACAGAAAATGCGACGACAGGAAGACGTGCCCGCCTCCCGAACAGATAGAGCGGTGCCGAGCGAGCACGACCATCGCGCGTGGCGAGTTGATCAACGTGTCGGCCGCTACGGTGCTCATGTCGCCGGAGAGACGCCCTGAATTGGTGGGGAAGACCGTCCTGATCGGTCGGACGGACAGTGGAACCGGCGATCTGTGGCGGACGGCGATCGCGCCCGATCTACCCGGTGTCGGGCTCCTCGCCGAGTCGATCTACACCGTTCGGACACTCGACGGGCCGTTGCGGGAGGATTGGTTCACCAAGGGGCTGACTATCATACTCGCCTTGCCCCTCTTGCTGATCCAGGCACTGCTCGGGCCGAACAAGCTTCGTTGGCTGGGCCTGCTTGTGCTGGGTGGGATCGGTGTTTTCGCGGCGATGTGCTTCCTGTTGAGATTCGGCATCTGGCTGGATCTCAGCTTGCCGTTTTTCATCGTCGCGGTGACGTCGGGTTTGGCCGAACTGATTTTTCCCCATCTGTGGAAGGAATAGGTCTGCGATGACGAAGAAGCGTCTGGCGATCTTGTCGGCGGGGACGCTGATGGCGGCAACGGCCCATGGGCAGACGATAGTCGGGTCGATCGACACGATCCGGTCGAGCGCGCCGGTCAAGTTCGAGAAGCTATGCGCCAATCGCGACGTCATCGCCGAGGAGGGCTTGCCCGTCTGTGTCGGAGATGTCGCTGTGATGCCCGATGGTCGGGCAAGGGTCGTCATCATCCGCTCTGACAAATCGCCCCAGACGCTGACGTTGGAGAATCCGGTGGTGCAGGCAGCGTCACCAAATCGGCTCATGATCTTTCTGGGACGGATCAATCAGACGGTCTGGGACCTGTTCTCCGACAGGCGCGAACAAGGGTCGGCGACCAGCAAGGGATCTGGTGACGACCCATCGATTCTCGGCGTGCGGGCGGAAAATGGCCTGATCCTTCGCCAGTCAGGGACGGCGCTGGTCCTGCCTTGGACGACCACCTATCCGGCACATCTTGTCGTCGCACGGGTGATGCCGGACGGCAGCGTGTCACCCCTTGCGGCAGGGGAAGGCAAGGAGGGGCAAACGCCGATAGTGACGGTGCCTGCGGCGCTGATCGAACCGGGACAGCTACGGATTACCATCGTTGAGGATGTCGCGGCCGGCGTAAACAAGGCCAGCGTTTTCTCGGCGTTGGTCGTACCCCGTTCAACGCGCCCGGATTTCCTCGCAGAGCGGACGCCTGCCGCGCCATCGGACAGTGCGACGCTCGCCGAGGCGGGGATGTTCGCGGCTGACAGTGAGCAATGCAAGCGCGACGCGAAGATGAGGGGGTGCGGTGCCTGGCGCCTTGAGGCGTTCCAGGTCGCGGATCGCCTGGCCAGCTCGGCGGATGCGGAGGTCGCAGAAGATGCAGCCCGTATGCGTTCGCTGATGCGACAGTGGTAAGTTGGGATCTTAGGGCGGCAGATTGTCCGAAATAGACTTGCGGGCCGGAGGCGGGATCGTCCCGGCTCCGGCCCTTCAGGTCACTTCGCGTCGACGCTTTCCGCCTTGCCCTTTTTCTTGGGCTTTTTCGGCGGCGCGGCGACGATCTCGAACGCCAGCGCGCCGTCCTTCAGCTTCACGCTCACCTCGCCGCCATGGACGAGCTTGCCGAACAGCAGCTCCTCGGCCAGCGGCTGCTTGATCTTCTCCTGGATCAGCCGCCCCATCGGCCGCGCGCCATAGAGCTTGTCATAGCCCTTGGTAGTCAGCCACGCCTTGGATTCGTCGTCCAGGCTGATGTGCACATGCCGGTCGGCGAGTTGCAGTTCGAGCTGGAGGATGAACTTCTCCACCACCCGCGCCACGACTTCAGGCGGCAGATAGCCGAACGGCACGATCGCATCGAGCCGGTTGCGGAACTCCGGCGTGAACATCTTCTGCACCGCCTGCTCGTCCTCGCCCTCGCGGGAGAGGTTGCCGAAGCCCAGCGTCTCGCGCGCCATGTCGGACGCGCCGGCATTGGTCGTCATGATCAGGATGACGTTCCTGAAATCGACGGTCTTGCCGTGGTGGTCGGTCAGCTTGCCGTTGTCCATCACCTGCAACAGGATGTTGAACAGGTCGGGATGCGCCTTCTCGATCTCGTCGAGCAGCAGCACCGAATGCGGCTGCTGGTCGACCGCGTCGGTGAGCAGGCCACCCTGGTCGTAGCCGACATAGCCCGGAGGGGCGCCGATCAGCCGGCTGACCGAATGGCGCTCCATATATTCAGACATGTCGAACCGCTGGAGCGGGATGCCCATGATCGCCGCCAGCTGGCGGGCGACCTCGGTCTTGCCCACGCCGGTCGGGCCGGTGAACAGATAGTTGCCGATCGGCTTGTCGGGATCGCGCAGGCCAGCACGGCTCAGCTTGATCGCCGAGCTGAGCTTCTCGATCGCCGCATTCTGCCCGAACACCACCCGCTTCAGATCGGTGTCGAGGCTCTCGAGCGCCTTGGTATCGTCGGCCGAGACCGATTTCGGCGGGATGCGCGCCATCGTCGCGATCACTGCCTCGATCTCGCGCGTGGTGATGGTCTTCTTGCGCTTGTTCGGCGGCACCAGCATCTGCATCGCGCCGACCTCGTCGATCACGTCGATCGCCTTGTCGGGCAGCTTGCGGTCGTTGATGTAGCGCGCCGACAGTTCGACCGCCGACTTGATCGCATCGGGCGTGTACTTCACCGAATGATGCGCCTCGAACGCGGTGCGCAGGCCGGTCAGGATCTTGATCGTGTCCTCGACCGTCGGCTCGTTCACGTCGATCTTCTGGAAGCGCCGCAGCAGCGCGCGGTCCTTCTCGAAATGATTGCGGAACTCCTTGTAGGTGGTCGATCCGATGCAGCGGATCGTGCCGCCCGACAAGGCCGGCTTGAGCAGGTTGGACGCGTCCATCGCGCCGCCGCTGGTCGCGCCAGCGCCGATCACCGTGTGGATCTCGTCGATGAACAGGATGGCGTGGGGCAGCTTCTCTAGCTCGTTGACGACCGCCTTCAGCCGCTCCTCGAAATCGCCGCGATAGCGGGTGCCGGCGAGCAGCGCCCCCATGTCGAGCGAATAGATGACCGCCGGCAGCAGCACCTCGGGCACGTCGCCCTCGACGATCTTCCGCGCCAGGCCTTCGGCGATGGCGGTCTTGCCCACGCCGGGATCGCCCACATAGAGCGGGTTGTTCTTCGACCGGCGGCACAGGATCTGCACGGTACGGTCGACCTCCGGGCCACGGCCGATCAGCGGATCGACCTTGCCGTTCTTCGCCTTCTCGTTGAGATCGACGGTGAACTGCTTCAGCGCGCTTTCGCTCTTGCCCTTGCCGTCGGGCTTCTGCGCCTTCTCTTCCTCGGCGCCCTTCACTTCGCGGGGTTCCGGGGCGGCGCCACCCTTGCCGACGCCATGCGAAATGAAGCTGACGGCATCGAGACGGCTCATATCCTGCTGCTGGAGGAAATAGACGGCGTAGCTCTCGCGCTCGCTGAACAGCGCGACCAGCACATTCGCGCCGGTCACCTCGTCGCGGCCCGACGACTGGACGTGGAGGATCGCGCGCTGGACGACTCGCTGGAAGCCGGAGGTGGGCGAGGGATCGGTCGCCGCATCGACCTTCAGCGCCTCGAGCTCGGTATCGAGATAATGGGCGACGGTCGCCTTGAGTTCTTCCAGCTCGACCCCGCAGGAGGTCATCACCTTGGAAGCGTGCTCGTCATCGATCAGCGCGAGCAGAAGATGCTCGAGCGTCGCATATTCGTGGCGCCGCGACGACGCGGCTTCGAGCGCCTTGTGGAGGGTCGTTTCCAGCGCGGATGCGAAAGAAGGCATTATCGTACTCCATGCGGGCCGCAACGATACGCGCGGCCCTTTCCTCTTATGTCGGAAGGCAAGGCGCCCGCATCAAGCACTTGACGAGCGCTCCGGCCCGATCGCCATGCCGGAGCGTTCCTGTTCATCGCTTGAATAGATCGTTGGCACTTGCTCTGTGGTTAACGGCGCGCGTCAATCGGGCCCTGGTGCGGCTGATTTCCGCCTCAAGTGCCTCGATGCGTGCCTGGCATTCCTCGACCGACAGGGGGTCGAGGTCTTGCCGCGCAAGCTCGGTGAGCGGATCGCCCGCTTTTCGTGCGAGAATCTCGTCCGGGTCCATGTCATGGAACGTTGACCCGGCAGGCCACGATGTCAATAAGGCTGGACTATTCCGCGAGTGGGGGCGGCGGATTCTATGGTTAATATTCCGACGGTGATGCAGGCGATCGACCCGGAGGCTCCCGGCGGTCCTGAAGTGATGCGCCTGGTCGAGCGCCCGGTGCCGGTGCCCGGCGAGGGCGAAGTGCTGATCCGCGTCGCCGCGGCGGGGATCAACCGGCCGGAAGTGATGCAGCGCAAGGGCCTCTACCCGCCGCCGCCGGGGGCGCCCTCGATCCTGGGCATGGAAGTGTCGGGCACGATCGTCGCTGTTGGCGCGGGCGTCCAGCACGAGCTGATCGGTCAGCCGGTCTGCGCGCTGATCTCGGGCGGCGCCTATGCCCAATATGCCGTCGCGCCCTATGGCCAGTGCCTTCACGTGCCCGACGCGCTGTCGATGGTCGAGGCGGCGGCGATGCCGGAGACTCTCTTCACCGTCTGGACCAATTTGTTCGAGCGCGGTTACGCCAGCGAGGGCGACACCGTGCTTGTCCATGGCGGCACCAGCGGTATCGGCACCATGGCGATCGGCCTCGCCAACCTGTTCGGGCTGACCATCATCGTCACCGCCGGATCGGACAGGAAATGCGCCGCGGCAAAGGCGTTGGGCGCCGATCACGCGATCAACTACAAGACTCAGGATTTCGTCGCCGAGGTGAAGGCGATCACCGGCGGCAAGGGTGTCGCGGTGGTGCTCGACATGGTCGGCGGGGATTATGTGCCGCGCAACCTGCAATGCCTCGCGGATGACGGCCGCCACGTCTCGATCGCGGTGCAGGGCGGGCTGACGGCGACGATCCCGCTCTTCGAGATCATGCGCCGGCGGCTGACCCTGACCGGTTCCACGCTCCGCCCGCGCGACACCGCGTTCAAGAGCCTGGTGGCGGATGAGCTGGCCCGCACCGTCTGGCCGCATGTCGAGGAAGGCTCGCTGAAGCCCGTGATCGATCGCACCTATCCGCTTGCCGAGGCGCCGGCGGCGCACGAGCGGATGGAATCGGGCGACCATATCGGGAAGATCGTGCTGACGATGGAATAGGGCCCGGGAGAAGCGCGTGGGCGCACGCGCCCTGAGCAGGCGGGGCTGGTTGGGACGCAACGCTTGGCGCTCACTTCTCAGATCGCGACGGGTTCGAGCATCCGAATGCTTCCCGTATCGGCATCCATCTCCACATCGATACCGACCGGCAGGCTGAGCTGGTTGCTGACATGGCCGATATTGGCCCCCTGAAAGGCCGGTATGCCGAGCGGCGCGAGATACTGGTCGAGCAACTGCGGAATCGTGAAGCCGATATAGTCGGGCACGGTGGTGGTGCAGCGCGTGCATTGTCCGAAGATCACGCCCGCGACCTTCTTCAGCACCCCGGCGAGGGCGAGCTGGCTGAGCATGCGGTCGACGCGATATTCCGCCTCGCCGACCTCCTCCAGGAACAGGATCGCCCCGTCGAAATCCGGCAGCCAGGGCGTCCCGACCAGCGCCGTGAGGACTGAAAGGTTGCCGCCGATCAGGCGTCCGCGTGCCTTGCCCGGCCGGATCGTCCGGATGGTCCAGCGCTCGGGCGCCAATGGGTCCATCGTGCGCGCGTCCGGCTGGGGGAAGGTCGCCGTCTCGCCGGAGAAGGCAAGCCTCCAGAAACTGTCCCAGCTGATCTTCCCCCAGCTGTTCCCGGCATTTGGCCCGTGAATCGTCGGGAAGCCAGCCCGCGTCGCGAAGGCGAGGTGAAGCGCGGTGATGTCGCTGAAGCCGATGAGCAGTTTCGGATTGGCGCGGATGACATCCCAATCGAGCAGGGGCAGAATCCGCGCGCATCCCCATCCGCCGCGCACGGCGAAGACGGCGCGCACGCTGTCGTCAGCGAACATCCCGTTGAGGTCGGCGGCACGATCCTGATCCGTACCGGCGAGATAGCCGTAGCGGGAGGCGACATGCCGGCCCGGCTTCGGCACCAGCCCCATCCCGGATATCACGGTCTTCACCGCGTCGACCTGGGGCAGGCCATCGCTGAATCCCGCTGGCTCGATCAGGCCTACAACGTCGCCCGAACGGAGGCGCGGGGGTTTGGATGACGGGCGCGCAAAGGCCGGGCCGGGAAGTGCCAGGGCACCCAGAAGCCCGCTGATGCCGCCGATTGTCTCGCGTCTGCTGAACATTGCCCGCTCATAGCAGCGATTGGCGCTACGCCCGCCGGAATGTTCGGGCGGAACGAATCTTTCCTCTGCGGAGGCGTTCTTTCCGATCCAAACCTTCCGGTTTCAGTCACCTTGTCCCGATCATAGCGCGTTTGAAGCAAATTGGCCGTTTCCAGGAAGGGGACAACAAGCCTTGGCGGCGCCACGCGCGAACTGCTGCGCGGTTTGGGCGACGCGCCGTCCGAGATGGCGGGCGGTGGCGAGATCGGCTTCGGGCGGTGTCACATCGGCGCTGGCATCGACGTTCGATTGCGCCCCCGCGCCGAGCCAGAATCCAAGCCGGTTAAGGTCATGTTCGGACCCGGCGGCTGAATTATTGGCTGGCGGGAGCGCCAGGTTGATCCAGTGCATTCCATGCTGCGCGGCGAACATCGCAAGCTGGACCAGCGTTCCCAGCTTGTCGCCGGCGTGCGACCCGGAGTTGGTGAAGCCCGCCGCCAGTTTATCCTGCCACCCCGCGTGACGCATCACCGCGTTCGAACTTGCCTCGGCAAATGCCTTGAACCTGGCCGACACGCCGCCACAATAGGTCGGGGTGCCGAAGATGATGGCGTCCGCCGTATCGAGATCGCTCCAGCGTCTCTCGGCGTCCTCTACCCTTAGGAAAAGCGCCTCGGCCCCGTCGACCTCCTCGACGCCCTGGCGGACTGCAAGAGCCTGTCGTTCGGTATGCCCATAGCCGCTGTGATAGATGATCGCGACGCGCAATTCTGCCTCCTGATGTAGTGATGAAATGGTTCAGTTCGTCGCCCCGGCTCGGTCGGCCAGATGCTGAAGCTTGTCCGGATTGCGGGTGACATAGATGGCGGTGATGCCGTCAGGCCCCGGCTCGATCGCGGTTGTCTGGAGCGTAAAACCTTCCTCGATCGTGACGAAGCCGGGAAGGCCGTTGATGAGTGCATAGCGCAGCAATCGCGACGGACTGCGCTCGAAGAGTTTCCCCAGCCCCACAAACAGGGAAATCGCATTATCGAGGCCGATAACAGCCTGGCTCGTCGCCACCCTGCCTCCACCGTCGGCCTGAATAGCGACATCCGCGGCGAGCATCGTCCGCAAACGTCCTATATCGCCATCGCGCGAGGCGGCGAAGAACGCCTCGGCGAGCTCGAATCCGCGTTGCTGCGGCAGGTGGAAACGAGCGCGTTCGGAGCGAACATGAACCCGACCCCGGCTGGCGAGCTGCCGGCATGTCGCCGGGTCTCGCCCGATCGTCTCCGCCACCTCGGCGAAACTGACGCCGAAGACGTCGTGAAGAAGGAATGCGGCTCGCTCCAGCGGGGTCAGTCGCTCCAGCGCCAGCATCAACGGCAGCGTGATGTCGTCCATCTCATCGAACGCATCCTCGATTTCAGGTTCGGGCAGCCAGAGGCCGACATATTCCTCACGCCGGCTGCGTGCTGACTTCATCTGGTCGAGGCAAAGGCGTGTCACGACGTTGCGGAGAAAGGCGCCCGGCTCGCGAATGTCGGAACGATCGAGCCTCGTCCAGCGGATGAAGGCCTCCTGGACCATATCCTCGGCATCCGTGACCGAGCCGAGCATGCGATAGGCGACCCGCAGGAGCGTCGGCCGAAGCCGATTGAACGCGGTAACCGATTCGGAAACCCCGTCATCCATACTCGTCGCCTCATCAATCATCGTTTCACCGAGTATCGCCATTCTTCATATACAATGACGAGGCAGCTCAACGATGTGTGACATGAGCGAGCTATCATATCATTTTATTCGGCGGCGCGGCGTCTCACCCGCTGGCCGGATGTCACGCGTCGGTCTTTACCCTGACCGATCAGTTGAGACCGCCGCCTGCGTGCCATTCTCGGTCATGCACGCACGCCTCGTTTCGATCGCGGTCACCGAGATGATGTCTTCGAGCGTTTCGCGCAGGGCATGATCGTCACGAACCTTGACGACCTTCTCCTCGTACCGGCCGAGCCTTTCGAACAGCAGTGCGCGCTCGTGCTCATAATAGTCCCTGGACCAGCGCATCTCCTGTCCGAGCGCCGCCCATGTGGCGCGCGGGTTACGTTTTTAAAAACGGCGCCGGCTCAGAAAGCGGCGTACGATGCGCACGGTATTGCGCCAGCGGGGAAGATCCAGGACGACGATCTTCTCGGCGTTGTCCAGGGCCGGGTCGGCCCATTTGAACTGAACCCCTTCCATGACCCAGCGGCTCTGCTGGGCCAGTGGCCACAATAAAGCCAGGCGCTCCTCGGGGGCACGCCGCCGATCTCCATCGGGATGTCGAATCCAATGAAGGTCGTCGAGCGAATATAACGGCAGCGCCGCCTCCTTCGCTACTCTGGCCGCGAACGTCGTCTTGCCGCTACCAGTCGGACCAGTCACGAACAGGCGCACGACTTCCCCTTTTCGATATCGCGCTTGGCTGAGGCGGCCAGCGACAGCCAAGCGCCACAATCAGTCGCCTGCCGTCTGCACTCACGCCGGCCTTCAGGACAGAAGGTCAAGCGTCCTTCGCGGCGCACTCCGCCGAGCCGATCTCTCGAAAGCGGTCGCTCCGGTAAGGGCCCTCCGGCATCAACCGCAACCAGACCTTTTCGGGACGACCATTGATGACCTGCATGTTCAGCGAGAATTGGCCGGCTTTTCGGACGCTGGAGAAACCGACCCTGTAGTCTGCCGCCAGGCCGCCCACACGCCGCGTTATGAACGAGGAGCCGATGAGATATTCCCCCGAAGGAAAGACTTCATCGCGAGTTGATTTGACCAGCACATTAGGCCGACCTGCGCGACGTTCGATGTCGAGTGCGAAGGGGGCCGGTGACGCATTCACCGTGCACGTCAGATGATCCGCGGGAAACGCCCGGCCCACATCTTCGGAAAGGGGTGCAGACTGAACCAATGCCAGGACGGCCGATATGATCACTGGAGGGTCCCATAGCCGGATGTGAATCTACATTGGCTTCAGGCTAGTGGAAATGGCTCCAGGACGCCAACGGTTTGCTCCCCGTTCGAGGCTGGACGGCACACTTGGAAACGGACGTCGGTCAGTCCATCCGACGAAGATTATACTGGAATAACGGTAGGTCGGAAACGGCCGACAATATTTACCTTATCTTATCAAAAGCCAAAGGATGAAAGCACCGATGGCGAAAGGTGTAAGGAAGGCAATGATGCCGCCTGTCCAGCCCCACTTGCGGTGGGCCGCCTCAACGCCCCTCTCCCAGAAATACTCAATGATCTCTGCAATCCATCCCATCATGGGAGGGTGCCGCAGCATCCGCAGAACTGCAAGTGGTGCCCCTCGGTCATTGGTCATGGCTTGGTTATCGCACCCGCTGCGCGGTGTTGCGAACTGGCCTGGAAGCTGACATTCAGCAAGCATGATCATGCTCGGCGCGCTTCTCGCACTTGGAGGCCTCATGCAGCAGCAGCCGGCTGCGCATTGCGCATATGACAGGGCAGCGATGCTTGCGCTGGACGAGAAGCAGTTCGATCAGGATATCGCGGGTGGATGGCGACTATTGGCCAGTTCAGGCTGTGATGCCGAAGGGGCCGACCTGATCAGGCTTTGGAGGGAGGCGCACGAGAACACGGCTGGTATCTTGTACTGGCACGAAGGCCAGTTGCGCGCGAAGTCCGGGCAGACGAAGGCAGCAATCTCTCTCTTCGAGCGTTCGAGAAGAACGCCGGCCGAAGATGCCGGATTTGGTTGGAACCTTTACGTTGACGGGACCATCGCGTTCTTGCGCAATGATCGCCAAGCCGCGGAGACGGCTCGCAACCAACTGGCAAGTTTGCCGCGTCCGCCGTCCTTTTCGCCGGTCGGACCAGATGGAAAACCGATGATGGTTGCCTGGCCGCCAAACCTCAACGTGCTGGATGGATTCCTAAGCTGCTGGGGCCGGCCCTATAAAGAGGCATATTCGTGCACCAGGCCCATATCCGTTCCTCATCCCTGAGCCATTCGCCGTTGGCGCTGAAGGTTCGCGATTAGCGGGTTCGTGACGTGGCTTGACGCAAATGACCACGGTTCCCCAGGTGTTCGACAAGGCCCGCTTGTCGATCGCCCGATGCATTTGATTTGACGGGCCATGCGGTCGCGTGATGACAAGGGCGATCAAGGGAGCGCCACATGTCCAGCCTGATCCTTCACGAATATGCCGCGTCGGGAAACTGCTACAAGATCCGGCTCACCGCCGCCCATCTCGGCATTCCGCTCGAACGGCGCGAATATGACATCATGAAGGGCGAGACCCGGTCGGAGTCGTTCCTTGGCGGCGTCAACGCCAATGGCCGCATTCCGGTGCTCCAGGTCGGGGACGACTATCTGCCGGAAAGCAATGCCGCCTGCATTTACCTGGCCGACGGGTCCAGCCTGATTCCGCACGATCGCTTCGACCGCGCCGACATGTTCCGCTGGATGTTCTGGGAACAATATAATCACGAGCCGAACGTCGCGACGCTGCGTTTCTGGCGGCATGTCATCGGCGAGGCCGGGCTGGACGATCTGCGGCGGGCCCAACTACCCGCCAAGCAGGCGGCGGGAGAGGCTGCGCTCGAGCTGATGGACGACCATCTGTCCCGCTCGCCCTTTTTCGTCGGCGACCGGCTGACCCTCGCCGATATCACGCTCTATCCCTATACTCATGTCGCCGACGATGGCGGTTTCGAACTCGGGCGCTATCCGGCGATCGGCGCCTGGCTCGCCCGGGTCGAGGCCGAGCCACATCATATTGCGATGAAAGCGTAACCCGCCTTTCACATCAGTGGAATCAAGCTGTAACAAAAATCGGCCATAGCGCAGGCCCATCAAGGGCTGCGCGGGACGATGCCGGGATGGACGCTGTAACCAGGATCGCGATGGACAATAGCATCGCCGATTTCGCCGATTTCGCCAATTCCAAACCATCGATTCCGGAACGCGACGTCACGGATCGCCGCAAATATCGCACGATCTGGATTTCGGATATCCATCTCGGTACTCGCGGTTGCAATGCCGACATGCTGATCGACTTTCTCGATCATGTCGACAGCGAGCGGATGTACCTTGTCGGGGACATCATCGACGGCTGGCGGCTCAAGAAGAAATTCTACTGGCCCGCCTCGCACAACGACGTGGTGTGGCGAATCCTGAAGCGCGCCAAGCGCGGCACCGAGGTGATCTACATTCCCGGCAATCATGACGAAGTGATGCGCCAGTTCACCGGGCTCGATTTCGGCGGCGTCTCGATCCGCCGCAAGGCGATCCATGAAACCGCCGACGGCCGCCGGTTGTTGGTGCTCCATGGCGACGAGTTCGACATGATCACGCTCACGCACAAATGGCTCGCGCATGTCGGCGATGCGGCGTATGAATTCATGATGGCGCTCAACAGGTTGGTGAACGCGTATCGCCGCTTTTTCCAGCTGCCCTATTGGTCGCTGTCGAAACACGCCAAGGCCAAGGTGAAGAACGCGGTGGAGTTCATCTCCAACTATGAGGAAGTGATCGCTCAGGCGGCCGGCGCACGCGGCGTCGATGGCGTCGTCTGCGGGCACATCCACACCGCTGAATTCCGCAACATCGGCGGCATCGAATATTATAACGATGGTGACTGGGTGGAGGGCTGTACCGCTCTTATCGAGCATTTCGACGGGCGGATGGAGTTGCTGCACTGGGCCGACGAGATTGCCGAACGGGAAGCGGCGAAGATCGAGACGCTGGCGGCCTGACGAGCGTGCGCATCGCGATCGCCACTGATGCGTGGGCCCCCCAGGTGAACGGCGTGGTGCGGACGCTGCAAGCCGTGCGCGCCGAACTCGAGCGCCAGGGGCATGTGGTGATGGTCGTCTCGCCCGACCTGTTCTACTCGATGCCCTGCCCGACCTACCCTGAAATCCGGCTTGCCTTCGCTAGGACCAATGCGGTCGGCAGGATGCTCGCCGATTTCAATCCGCAGGCGATCCATCTCGCGACCGAGGGGCCGGTATGCCTCGCGGCGCGGCGCTGGTGCCTGATGAACGATTTCCCGTTCACCACCGCTTACCACACGCAGTTCCCCGACTATGTCTCGGCGCGGACCGGCGTGAACCCGGAATGGATCTGGCGCTATATCCGCTGGTTCCATGCGCCCGCGCAGTCGATCCTTGCGTCGACTCCGTCAATCGCCGCGACGCTCAAGCAGCATGGGCTTGAGAACGTGCGGCATTGGGGCCGCGGCGTCGATCTTTCGACCTTCTCGGCCGCCGTCGCGCCGGATCCGGCCCTTGCCGGGCTGGCGCGGCCGATCCAGCTCTATGTCGGCCGCGTCGCCGTGGAGAAGAATATCGAGGCCTTCCTGACCAACGATCACCCGGGCACCAAGGTGATCGTCGGGGACGGTCCGGCGCGCGCGTCGCTCGAGGCGCGCTATCCGGAGGCGATGTTCCTCGGCCCTCGCTTCGGTGCCGATCTGGCGGCTGCCTATGCCAGCGCCGACGTGTTCGTCTTCCCCAGCCGCACCGATACGTTCGGGCTGGTGATGATCGAGGCGCTGGCCTGCGGCGTGCCGGTCGCCGCTTATCCCGTCACCGGCCCGGTGGACATATTGACCGATGCGGTCGGCGCGATGGACGATGATTTGTCCGTCGCGATCGGAACGGCGCTCACCAGGGATCGCGGCGCCTGCGCCGCTTACGGCCGGACCTTCACCTGGGAAGCAAGTGCCCGCCAGTTCCTGAACGCGCTCGTCCCGGTCGATGCCGACGAAGCCATTGCGGCCTGAGCCTTGCCTCACCGCGCAAGGGGGACTAAGTCATCAACATTGTGCGGCCGCTCCGAAAGGGGCGGCCCTTATTGTTTCTAAGGAGTTTCCGGTGGCCCAGCCGCTCATGCCCCACGCGACCGCCTCCTGGCTGGTTGACAATACTTCGCTCAGCTTCGAGCAGATTGCTGAGTTTTGCGGCCTGCATATCCTTGAGGTCCAGGCGATCGCCGACGATACTGCGGCGACCAAGCTCACCGGCCGCGATCCGGTCCGCGCGCACGAGCTGACCCAGGACGAGATCGAGAAAGGCCAGGCCGACCCGGATTATCGCCTGATCATGCTGAAGGGCCCTGAACAGGTCCGCCGCACCAAGGGCCCGCGCTACACGCCGGTGTCGAAGCGGTCGGACAAGCCCGACGGCATCGCCTGGATCATCCGCAACCATCCGGAGATCAGCGACGGCGCGATCGGCAACCTGATCGGCACCACGCGCACCACCATCGCCGCGATCCGCGATCGCAGCCACTGGAACATCGCGAACATCACCCCGAAGGATCCCGTGACGCTCGGCCTGACGACTCAGCGCGAGCTTGACGCGGCGGTGGCGAAGGCGGCCAAGGCGGCCGGTATCGAGGCGCCGGTCGATACCCGCCTCGAGGGGGATCGCGAGGCGCTGATCGTCGAGCTGCGCGCCCAGCGCGAGCAGCTTGCACGCGACGCCGAAGCGGCGGAAGCGGGCGAGGCCCCGGCATCGGCCGAGCCGACCGCGGAGAGCCTGTTCCGCCGTTGAGGTGAGAGCGGGCAAGCTGCTCTTTTCTTCGTTCGTTTCGAGCGACGTCGAGAAACCGAAGCCCGCGCTCCATTAATGTTTCTCGACGTCGCTCGAAACGAACGGATGAGGGGGCTCTCCCGGCCCATACATTTGTCGCGTGACTTGCCCATAGTTCCGTTGCTAGTCGCAACCTATGGCCACTGCTTCCCGCTCCGATGCCGCGTTCGTCGCTGACGAAAGCTTCGTCCCAACCAGCCACAAGGGCCTCACCTATCCCTTTGGTGGCCGGGAGCCGGCGGCGGGTGACGTCATGGCGGTGGCGCCTGGCATCCGCTGGGTGCGACTGACCGTTCCGGGACCCCTCAAGCACGTCAATTGCTGGCTGGTCGACGATGAGGATGGCGTCGCGCTGGTCGATGCGGGCATGAATCTGCCTGACGCGCGGGATGCGTGGAAGGCGGTGTTTCGCGGTCCGCTGGCGGGCATGCGCGTCACGCGGATGATCGGCACGCATTTCCATCCCGATCATGTCGGCCTTGCCGGCTGGATGTGCGCTCACCATTCGGCGCCGCTGGTCATGACGCGCGGGGAATGGCTCACCCTGCGATTGTTCATGCTCGATGCGCGCGACACGGTGCCCGAAGAGATGATCGCCTTCTGGCGGGGCGCGGGTTGGGATGACGAGCAGGTTGCCTATGCGAGCGAGCGTGGCTGGGCGGGCTTCCGTCGGGTCGTGACGCCGATGCCGCTCAGCTATCGCCGCATCAAGGACGGCGACACGCTGGCGATCGGCGGTGGCGAATGGCGGATCGTGGTCGGTTCTGGGCACAGTCCGGAGCATGCCTGCCTGCTGAACGAAGCCGCCGGCATCCTCATCGCAGGCGATCAGGTCTTGCCGCGCATCAGCCCCAATGTCTCGCTCGGCATCACGGAGTCCGAGGCTGACCCGCTCGGCGAATGGTTCGCCTCGATCGCGAAACTTCGCCTGCTTCCGCACGATCTGCTCGTCCTGCCCGGACATGGCGATCCGTTCACTGGCCTCCATACGCGGCTCGACGCGATGGACCGCGAGCATCGTGAGCGCCTCGACGAGCTCGAAGTCTTCCTTGCCGAGCCACGGCGTGCGGTCGACTGTTTCGGCCGGCTGTTCCGCCGCGCCATCGGCCCCGACATGCTGGGCATGGCGACGGGCGAGGCGCTGGCGCATCTCCGCCGGCTTGAGATCGAGGGCAGGGCGGTCAAGCAGGTCAGTGACGGCGTCTGGTGGTACCGCGCAGCCTGACACGCAGGCGAGCGGTACGGAGTGATTCGAAGAGCAGGGGCGCCCGGACGCCGTTCTTTCGCTGGATTCGGTTTTCTTCTGAAGACGTTGCCCATGCGTTCGACAATGGGACAGTGCGCGGAGCGCTGGGCAGGGGGGCGACGATGCTTGCGTGGGAAAGCATGCTCCTGCGTTTCTCCAGGCTTCTCTACGGATAGCCTGTCCGGCCGCAGCAAAGGATGCAGCATTCTGGCTGGCGGATTACATTCGTTTTGGTTGTATCTTGGATATATTAGGATTACGCCTTTCTTAACCGCGCAGGGCGGTGTCAGGGGAAGATATCCATGTCAGACAGCAACGAGCAGCCCGTTGAGGGTTTCGAGGCACTGGGCCGTGCGCCCATCGGTCGCCGCAGCGTCGTGCGCCGAATGGCGGCGCTCTCGGTCGCGCCCGCCGTTGCCGGGTCCGGCATGCTTGGCTTTGCCGGCTCCGCCTTTGCCGCCACTGACGATTCCCGCCTCAATGCCCGCAAGCTCAGCTATGCGCTTCGCGGTGGCAAGGTGCTCGAGGGCTATTTTGCTGCGCCGCGCGGCAAGGCCAATCTTGGCGTGGTCGTGGTGATGCCCGACGGGGCGGGCCTTGATGCGAAGGCCGAGGAGACGGCCCGTCGCTATGCGCTCGCCGGCTATATGGCCGTCGCACCGGATCTTCGCGCGACCTTCAAGGGCAGTAGCCGCGACGCGATGGTCGCCGACATGATGAAGGTGGTGCCTGATCTGAAGTGCCTCGCGCACAGCAACAGCAAGGTGAGCAGGATCAGCGTCGTCGCTGCCTGAGGGTTCGACTTCGCGACTGGCGTGATTTCCCCGCGGGCGTCAGGGCGCGGCCTTGACGCCGGCGCCTTGCTGTGTTCCATTTATGTTCTGCGAATGTGATTCGGAGAGGATGAGATGGCTGCTGATCTGGTTCTGTATACCAATCCGATGTCGCGCGGGCGGATCGCGCGCTGGATGCTCGAGGAAACCGGCGCCGAGTATGAGACGGTGGTGCTCGATTATGCCTCGACGATGAAGCAGGAGCCTTATCTGTCGATCAATCCGATGGGGAAGGTGCCGGCGATTGTCCATAATGGACGGATCATCACTGAATGCGCGGCGATCTGCGCTTATCTTGCTGATAGTTTCCCGGAGGCTGGCCTTGCTCCGTCGACCACGGATCGCGCCGACTATTATCGCTGGCTCTTCTATACGGCGGGCCCGATGGAGCAGGCGGTAACCAACAAATCGATGAACTTCATCCCCAGCGACCAGCAGCAGCGCATGGTCGGATACGGCAATTACGATCTGGCTGTCGACACGCTGGAAAAGGCGGTGTCGGCGCATCCCTATATCGCGGGCGACAGCTTCACCGCGGCTGACGTCTATGTCGGATCGCAGGTCGCGTGGGGCACCCAGTTCGGCACCCTGCCGAAACGCGATGCCTTCGACGCCTATCTTGAGCGCATCATGTCGCGCGACGCCTATCAGCGCGCCAACGACAAGGACAACGCTTTGATGCCGGCGCCTGAGCCCGAAACGGCGGGGTGACGTCCAGCCTTGGCCCTTCCGTTTTCCGGGGAGGGCTAAGGCAGGATGGCCATGCGTTCCGGCAACGCGGCCATTACCGCATCCCGCCACGCGGTGCTGCCGCTGCTCCAACCGGCGATCTCATCGATGGTCCGCGCGCAGCCAACGCACAGGCCCGTGGCCGCGTCCATCTCGCAGATGTTGACGCAGGGGCTTTCGAGTCGCTTGACCGGTACCATTTCGACGATCCCGCCCACGAGCCGTCAGTAGGTCAGCTTCGCCATCAGGAAGTCGGGCAGCGGGCCGTTCCAGCCCTCGTCGGGGCCGTCATCCTGCGTGTCGCGCGTAGGGCGGTCGTCGCGGGCTGGTCGCTCCTGGCGCGGCGGGCGGCTTTCGCGCGCCGGCCGCTCTTCGCGAGGCGGACGTGAGTCGCGCGGCGTGCGTGGGGGCCGGGCTGGACGCTCGGTCTCGGTCGCCGCGTCCACGCTGGCTGGTTCCGGCTTTGCGGTCCTGGCCTTGTCGGGTGCTGCCTTCGGCGCCTTGGCGGCTGGCTTGGCCCGGCTGCCCCGGCCGCGGGATGTGGCGGCGGATGCGGGCTCGTCCTCGGCGCCTTCGTAGCGCTCGATCTTCATGCCCGTCAGCTTCTCGATATTGGCGACGTTCTCGGCGTCGTCAGCCGTCACCAGCGTGAAGGCGACGCCGGTCGCGCCGGCGCGGCCGGTGCGGCCGATCCGGTGGACATAATCGTCGGGGTGCCAGGGTGCATCGAAATTGAAGACGTGGCTAACGCCCTTGATGTCGAGCCCGCGTGCCGCGACGTCCGACGCGACCAGGATGTTGACGTCGCCGGCCTTGAACCGGTCGAGCTCGGCGATGCGCTGCGACTGCTCCATGTCGCCATGGATCTCGCTCGATCGGAAGCCCTGGCGTTGCAGCGCCTTGTTCAGGTCGCGCACCGTCGTCTTGCGGTTCGAGAAGATGATCGCCGTCTTCACATCCTCATGCTCGAGCAGCTCGACGAGCTTGTCGCGCTTCTTCGAGGCGGAGACGGGGACCAGCCATTGCTTGATGTTGGTGTTGGCGGTCGCAGGGCGGGCGACCTCGATCGTCTTGGGATTGCTCAGGAATTTGTCGGCCAGCTTCTTGATCGGCGGCGGCATCGTCGCCGAGAAGAGCAGGGTCTGGCGCTGCTTGGGCAGCTTGGTGCAGATTTCCTCGATGTCGGGGATGAACCCCATGTCGAGCATGCGGTCGGCCTCGTCGATCACCAGCAGGTCGCAGCCGGTGAGCAGGATCTTGCCGCGTCCGAACAGGTCCATCAGCCGGCCCGGCGTGGCGATCAGCACGTCGACGCCCTTTTCAAGCGCCTTTTGCTGGTCGCCCATCGACACGCCGCCGATCAGCAACGCCATCGAAAGCTTGTGGTACTTGCCGTATTTCTCGAAATTCTCCGCGACCTGCGCGGCGAGTTCGCGCGTCGGCTCGAGGATCAGCGATCGCGGCATGCGCGCACGGCTTCGGCCTTCGCCCAATATGTCGATCATGGGCAGCACGAACGCAGCGGTCTTGCCCGTGCCCGTCTGGGCGATGCCGATGATGTCGCGCATCATCAGCACGCTCGGGATCGCGCTCGCCTGGATCGGAGTCGGCTCGGTATAGCCGGACTCGTTGACGGCTTTCAGAAGTTGGTCGGATAGGCCGAGGTCGGCGAAGGTCATGCGGTGTCCGGAAAAAGGCCCGGTCATCATGCCCGGCCAGCCCCCGAGCGCTTGCCGATAAGGGGGCGATTGTCAAGAAAAAGGGGTGTTTGCGGCCCGTCGGGGCAGCATGGCGGCGATTTTAGCGCCCGGGTTTGGCCACGAGCCGCTTGAATTCCTTGATCCGGCAGGATCCGCCGGAGCGGGAACGGATCGCGTCGCGGTCGGCGCAGACCATGCCGTCCTGGGTCGGTTTCAAATAATAGCCCGAATAATAATCGAGCGGCGGGCAATCATCGTTGAGCCGGGCCCGCACCCTCGATCCGTCCTCGATCATCAGGTCGATGCTGTCCGGCGCTGAAATGGCGGCGCCGACCAGATCGCTCATCGCCACGCATTTCGGCCCCTTCTTCTCGGACCACCTCACTGATTGCTGGTCCTGGATCGGCTCGCGAGAGGTGAAGGGCAGGCGGGGGATGCGGATGATGATCCGCTGGTGCACCGTGAGCTGAGCGACCTCGACCTTGTCGAGGCGCGATTCATCGACCGAAGCACCCGGCGCGAGGGCAAGCAGAATCAACGCGAGAATCACCGGCTGCGACATTGCTTCGCGGCGTTAACCGAAATGCTTGAACAGTGCATGAATTGGCGCACCAAGGTGTGCGTGATAGGAGCCGGGCCATGATGCCTGCCCCGATGACTTCGGCTCAACGCCGCCTCACCGACTCGGTTCGCGAAAGACTTGGCCCGAAGGCGGTCGTCACTGACGAGGCAGCGATCGCGCCCTGGCTTCGGGATTGGCGCGGTCGTTATCATGGCGCGGCGCCTGCGATCCTTGCCCCGGACAGCCGCGACGGCGTCGCGACGATCCTGGCGCTCGCGCACGACCTGCGCGTGCCGCTGGTGCCGCAAGGCGGCAATACCGGGATGGTTGGCGGCGCGACGCCGCCCGCCGACGGCTCGGCGCTGATCCTGTCGCTGCGGCGGATGAACCGCATCCGCTCGATCGAGCCGGAGAACGGCCTGGCCGTCGCCGAGGCCGGGGTGATCCTGGCCGATCTCCACGCTGCCGCCATCGATCGGGGCATGCGCTTCCCGCTGACGCTCGGCGCGCGCGGCAGCGCGACGATCGGCGGGCTCGCCTCGACCAATGCCGGGGGCACCCAGGTGCTGCGCTTCGGTACGATGCGCAGCCTCGTTGCCGGCGTCGAGGCGGTGCTGCCCGACGGCAGCGTCCATGACGGACTGGCCGCGCTCAAAAAGGACAATCGCGGCTATGATCTCAACCAACTGCTGATCGGGGCTGAAGGGACGCTCGGCGTGATCACCGCCGCGACCCTGCGCCTCGTGCCCGCCATCGCCGCGCGGGCGGTGGCCTGGGCGGGGCTGGCCGATCCGGCGACGGCGCTCGCGCTGCTTCGGCGGCTTGAGGCGGGTACCGACCGGATCGAGAGTTTCGAGATCGTGCCCGACGATACGCTGGCGCTGGTGTTGCGTCATATCCCCGGCACCCGACTGCCGCTCGCGGGCCCGCACAAATGGCATGTGCTGATCGAGGCGGTGACGACCGATCCGGCAGCCGAGCCACCCGCCGACCTGCTCGAGAGGCTGCTCGCACCGGCACTTGCCGACGGTCAGGTCGCCGACGCGGTGATCGCGGCGAGCGAGGTGCAGGCCGATGCCTTCTGGCACATCCGTGATTCGATCTCCGAGGCGGAGCGTGCCAACGGCCCGGCCGTGCAGCACGATATCTCGGTGCCGGTCTCGGGCATGCCGCGCTTCATGATCGAGGGCGGGGCGGCCTGCGAGGCACGCTTCCCGGGGACTGAGGCGATGGCGTTCGGCCATCTCGGCGACGGCAATGTCCATTTCCACGTGCGCGCACCCCGCGGCGTCGATCCGGCGCGCTGGTATGCCGAGGAGGCGCCGGTGGTGACCCGCTTCGTCAACGATCTGGTCGTGGCGGCCGGCGGCTCGATCTCGGCCGAGCACGGCATCGGCCAGATGAAGGTCGCCGAACTCGAACGCCTGTCCTCGCCGGCCCGGTTGGCCGCGCTGCGGGCGATCAAGTCCGCGTTCGATCCGGAAGCACTTATGAACCCCGGCAAGCTCGTGGCGCTTGCGCCGGGATCGCGGGCACCATAGAGCCGGGCACCGTCGGCACGCACAAGCCGCTTAATTCAGTCCCGATGGAGAGTTTTCATGGCCAGCGCGCCGCAATCGCAACTTCCGCTATTCTACAATGCGCTCGAGCCGCTTTCGAGCGAGACTCACGTCAACTTCAAGATGCGCCAGCTCACTCAGGCGAAGTTCCTCGTTGGGCAGCATGCCATTCCCGTTACGGTCGACGAATTCCCGCTCGTCCAGCGTCATTTCCCGATCGTCTTCACTGAGGGCGACGATGCCGTCCCGCTCGCGCTGATGGGCCTGAACGAAGGCACCAACGTGTTCGTCGATGCCGAGGGCTTGCTGACCGAGCCGATGATGTACGTGCCCGCCTATATCCGGCGCTATCCGTTCATGCTCGCACGCCTGCGTCCCGGCGCCGACGAATTGTCGCTCTGCTTCGATCCGACCTCCGAAGGCATCGGCGCCGATCTCGAAGGAGAGCCCCTGTTCGACGGCGGCCAGCCTTCGGAGATCACCAAGAACATCATGCAGTTCAACGAGTCGTTCGAACAGGCCGGTGCCCGCACCGCTCAGTTCATGCGCGACCTGAAGGAGATGGACCTGCTGATGGACGGCGAGACGACCATCCAGGCGGACGGCATCGAGCAGCCCTTCATCTATCGCGGCTTCCGCATCGTGAACGAAGAGAAGCTGAACGATTTGCGTGGCGATCAGCTTCGCAAGATCCACAAGAACGGCATGCTGCCGTTGCTCTACGCTCACCTCTTCTCGCTGTCGCTGATGCGCGACATCTTCAGCCGCCAGATGCAGCTCGGCCTCGTGCCGGCCCAGCTCCCGGCTGTCTGACCCCGTCGCTGGTCCCGCGCCTGCCGGGCCGATCGCTCCCTTGCGGTGCGATCCGGTCCCGCAGGGCAGGCGCGGGACTCGCTGCACGGCCGGCGGAATCCCGCCGCCGCCAGTCTTTCCGTGCGCCTGACGGCACTGCGCTGCATTGTGGCGCTGCGGCATCGTTTCCCGCCGCCCGATCGGATGCCCGCACTCCAGGGTGCCTTGATGGCCTGCGATTGGCCTTCGGCATCGGCCAGCGATCCCGGATGATCGGCTAAGCATAATCAAAGCGGCTCTTTTCGCCCTTGAAGCGCGAAAACCGCCCTCCTATATCGGTGTTGCGCGGCGTCGTGTCCCCCCTTTCGCGGGGCCGTGCGGCACACCTTCGGGTGTGTCTCCTCCCTGAACCTTGGCCACCGCGTGCTGCATTGCACGCGGTGGTTTTTTTTGAGCTGCGCTTATTCGGCCGCGATCGCGCCGGGCAATGCGAGCGCCTCGTCCGTCACGGCATCGATCATCCGCCGCAGCAATGCCGCGATCGCCGTCATGCCGTCCCCGGGGCCGTCGAGCGCCGGATCGAGATAGAGCGACCGGTCGAATTCGATCTGGATCGCATGGATGCCCGCTCGTGGCCGCGCCTGCGCGTCGAGGATATGGCCGCCGGCATAGGGCGCGTTCAGCGCGGTCGCGACCCCGGCTGACCGGGCCTCGCTCTCAAGCCGGCGGACGAATCGCGCCGCGGCCGATCGTCCGAAACGATCGCCCAGCACGATTCGCGCCGCGCCTTGTGCAGGCGTGAGGGGTGGCATTGAATGAAGGTCGAGCAGGATCGCGATGCCGAAGCGGGAGCGCGCGCGCTTCAGCGCCTCGGTCAGGGCGGCATGATAGGGCCGGTGATCCATCTCGATTCGCGCCATCACCTCGTCGCCGTCGAGCCGTCGCCGCCAGATGTCGCCAGCGCCCGAAACCCGACGCGGCACCAGGCCGAGCCCGCCGCGCATCCGCGCTGATTGCTGCGGCATCGCCTGCCGGTCGGCGCCGTCGTCGATGCCCGGATCGCGCTCCTGCTCGCTGCGGTTCAGGTCGATCCATGCCCGCGCGACCCGTTGCACCAGCATGGTCTCGTTGCCGCGCGCCAGGATGGCGACGGCGTCGATGTGCCGATCCTCCAATGGTGTCAGCGCCGCGACCGGCACGCGCAGCGCCGCGCGCAACGCCAGCGGATAGTCGCGCCCGGCGTGCGGCACGGAAAGAATGATCGGGCTGGCCGGGTCGTGCGGACCGTATCGATCGAAGGAAAGGGCGCTGTCGGCCATTGCGGCCAACCTAGGATGCGCCTCCCGTTGCCGCAATCGGGGTTTGCTCCGGAAAGGTGCCGTTGGTGGTGGCGATGCTGGAAAATCTTAAGAGCTTCGCGCATAAACCGGGGCCACAGACTGAGCGGGACAGTGATGATCAGGATATTGTTGGCCGAGGACGACCGGGTGATGCGCGAGTATCTGACGCGTGCGCTCGAGCGCTCGGGCTATGCGGTCAGCGCGGTCGATCGCGGCACCGCGGCGATTCCGCTGCTCGAATCGGAAACCTTCGACCTGCTTCTCACTGATATCGTCATGCCGGAGATGGACGGCATCGAGCTGGCGCAGCGCGCGGGCGAGATGTGCCCCGACCTGCGCGTCATGTTCATCACCGGCTTCGCCGCCGTCACGCTGAAGGCCGGAAAGACGGTGCCGCAGGCCCGAGTCCTCTCCAAGCCGTTCCACCTGCGCGACCTCGTGATGGAGGTCGATCGCCTGTTCGAAATGGAGAATGCGACCCGGGGACTCTGATCCCGGTACGATTTAGCGCGTGGCGGCTTGCGCGGGCCGATAACCCTCGCTAGAGCCCCCAACTCGCGTGGGCGTGTAGCTCAGTGGTAGAGCACTGTGTTGACATCGCAGGGGTCGCAAGTTCAATCCTTGCCACGCCCACCATTTAAAAAGCCCGTGAAGTCGGAAACGACCTCACGGGCTTTTTTATCGCCCGCCGGCCTTCTTCTCGACCGCTCCCGGCGTCTTGCGCTGCTCGCCCAGATCGATCGCGCGGAGCATGTGCGAGCGGAACTTCACCCGCTGCCAGAAGGTCGCGTCCTGCATCCGCCATTCCTTGATCGCATCGCCGGTCAGCAGGTCGAGCATGGCGTCGCTTGCTTCGGCATCGCCGCTCGCGAATTCGACCGACACTTCCTCGAATCGATCGCGCTGCTCCTGTGCCGTAAGGATGCGGGAGGTGAAGTCGGTTCGGGCCCGGGAACCGGTCATGTCAGTACCGCCTTGGTCGGAATCAACGGCCTGGGCATGGGCGCGGTTCCGCTGGCCACGCCGTGACGCGGGCGCACGAGCGCATTGCGCCGCGGGGGCGACATGAACCGGGCCATCTCTGCCGGAGGCTGCCAGCGGCGCGTCCGGGACCGGGGCCCCAACGCGTCGGGGTATGTCATGTCTGTCAATTCCAGGATCGGCGGCGAGGTAGCCGCTGCCCATTCCGCAGTTTTGCGTAACAAACATTGCGCAGGCGACGTTTTTCAACGTAACCGCCGTCGTAACCAATCGGGGCGCTCATTGCCGGGCGGCTGGCGGGCTTTCGATCAGCCTCGCCGCGCGGGGAGAGGCTCGCGGGAGAAGCCGGGCCCGCTGACCTGCTTCCGGATCGCGCTCGCCTCGGGATAGCGGCTCCAGGCGATCAGGGCATGCTGCCATTCATGAAGGGCTGGGCCCGCAAACGAGGGAAAATCGCCTCGATCGGCTTGGTGTCGGGCAGCACATAGACATAGCCACCCTTCTTCTGGAAAAGCGGGCGCACGCTCTTGTTGTAGAAGGCCAGGGGTACGTTGATGCAGCCGAATGTGATGCGGTTGTCGTCCGGGGTCGGCGACAGCATCCGCTGGCGCCGCCGTTCCTTCGGGCTCGCCCCCTTGGGAATCGGATGGAGCGCCACGGAGGTGGCGTAATCGACCCAGAGCACTTTTTGCTTTCCGGCGGCCAATCCATATTTTGCGAGGAAGCGCCCCGCGGGCGTCGTCTTTTCCGCCGGACCGATCTCGGCAAGATTCTTGCTGCCGATGCCGGGGCTGGCGTCGTCCCCGACGGCGACACCGATCAGCACTGGAACCTTGCCGAGCGATTTTCCCCTGGCGCTGAACAGAACGAGGGAGGCGGCCTTCTTGTCGATGATGATGTACGGCAGGGAAGCATTATCGCCTGACGCGGCGATCCAGTCGGCAACGCGTGTCGTCGCAGCCGACTGGCTCGCCGCGCTTTCATCTTCCGCAGCCCCGGGCTGCGATAGCGTTGGTTCAGACGCGTGATGCCGGTCCGCAGCCTGTACAGGCACGGAAACGGTCAGCGCAAATCCGGCGAGCGCCAGAAGGGTATTGATCATCGATTGAGGCGCTCGACATGAAATGGCCGCTGCCCAAAGGAGCGGCCGACGCTGGACATCACGGTCTGCTTAGCATTGGCTGCCCTGCGGCATCAATTGCGTGGCTTCTTCCGCTGATTCTCCTGCATCCGCTGCTCGATGCCATCCACACGGGCATTGAGTTGATCCAGGCGCTGGCCGTTATTCTGCGCCTGCCCGGACGCGGCCTGTGCTTCAGCCAGCGCGGACTTGGCCGTGCCGTCAGTTGCCTGCAGCCTTGTCTCGAGCGCGTCGACGCGCTGGCTCACAGGAGCGATCTGGTCTCTCACATACCCTTTGGTAGCGCAGCCACCGAGGCCCAGCGCACCAGCCAGAATCACGACTGCGGGGGCAATTTTCGTTACAGATGGCGACATCGCGTTCTTCCTATGGTTTACGACCTGCTCGCAACTGAAGCCGTATGCGCTGGTTCCATCGTTTCTGTCCGGCCGTGCATCCGGTCGGATGAATGGTTGTCGCAGGCGAGATCATCCCGCGAATTCAAACTGGGGTGCCCAAGATAATATCAGGCAAGACCAGGCGAGGGCGGCGCCCGCAGCTTGCCGATTGATCGTGCCAGATTTCGACGGGCCGCGGCTTCGAAGCGGGCTCGTCCCCAATCGGAGAAATACAGCGCGTCGCGTGCCAGAAATCCCTCCAATATGGCCGCACGCCCGGCCCGGAAGGCCGCTTCCGGCACCTCGCGATACTCATGCCGAACCCCGGCTTCATAAGCGTCGAAAACGTCCGGTACGGCCCCGAGGATTGATAGGTCCATGTCGAGAAAGGTCGCCATGTCCGCAACCTCGTCCGTGGGAAGGTCGGCTGGAATCGCATGCCGCGCGGTCGCCTCGATCAGCCGGAGCGTCCGGCCCAGCGTTCCTTCGGGCACCACGCCGTTCAGCATCTTCTTCGTCAGGTCCGCGCTGCGGCTCTCATTGTCGTTCCGCCGCGGCTCATAGATCGCATCGTGCAGCAGGATGGCGCATCGCACCGCGAGCGGGTCGTGCAGCCGGTCCTCGACCTCGTCGTGCAGTTTGAGCAGCGCGAGCGGATGGCTCCAGCCATGATAGCCGCGATCCGGCCCGGAATGCAGCGCGCCGATCTCCTCAAGCAATGCGTCGCTCAGCATGGCATTCCCTCGCATGGCGGTCCGCCAGCTATGGCAAAGCCCCGCGGGTCTGGCGACCCGTTTCGATCGCCTCCCAAACCCCATCTTGCCGCCCCCACATATCCCGCTAAACGTCTCCCCCAAGGGGAGAAGCAAGCATGGCCACGACCGCGGCAGCCGACATGGCGCCCGAACAGGGCGTAACGCCCGAGCCGAGCCGGAAGGACATCCAGCTCGTCATCACCGCGTCGTCGCTCGGCACGATCTTCGAATGGTATGATTTCTTCATCTACGGCACGCTCGCCGCGTCCGGCATCATCGGCCGTGTCTTCTTCCCTGCCGGCAATGAGCTGGTCCAGACGCTTGCCGCCTGGGCGGTGTTCGCGGTCGGCTTCGGCTTCCGTCCGCTCGGTGCGGTGCTGTTCGGTTTTCTCGGCGACAAATGGGGCCGCAAATATACCTTCCTCGTCACCATCACGCTGATGGGCGTCGCCACCGCGGGGGTAGGGCTGGTGCCCTCGGCCGCCTCGATCGGGCTCGCCGCGCCGTTCATCGTCATCGGCCTGCGCATCCTGCAGGGGCTGGCGCTCGGTGGCGAATATGGCGGGGCGGCGATCTATGTCGCCGAGCATAGCGGCAAGGGGAAAAGCGGCTTCTACACCAGTTTCATCCAGGCAAGCGTGGTCGGCGGCTTCATCCTCAGCCTGATCGTCGTGCTCCTGTCGAAGGGGCTGATGCCGCCCGCCATCTGGGAAAGCTGGGGCTGGCGCTTCCCCTTCGTCTTTTCGCTGCTGCTGCTCGCCGTGTCGCTGTGGATGCGGCTGAAGCTCAACGAGAGTCCGGTGTTCAAGGCGATGAAGGCCTCGGGCGAGACGGCGAAGAACCCCTTTACGGAGAGCTTCACCTATCCCGGCAATCTCAGGCGGCTGTTCGTCGCGTTGTTCGGCATCTCGGCCGGGCTGACGGTGATCTGGTACACCGCGACCTTCACCGTGCTTTCCTTCCTTCAGACGACGATGCGGGTCGAATCGACCACCGCCCAGCTCATCGTCGGCTTCGGCGCAACGCTCAGCCTGTTCTGGTTCGTGTTCTTCGGCCGCTTGTCCGATCGGGTCGGCCGCAAGACGCCGATCATTCTCGGCTACGCGATGACGTTGTGCCTGCTCTTCCCGATGTTCTGGATGCTGGGCAGCGCCGCCAACCCGGATCTGGCGCGCGCGGCACGTCATGCGCCCGTGATCGTCTCCGGTCCGACCTGCAACTACAACCCCTTTGCCGCGAAGCAGATCGACAAATGCGGTGAGCTGCTCGACTATTTCTCGAAGAAGGGCGTCGCCTATACCAAGGCGCATACGCCGGTGACCCTGGTCATGATCGGCCAGGTGCCGGTGGCCGATACCAGCCCGGCGGGCCTGGACAAGGCGCTGACCGAGGCCGGCTACAATCTCGACAAGGTCGTGCCGGGCGTCCGCAGCATCATCGTCATCATGCTCGCGATCATCGTCATGGGTGCTCTTTCGGGCATGACCTATGGCCCCGTCGCCGCGCTGCTGGCGGAGATGTTCCCGCCGCGCATCCGCTACAGCTCGATGTCGATCCCCTATCATATCGGTACCGGCTATTTCGGCGGATTCCTGCCCTTCATCGGCCAGTATATCGTGGCCAGGACCGGCGATCCCTATGCGGGCCTGTGGTACACCTTCGCGGTGGTGGCGATGGCGCTGGTGGTGACGGCGGTCGGCCTGCACGAGACCAAGCCTGGTACGGCGAATGCCGATTGAATGGATCAGGTCGTGGCGGAATGAAGTGGTCGATCGGCATCGTGTAGCGCGGTGGCGTCGCTTCCCCGGGGCGATGCCAATGGCGGTGGATTGATCCAGTCGAAGGGAAACGCCGAAAGACGGCTTCGCCGGGGTCTTGTCGATCCTGCCTAGCGTAGCGCAGGTCGGCCCGCTAACCGCAGGGGCATGACTGCCCCCCTTCGTCTCCGCCTCGACAGCACAGCCCTCACCGACAATTGGCGCACCCTCGCCGCGATGAGCGGCAGCGCGGCATGCGGTGCGGCGGTGAAGGCCAACGGCTATGGTGTCGGCGCGGTCGAGATCGTGAAGCGCCTTGCCGCAGCCGGTTGCCGGGACTTCTTCGTGGCGATTTGGTCGGAGGCGGCTGCGCTCGCTCCCCTTGGTGTGCAGGTGTCGGTCCTGCACGGGGTGCGCGACGAGGATATGATGATGGCGAGGCAGGGGATCGCCCGACCCATCCTCAACAGTGCCGGTCAGGTCGCGCGCTGGAAGGCGGCTGGGGGGGGGGCGTGCGACGTGATGATCGATACCGGCATGAACCGGCTCGGCCTGTCGGTCGATGATCTGCCGCTGCTCCATGGTCTCGAGATCGAGACGCTGATGAGCCATCTCGCCTGCGCTGATGAAGATGTCGCGATGAACGAGCGCCAGCGCGTCGCTTTCGCTGCGCTCGCCGGGCGGACGCAGGCGAAGCGGATGAGCCTTGCCAATTCAGCCGGTGTGGCGCTCGGACCGGACTATGCCTTCGACCTGACCCGGCCCGGTCTCGCTTTGTACGGCGGCATTCCAAGGGCCGAACTCGGCGCGATCCGACAGGTCGTGGCGCCCGAGGCACAGATCCTCCAGCGCCGCACCGTCGCCGCAGGGCAGACGATCGGCTACAATGCCACCTGGACCGCGCCCGCCGAGACCCAGGTCGCGATCCTCAACCTTGGTTATGCCGACGGCTATTTCCGGGGCTTCTCGAACAGTGGCGCTGCGCTGCTCGACGGCAGACGCCTGCCACTGCTCGGCCGCGTCTCGATGGACTTGGTCGCGGTCGACGTCAGCGCTGCACCCGAGCTGGCGGAGGGCGACTGGCTCGCGCTCGATTATGCCCTGCCCGAGGCGGCCGCGCAGTCGGGCATGTCGCAATATGAGTTGCTGACCAGCCTGGGTGACCGCTTCGAGCGGGTTTGGACAGGCTGAGGCGCTTGCCTCTGGTCGCTCCGCAGGGCCCGACTGAAACTTATCCCGCCCGTTTGCAGCGCGAGCGATCGAACCAGAAGCGCTTGTCCTGATGATCATAGACCAGCCGCACATCCTGCATCGCGTTGATGCCGAAAATCATCGCGGGCCGGTCGCCGATGCCGAAACTCTCGAACACTGACAGGTCGGCAATCCGCACCGTGACGTCCTTTGCCGTGCGGTTGTCGAAGGATATGTCCACCTTGCCTTCGCGCGTCTCGATCGCGCTCGATGCCGCGCCGTAGAGCGTTTCGCCGGGGCCGAAGCCGGCGCCCAGGCCGGCCGCGCGGGCGAACAGCGGGTTGATCTGCGTGCCGCGCGACCCGGTATCGAGGACGGCGGTTCCCACGACCCCGTTGATGGTGACCGGGAAAGTAAGCTGAGTCCCGTCGACGACCGATCCCCCATGGATGACGGCGGCTCGCGAGTGGAGAATCGTGCGTATCGATGTTGACTTGGGCGTTAACGTGACGGTCCGGCAGGGAAGGTCGAACGTCGCGATCGATCCGTCCATCAGGTCGTTGCCCGTGACGCCGGCCACGATCTCGGCATCCTTCCGGTCCGGAAGTCCGGAGACCTGCACATTCCGGATGACGCGCCCGTCGACCGCGATGCTGTCGAGCCGATAGGTCGCCATCATCGTCGCCCCGGTCATTCCTTCGACGCTGATCGCCATGCCGGGCGGGAGGCCCTGCTGCTTCGCGAACCAGTCATAGACGTGCGATCCGTCGGCGCCGGTGTCGAGGATGAAAGGCACGGTACCCTTGCCGTTGACGAAGGCCGGGACGACGAGGTGCCCGTTGCCCGCCGGCGTGAGCGGGACGGACGAACTGGCATGGGTGCTGAGCAGCAGGCATGACGCGGCAATCGCCGAAATCGGACGCATTGATTTTCTCCAATAGTGATGATGGTTGGCGCGGCGACCTTGCCGAAAATCTATGTCTCCGCCGCGCCCGGATCGAATTCCAGCAGGTCGCCGGGCTGGCACTCGAGATGATGGCAGATTGCCTCAAGGGTTTCGAAGCGAACGCCCTTCACCTTGCCTGATTTCAGCAGGGACAAGTTCGCTTCCGTGACGCCGATCGCGCGGGCGAGTTCGTTCGACCGCATCTTGCGCTTTGCCAGCATCACGTCGAGGCGGACCACGATGGGCATCAGACGAAGCCGGCCCGATCGCGATCGATTTCCGAGCCGAAGGCGACTACGTGAACGAACGCGAAGAGAAGAATGCCGAGCACCGCTGCGTCGAGCTGTCGCAGTTCCAGCTTTATCGCCACGGTGCTCATGCCCGCCACGTACAGGGCGGCATGAGTGATCAGGGGAACGACGGCATATCCAATGAGCGCCCATGCGATGCGATGGAGATGGGCTTCGTTCCGGGCGGTGAAGACCAGTTGCCGCGCATAGAGGCGGAACAGCCCGATCAGGCTGGCGAGGATGATCAGGCCGGGAACGAGGCGAAGGGTCAGCAGGCCCGCGGCAAGCATCGATTGCCAGACGGCGAAATGGGAGATCGGGACGAAATCGGCCGGTAGGTTCGACGCGTCGTCACCGGGGAGGACAAAGGCGAAACCGCCATTCAACAGTCCCGCATACTGCCCGTCCCGCAGGAGAAGCAGGAGGATCTGCACGGTCGCCGCGGCTGCCATGACCATCATGCAGGCACAGGCGATCGCGAAGAAGATTCGCCCGCGTCGCGCGAGCTTCATGCTTGGCGTCAGGCCATCGCTGGCGGGATCATTGCCGTTGTTCATCCGACTCATACCACCTCCGTTGGAGGTAATATGAGACGATAATTATCGTATGGCAATAATTAATTGCTGATGATCGATGTTGCGCCAGCGCGAACGCGCCGGCCGAGATCATATCGGCCGGCGCGTATCTCCTACCGTTCCACGCAGAGGGCGATGCCCATGCCACCGCCGATGCAGAGCGTGGCGAGACCCTTCTTCGCGTCGCGTTTGGCCATCTCGTAGAGCAGGGTGGTCAGCACGCGCGCGCCGCTCGCGCCGATCGGGTGGCCGATCGCGATCGCGCCGCCATTGACGTTGACCTTGTCGGCATCCCAGCCGAGCTCCTTGCCGACCGACAGCGCCTGCGCCGCGAACGCCTCGTTCGCCTCGATCAGGTCAAGATCGGCGAGGGTCCAGCCAGCCTTTTCCAGTGCGCGGCGAGTCGCCGGCACCGGGCCGATGCCCATGATCGACGGATCGACGCCGGCCGAGGCCCAGCTCGCGATCCGCGCCAGGATCGGGCTGCCGCGCTTCTCGGCTTCGTCGCGGCTCATGACCACCAGCGCCGCTGCGCCGTCGTTCAGGCCGGAGGCGTTGGCAGCGGTGACGGTGCCGTCCTTCTTGAACGCCGGGCGAAGGCCCGACAGGCTCTCCAGGGTCACGCCGGCGCGGATATATTCGTCGTCGGCCACGATCGTGTCGCCCTTGCGGCCCTTGATCGTGACGGGAACGATCTCGTCCCTGAACCGGCCCGAGGAGCGGGCCGCGTCGGCGAGGTTCTGCGAGCGGACCGCGAACACGTCCTGCATCTCGCGCGTCACCTGGTACTGTTCGGCCAGATTCTCGGCCGTGATGCCCATGTGGTAATTGTTGAACGCATCGGTCAGGCCGTCGCTGATCATCGTGTCGACCAGCGCGAGATTGCCCATCTTCGTCCCGCCGCGCAGGTTCTGCGCATGAGTGGAGAGCGACATGGATTCCTGTCCGCCCGCGACGACGATCCGCGAATCGCCGGTCTGGATCGCCTGCGCCGCCAGCGCGACCGCGCGCAGGCCCGATCCGCAAACCTGGTTGACGCCCCAGGCCGGGATCTCCTTGGGCACGCCCGCCGCCATCGATGCCTGGCGCGCCGGGTTCTGCCCCTGCGCCGCGGTCAGCACCTGGCCAAGGATCACCTCGGACACGTCGCCCGCCTCGACACCGGCCTGTGCGAGCGCTGCCTCGATCGCGACCCGGCCAAGCTCATGCGCTGGCGTCGACCCGAACGCACCGAGGAAGCTGCCGACCGGCGTGCGCTTGGCGGCGGTGATGACGATGTCCTGCATGACGTAGACGCTCCTCTGGGGAATGGTTTGGGCGCTATCTAGTGCCGGGAATCGCGCTTAGCCAGTCCGCCAGCGGCTCCCATAATTGAGTCCGCCCGCCGCGCCCGACGATCATGCCGACATGGCCCGCGCCCAGGTCGCGCCGGTCTGGCAGGTCGGCCGCGCTCCGGGCCGGGACGATGCGGTCGGTCATCGAGACGAAGTCGACCGCCGGGCAGGCGAGGCTCGCCGGATCGACGATGCCGCCCGCGACTGACCAGCGACCGGTTCCGGGCAGGTCGGCGTCGATGAAGTCGTCGAACATCTGCCGTCCTGCGGCATAGGGCAGGGGCGCGCCGGCATTTGCCCAGTCCTCCATCGCGACGAAGGATCGCGCGGCGGCGCTGCCCGGCTCCATCGCGGCGAATGCCTCATACTTGGCGATCGTGCGCGCCGGGTCGAGCCGCCAGAATCCGGCCTGCAGCACCTCCATCGGCACCAGCCCCATCGCCTCGCAGGCCGGTTGTGCGGCGCGCCACAGGTCGGCGATATCGCCGCGTGCTGCAGCGCCGAAGCCGGAGAAGCGCCACGGGGCGGCGATCATCGCCAGCCCGCCGACGGGCACCGTGCAGGCGGCCGCCATCGCGATCGTCCCGCCCAGGCAATAGCCGGCAAGCACCGGCGGCTGCTCGAACCTGGCGATCAGCGGGAGAAGCAGCCGCTCGACATGGGCGGTCACGTCCATGCTCCGCTCCGCCGGCCCGGGGCTGCCCCAGTCGAGCAGGAACGGCCTGAATCCCTGGATCGCGAGCCATCGCATCAGCGATATCTCTGGCATCAGGTCGAGGATGAAGGGCGGATTGATCAGCGACGGGATGACGATCACCGCCCGCTCGGTGCTTCCCTTCGCGCCGTAATCGCGCAGGCGCACGCGCCCCTTGCGGAAGCGCACCCGCGCCAGCCGCCGCGTCCGGCCGCGCGGCGCCTGCTGATAGGCGCGCAGCCCGGCCAGCGCCGTCGCGCGCCGTTCGGGCGATGCTGCGGTCTCGTTGCGCAGCATGTCGAGGAACAGCGGCAGGGGTCGCGGACCGTGTTGCGGTGCGGTATGAAAGGGTGATACAGAAGGGTCAAACACAGGGGTCGGGAGCCTTCTTCATGAAGAAGCAGAATGTGGGCGACGGCCCGGTGATCATCAAGAAATACGCTAACCGGCGTCTCTATAACACCGAGACCTCGTCCTACATCACGCTTGAGCACCTTGCCGCGATGACTCGCGAAGGCCGCGATTTCAAGGTCGTCGACGCCAAGAGCGAAGAGGACATCACGCACAATATCCTCACCCAGATCATCATGGAGGAGGAATCGCGCGGGCAGACCATGCTCCCGGTGAACTTCCTGCGCCAGCTCATCGCCATGTACGGCGATTCGATGCAGCAGATGGTGCCCGGCTATCTGGAGGCGTCGATGGACAGCTTCCGCCGCAACCAGGAACAGTTCAAGTCGGCGGTCGAGGGCGCCTTCGCCAACTCGCCCTTCGCTGATCTCGCCAAGCGCAACATGGCGATGTTCGAGGCGGCGACCCAGGCATTCAAGCCCGCCGCGACGAAAGCCGGCGAGGCTTCAGCCCCGGCCGCGACGAAGGACGAGGAGATCGCCGCGCTCAAGGCTGAGCTCAGCCGCCTTCACGAAAAGATCGAGAAGCTCGGCGACTGATCCTTCGCGATGGCGACGGGGTTCTGGATCGGCGCGGGCGGAACGCTCGCCCTGGCGATTGCCGCCGGCCTTGGCGACCGGCGGCGCAAGCGGCGCATCGATCTCGATTCGATCGGCGTCGTCGACTGGCCGACCGTCCAGGTGCTCGCGCTGATCGCCACCGCGATCCTGGTCAGCGTCGCCGTCAATATCTGAGCTTTCAATAGAAGGCCGCCAGCGTCAGCCGCCGCATGCCGCCGCCGCACAGTCCAAGCGTCACCGTCCGTCCCGGCTCTCCCGCCAGCCAGTCGCCCGTCGGCGGGGATTCGCCGTCGACCGAGCAGATCCGCTCCCCCGCGCGCCACCCGGCTGATTCGCCCGGCCCGCCCTTCATGACATGCAGCACGACCAGCACCCCGTCGCGCGCCTCGACCAGCAGGCCGCTGGTCGATCGCGGGGGCACCATCGCCGCCTCCGGGCCGGGGGCGAGGATCATGTGCCCCGCTTTGGGGTCGAGCAGTATATGATACCGTTTGAGCAGGCCCGACCCGATCCGTCCCGCCACGCCGATCCTGCTCGAATAGCCATCCGCCCGCTCGATGTTCAGCGGGACGTCCCGCGCGGCGAGCGTGCCCAGCCGGAGTTCGGGCAGAATCGTCAGGTCGGTGACGACGGGGCCGGCCAGGCCATGGCTCATCGTCGAGGTCATCCGCGTCCCGGCCCGGCCTCGCGTCCTCCAGGCTTCGCTCGAAAGGGTGACCGTGCCGCCGTCGCCGGTGTCGATCACCATGGGGCGAAGGCGAAGCCCGTCCAGCCACATCTCCGTCAGGTAGAAGCTGAGGTCGGTCCCGACGCGCAGCGGAGCGCTGGCGCCCTGGAAGGGCTGGCGCCCGGATTGCAGCAGGCGGAACCGCCGCGCGGGATAGTCGATATCGAGCGCATAGCCGCCGACCATGTCGATGCCGACCAGCATCTCGACACCGGCATCGCCGCCGATCGCCGCCTGCGCCAGATCGAGCACCGCCACGCTGCCGCCGGTGCGGCGCAGACCGCCAAGCGCGATGGAACCGATGTCGGCCCATTCGATCCCGACGCTGCCGCCGATCGCCGCGGCGCTGCCGTCGCCGCGAGTCCTGAGTTTCGTCCGGCCGGCATAGGCGCGCGAAACCGCGGTGACGCTGACCGCCGTGTCGAGGATCGCCGTCACTGGCCTGCCGTCGAGGTTCAGCGTGAAGCGGATCTGGTCCTGTGGCGTCAGCTCGAACGGCACCCACCGGGCCTCGGTGTCGACGGCGAGAGTGAGGATCGGCTGGGGCGCAGCCTTCTGCGCGGCCGCCGGCACGGCCAGGAGCGACAGGAGGAGACCGGCCAGACAGCGCATCGGCTCAGCGATACCAAAACCCCGCTCCCGGCGGGAGAGGAGCATTGAGTGAACGGCGCCCCGCTATTCACTCAATGCGGAAGGCACGCCGTTCCTTCGCTGACATAGCCGTTGAGGCTCTTCAGGAACGTGTCGATCCGCGACTGGACGGCAGCAATTTCGCGGCCGTTGATCCCTGCATCTTCGAGAGCCGCGCGCAGCTCCGCCAGAACATCTCGCTCAGCCGCGGAAATATCGAGCGCCTCCGCCAGATCGAGGAGGGAGAGAGATTCGTGCGCGCGTAGCAACTGGCCGAACGCCCGGGACACGGGCTCGACAAGCGACGGATCCTTCCGCCAGTTGCTGCCCCCGGAGAAAAACTGTGTCGCCCGCTGCCCTGCGCCCAGGCAGTCAAAGGTGATGCAACCGGCAAACCCGCGCTCGGCGCGCTCGCGGTGGATAAGGCATGCTCCACATTCGTCGAGATGAGGACATGCCTCGCCGGCGGCCTTGTCGATGGCGAACAGGCTTGATCGGTCGAAGGCGAGAGCCATGCAGCATAGCGCAGAGCAGCTTGCGCAATCTGCGCGAAGGTTGATCTTCTTCATGTCGGATTCCCACGCCACAGGCTCGGATTGCGCATGTCACGACGACTGCGCTCATTGATCTGCGGTAGGGAAATTGTCCGGCCGCGCCCGGGCGCGGCGAAGTGAGTGCCCGATATCCAAGCAGGTGAGGAATGTCCATACGCTTCCGGAAGATCGGTTCGGTCCATGGGGACATGGGTCTCCGGGCAGCATCCGGTTTCGCGGCCGTTGGTGTCCATGCTCGATTAGCAGAGGCCGACAGTCGACATCAAAATGGAATGCCGCTTTCAGCTATCGCGATCGACGCATTGAGTGGCCTGCTCCGGGCGGGAGAAGGGGCAGGTCAGAGGCACGCCTCGAGATAGGCCTGGTCGAATCCGAACTGCCGGGCCTTTTCCAGCGTGTACGGCCGCAGGCCCATCGAGCGATACTCGCCGATGATCTTCCCGTCGGCGCTCTCGTCGAGATATTCGAACTTGAACAGCTCCTGGGTGACGATCACCGGGCCTTCCATGCCGATCACCTCGGTCACGTTGGTCACGCGGCGCGAACCGTCGCGCAGGCGCTTCACCTGGATGATCATCTCGACCGAATCGGCGATCTGGCGGCTGATCGCCTCCTTCGGCACCTTGATGTCGGACATCATCACCATGTTCTCCATACGGGCGAGTGCCTCGCGCGGGGAGTTGGCGTGGAGCGTACACATCGAGCCGTCGTGACCCGTGTTCATGGCGGCGAGCATGTCGAAACACTCGCTGCCGCGGATTTCGCCGAGGATGATTCGATCCGGGCGCATACGCAGCGCGTTCTTCACGAGATCGCGGATGCTGATCTCGCCCTGGCCCTCCAGATTGGCCGGCCGGGTTTCGAGCGGCAGCCAGTGCGGCTGCTGCAGGCGGAGCTCGGCCGCGTCCTCGATCGTCAGCACGCGCTCGCCCGGGTCGATCATCTTCGACAGGGCGTTGAGCATCGTCGTCTTGCCCGAACCGGTACCGCCGGAGATCACGACGTTGAAGCGGCAGGCGCCCGCAATCTTCAGCGCGGTCGCCATTTTCGGGCTCATCGATCCGAAACCGGCCATCATGTCGAGCGTGATCGGCTTGGCGGAGAATTTACGAATCGAGATCGCGGTGCCGCGCAGGGACAGCGGCGGCACGATCACGTTGACGCGGGACCCGTCCTTGAGGCGCGCGTCGGCCAATGGCGTGGTCTGGTCGACCCGGCGGCCGACCGAGTTGCAGATTCG